>NZ_CDBR01000091.1 GCF_000819685.1 Aeromonas allosaccharophila | reverse complement strand
TTGCGCCGTGCCATCACCCCGGCCAACCAGCTTCTCGAGAACGACTCCTTGCGTTCTGCTACTCGTAGCACCGCCCGAGCGCCATGAATTAACAAGGTGCGCAGATAGCTGTCGCCACGCTTGCTGATCCCAAGCAGGTTCTGCTTACCACCGCTGGAGTGTTGCCGTGGCACTAACCCCAGCCACGCGGCCAATTGCCGGCCATTCTTGAAATTTTTCGCATTGCCGATGGAAGCAACCAGTGCGCTTGCGGTGATAGGACCGATACCTGGCAGCTGGGCTAAGGTTTGGCTGGCGGCACTGTCCTTATGCCAGCGAACGATCGCGTCCTCCAATTCATTGACCTGCTTGTCGAGCATTTTGAGGTGCTCGTGAAGTCGCATTAACAAATGGCGAAACGTTCCTGGCAAGCCGTTTTCACTGTCCTCCAGCAGCTCGGGAACGTGTTTGCCTATGTGGGTGATGCCTTGAGGAAGGATGAACCCGTATTCTGCTAACAGGCCCCGGATCTGGTTGGCTTGAGCTGTCCTGGCCTTGATGAAGCCTTGTCGAGCACGATGCAAGGCCAGGATGGCCAATTGTTCGCTGCTCTTTATCGGCACGAACCGCATGGTGGGCCGAGTCACAGCTTCACAAATAGCTTCGGCATCCGCAGCATCGTTCTTGTTGGTCTTTACATAGGGCTTAACGAACTGAGGCGCCATCAGCTTGACGGTATGCCCCAGCCCTTGCAATTTATTGGCCCAGTAATGGGCACTGCCGCATGCCTCCATGCCGATCAGGCTAGGAGGAAGATTGCTAAAGAATGAGATCATCTGACCCCGCTTCAACTGTCGCTTGAGGACCGTCTTGCCATGTTGATCAACGCCATGTAATTGGAAGAGATGTTTTGCCAGATCGATGCCGATAGTCGTAGCCTTCATGGTGGTCGCCTCTCTCATCAGTGGGAACTTACATTCGCCACTTTGGCACTCAGATGCCGTTTTGGGGAGGGGCGACCATCCCATTAACGCCATTGAGGTCTATATCGACTTCATTCTCATAAAACACCGGATTAGCGGCATCACAGCGGGCCAGCGCCGCGTCGATATCCGCCATTTTCTCCTGATAGGCTGGGTCTTTTATCCGCAAGGTCGGCACGGGTCTTCGCCAGACAATACCCATACGAGGTAACCATCGGCGGAGCGTGGAGGCTGCCATATTGAGGCCTGTTAACCGATTGATTTTGATAGCCAATAGTTCGGTACACCAGCGGCTGCGCTGATAACCAAAATCTTGCGGAGAAAACTGCATGAGCAGCACCAGTAAGGTGACAATCTTGGCGACAGGTAAGACCGGGGCACGGCCAGCCCGTAAGGCTTCTAGCGCCCCCACACCTTCATCCCGATACCACCGAAGCCAACGGCCGATGGTCGAACGAGCAGCGCCGGTAAGGTGATGAACATCAGTGATCGTGCGGCCTTCATGTAACAGCAAGATGGCCATCAAGCGACGAGCATGCCCTTTATCACGGGTGGCATGGATGATTTTGTGAATGCGGCGCCGTTGTGGTCGTGGCAGGGGTGGTAGGATAGGCATCAACTCAGTCCTTTGGGTGCGGCTTGTTTTGTTTGGCGACTAATGAGATCGCACAAACTGGACTGAGTTCCCTTCCTCCAGTGATCTACTATTCGGAACAGCTATTTAGCTCAAGTCCAGACAATCTGAGTGAGACCACGGATATCTACAACAAGGAAACACCAAAACCATCTTCTGAACGACAACCCCCCCGATACAGCGTATCGGGGGGGGGGGTGAGGTACAAAACACCAGCTAAAATGGGTAACCCGATTTAAGCCTATAGATAAGGCTACATTGCACTTGATAGCTTGGCTCAACTTGCCCAAGTAATTATGTGATCAATCCACTCACCAGCCTGCTCCTCGTGAACCACTTTGCCACGCACGGATTGACCCGCCTGATGCATGGCGGAGCGACTGCCGGTCAGCAGCGGATGCCACTCCGGTAGAGTATCCCCGTCAGCCAGTAAACGATAGGCGCAGGTAGACGGGAGCCAATCATATTCGGCAATCTTGTCGTGAGTGATCTGCAGACAGTCTGGCTCTTTTTTGAAGCGATTAAGATAATCGGAACACTGGCAGGTCTTGGTATTGAGCAGGTTACAAGCCACATTGGTGAAAACCAGCTCATCTGTATCTTCATCAATGAGCTTGTTAAGGCAACATTTGCCGCAACCATCGCAGAGGGATTCCCACTCGGATTCAGTCATCTGCTGCAGACTCTTGGTCTGCCAAAAGGAGGATTCCATCATACCGCTCACTTAATATACCTGATGAAACGCGTGGTTATACCTATTGTTATCCTGAATTTCAAGGTTGATATAGTTCACAGAGTTCTTTGGCCATGAAACCAAACATAAAAATCTATGGCCAGGGGAAAAGTGGCCGCAACAACCGGACACGGTGTAAGCCCGCTTGCTGACCCGCAACATCGATGATGAGGGGCGAGGTGCTGACATCATCGAGCTCTACAGACATCATTGGGAAATCGAACTGGGCTATCGGGAGATGAAGCTCAGTCTGCAACAACACCGACTGACCCTGCGCAGCAAGAAGGCGACGGGAATACGACAAGAGCTGTGGGGCGTGTTGCTGGCGTACAACCTGCTACGCAGCCAGATGATGAAGATGCGGCGAGCCTGAAGGGATACACGGCGAGTCAGCTGAGTTTTCACATGGCGTCGGTGTAACTAATCCATGAGTTGAGCTGCATACCGTACATGTCACCGAGGACTATCCCGAAGCGAGTAGCTGACCTGGAGAAACAGGCGGGGCAGTTTGTATTACCGGAACTAAGGGAGCGAAGTTACCCCGCAGCGTGAAGCCAAGACCACAGCGGATAGTGTGAAAAAAGCCAATAAAAACAATGCCAGTCAAGCTTAACTGACTGGCATTAGCCCATCAAGCGGCATTTTTATTAGAGATAACGAGCTAAAAAGAATTACCAGCCGGTGACTTCGCGCAGGGCCTTGCCGATATCGGCAAGGGAGCGGACGGTTTTCACGCCAGCATCTTCCAGCGCGGCAAACTTCTCGGCGGCGGTACCCTTGCCACCGGAGATGATGGCGCCAGCGTGGCCCATCCGCTTGCCGGGAGGGGCAGTAACACCGGCGATATAGGAGACCACCGGCTTGGTGACGTGGGCCTTGATATAGGCGGCCGCGTCTTCCTCAGCGTTGCCGCCGATCTCGCCGATCATCACGATCGCTTCGGTCTGCGGATCGTTCTGGAACATCTCCAGAATGTCGATAAAGTTGGAGCCCGGGATGGGGTCGCCACCGATACCGACGCAGGTGGACTGGCCAAAGCCCTCGTCAGTGGTCTGTTTGACCGCTTCGTAGGTCAGGGTGCCGGAGCGGGAGACGATGCCCACCTTGCCCGGCTTGTGAATGTGGCCCGGCATGATGCCGATCTTGCACTCACCCGGCGTGATCACACCCGGGCAGTTGGGGCCGATCATCCGCACGCCAGTCTCTTGCAGCTTCACTTTCACATCCAGCATATCCAGAGTCGGGATGCCTTCGGTGATGGTGACAATCAGCTTGATGCCCGCGTCGATCGCTTCCAGGATCGCGTCCTTGCAGAACGGTGCCGGCACATAGATGACGGAGGCGGTGGCGCCGGTCGCTTCGACCGCGTCACGGACGGTGTTGAACACCGGCAGGCCCAGATGGGTAGTGCCGCCCTTGCCCGGGGAGACGCCGCCGACCAGCTGGGTGCCGTAGGAGAGCGCCTGCTCGGAGTGGAAAGTACCCTGACCGCCGGTAAAGCCCTGGCAGATGACTCGGGTGTCCTTATTGATCAGTACGCTCATCAGTTGGCCTCCGCTGCTTTGACGACTTGCTGCGCGGCATCGGTCAGACTCTTGGCCGCAATGATGTTGAGGCCGCTATCGGCCAGCTTGATACCACCCAGCTCGGCATTGTTGCCTTCCAGACGCACGACCACGGGCACCTTGACGCCCACTTCCTTGACCGCACCGATAATGCCTTCCGCGATCATGTCGCAGCGCACGATGCCGCCGAAGATGTTGACCAGCACCGCTTTGACGTTGCTGTCGGAGAGGATGATCTTGAACGCTTCGGTTACGCGCTCCTTGGTGGCGCCACCGCCAACGTCAAGGAAGTTGGCCGGTTTGCCGCCGTGCAGGTTGACGATATCCATGGTACCCATGGCCAAGCCTGCGCCGTTGACCATGCAGCCGATGTTGCCATCGAGGGCCACATAGTTAAGCTCCCACTGGGCAGCGTGCGCTTCGCGGGGGTCATCCTGAGACGGGTCATGCATCTCACGCAGCTTGGGCTGACGATAGAGGGCGTTGGCGTCGATGTTGATCTTGCCGTCGAGGCAGTGCAGGTTGCCCTGCTTGGTGATCACCAGCGGGTTGATCTCCAGCAGCGCGAAATCGCAATCCAGGAACATCTGGCCCAAGCCTAAGAAAATCTTGGTGAACTGTTTGATCTGATCGCCGACCAGACCCAGTTTGAAGGCCAGTTCGCGGGCCTGATAGGCCTGCGGACCCACCAGCGGATCGATGGCCGCCTTGTGGATCAGATGAGGGGTTTCGTGGGCAATCTTCTCGATGTCCACGCCACCTTCGGTCGAGGCCATGAAGACCACGCGGCGTGAGCCACGATCAACCACGGCGCCCAGGTAGAGCTCTTTGGCGATGTCGGTGCAAGATTCAACCAGGATCTTGGTGACCGGCTGGCCGTTGGCGTCGGTCTGGTAGGTCACCAGATTTTTGCCAAGCCAGTTCTGGGCGAAGGCACGGATCTCATCCTTGCTCTTGGCCACTTTCACGCCGCCCGCTTTACCGCGACCACCAGCGTGTACCTGGCATTTGACGACCCAGATATTGCCGCCAATCTTGTCAGCCGCTTCGGCCGCTTCTTGTGGGGTAGCGCAGGCATAACCTTCGGAGACCGGCAGGCCATACTCGGCAAACAGCTGTTTTGCCTGATATTCATGCAGATTCATAGATGCTCTATCCGTGTTGTAGGTATTTCCGTCCGGGGCTGGTGTTTCTCAATCCCCTGTGAATGGGGGCCTGGGCGGCCCCTCGTTATCTTTCAATCGCTCGGGTATTACAGTGCTTAAACGCCCGGCAACACACTGGCTCGGGGCGCAAACCCCTTGCCTGCGTGCTACAGGCTTAGACGTCCAGCAACAGACGGGTCGGGTCTTCCAAGAGCTCCTTGACGGAGACCAGGAAGCCCACCGATTCGCGTCCATCGATGATCCGGTGATCGTAGGAGAGCGCCAGGTACATCATCGGCAGGATTTCGACCTTGCCAGCAACGGCCATCGGGCGATCCTGGATCTTGTGCATCCCCAGAATGGCGCTCTGGGGCGGGTTGATGATCGGGGTGGACATCAGGGAGCCGAACACACCACCGTTGGTGATGGTGAAGTTGCCGCCAGTCAGTTCATCCACGGTCAGTTTGCCGTCACGGCCCTTGCCCGCCAGATCCTTGATGGCCTTCTCGATGTCCGCCAGGCTCATGTTGTCGCAATCGCGCAGCACCGGCGTCACCAGACCACGGGGGGTGGAGACGGCGATACTGACGTCGAAGTAGTTGTGGTAAACCACGTCATCACCATCGAGCGCCGCGTTCACTTCCGGATAGCGCTTGAGGGATTCGACCACCGCCTTCACGTAGAAGGACATAAAGCCGAGCTTGATGCCGTGCTTCTTCTCGAAGATCTCGCCGTACTGCTTGCGCAGATCCATGATGGGCTTCATGTTGACCTCGTTGAAGGTGGTCAGCATGGCAGTGGTGTTTTTCGCTTCCAGCAGACGCTCGGCAATGCGCTTGCGCAGACGGGTCATCGGTACCCGCTTGTCGGTGCGACCACCCAGCGGGGCAACCTTGGTCACAGGCGCAGCTGCGGCAACCGGTGCGGCAGCCACAGGCTGGCTCTTGGCCTTGATGAAGGCTTCCACATCATCCTTGGTGATGCGACCGCCCTTGCCGGTGCCGGTCAGCTTGGCCACGTCGATGTCGTGCTCGCCAATCAGGCGGCGCACCGAGGGGCTCAGGCCATCGGCGCCGTCATCGGCTACCGCCTCAGCCGGTTTTTCTTTGGTCTCTTCACCGGCCACCGGGGCAGCGGTGAGGATGGCAATCAGTTGACGGGACAACACAGTCGCCCCTTCCCCTTGTAGAATATCCCCCAGCACACCGGCTTGCGGTGCCGGCACTTCCAGCACCACCTTGTCGGTCTCGATGTCGACCAGCACTTCGTCACGGGCGACCAGATCGCCCGGTTTTTTGTGCCAGGTGGCGATAGTGGCATCGGCCACTGATTCCGGCAGATCCGGTACCTTGATTTCGATAGTCATCCAATCAGTTCCTTTTTACTTCTATGCCAGAGGCTTTACAGGGTAAGGGCATCTTCCACCAAGGCTTTTTGCTGCTTGGCGTGGACAGACATGTAACCGACGGCCGGTGAGGCTGACGCGGGGCGACCGGCATAACGCAGGGTGGCTCCGGCTGGCAGCACGCCATCGTAGTGGTGACGGGTGCAGTACCAGGCGCCCTGGTTCTGCGGCTCTTCCTGACACCAGACAAAATCGGTGACATGGGCGTAATTGGCCAGAATGGCGCGCACTTCCTCTTCCGGGAAGGGGTAGAGCTGCTCGATACGCACCAGTGCCACATCGTGCTGCTCGGCCTTGCGACGGGCATCGAGCAGGTCGTAGTAGACCTTGCCGGAGCAGAACACCACACGCTTGACCGCTTTCGGATCCAGCGCATCAATTTCGCCGATGGCGTTCTGGAAGGTGCCGTCAGCCAGCTCTTCGAGCTTGCTCACCGCCAGCGGGTGGCGCAGCAGGGATTTGGGCGTCATCACAATCAGCGGACGGCGCATCGGGCGCACCACCTGACGACGCAGCATATGGAATACCTGCGCCGGGGTAGAGGGCACGCACACCTGCATGTTGTGCTGGGCGCACATCTGCAGATAACGCTCCAGACGGGCGGAGGAGTGCTCCGGGCCCTGCCCTTCGTAACCGTGCGGCAGCAGCATGGTCAGGCCGCACATCCGGCCCCACTTCTGCTCGCCGGAGGAGAGGAACTGATCCACCACCACCTGGGCACAGTTGGCGAAATCGCCGAACTGGGCTTCCCAGATGGTGAGGCCCGCCGGCTCGGCGCTGGCGTAGCCATATTCAAAGGCCAGTACCGCGTTCTCGGTCAGCACAGAGTCGTACACCTCGAACGACCCCTGCTCGTCGTGCAGGTTGCACAGCGGGGTATAAGTGCTGGCATCGGTCTGGCTGTGCAGCACGGCGTGGCGGTGGAAGAAGGTGCCACGGCCGGAGTCTTCGCCGGTAAAGCGGATGCGGGAACCCTTGTCCACCAAAGTGGCGTAAGCCAGGGTCTCGGCAAAGCCCCAATCCACCAGCTTCTCGCCCGCGGCCATCAGACGGCGGTCTTCGTAAATCTTCTCGACCTGACGCTGCAGCACATGGGTGGCCGGATACTGGCTCACCCGCTCGCCGAGGCTCTTGAGGTGATCCATCGGCACGGCACTCTCATAGGCCATGTTCCAGTCGTGGCCCAGATAAGGGGTCCAGTCAACGGAGTGCAGCTCCATCGGCCGCCACTCCTTGCTCACCCGCTCGCCGCGATCCAGCGCTTCGCGATACTCGTTGACCAGTTCGGTCGCCCGCTCCTGAGCGAGGCTCCCCTCAGCAACCAGCTGATCGGCGTAGATCTTGCGCGGGGTCGGGTGCTGCTTGATCTTCTGGTACATCAGCGGCTGGGTCGCGCTCGGCTCGTCCGCTTCGTTGTGACCGTGACGACGGTAGCAGACCAGCTCGATCACCACGTCGCGTTTGAAGGTGTTGCGGTAATCCAGCGCAATCTGGGTCACCAGCACCACGGCTTCCGGATCATCCCCGTTGACGTGCAGCACCGGCGCCTGTACCGCCTTGGCGATGTCGGTGCAATATTCGGTGGAGCGCAGATCACGATGGTAAGAGGTGGTGAAACCGACCTGGTTGTTGATGACGATGCGCACCGTCCCGCCGACGCCATAGGCACGGGTCTGGGACATGTTGAAGGTCTCGGCCACCACGCCCTGACCGGACATGGCCGAGTCACCGTGAATGGTGATGGGCAACACGCTGGAGCCATCCTTGTCACCACGACGATCCATCCGGGCACGGACCGAGCCGATGACCACCGGGTTGACGATCTCGAGGTGAGAGGGGTTGAACGCCAGCGCCAGATGGACGTTGCCACCCGGTGTGGCGAAGTCGGAGGAGAAGCCCATGTGATACTTCACATCACCGGTACCCCAGGATTCGCCATGCTTGCCGGCAAATTCGTCGAACAGATCCTGAGCGCGCTTGCCGAGCACGTTGATCAGCACGTTGAGACGGCCGCGGTGGGCCATGCCGATCACGGCCTCTTTGCAGCCCTGCTCACCGGCGCGACGGATCAGCTCTTTCAGCATGGGGATCATGGCATCGCCACCTTCCAGCGAGAAGCGCTTGGCCCCCGGGAACTTGGCGCCCAGATATTTCTCCAGCCCTTCGGCGGCGGTCAGGCTCTCGAGGAAACGGGTCTTCTCTTCGAGGGTGTAGCTCCCCTTCCCTTCAATGGATTCGAGACGCTGTTGCAGCCAGCGCTTCTCTTCCGTGGAGGTGAGGTGCATGTAGTCAGCACCGATGCTGCTGCAGTAGGTCTTTTTCAGCGAGGCGTAGAGATCGGAGAGCACCATGGTCTCGCGACCGATGGCGTAGGAGCCCACATTGAAGGTGGCCTCCATGTCTGCGCCCTGCAGGTTGTGGAACGCAGGATCCAGTTCGGCAACGGTTTCACGCTGCCACAGACCCAGCGGGTCCAGATTGGCATTCTGGTGACCACGGAAACGGAAGGCGTTGATCAGCTGCAATACCCGCACCTGCTTGGCATCCACTTGCGGATCGGAGACGGGGGCACTGTAGCGAGAGGGATCCTTGGCCAGACGACGGAAATAATCGCGGACCTGGGAGTGGGGTTGTTCAACCGCATGGCCATTGACCTGGGGCAGCTCGCTAAACAGGCTGCGCCACTCATCGGACACGGAGTCAGGATTTTCCAGGAAGGATTCGTACAAATCCTCTATATAGCTTGCATTCGCACCAGCCAGGTGAGATGACTCCAACCAGGCCTTCATCACGCCGTTATGCATTTCTATCCCTTGTACTTCTTGTTACTGCTGCGCAGCTTGTAGGGGTCAAATAGCCATCCTGCCACGGGTGGGATGGCTATCCAGAAGTCGGGCCAGCGCGGGGCCGGCCCTGATACTAAACAGCCCGATTGAGCAACATCGACTTGATCTGGCCAATCGCCTTGGTCGGGTTCAAGCCTTTCGGACAGACGTTCACGCAGTTCATGATGCCATGGCAGCGGAACACGCTGAATGCGTCGTCCAGATTCCCCAGTCGTTCGGTGGTCGCGGTGTCGCGGCTGTCAGCCAGCCAGCGGTAGGCGGCGAGCAGCCCGGCCGGACCGATGAACTTGTCGGGGTTCCACCAGAAGGAGGGGCACGAAGTGGAGCAGCAGGCACAGAGAATGCACTCGTACAGGCCGTCAAGCTTGGCGCGCTCTTCGGGGGATTGCAGGTGCTCACGCACCGGCGGCAACTTGTCATCATTGATGAGGAAGGGTTTGACCTTCTCCCACTGGGTGTAGAACTGGGTCATGTCGATCACCAGATCGCGGATCACCGGCAGGCCGGGCAAGGGGCGGATAACGACGTTATTGCCCTTCTTCAGCAGATCGGAGAGCGGGGTGATACAGGCAAGACCGTTCTTGCCATTCATGTTGAGACCGTCTGATCCACAGACCCCTTCGCGGCAAGAGCGGCGGAAGGCGAGCGTGGGATCCAGCTCTTTCAACTGGATCAGTGCGTCGAGCACCATCATGTCGGAACCTTCAGGAATATCAAGACGATATTCCTTCATATGGGGGACGTTATCAACATCCGGATTGTATCTGTAGACAGAGAATGTGACGTTCATAGGGCTGGCTCCGCAATCAGTAAGTCCGGACCTTGGGCGGGAACGCCTCACGGGTCTTGGGTGACATGTTGACAGCGCGACGGGTCATGGACTCGGTGTCCGGGTGATAGAGGCTGTGGCACAGCCAGCTCTCGTCGTCGCGATCCGGGAAGTCAAAGCGGCTGTGAGCACCGCGACTCTCGGTACGGAAGTTGGCGGCAACCGCCGTGGCAAACGCCGTCTCCATCAGGTTATCCAGCTCCAGGCATTCGATGCGCTGGGTGTTGAACTCTTTGGAGGTGTCGTCCAGACGGGCATGCTTGAGGCGCTCGCGGATGAGTTTCAGCTCGGCCAGCCCTTCTGCCATGGCATCCCCTTCGCGGAACACCGAGAAGTTGTTCTGCATGCAGCGCTGCAGGTCTTTGCGGATCTGCACGGGGTCTTCGCCGTCACGGCAATTTTCCCAGCGATTGAAGCGCGCCATGGCGGTATCGATATCGGATTCGGAGGCATCACGACCGTGATCCATCTCGCCCAGGGTATTGACCAGATGCATGCCGGCGGCACGACCGAACACCACCAGATCCAGCAGCGAGTTGCCACCCAGACGGTTGGCACCGTGTACGGAGACGCAGGCAATTTCGCCCACCGCAAACAGGCCGACCACCGGCACGTCGTTGCCATCCTTGTCTTGCGCCAGACACTGGCCATTCACGTTGGTCGGCACGCCGCCCATCATGTAGTGGCAGGTCGGGATGATCGGGATCGGCTCTTTGACCGGATCCACGTGGGCGAAGGTGCGAGAGAGCTCGCAGATACCCGGCAGACGGGATTCCAGCACCTCTTTGCCGAGGTGATCCAGCTTGAGTTTGATGTGCGGGCCCCAGGGACCGTCGCAGCCGCGACCTTCGCGGATCTCGATCATGATGGAGCGAGCTACCACGTCGCGACCGGCCAAGTCCTTGGCATTGGGGGCATAACGCTCCATGAAGCGCTCGCCATCTTTATTGAGCAGATAGCCGCCCTCACCACGGCACCCTTCAGTCACCAGCACCCCGGCACCGGCGATGCCGGTCGGGTGGAACTGCCAGAACTCCATGTCCTGCACCCCTACCCCGGCGCGCAGCGCCATGCCGACACCGTCACCTGTGTTGATGTGGGCATTGGTGGTGGACTGGTAGATACGACCGGCACCGCCGGTAGCCAGCACGGTGGCCTTGGCCTTGAAGTAGACCACTTCGCCACTCTCCATATCGATGGCGGTACAGCCAACGATGTGACCGTCCTGGTTTTTCACCAGATCCAGCGCATACCACTCGGAGAAGACGGTGGTCTTGTTCTTGACGTTTTGCTGATAGAGGGTGTGCAGCAGGGCGTGACCGGTACGGTCTGCCGCCGCTGCGGTACGAGCAGCCTGCTCGCCACCAAAATTCTTGGACTGACCACCAAACGGACGCTGGTAGACAGAACCGTTGTCGAAACGGGAGAAGGGCAGCCCCATGTTCTCCAGCTCATAGATGGCCTCGGGGCCGGTCTTGCACATGTACTCGATGGCTTCCTGATCACCGATGTAATCGGAACCTTTTACCGTGTCATACATGTGCCACTGCCAGTTGTCATCGTGGGCATTGCCCAACGCAACCGTGATGCCGCCCTGGGCGGATACCGTGTGAGAACGGGTTGGAAAAACCTTGGACAACAGAGCGCAGCTCTTGCCGGACTGGGCAATCTGCAGCGCGGCGCGCATACCGGCACCACCGGCACCAATCACCACCGCATCAAATTCACGAGTTGGAATAGTCACCTTACACACCCCACAGCACGACGAAACCCGTCATCAGATAGACAAACAGCACCACGACCAGGGCAAATTGCAGCGCCCCGCGCAGCCCTACCGGCTTGATATAGTCAGTCAGCACCTGCCACAGACCAATCCAGGCGTGGATCAGTACGCAGAGCAGGGTCAACAGGGTGAATACCTTGGTGAAGGTTTTGGCGAAGAAGCCTGCCCACACCTCGTAGGTGATGTCGTTGAACGCGACAAAGCCCACCAGATAGAGGACATAACAGGTCATGATGAGGGCGGTGGCGCGGATCAGGATGTAATCGTGAACGCCGCTGCGCCCGAAGGTTGCAGAATTGGTTACCATACAAGCACTCCCGCCAATACAGCCAGGATCGCGGTGATCACGAAGGCCACGCGGGCGCTCTGATTGCCGGATTCCAGCTCTTCCCAATAGCCCATATCCATGACCAGATGACGCAAGCCGCCCACAATGTGGTATGCCAGCGCAGTCAGGATCCCCCACAGCACGAGTTTGACCAGGAAGTTGTCCATGATGGCAACCACGGTTGCAAACCCTTCGGGAGAGGCGAGTGAAGTACCAAGCATCCACAGCAAGATGCCCAGTGCAACAAAGGTAATAACCCCTGAAACACGGTGCAGGATGGATGCAATGGCAGTGACAGGAAAGCTGATCGTCTGTAGGTCGAGGTTGACCGGTCTCTGTTTGTTTTTCACGCTTGCCCACTCAGCTCCATTGAGCACGTTAGTTATTGTTTTAACTCACACTTGAGGGCACGGAATGGTGATTGTTGGTTTTTTGTTACCAAAACACTCTGAAAAAGCCAAAACGCGAGTTTTCGGTTTCACATCAGGCTTTGCCAAAGCGTTTCAAACACCTGCAGCCATGACCCACGTGGCGCAGTATATCGGCGGCCTTAACCGAAGACAATCAATTAGCTACAAAGAAAACACAAAACCGCAAACTCGATCGCATATTTAATTTAACATTTCATTAATGCCATTAATGGGGTTTCAGCAAAATTGACATTGATAAGGAACTCTGTTTCAAATAAGGCGCTCCAGCCACCTCGGTATGGGTAACAACCTTTGCCAGCGTCATAAAAGTCGTAATAGAGTAGGACTGGAACCAAATTATAAAGAGCAAAGGAGACGTGCTATGGCTGATAAGATAGCCACCCTACACCTGCCCGGAAAAGATCCGGTCGAACTGCCGATCCTCTCCGGCACCATCGGCCCGGATGTCATCGATGTCAGAAAATTGGGATCACAGGGGTATTTCACCTTTGACCCCGGTTTCATGGCCACCGGTTCTTGCAAATCTGCCATTACCTACATTGACGGGGATCTGGGTGTCTTGCTGCACCGGGGTTACCCTATCGCCCAGCTTGCTACCCAGGCCACCTATCTGGAAGTCTGCTATATCCTGCTGTACGGCGAGGCGCCCACCAAGGCGCAATATGCCGAATTCGAACGTCTGGTCACCCGCCACACCATGGTGCACGAGCAGATCGCCTTCTTCTTCCGCGGCTTCCGTCGTGACTCCCACCCCATGGCCATCATGTGCGGTGTGGTCAGCGCCCTCTCCGCCTTCTATCACGATGCCCTCGACATCAACAACGAGCAGCACCGCGAGATCTGTGCCTTCCGTCTGCTCTCCAAGATGCCGACCCTGGCCGCCATGTGTTACAAGTACTCCATCGGCCAGCCGTTCATGCAGCCGCGTAACGCCCTCTCCTATGCAGGCAACTTCCTGCACATGATGTTTGGCGTGCCGACCGAAGAGTACAAGGTCAACCCCATCGTTGAACGCGCCATGGATCGTATCTTTACCCTCCATGCGGATCACGAGCAGAACGCCTCCACCTCCACCGTTCGTCTGGCTGGCTCCTCCGGTGCCAACCCGTTCGCCTGTATCGCCGCCGGGATCGCCTCCCTGTGGGGACCGGCCCACGGTGGTGCCAACGAAGCCTGCCTGCGCATGCTGGAAGAGATCGGCTCGGTGGATCGCATCCCCGAGTACATCGCCAAGGCCAAGGACAAGAACGATCCGTTCCGCCTGATGGGCTTCGGTCACCGTGTCTACAAGAACCACGACCCCCGTGCCACCGTGATGCGCGAAACCTGCCACGAAGTACTGACCGAGCTGCAGATCAAGGATCCGCTGCTGGACGTCGCCATGGAGCTGGAGCGCATTGCGCTCTCCGACCCCTACTTCGTCGAGAAGAAACTCTACCCGAACGTGGACTTCTACTCCGGCATCATCATGAAGGCGATCGGCATCCCGATGAGCATGTTCACCGTGATTTTCGCCATCTCCCGCACCATCGGCTGGATTGCGCACTGGAACGAGTTCCACTCAGACCCGGACAGCAAGATCGGTCGGCCACGCCAGCTCTACGTGGGCCACCCGCTGCGCGAGTTCACTCCGCTCGAGCAGCGCTAACCACTGCGCTGATATGGTTTGTTACAAAGGCGGTCATTGACCGCCTTTTTGTTTGTCGCTCTAATGCCCCCTTTCGCGTTGAAGGAGTCCATCATGAAACCACTGTTTATCAACGCCGCCTTGCTGCTGACCGCCTGCCAAAGCGCCCCCGCCCCGTCACAGGGGGAGACCCTCTATATCAACAGCCAGCTGGTCGATTGCGTCGGGGTCGGTCCGATGCAGTGCATGCAGGTTCGCAGCGATGAGCAGCAGCCCTGGACGCTGTTCTACCAGGATATTGAAGGCTTCCAGTTCGAGCCGGGCTACCGCTATCAGCTCAGCGTCAGCAAGGAGCAGCTCACCGATGTGCCCGCTGATTCGTCCTCCCTGCGCTATCAGCTGATCAAGGTGGTCAATAAAGTCGCGGCCCGTTAATCGCAGTCTCTCTTTCAGGAACGCATTCCCGCGCCGGGTGGCAACCCGCGCATCTCGTCTGTAAAAAACGGGAGGCCTTACGACCTCCCGTTTTTTCTAATTCACCCGCACCCAGTATCACACTTCCTGGCATACGCTATTTTCCTGCGGCCGTTTGATCACGAATCCCAGCTCGATCCCGGCCTTGAATCCCAGCTTCTCGTAAAGCCGATGGGCAGCCTTGCGCCCCTCCCCCGATAGCAGCATCACCTTGTAGCACCTCTGCTCCCAAGCGAGGGACAACGCCTTCTCCAGCACCCGCTGACTCAAACCACGACGGCGAAACCGCTTGGCGGTGATCACGTGCTCTATAATACCAAATGGCCTCCCCTCGTTGGTCAGCGTCGGAACGATCCCCAGCTGACAGGTCGCCGCCAGCTGACCATCCACCTCGGCAACAATAAGCCGAATACGGGGATCGCTCAGCAGTGACTCAAGGGTCGCGATAGCCATGTCGGCTGCCAGCGGAGGATCATCGGGTCGCAACTCTCCGTAGAGCGCCAGCAATCCGGCCAGGTCAGTCACTCTGCACGTTCTGATCATCTCCATCCCTTTTCTCCATCCAGACCGACGATATCCACACGGTGTCAGCGCATAAACGAACGGGAGCATACACGGCTATTCCCCGCTCGTTATATGGATCCTGCAACTCAACAGGAGCGATCAGCTCGGTGCCAACACCATATGCAACAGCGGATAGGGCTTGCCCTGCCCATCCAGCGGCGAGCGGCCCGTCTCGACAAATCCCATCTTCCGGTAGAAACCCACCGCCTGCTCATTCTGCTCATTGACGTCAACCATCGTCGCACCGCACTGGCCGATAGCATGCGCCACCAGCTGGCGACCGACGCCGCCGCCCCGCGCATCGGGGGCCACAAACAGCATCTCCAGCTTGCGCACGAGCACTCCGCTAAAACCCGCAATGTGCCCCTCTTCTGTGCGGACACAGTGCAGTGTCACCGCATCGAAATAGTGCTTCAGAATAAGCGGTCTGAGAGCCAGGATCTCGGCCTCTGGCAGGAAGTGGTGGGTCGCCCGCACCGAGGCCTCCCACAGATCGATCAGCGCCGGATAATCGGCTCGGGATACAGCAACAATCGTCATGAAATGACCCGATATGATAACCGGCGGGAAGAGACACCTTCCCGCTGGCAAAGGTGATTAACGAGCCTGCACCGCCTGCAGCAGCACAGACACATCGGCGCCAAAACTGCGGCTGCGGATCGCTTCACGGATATCCGCTTCGTTATAACGGCTGCCCGGATATACCACCACACAGGAGGTGTCGCCAGGCTTGAGGAAGTGGGTCTCGCCAAACGGGGTATAGCGGGTGGCACCAATACTGATCAACGCATGGGGAGGATGCCCCGCCTGTGCCAGCAGCCCCTGGATATGCTCCGCCGGCCCCTCGTCCTGCTGATGGTTGAACTTGTCGATGGCCCAGTCGAGCAGCTGACCGTGGAAGTAGCTGTAATCGATGGCAGCGCTGTCTACCCCGTAGGCGTGCAGCTCGCCATCGCGCTCCAGATAGCAGGCGATGCGATAGTCATCAAGCTCGCAACCGGCGGCAAAACCGGATAGCGGCAGCAGGTTGGCCGCCAACCCCTTGCTCTCTTCGCCCCAATTCTTTTTCTCGCTGATCTTCTTGGCGTTGGGACGACGGATGGAGCAGTCGTTATAGGCGCCAAAGGCACGGGGATGGATCGCCACCACCTGCTTGCCGGCATACTCCAGCTCGCACCAGAGCGCCACTTCCGGCTCGATCTGCACCTTCTCGTCACCGCTGACCGCCGCCTCCGGCAGGAAGATCGCCTTGTCGCTTAAGGGGAACACCCCGAGCTGGCCCGGGTGACCCGGCACGAAGAAGGGGAACAGTGCCTTGGGCGCAGTGGTGTCGCGCACCACGACTGCTACGAAATCCGACGCTTCACCCGCCTGCTCCAGATGGCCAGCGAAATTGCCCGCCACCCCGAGTCCGATAAATTTGCTCTCTGCTGTTACTTGCATCTTGCTCACCTGCATCTTGCCCACGCAAGGTAGCAGGCTCGTCGCCCACTACCGCTAAAGTGGCAAGATTAAACCACAAGGGCCACGCCTTCGCCCAGTCCGGCCCTATCGTGGTGTGCGCCAGTCCACTTTTTTAGGGACGAGAAGGCTGTGGCGAGACAGTCCTTGCGCACTCATTCAGCTACGCGGTCACCGCGCTGGAAACAGTGCGTTTCCAGCCTCTCCCCTCTTTCCCCTTGGGACTCAACTTCATCTTTGTTAGGCTGCCGGCATGAAAAGCAGCGGCGCGCTTGAGTGCGCCCGGCTCATCACGGCAACCCCATTGGAGAGAAAACGGATGATCGACAAACTCGCCTGGCTCACCTTTAAAGATCAGCAACTGCTCTGCGCCCGCTCCCACGGCAAGGCGATCTACTACATCCCCGGCGGCAAGCGGGAACCGGGCGAGAGCGACGAGGCGGCCCTTATCCGCGAGATTGAAGAGGAGCTGGCCGTCACCCTGCAACCCGATACCCTGCGCTTTGCCTGCGAGTTCAGCGCCCAGGCCGATGGCAAACCGGCAGGGGTCGAAGTGCGGCTGCGCTGCTACACCGGCGACGCGAGCGGTACCCCGGTCGCCTCGGCCGAAATCGCCGAGCTGCGTTGGCTCGACAGCACTCACCTCGATGAGCTCTCCCCCGTCTCCCATCTGCTGTTTGCCTGGCTGGTTGAGCAGGGGTTGATCCGCTAACCCCATAACTTGGAGCAATACAAACAAAAGAGGTGAGCCAATGGCTCACCTCTTTGCATCACAAGTTGCACAACTCAGGGCAGTTGCACCGCTCGTGCCTGAACTTCCGGCAAGGCAAAGGCATCTTGCGCAGCGATCAGCTGCAACTCGTAAGCCTGCTGGCGCCAGGTCTCCTGCAGCACCGCATCCACCGAGGCGTTGGTGCGCTCGAACGCGCTGACCGCATCGTGACCGGCCAGCAAATTGGCCAGCATCAGGGCGCTGATAAGATCGCCCACACCTACCGGCTGACGGGCAAAGTCGTAGAGCGGACGGGCAATCAGGTAATCCCCTTGCGGGGTCGCCAGCAGCATCTCAAAACGGCTGGAGTCCTGCGCCGCACGACCGAGATGCTTGACCAGCACCAGCTTGACGCCGCGAGCCAGCAGTTGATGGGCAGCGGCGCGGGTTTGATCCAAATCCGCCAGATGAGTGTCGCAGAGGGTCTCCAGCTCCAGCAGATTGGGGGCCATCATGTCGGCCACCGGCAGCGCCTGCTCGGTCAGGAAACGGGTGACGCCGGGGGCGACGATACACCCCTTCTCCGGGTGACCCATCACGGGGTCGCAGAAATAGATAGCATCGGGGTTGGCCGCTTTGACTGCGTTGACCACGGTCAGGATCTCGTCACCCTGCTCGGCGGAGCCGAGATAGCCACTCAGCACGGCGTCACAGCCGCTCAACGCCTCGATATTGCCCAATCCTTTCACCAGCGCGCTGATATGACCCGCCGGCATCGCCATCCCCTGCCACCCCTGGGCATATTGGGTATGATTGGAAAACTGCACCGTGTTGATGGGCCATACATCCATACCAAGGCGGCGCATGGGGAAGACAGCCGCGCTGTTGCCGGCACAACCAAAGACCACGTGGGACTGAATAGAGAGAACGGATTTCATCGGGAATACCACAGCAAAGGATCAGCAAGGTGGGCAATATATCGGATGAAGATAACGATGCGCCACCTTGTCACGGGATGAACAGGCAATTTCCTGACTAAAGACAGGTTTTTTGCGCCATTTCGCCAGCGTCGACAGGGTGAGCGGCGCCATGATGCGCCGCGTTCCCGTCGTCACATGCCGTTGTGCTCAACAGCATGACGGGCAAAGTGATAGACCCATCCCTCATCACGGGGCATGTCACCAGGTGGCTGAACCAACTCGGGCAACACAGTCACCTTGCCACCAGCGGCATATTGCAGCGCCATCAGGGCGCAGAGCGCCGCATCGTAGCGATCGGTGCCGACCAGCAGATCCTCGGGCAGCAAGGCCGCCAGCTCGGGTCGTGCCGGGGAGGCCTTGCCACCGACTTTGGCCAATGCCGGATAGACCTCCAGCACGGCGCGGCTGGCCTGCTCCTGACCCTTGGGCACCAGCTGCAGATCCGAGAGCTGCGGCAGCATGGAGAGCGCCAGGGTGGCGTTGTTGCCGAGCCGATCGAAGGTGGCTGAGAGCGGCTTCTTGCCATATTGCTGATACAGCCAGCGCTCGCAGTCACGATAGGCGTAGGGGTTGTCTATCTCCCGCTCGGGCACGGCGCAGCTGTGTGGTTGGCCGTTGAGCAGATCCCGCACGGCGCGGGGAAAGGCGAGCGGTGCATCGATACCGAGCGCCAGTTGCGGGCAGGCTTCTACCTGCATCAGGGTAAGCTCGTTTTGCAGGGCCGGACGCAGCAGAGCGGCCAGATCCGGCGCCACCCGCGAGCTCAGGCGAAACAGCGGCGACACCCCGAGCCAGTGCAAGCGGTTGGAACCGGCCTGCCAACCCACCACGGCCACCGCCTGGGCGCTGCCCTGCCAGCCACGCACATCCCAGCCGATCCCGATTGCACTCATCTGCCCTGCCGTCATCAATTACCTCTTTTCGCCTGCCACACGTTGCAAGAGGCACAGGGTAATCAGCAGAGGCCCTTAACGCAAAGCGAACCGCTAGGTCAGAACGATTTTTGGAAGTTCACCAGCGGCAAAATAGGGAACACGCCGTTGGCGGCGTAGTTGGCCAGCCCGATCTGCAAGCCATCGAGGTGCTGGGTGGCATTGATAAAGCCAATCTGGAAGGTGGTACGCTCGGCATAGTTGACGAAGCCGACGTTGGCAAGCGCATTGCCTTTGGCGATATTGACCGCCCCCCAGTTGAGCCCCTGCACGTTATTGGTCAAGTTGACCAGCCCCAGATTGACGCCGGTATCCTGCCCTTCGTGCCAGTTAATGGCGTTGATGGCGACCCCGCCAAACTGGTGGCGCACCCGACCGGCACCGAGGAAGATCCCGAGCTGCAGGCCGCTGAACCGATCCACATCGGAGAGGGCGAAGATCGGCAAATCAATGCCCTTCACCTGACCGGTTCGGCCATAGAGCAGCGAGGCGCGCGCCCCTTCAACCTGATGGGACGCGGGCAAATTGACCCCGGGCAGCGAGACCTGCACCGGAGTACTGGCCTGCGCGACACCGCACAGAGTAAGGGCGCTGCACAGGGTAAGGGCGCTGCGCGCCAGCAGCAGGCGGGAGAGTGTCATGGGAAGTTCCTTGGGCCATTGAGAGTGACCCGATCCTAACAGTCAGGGGCGTGTGCGGGCACACCCGCGGGGACGAGGTGCGTCACGATACGTCACGGGTGGCCCTCTCACCTGCACGTCAGGTCTTATAAAGTCGCCAACTCAAGGGCAATCGGCCACTTTTTCGCAGCGAGTGGCCCCTCTTCCTTTCTTTGCCTGAGCGAACTGCCTAAAATAGTCGCCCTGCTGTATCCGGCATTCATCCATCTAGAGGATTTCCCATGGAGACGTTTCTGCTCGAAGGTCACCCCTTCGTTGCCTTGTGTGACCTTATCAAACATCAGGGGTGGGCCGATTGTGGCGGCGCAGCCAAAGCCCTCGTTGCCGAAGGGCTGGTCGAGGTGGACGGTCAGGTCGAAACCCGCAAGCGCTGCAAGATCGTGGCAGAACAGGTGGTCAACTTCAACGGCATGAAGGTCGTGGTGAAAGAGGGCGTCAGCCCGGAGATTGGCTAAACCCGTTTCGGGGAGCCACGCTCTGGCAACCCGCTAGCTGGCCTTGATCGACAGGGTCAGCACAAAACGCGCCATCGCCTCATCCCCGTTCAGTGACGGACAGGTGGCCACCACCTGGATGGGGCGATTGATGCGCTGACCGCTTGCCAGCGACTCGTCGATCATGGCGTCGATCTCCTCCCCCGCTGCGCAGTCGAACTGCACATCCCCCTCCGGTCGTTTCAAAAACTCCCCCTGCACATCCTTGAAGGCGAAGTGCACCTTCTTGCGCCGCTGCCGCCCCTTCTCCATCACCAGCAGACCACCTACCAGATCGGCGCCGGTCGCCAGCGCGCCAAAATACATGCTGCCCAGATGGTTGCGGGTACGCCAGCCAAGGGGAATGCGAATGCGCAGCGCCTTGGCGTTCATCTCTTCGATGATCGGGGCACAAAACCCGATGACGGGAATGTAGCGCCAGGCAAACAGCCGAAGCGCCAGATTGGCTTTGAAGCGTTGCAAATCCATATGCGAACTGATCCGATGAGTTAATGTAAACAACATGTTGCCTGCATCTGTGGCATTCGACAAGCACAGGGATCACGGTTACGACCTTTTGATCGGCGTAAAAAAAGAGGGAACCGCACCGGTTCCCTCTTCTCGTTCATCTCTCTGATAACAGCAAATGTGCCACTCAGGCGCGCTTCTCTTCCAGCCAGGCCCCCTGACTCTGCATCTCGAACAGCTGGGCATAGTGACCGCCGAGGGCCATCAGCTCGCTGTGGCTGCCCCGCTCGCTCACCTGACCGCGGGAGAGCAGCAGGATCTCGTCCGCATCGACGATGGTCGAGAGGCGGTGGGCGATGGCGATGGTAGTGCGACCACGACGCGCAGCTGAAATAGCCTGCGACAGCGCCAGCTCGGTCTGGGAGTCCACGCTCGCCGTCGCTTCATCCAGAATGAGGATGCGCGGATCCCCCACCAGCGCGCGGGCAAAGGAGAGCAGTTGCCGCTGACCGGCGGAGAGGTTCTTGCCCCCCTCCTCCATCAGGGTGTTGATCCCCTGTGGCAGGCTGCGCACAAACTCGGCCAGCTGCACCTCGCTCAGCGCCTGCCAGAGCCGCGCTTCGTCTATTCCGGCGCGACCGAGACGCAGGTTCTCCGCCAAAGTACCGACGAAGATAAAGGGATCTTGCTGCACCAACCCGATAGTGCGGCGTACCGCTGCCAGCGACAGGGTATCCAGTGCGTGTTCATCGAAACGGATCTGCCCCTGATCCAGCGGATAGAAGCCCATCAGCAGGCTGATGATGGTGGACTTGCCGCTGCCGGTATGGCCCACCAGCGCCAGCATCTGGCCCGGTTTTGCGGCAAAGCTGACCTCCCGCAGCACCGGCTGCTCGCCATCGTAGGAAAAGCTCACCCGCTCGAAACTGACCCGCCCTTCCAGCGGGAGCATCTCGCCGTCGGTACTCTCGCGAGTTTCATCGAGCAGGGCAAAGACCCGCTCCCCCGCCACCATCGCCTGCTGCAGCTGGTTGAGCTGGTTGGTCATCTCGATGAGCGGCTCGATCATCCGTCCCAGATAGCTGATAAAGGCGTAGAGCACCCCCACCTGAATGGCACCCGCGCTGCTCAACCCCTCATGGGCAAACAGCGCCAACAGGCCGATCAGCACCATCATGTAGAAGAGATCGATGAGCGGACGCAGCAAGATGCCGTTGATCTTGAGGCTCTTGATCCGTGCCGCCCAGTGCTGCTGATTTACCTCGGCAAAGGCGTTGGCAAAGTGACGCTCCTGCACCATGGCCTGGATCACCGGCATCCCCTGCAGCGACTCGTTGAGACGGCTGTTGATGTCGGAGAGCAGGCTGCGGGTCGCTCGCACCACCGGCACGCTCAGTTTCTGGTAGAGCCACATCACCCCGCCCACCGCGGGCAGCAGCAGGGAGCAGACCAGCATCAGCCGCAGATCCAGCAGCGCCATGGAGATGAGGATGCCGCACAGCAGCACCACTTTTTGCACCAGCAAGCCGATCACCTGCACATAGAGGTTCATGATCGCCTCGGTGTCGTTGGTGATGCGGGAGATCAGCGAGCCGGAGCGATGCTTGTCAAAGTAGCGGGCTGGCAAACGGATGGCGGTGGCAAATACCTGCTCGCGCAAGGTTTGCACCACCGCCTGGGCGATGCGATTAAAGCGCAGGGATTGCAAATAGAAACCTGCCGCCGAGAGCACCTGCAAACCCAGATAGCCCGCCGCAATCAGGGCAATGTTCGGCAGCACGATATTGCGCGGCGCCAGATAGTCATCGATAAAGAGTTTGATCAGCAGCGGCCCGGCCACTTCGGCGCCGGTGGCGAGCAGCAGGCAAATCCCCGCCTGAATGAGCCAGCGAGGATAGCGGGCGCAGTAGGCGAGCAGTCGTTTAATGGTCGGATTCACAGGCTCTCCTCCACCGCTTCTTCGAGACGCTGGTAACGCACCATGTCGGCATACCAGCCATTGTGCGCCATCAGGGCACCGTGATGACCCCGCTCGCTGACGGCCCCCTGCTCCAGCACCAGGATCTCGTCGGCCTGCTCCACCGCTGTCATGCGATGGCTGACCAGGATCAGGGTGCGACGATGGGCTTTCAGGGCGTGCAGAATTTGCTGCTCGGTGTGGGCATCCACAGCCGAGAGCGCATCATCGAGCACCAGAATGGGCGCCTCCAGCAGCAAGGCGCGGGCAATGGCCAGCCGCTGTTTCTGGCCACCGGAGAGGGTCACTCCCTTCTCCCCGACCTCGGTCTCATAACCCTTGGGGAAACGCACGATATCATCGTGTACACAGGCAATGCGCGCCACCCGCTCGACCTCCTCGCGGCTCGCATCGGGTTTGCCGAGGGCGATATTGGCGGCGATGGTGGTAGAAAACAGGAATGGCTCCTGCGGCACATAGGCAAACTGGCTGCGCAGAGTACCGAGCGGCAGCTGCTCAATCGGTACGCCCCCCATGGCAATCGAACCGTCAGTCGGATTGGCAAGGCGCATCAACAACTTGAGCAGGGAGCTCTTGCCTGCCCCGGTGCGTCCCACCACCCCGAGCATGCCCCCTTGCTTGAGGGTAACGTCGATATCCGCAAGCAGGGTGCGCTGCTCAAGTCGATAGCTCACCTCTTTGATCTGCAAAGGAAACGCAGAGGTAAACGCCACCGGATTGGCAGGCTCTTCGATATCACTGCGCTCCCCCAGCAGGCTCTCGATGCGGGAGTAGGCGGCGCTGCCCCGCTCGATGATGTTGAACAGCCAGGCGATGGCAAACATCGGCCAGATCAGCTGGCCGAGGTACATGGTGAAGCTGGTGAGCTCACCCAGGGTCAGCTCATCACGCAGCACCAGCACACTGCCCCCCGCCACCGCGAGAAAGTAGGAGCAACCGATGCAGAGATAGATGACCGGATCGAACTTGGCATCGATGCGAGCCACCGCCATATTGCGCTCCCCCGCCTGTCTGGTCAGCTCGGCAAAGCCCTCATCCTCCAGCGATTCAACCGCATAGGATTTCAGCACCCGCACGCCGGAAAGGGCCTCCTGGGTCTTGTTGTTGAGCCTGGAGAAGGCCCCTTGCGCCGCCTTGAACTGGGTGTAGATCTGGGTGCCGAAGCGGTTCATGAAGTAGGCCATCACCGGCAGCGGCAGCAAGGAGACCAGCGTCAACTGCCAGGAGTACTGGCTGCACATGATGGAGAGCACCAATACCCCGACCATGATGGAGTCAACCAGCGTCAGCACCCCTTCGCCAGCGGTCATCTCCACCGCCTGAATGTCGTTGGTGGCATGGGCCATCAGATCGCCGGTACGGTGACGCTGATAAAAATCAGGGCTCATCCGGGTGAAATGGCTGAACAGACGATTGCGCACTACATAGGCCAGCCGGTAGGAGGCACCAAACAGCATCACCCGCCATACGTAGCGCAGCAGATAGATGAGCACACCTAGCCCGAACAGCCCGGCCAGATAACGCATCAGAGTGCCATTGTCGAGACCGCCCTTGGCGATGCCATCCACCACCCAGCCCACCACTTTGGGCGGAATAACGGTCAACAGGGCCACCATCAGCAGCAAAGCGATGGCGGCCAGATAGCGGGGCCACTGCTCCTTGAAAAACCAGCTCAATCGTAGAAATACGCTCACATCACCAACCTTTAGCGCTATCTGCCCGTGACCGCTCCCAGGAGCAGCTATCTGACAGATCACACAGAACAATAGAAGAATGAAAACAATCGCCTCCGGCTGGAGGCGATTCGAACGAAAGCTCATGATATCCCGAACAGGAATGGTTGAGAATAATTACTATTTAATTCACTGTGACATGCGATCATCCCCTAACGAATAGGGATTATACGAGTTTTCATGCTGCTCACCGGTCAACAAGAAGTGTGACACCTCTTCCCGGGTCTGGCTGAACACCTGTTGCAGCTGCTCCAGATCCGTCTCGCTCAGCACCTCGTTTTGCCGCAGGCGCCACTCCAGCTCGCCAGCCACCAGCTGCAGGCGGGCCGCCGAGATATTGGCCGACACCCCCTTGAGGGTATGCAGCAGCTTGCTGGCCACCTCGGGTTGCTGGCGGCGCAGGGCGGAGCGGATCTCCCACAGATCGTCCTTGTGCTCCGACATGAACAGCTTGAACAGGATCTGCAGCGCCTCCTTGTCCTGCTCCAGCCGCTTGAGGGCATCCTGCAGATCGAGGATCCCCATCATATCCGGCGGTTTCACCTCCATGATCCCCGCCTGCTCAACCCCTTGCGGCTTCACCCATTGCAGCAGGTTATTGTAGAGATCCAGCTTGCTCACCGGCTTGGTCACATAGCCATTCATCCCCACTCCCAGACAGCGATCCTTGTCGCCGGGCATGGCGCTGGCGGTGAGGGCAATGATGGGCACATCGTGCTTGTCGACCATTTTGCGGATCTGGCGGGTAGCATCGAGCCCGTCCAGCACCGGCATCTGCAAATCCATCAGGATCACGTCAAAAGGCTGCTCGGCGACCCGCTCCACCGCCTCCCGACCATTACTAACCACGCACACCACCGCATCGACCCGCCGCAGATACTCGATGATCAGCTGCTGGTTAACCCGGTTGTCTTCCGCCAGCAGCACTCGGGTACCCTGCAGCAGGGATTTGAAGTGTTGCTGATCCCCCTGCGCCTCGGCCTTGCGCAGGTTGAGTTCATAGGCGCTGCCGTTGAGCAGCTCATCCACCTTGGCCAACAGGGCATTTTCGGTCATCGGCTTGGGCAGAAAGTGGGTCAGCCCCATGCTGTCCATCCGGGCGTGCAACCCCTCTCTGGCCCAGGCGCTGATCATCAGGATGGGGATCCGCCGCCACTGGCTGTGCTGATACATCTCCAGCGCGAGATCGAGCCCATCCTCCTGACCCATCCGCCAGTCAAGGATCGCCAGCCGCAGATTCGGCCCCTCTTCACGGAGCTGCTGGCGGGCACGCGACAGGGAGTTGACCGGCAGCACCCGCACGCCCGCGCGAGTCAGAATGTCCCGGGCCAGATCCAGCACCAGCTCGTTGTCATCCATCACCATCACCAGCGGCTGGTTTTCGAAAAAGACCTTCCGTCCTGCCACGCCGTAGACCGCCTGCGCCATCGGGATATCGAACTGGAACAGGGAGCCCACACCGGGCTTGCTCTGGACAATGATCCTCCCCCCCATCAGTTCGACCAGCCGTTGGGAGATATTGAGACCCAGACCCGAGCCGCCATATTTGCGGGTATTGCCTGCCTCCAGTTGGGTAAACGCCTGAAACAGCTGGCTCTGCTTCTCTTCGGCAATGCCGATGCCGGTATCGCGCACGCTGAAGCGGATCCGCATTGGATGGGGATTGGCCAGCTCGATGGAAACTTCGACTTCACCGCGCTCGGTAAACTTGATGGCGTTGTTCACCAGATTGACCAGCACCTGCCCCAGTCGCAGGGGATCCCCGCGCAAGAAGACCGGCACCTCAGGCGACTTGCGAATGATCACCTCCACATGTTTGCGCTCCGCCAGATCGGCAAACATCCCCGCCAGCGAATCGAGCTGCTCGCTGAGATCGAAATCGATCTCCTCCAGCGTCAGCTTGCCGGACTCCACCTTGGTCAAATCGAGGATATCGTTGATAAGCAGCAGCAAGGTATCGGATGAGGATTTGATCTTGCCCAGATAGTCCCGTTGTTGCTGATCCAGTTCGGTCTGCAGTGCCAGCGAGCTGAAGCCGATGATTGCGTTCATGGGGGTGCGGATCTCGTGGCTCATGTTGGCCAGAAAATCGCTCTTGGCCTGGGCCAGCAAGCCGGTCTGGCGCGACAATTCGCTCAGCTTCTGATTGCGGCGCCACAGGGTGAAGGCCACCAGCGCGAAGCAGATCAAGGCCCCGCACAGCGCCATCAAATAGAAGCGGTTCATCAGCGAGGAGGCGCGCTCCAGCTTGTCGATTTTCCAGCGCACCAAGCTCTCGATCACATGCATGTCGATCAGCTGGTAACGCAAGGCGTGATAGGCGACCACCTGTTGGCTCATGTCCTTGCTCAGGCGGATCAGGGTAGCGATTTCCGGCAGGTGGCCGTAACGGGATACCATCTGCTGCTGCAACTGGGCCAGCGTAGTCTGCTCACGTTTGTCCCAACTGCGCTGCAGATAGTTGCTCAGCTGCGCCAGCTCCTCGACATCGCGATGCAACGCACTGTCTGACGGGCTTATCTCGCGCACCTTTTTAATCTGGGTCTGCAGGGGCGCATTGATATACTCGATGGCCATCTCCATGGCATGGAGCTTGGCCAGCGCCATCAGATAGGTATCCATATCCTCAAGCAGCGCCTGAGACAACTCGTCTTGCGCCAGATCGGGATCGCTGCGTACCTTGCGCACAAAACCGTCAAGGGTGATGGATAACTGGTTCAGGCGCTGCTGAACATTGCTGTCGTTGGCCTGCTCCCGCCCGAGCAGATAGACCGTATCGGCGTTGATCCGGTTCAGCACCACCTCGGCCGCTTCGTTCAGGTCGTGGGCCTGTTGCTGCTGACTGAGCGACTGCCAGCAGTAGCCCGAAAAGGCGAGCAGCAGGGCAACGATCAGCCCTGGTACAGCACGGTTTTTCCGTGATCCTTTTTTCATCCCGTCTCGACTCTCATCTGGTAGTCGCTGAATTATCCGGTTGGGCAATGAACCTTGGGGGGGAATTATCCACTCCCGCCGGTCACTGTGTTACCGTTATTGCTCTGATATTTCGCTGTTGTTTCGCTATTGCGTCATTCTGGCCCCTCATCATATCTCCGGCCAGCGCAGATCGAGAAGGAACCAATTATGTCATTTGTCACTACTTATTGTAGCCACTGCTTTACCAGGAACCGCCTGCCCATTACCCATATCGATACATCCGCCAAGTGCGGGCACTGCAAGGCCCCCCTGTTCAGCCAGCCCCCTTGCCTCGGGAAGGCGGATAACTTCGATACCCTGATCAACTCCGATATCCCGGTCGTGGTCGATTTCTGGGCCAGCTGGTGCGGCCCCTGCCAGCAGTTTGCTCCGGTATTTCATGATGTTGCCCATGAGCTCGAACCTAGAATGCGCTTTGTCAAAGTCGATACCGAGCAGCAGAGCACCATTGCCGCCCGTTATGCCATTCGCAGCATCCCCACCTTGATGGTCTTCAAACAGGGCAAACTGGTGAACCAGATTAATGGTTCCTTGCCCAAGAGCATGTTCAAGCAGTGGCTGGAGCAGTTCATGGATGTTTGATTTATATTTCAGACATGTTTTATTTATGTGTTCATTTCCTCATTTTTATCAATGCTTGTGTGAGTCGAGGCTGATTTTCAACATGTGAGCCTGTTTCAAACAAGTGAATAGATGTAATCTCGGCAACACAAAAACAACCATAAATTAACCGAGAGAACATTATGCACACATCGGCTGTACCCTCTGCTCCATCTCGCTGGCTGGACATCAAATCAGGGATCGTCATCCTGGATGTCCTGCTACTTTGTGCCATGCTCGCCTGGCTCCCGTTTGATCCCATGGTCAACAAGGGGCTGGGCATTCTGGTCTTTATCGCCATTCTCTGGCTGACCGAAGCGCTGCACGTCACCATCACTGCCCTGCTGGTGCCCCTGCTGGCCACCGTGCTCGGGGTGTTTGACATGAGCAAATCCCTCACCGACTTCGCCAACCCGATCCTGTTCCTCTTTTTCGGCGGTTTCGCCCTCGCGGCCGCCCTCTCCAAGCAGGGACTGGATACCCTGATGGCAGGCAAGGTGATGCACCTGGCCAATGGCCATCTGGGTTGGGGCATCATCCTGCTCTTTACCATCACCGCCGCCATGTCAATGTGGATCAGCAACACCGCCACTACCGCCATGATGCTGCCACTGGCGATCGGTATGCTGGCTCGCCTCGATAGCAAAAAAGATCGCACTACCTTCGTGTTCGTTCTGCTGGGGATCGCCTATAGCGCCAGCATCGGCGGCATCGGTACCCTGGTGGGCAGCCCACCCAACGCCATCGCTGCCGCCCAGATGGGGATCGGCTTCACCGACTGGATGAAGTTCGGTATTCCGGTGGTGCTGATCCTGATGCCCTGCGGCATTGCCCTGCTCTATCTGGTGACCCGTCCACAGCTCAACCATCGCGTCGAGATCCAGGATGTCACCATCAACTGGACCCGCGAACGTAAAGTGACGCTGGCAATCTTCCTGACCACTGTTGTGCTGTGGATCGGCTCACAGCCTATCTCCAACGCCTTTGGCGGCATCCCGCAACTCGACACTCTGATTGCCATGGGCGCCATTGTGGCCATCGTGGTCAGCCGCGTTGCCAGCTGGGATGATGTCAACCAGAACACCGACTGGGGCGTGTTGATGCTGTTTGGCGGCGGCCTGACCCTGAGTGCCATTCTCAAAGCCACCGGTACCAGCGCCTTCCTGGCCAGCCATCTGTCGGCCGTGCTCTCCCACGCCAATATCTTCGTGATCCTGTTGATGCTGGCAGCGTTCGTGGTGTTTTTGACCGAGCTGGTCTCCAACACCGCCACCGCAGCCCTGCTGATCCCGCTGTTCGCCGGTGTGGCAGAGGCGCTGGGTGTCTCCCCCATCGTGATGGCGGTGTTGATCGCTATCGGTGCCTCCTGCGCCTTTATGCTGCCGGTCGCTACCCCACCCAATGCCATCGTCTTCGCCAGCGGCCACATCCGCCAGAAGGAGATGATGAAAGCCGGTATGGCCCTCAACGTGGTCTTCACCGTGTTGCTCGCCCTGCTGGCTTACTTCGTTGGCGACATCCTCTGATCTACCTCCCCCCAATAAACAAAAACCCCCGCATTTTTGCGGGGGTTTTTTCATTTCTGCATCTGATTAGCCGATGTTGCAGGGCTTCAGCGCCCAGATCCGATCCACATAGTCCTGAATGGAGCGGTCGGAGTTGAACTTGCCCATGGTGGCCGAGTTGATGATGGCCTTCTTCGCCCACAGCGCCGGATCCCGATACCAGGTATCGATCAGCTTGTGTGCATCCGAGTAGGACTGGAAGTCCGCCAGGGTCAGGTAAGGGTCTCCCCCTTCCAGCAAGGAGCGCTTGATGGAGGCCAGCTCACCCGGGCGACCCGGCGTGAAGTAGTCGGTATCAAACCAGTCCAGCACGGCTTTGAGCTCGGAGTTGGCATAGTAGAAGTCGTACGGGTTGTAACCGCGCGCCTTCAACGACTTCACCTCGTCCACGTTCAGACCGAAGATGGCACAGTTTTCCGCACCCGCCTCTTCAGCGATCTCGATGTTGGCGCCGTCCAGCGTCCCGATGGTGATCGCACCGTTGAGCGCCATCTTCATGTTGCCGGTACCTGAGGCTTCGTAGCCAGCAGTGGAGATCTGCTCGGAGACATCGGCCGCCGGGATCAGCTTCTCGGCCAGGCTCACGCGGTAGTTCGGCATGAACACCACTTTCAGCTTGCCCTGGATACGGGCGTCGTTATTGACCCGATCCGCCAGCTTGTTGATGGCATAGATGATATCTTTGGCCAGCTTGTAACCAGGCGCCGCTTTGGAGCCGAAGATGAACACGCGCGGGTGCATGTCATAGTCCGGGTTGGCCAGCAGACGACGATAGAGCGCCATGATGTGAATGAGGTTCAGCTGCTGACGCTTGTACTCGTGCAGACGCTTAATCTGAACGTCAAAGATCGCCTCGGCACTGACATCGATACCGGTTTCGTCCTTGATGACCTTGACCAGCTTCTCTTTGTTGTGACGCTTGATGGTCATGAACTGCTGCTGGAACGCCTTGTCGTCGGCAAATTTCACCACGCCACGCAGCTTGTCCAGTTGCAGCGGCCACTCCTTGCCCACCACTTCGTTGTAGAGGCCAGCCAGTTCCGGGTTGCACGCCAGCAGCCAGCGACGCGGGGTCACCCCGTTGGTCACGTTGCACATTTTTTCCGGCCACAGCTCGGCATACTCGGGGAAGAGATCTTCCTTCACCAGCTTGGAGTGGATTTCGGCCACACCGTTCACTTTGGACGAGCCGATCACGCACAGATTACCCATGCGAACCTTGCGTACATCTCCCTCTTCGATGATGGAGAGCTTGGCCTTGATGGCATCGTTGCCCGGCCACTTGGGCTCGACCAGCTCGCTCAGGAAGCGGGCGTTGATCTCGTAAATCACTTCCAGATGGCGAGGCAGCACTTTCTCGAACAGACTGACCGACCACTTCTCCAGCGCTTCCGGCAGCAGGGTGTGGTTGGTGTAGGAGAAGACGTGATAGCAGATGGCCCAGGCGGCATCCCAGTTCAGATCTTCCTCGTCCACCAGCACCCGCATCAATTCGGGGATGGCGACAGTCGGGTGAGTATCGTTGAGCTGAATGGCAATTTGCGCGGCAAAGTTGCTGAAATCGGCACCATGGACCCGCTTGTAGCGGCGCATGATGTCCTTGATGGAGCAAGCACAGAAGAAGTACTGCTGGATCAGCCGCAGCTCTTTACCTGCATCGGTCTCATCGTTCGGATAGAGCACCTTGGAGATGGTCTCGGCCTGGGCTTTTTCAGCCTGGGAGTCGATGTAACCACCGGCGTTGAACACGTCCCAATCGAAAAACTCGGAGGCACGGGATTCCCACAGACGCAAGATGTTGACGGTGTGGCCACCAAAACCGACCACCGGAATATCCCAAGGCACCCCTTTGATCTTGCGACCGGCGTGCCATACCTTCTTCAGGCCGCCATTGTCACCAAACACAGTCTCGACGTAGCCGTAGAGCGGCACTTCTTGCACCGACTCGGGACGGCAGATCTCCCAGGGGTTGCCATATTCTCGCCAGGAGTCCGGACGCTCGATCTGGCGGCCATCCTGGATCTCCTGACGGAACAGACCGTGTTCGTAATGGATACCGTAACCAACCGCCGGATAGTTCAGGGTGGCCAGCGAGTCAATAAAGCAGGCAGCCAGACGACCCAGGCCGCCGTTGCCGAGTGCCATGTCCGGCTCTTGTTCGCACAGATCGGTCAGTTCCAGACCGAGTTCGCTCAGTGCCTCTTCGCAAGTCTTGTAGAGGGAGAGGTTGTGCAGGTTGTTGGAGGTCAATCGTCCCATCAGGAATTCAGCAGAGAGATAGTGAATCGCACGAGTATCTTTCTTGAAGTGAGTCTGCTGAGTGCGGGTCAGGCGCTCGTACACCTGTTCATTGACGGCCGCAGCAGTGGCTTTCCACCACGCTTCGGGAGAGGCTTTCTGTTCGCTTGTTCCCAAGGTAGAACGCAGGTGACGCACGATACTCGCCTTGAGCTGATCTTTATCCAGTTGGAGATCCTGGTCTGTCTTCTTCTTGGTAGCCATAAACCATATTCCTTCGTTACAAATAAAATTGTTATCCCGCTTGCGGGACCGGCGCTGTTGTTATCTCAAAATATGTACCGGCGTGAGAATACTAACTAAAGCGGCAGAATTAAAAGTTAACGCAAGTCACACTTTAACCGATAAAAACAGCCTGAAAAGCTTGAAAACCCTTTCCTTTAACTGATTACAGAAAAACAAAAATTCCCTTTTTTATCAGCACGTTAATGGATAAATAAAAATAATATGACATGAATAGGTTTTCAGAGATTGCCAAGCCTTGAAAATCCCTGAAAATAGGCAACAAGACAGCGCGTTGAAACCGGTTTCAACGCGCCTGAAAAATTACCGTATAAATATGAAGCAATCATTGCACCCTCAGCGATGTGCCTTGAACTGATTGCTCAATGGATCGTAATGGTACCCAATCTGATCCAGACGCCCTGCCAACTGCTCTTCACTCATATCGTAATAGGCCAGCAGCTCCTCCAGCCCGTCACACTCAAGCCTTAGCTTCTCATTGATGATGCCCAACAAGATGTTGGCATCCAGACGCTGCAAGGTACTGATATCCATGGCGGCACCTCCTTTAAATGACCTGTATAACCATGAGCGGTTACACAAGGTTTGTCCATAGTACGAAAAACACCCAGCTGGTTTTATATTAAATAACGTTTAAAAACATAATGTTATTAAGGGTGCATGCCAACACCATCACATTTTTCAGCAAAAACACCTTGTCACTGCCTCAGGATAGAACTACTGTATGCGCATACAGCTTGGATATTCATACAGGAAACCGTATATGAACCAGCCCCTGCACTCACTGTCCTTTGCGATGAATCGTGCCATGAGCAACCCCTGGCCAACCAGAACCGCCTGCAAGGCAGAGTCGGCTCATTATGGTGTGACTATCCAGGCTGAGGATCAGTTTCTCAGCGAGCTGAGCAAGTTAGGTGACTCTCATACCGGCTGGATCTTGTTGATCGCCCCGCCGGGACGCCCCACAGCAAGCCACCTGGAAGAGCGAGGCATCGATCCCAACAGAGTGCTGGTAGTGCACAGCCCCAAAATCAAGAACTGGCAGCAAACCCTGGAACGCAGCCTGGGCAATGGTCACTGCGCCGCTGTGTTTACCTGGCTACCCGAGCAGATCGAGCTGGATCACGTCAAGCTGCAGCGTCTGGGGCAACAATCCGGTGTACTGACCCGCTTCTTTGGCGCGAAACGCGCTAACCCCAGCACGCCGCTGCTGGCCTATGCAGAGCAGGATATCTATCTCAATCACTAAGTTAAAATTTGGCCCATTGTTGGACATGGCTGCAACGACAAAGCCATTGCCATCATTACTCAGTAAAATCCCTGAAAAAACAAACAACATGAAAAAGCGCCTGCATTGCTGCAGGCGCTTTTCATTGAAGGCCAAGCAGGCCACTTGGCCCCTCTACGCTTTCACGCAAGATTACTCTTCGGGGCAAGGAGCCAGCACTACCCGGCGGCGACCCATCACCACCGGACGCACCAGCAGCTGTGCCAGCAAGACACCCAGCAGGGTCAGACCGCCCCCGATCAGGTGATAGCTGGTCAACCGCTCACCCAGCAGGGTGATGGCAAGGCCAGCCGTCATCACCGGCAGCAGGTTCATAAAGATGGCGGTACGGTTGGCACCGAGCAGGGCGATACCCTGCATCCAGAGCCAGGGCGAGAGCGCCGAAGTGGGGATACCGGCATAGAGGATCAGCCACAGGGCCCGCCCATCAGGCCACTGGCCATCCATCAGCAAAAAGAAGGGGGTCAGGATCACCACACTGCAGATCACCTGACCATAGAGCAGCGACCAGTTGTCGAGCCCAAGATCCCACTTCTTGAGCAGCACACTGTAAAGGGCATAAGTGCCCGCCGAAATCAGCATATAGACAGAGCCGATATGAATGCCTTGGGTAAACAGCCGGGTCGGATCCCCCTGCCCCAGCAAGATAGACAAGCCAAGGATGGAAAGCAGCGCCCCCAGCACGGCGCCCCAGGTGGGCCGCTCGCGCAGCAGCCAGATGCTGAACAGCACGGTCAGCAGCGGCGTCAGTCCCATCATCAACCCCATCTCGGTGGCTCCCAGCGTTTGCGCCGCGTAGTACCCAAAAGTCTGGTTGAGCACCATGCCCAGCAAGGCCAGCATGGCGATCTGCCAAAAACCGGCACGAATGCGGGCACGCGCACGCCATACCCGACGGGCCAGAAACGGGCTTAATACCAGCGCAGCCACCACCCAGCGCGACCAGGCCAAGGCTGCGGGAGACAAAACACCAACCGCCAGTTTGCTGACGATGCCATTGCCAGCCCAGATGGCAATGCAGGAAAAGGGAAACAGAAAGGCAAGGGGCATGAGAAGATCCAGACCGAAGAGACAACAGCGGGCCAGTATAGGGGGCGATGGGAGATAAACAAAGGTGTGGGCCTGAACAGCCACGCGGTGAACGCCAGTCGCCAGAAACAAATATGCCCGCAAAAGTGCGGGCATATCAGTGCAGAAACAGGTTCAGAAGCGCATCACGCGGCATCCATGTGCAGTCTGGAGATCAGCTCGTTGACCTCGGTGACTGTCTGGCGGTGGGGAATATCCGCCGGATTCGGCATCAGCAACAAACCGGATTGGAAATCAAACCGCCCCCGACCATGGATGTAAATCCGACCTTTAAAGAAGGTTTTGACGTGCTTTGCCACCATCAGTGGCAGGTACTTCTTGAACACTCTCATCGTTTGCAACCTCTTGCAGTTGTATCCGTATGACAGCAGCTTCTGCGAATTAATTCCGTAAAGTATTTATAAAAATCCGGAAAACTCGCCCATCTCTTCCCAAAAAATTCAATCTATAACTTTTTATTAACTTTTAGCCTATTGTATGCGGCCCTTCGAGCCAGAGCAAGGCTCCTTTGCCATCGTGCCACTCGATACAGGCGATCCCCGAGGTGGCGAACATGGGTGCTCCTGCGGTCGGGCAGAGGCTTTGCACCAGATAACCCACCAGCGGCAGATGGCTGACCATCAGGATTTGGTCATGTTGTTCAGCCAAAGTGGTGAGGTAGCTGGCCACGAAAGCGGGATCACCGTAAGGGGTAATGTCGCCACTCTCTTCAACGGCTGCTGCGTCAGGTAATTCACTGCATATGGCTTGCCAGGTCTGGCGTGCCCGCAGATAGTTGCTGTGGATCACCCGATCCAGCGGGCCAATCAGCTGAGGCGCCAGCCAGCGGGCCATCTGGATAGACTCTTCAATACCCTGCTCGGTCAATGGACGCTGTTCATCTGTTTTCGCATTCATGCCAGCCTGGCCATGACGCATGATATAGATCTTCATTACAACCTCGCCCAACGGGCCTGTTTTGATAGCCGGGGGATCTTACCCCGCCACGGGTGTGGAAACAATTGCGCTACCTCTCAGAAAAGGGTTTGCCTGACGGGATAGCGGGGTCGATAATCATGTTTAAATTCAAATAAATCCAACGTGAGTCACACGCCAATGAGCCCATATGCCAGTCCCAATGACCATCGGCAATACCATTTTCTGGAGCTGGCCAACCGGCTCAGGGTCTTGTTGATTTGTGATCCCGACACCGACAAATCCGCCGCCTCGCTGGCGGTCAATACCGGCCATTTTGACGACCCCGCCGATCGGCAGGGAATGGCCCATTTTCTCGAGCACATGCTGTTTCTCGGCACCTGCACCTACCCCAAGCCTGGTGAGTACCAGCAATTTATGAGCCGTCATGGCGGCAGCAACAACGCCTGGACCGGTACCGAGTTCACCAACTTCTTCTTCGAGATCGACAACGGCTTCTTCGAAGCAGGGCTGGATCGCTTCTCCCAGTTCTTTATCTGCCCCACCTTTGATCCGGAGTGGGTGGACAAGGAGCGCAACGCGGTCGACTCCGAGTATCGCCTCAAGCTGCAGGATGACATGCGCCGCAGCTATCAGGTGCATAAAGAGACGGTCAACCCGGCGCACCCCTTCTCCAAGTTCTCGGTGGGCAACCTCGATACCCTGGCCGATCTGCCGGGACGGGATCTGCGCTCCGACCTTATCCGTTTTTACGAAAGCCACTACAGCGCGGATCGCATGGCGTTGGTGATGATCTCGCCGGAATCCATCGATACCCAGTTGCAGTGGTGCTGTCGCTACTTTGCTCCCATTTTGAATCGCAATTTGGGAACCCCGACTCTCACCATGCCGCTCTATCGGCTCGATGATCTCGGCGTGCGCATCCACATCAATCCGGTCAAGGAGACCCGCAAGCTGTCGCTGAGCTTCCCCTTGCCCAATGTGGACGAGTTTTACGACAAAAAGCCCCTCACCTTCCTGAGCCATCTGATTGGCTACGAGGGGGATGGCAGCCTGCTCTCCCTGCTCAAGGCGAAAGGCTGGGTCAACCAGCTCTCGGCAGGTGGTGGCATCAGCGGCGCCAACTTCAAGGATTTTGGCGTCAACTTTGGCCTGACCCCCTTGGGCCTTGAGCATGTGGATGACATCCTCGCCGCCCTGTTTGGCTATCTGAAACTGATTGGCCGCGAAGGGCTGCAGAGCTGGCGCTATGACGAAAAACGGACCGTGCTCGAATCGGCGTTTCGCTTTCAGGAGCGCGGCCGCCCCCTCGATACGGTGTCGGGGCTGGTGCTCAACCTCTTTAGTTACCAGCCTGAGGATCTGCTCTACGGCGACTACATGATGCGCGAATATGACGAGCAGCTGATCCGCCGCTTCCTCGCCAAGCTCACCCCGCACAATTTGCGTATTACCATCACTGCGCCGGAAGTAGCGACCGATCGGCTGGCCCGCTGGTATCAGACCCCCTACAGCGTGGCGACCATTACCGAGGCCGAGAAAATTCGCTGGCAGCAGAGCGAGCCGGATCCGGCGCTGGCGCTGCCCAAGCCCAACCCCTTTATCAGCAGCCGGCTCGATCCGCGCGCGCCAGAGCTTGCCGCCGACATGCCCGCATGCCTTATCGATCGCCCCGGTTTTCGCCTCTGGCACCTCCATGAGCACCTGTTCAGTGTGCCCAAGGGCAATCTCTATATCTCCATCGACAGCGAACATGCGGTCAAAAATCCGCGCAATATCGCCATGGCGCGCCTCGCCGTGGAGCTGTTGGCCGACCACCTCAACGCCCTCACCTATCCGGCGGAGCTGGCGGGGCTGGGTTACCAGATCTATGCCCATCAGGGGGGCTTTACCATCAACCTGAGCGGTTTTGCCGACAAGCAGCCGCTGTTGCTCGACATGATCCTCGGCAACCGCACCCTGGGGTATCCGGATCCGGGTCGCTTCGCCGAGATCAAGGAGCAGCTCATTCGCAACTGGGACAACCAGTCCAAGGCGCGCCCCATCTCCCAGCTCTTTAACCAGCTCACCAGCCTGTTGCAACCCAACAACCCGCCATTCGAGCAGTTGCTGCGTCACCTGCGCACCGTCGAGCTGGAAGAGATGCCCGGCTTCGTGGCCCAGCTGTTTGGCGAGGTGCATGTCGAAGCCCTGGTGCATGGCGACTGGACTGCCGCCGAAGCGCTGGAGCTGGCCGCCCTGATGGAGCGTCACCTGAGCGATATCAATGGCACCAGCAGCAAGCCGAGTGGCGAGACCCGCCGCCCGCTCATCTCCATTCAGGACAGGGGCACCCTTATTCGCGAGCAGGGTTGCGATCACGAAGACTCGGCACTGCTGGTCTACTACCAGTCCCGTACCACCCGGGCGCGAGATCTCGCCTGCTTCACTTTGGCGAACCACATCATGTCCTCCACCTTCTTCCACGAGCTGCGCACCCGCCAGCAACTGGGTTATGTGGTGGGCGCTGGCAACCTGCCCCTCAATCGCCATCCGGGCCTGATCTTCTATATCCAGTCGCCGGTGGCGGGGCCGCAGATCCTGCTGGATGCGGTGGAGGAGTTTATCGACCTCTTCCCGCTCGCCATGCTCGAATTCACCGAGCAGCAGTGGCAGGAGAGCAAGGCGGGGCTGCAAGCCCAGCTGAGCGAGCGGGATGCCAACCTGCGCAGTCGCGGCCAGCGGCTGTGGGTCAGCATCGGCAACAAGGATCTGGGGTTTGATCAGCGCGAAAGAGTCTGCGACGAGGTGGGCAAGTTGAGCCGCGCCGATCTGGTGCGCTTTATCACCCAGCTGCGCTCGCGCACCTCCGATCGACTGATCCTCTGTAGCTATGGTCAGGGGCACGAACATGACGAGCGGATCACCGGCCAGTTTATCGACGATCCACGGGCATTTCGGCTCAATGCCGCCACCTTCGAGGCCTGATCAGGCCTCGACATCCCCCGTTTTTCCTGCCCACCGCAAATCACAGACAATAAAAAGCCGACCCATCAGGGTCGGCTGGAAAAACCATAACAATTGCGACCAAAGCCGCCAAAAGTGAACATGAGCGTGAAAATCAGACACTGAGTTGCTGATCAGCAAGCGGGAAAGACCCGATACTCGCTTTGCAATGCCAACAGTGATTGAGAAACAGCCTCATATTAGGCACTCCCCCCGTCAGTCACGTTGATCTACGTCAAAGGAGGTAGCGAAGAGCGCATAGCCCGATGATTTGTCGGCGCAGATCACCCTTTGGCCGCCCGCTAGCTGCCCGTTAACCCCGGCGAACCAGTCGGTAGGCCACCTCATCGAAGTAGGAGAGCTGACCCGACAACACCCGCGGGTGATCCACCTCGGCGGCGCGCCCCAGCACCTCAATACGAAAATCGCGCTCGAACAGGGCTCGCACCTCCATCTCACCCACCGAGAAGGGGGGCTGACTCTGCTGCTCCGGCTGATATTCGAGGGTCACCAGCAGGATCTGGCCACCGGTCTCGACCAGCGAACTGATCAGGGCTGCATACTGGCGGCGCATCGCGGTCGGCAGGGCGATCAGCGCCGCGCGGTCATAGACCAGCCGGTAACGGCGACCCAGACTGGGGGCGGCGAAAAAATCCCCCTGAAAAATGCGCAGGCTGTCTACTTGATGGCACTGATAAGGGCACACTTCGCTCACGGTCGCGGCGAGCTGGTTTTCACTGAAGAACTGGCTGACGGCAAGGCTCGATAGCTCGAAACCGTCGACCGGATGACCCTGAGCGCTCAGCCAGAGCATGTCGCGGGACTTGCCGCACAGGGGAACCAGCACCGGCTCGTCCGCTTGCTGGGCCGACCACCAGGATTGCAGCCAGTGGTTGAAGTCCGCCTGATGAAAGCCAATCCGGTTCTCTTCCCAACGCTGATGCCAAAACGCAGCTTCCATCGTTATTACCCTTCTGTACTAAAGATGCCTCAATATCACAACTTAACCGGCACCGCGCAACCCTCTGCCCTCCCCTTTTTGCCGCGCAACCTCTGCGTGTTATCGGGCGAATGGCGGGACGTCATCTTGCCGTGCGCTTCACTGTCGCAATGGGCGCTATTGGCTGCATTTATAACGGACAAGGCACACCAATCCATGCAAATACGTCATGCATTGATAGCCATTAATGAAAGAAGGGAATGACGTTGGCAAGCCAAAACGTGCCTACCAACGCCAAAAAAGTCACGACAGCGTGGCGCGAGCAGCCGCCAGCTGACGCTCGATATAAGCAAAATCGGGGCGTTCGGCTGGGAGTTCCGAGAGGCAGGCCGCTTTGAGCTGATGCAACCCATCAAGCAGTGAGTCTTGCGTATCGCAATGGGCCAGCAGCTCCTCCAGCAGGCAGCCAAAGGCGCGCACTTCCAACCGCTCAAGGCCCACGGCCCGCTCGCGGTCGCTGCGCTCATACAAAGAGGCCGCACCAAAATCCCCCAGCAGAACGCGAGCCGGCGTGTCAGACCCACGGGCAAACAGGATATTGTGACCGTAGAGATCCCCGTGCATGATGCCCGCGCGGTGCAGATGGCCCGCCACCGAGGCGATGCCGTGGGCCATCGCCAGCGCATCTGGCACACTCAGATGCAGCCCCTCGGGATAGACATCCCGGGTACAGGAGTCCAGGCTCGGCGGCCCGGCCAGATTGGCAAAGGCCGGATCGATCAGCTCCATCACCAACGCCGGAATGCCGGAGGGGTGATCCGCCACCTTGCCTATCACCTTGATAAGGTTGGGATGGCTGCCCGCCGCCAGCGATGCCGCCATCTCGCAGCGGGGCAGCCCGTCGCTGGTCACCGCCCCCTTGAACAGCTTGACCGCCACCTGATTGCCATCGCCTCTATCGCTCGCCTGAGTCACTTCATCAGCAGTATTACCCACAAGGGTGGCGCGATGGATAACGCCGGATGCTCCCTGCCCCAGTAGCTCACCCAGCGCCAACGTCTCCCAGGCAAGAGGCGTGACATGGGCATCATCGATGGCCCGCGCCTCCGCCCCTTCGCTAAAGGGGTTGCCGGAGTAGGCGAGCCATGAAAGGCGCGGCAGCGAGAGCAACCACTCGGGGAAGCGTTCGATGCGGTTGGCGGCGATACGCAACAACTCAAGATTGCGGCAGTTGGCAAGACTTGCCGGCAGCTCGCGCAGGCGGTTGCCCGCCAGCATCAGCTTTTGCAGAGCGTCGCACTGGCCCAGCTCATCGGGCAACTGTTCCACCGCATTGTCGGTCAGGATCAACCAGCGTAACCCCGCAGGTAGCGCCTTGGCCGAAACTGTGACGATCTGGTTGGCCTTAAAACCCACCATGGTGAGCGCCGGGCAACGCCCCAGCACCTCGGGCAGCTCGGTAAAGCGGTTCTCGGAGCAGAAGATAATGCGCAGTTTGCCAAACCCGGCCAGCTCGTCGGGGAGCGTGCTTAGCTGGTTGTCGGTTAGATCCAGCACCTCCAGCGTCTCTTTCAGGCTCAAAATCTCGGGGGGGAAAACCGCGAGGTTTTCAGAGAGCTTCAGATGGCGGGCACCGCACAGTTCACCTGCGCGCAGCTGTTCCAGAGTATGCATAACCGTTTCTCAATCCTGATGATCTACCTGATGGCACAGCGACCATCAGCGCGCGCCGAACCGAGGTCCGGCGGTTTTAAAGGGGGGCATTATAAAGAATTCGGGGCGCAGATCGCCCCTTTTGTTGCCGCAAAGGCCTGTATCGACATGTAGCAAAACGACTCGGGAACAAAGAGAGCAAGATTCGGGTCGTCCCGGCAAGGAGTGGTTGCCATAGTGGGGGCCAAACCCAAGTCGGTTGGAACCTATTGGAGTTCCAACCCACAGCCAACCCTGTGTACCACTTAGCAGACGCACAACACACTCAGCGAGGGAACTGCCATGTCATTACTGTCCAACAAGGTCGCCATTATCACCGGCGCCAGCTCCGGCATCGGTCGCGCCAGCGCCATCCTGTTTGCCCGCGAAGGGGCCAGCGTCGTCGTCGGTGCCCGCCGCCAACCCGAGCTGGATCTGCTGGTGGAGGAGATCCGCCACAAGGGGGGCCAGGCGGTGAGTCTCGCAGGAGATGTGAAAAGCGAGACTTACGCCCGCGACCTGGTGGAGCTCGCGCTGACCCGTTTCGGCGGGCTAGATATCGCCTTCAACAACGCAGGTACCACTGGCACGCCGGGCAGCGTGGAGGAGCTTGAGCTGACGCAGTGGCAGGAAACGCTGGATACCAACCTCACCAGCGCCTTTGTGGGGGCCAAGTACCAGATCCCCGCCATGCTGGCGCGTGGCGGCGGCTCGCTTATTTTTACCTCTACCTTTGTCGGCCATACCCTGGGGCTGCCCGGCATGGCGGCCTATGCGGCGAGCAAGGCGGGCCTGATTGGCCTGACCCGGGTGCTGGCCGCCGAGTATGGGGCACAAGGGATTCGGGTCAACGCCCTGCTGCCGGGGGGCACCGACACTCCCATGGGGCGGGCTTTTGCCAATACGCCAGAGAGCCTCGCCTTTGTGCAGAATATGCATGCCCTCAAACGGCTGGCCCAACCGGAGGAGATCGCCCGCTCGGCCCTTTATCTCGCGTCCGATGCATCCAGCTTTACCACCGGCATTGCCCTGCTGGCCGATGGTGGGGTATCAATTTGTCGTACATGACGTTGTCGCCCCCAAGATCCTGCGACCGAAACCTTATCGTGAGAGCGCCTTATGTCTGATTACGCCCGCATCGCCGATGCCATCCGTTTTATCGCAAGTCAGGTGGAGCGCCAGCCCACTCTGGACGAGATAGCGGCGCACGTGCACTTAAGTCCCTTTCACTTCCAGCGGCTGTTCAGCCGCTGGGCCGGAGTGACGCCCAAACGCTATCTGCAGGTGCTGACCCTGGAGCGGGCCAAGGCACTGTTGCAGGAGTCGCGCCCGCTGCTGGAGGTGGCCGATACCCTGGGCCTTAGCAGCGGCTCGCGGCTCTACGATCACTTCGTGCAGCTCGAAGCGGTGACGCCGGGCGAGTACAAGCAGCGCGGGGCCGGGCTGGTTATCGATCACGGGGTGCACGACACCCCCTTTGGTCAGGCATTCGTCGCCCTGACCCCACGGGGGGTGTGCAACTTCTCGTTTCTCGATGACAAGGCCCCAGAGGCGCCACTGGCCACCCTCGCCCGCAGCTGGCCTGAGGCAACGTTGCAAGAAGCGCCATCACGCACCCAAGGGGTCATCAACACCATGTTCGATGGCAGCAAGGCGCCGGATCGCCCCATCTCGCTGCACGTGAGCGGTACCAACTTTCAGATCAGCGTCTGGCGGGCGCTGCTGCTGATCCCGCCCGCCAAGGTGGTGAGCTACGCCCAGGTGGCGAGCGCCGTCGGCAATCCCAAGGCCACCCGCGCCGTGGGGCTGGCGGTGGGCGCCAACCCCGTCGCCTTGATGATCCCCTGTCACAGAGTCATTCAGCAAAACGGCAAACTCGGCGGCTATCACTGGGGCGAGACCCGCAAACAGGCGATACACGCCTGGGAAGCGGCGAGGTATGAGTAAACGTGGCCTTTTTCTGCCCGGCCTGATAGGGGTGACGAAACAGGAGTGTTAGTAGTGACTCAGCAGACAATCAGACTGCGCCAGACAAGCGTGTGGCGATATAAAACGGGGACATAAGAAAAATCGGGGCGCAAATCGCCCCTTTTGTTGCCTTGGCAAGACATGGTGCCTAGCCACCCCACCCCAGCGGATTAACAAAACACGTAGGGTGCAATAAGCGCAACGCATTGCACCATTTGCAGAGCGGCTTTTGTGCAAGGTATGAGAAACAAAAGTAGAGGTGCAATTCACATTGTTCATTGCATCCTACGGACTTTCATAACCTCTCTTTAGGGTAGCTTCACTGCATCTGCTATTTTTTCAGCAATTTCTCTCACCGTAAGCGTTGCTGAATTCAGCGCTACTTTATCAACTAGAGAAGGACTTAAACGCATAATTTCATCTTTAGTAATATTGTGCCAAATAGGTAAGATGACCTTATTCCCTTCCATTTCCTTCACCACAAGTCCATTTAACTCGTATTGAGTCCAGTTCTTTTCAAAAAAAGCTTTCGAAAGGATAATCAAACCATATTTAGACTCTGCCAAACCTTTATCAATTGAACGCCGTAAACTGTCACCTATTCGCAATGTATATTCGTCATACCATACTGACACGCCCAATTCTATCAATTCATCTGCGAGTGGTTTTACAAAACCAGCTTTATCTTCCGATGCGTGAGAGATGAACAACTCAGTCCCAGTCTGCTGCTCTTTTTTTTGAAATGGGACATTGATTTTTACATTATTTAATTGAGACAAAATATTCTCCTGCTTCTTCATTTCTTCATTGATTGCACGATTTAAAGCTAATCGCTCCTTTTTCTTAGCTTGACCACCTAACTTACTATGCTGACGCTCATTGACTTTACGATTTCGCTGATCTTTTTTCGCTTTTACCTGTCGGCGAGCCTTTATAACCTGTTTTTCCTTACTTCTGAGTTGCTGCCTGAGCCTGTTAATGTTATCAACAGATGGATCTGCATTTTTTAACTCATTAACTATCCAGTTAAATTCAATTTCTTTACTTAGCAATTCTTTCTGAAATATATCTAACTCAGCATCTAAAGTGCCTATTCCTTTAAATTTTGGATGTTTCATAAAACCCCTGATAAAAAACTTTTATGTCATGTAAATTCTAGGTGATAGGCATTTCAAAAAAAAATATATATAAATCCTACTGCCGCTTCTTAAATATATGTTTTTATGTGCCATCTCGTACAACCTTTTCAGCCCCAGCAATCTTCACCTCGTAGCCTCTCTGTGAAAGATTTTCGAAGGCAAGGGTCAAATTAACCTTACTAAAAAAAGGAAGGTTCTCTTTGACACTTAAATTAGTATCACCCAAGATCAAAAATACAATCTCATAGTCTGAGCTTTTCAAGCCGTCGATAGGAATGAGCTCATGTGCAGAATTTGAAATACGACGCAATACTTTCCGAGCCTCTTTCCTAAATGCCCTATCACCGAGCATAACCTCTGCCGATATGCTACCTTGTGCAAATAAGTGGCTTAGGCCAGCTGAACCACCTTTTCGGTGCTTGACATGAATTAGTTTTTTGTCTTTTGTCAAAAGGTCACATAGCTCGATAGGGGACGTAGTCTTCGAACATTTCACAAGTTTCTTATCCAATAAATAGCAATCTAAGCTAACGGCTATGCGCTCGTTATAATCACCCTCCGCCTCGATTTTTTTCTTCTCCCCTTCCTCCCAAACTTCAATACTGGGAAATGGGATATCACTGACTTTTATCAAAGCTAACGTGGCATCGATACCACTCATGAAAGATTTATCGATCTCATACCAATTACCACCGAAAATTATTTTTTTGGAATTTATACCATCTAACTCGAAGTACAGGCAATCGTAGAGTGAGTGAGTAAATTCGTTGTCATGTATATCAGTAATGTAAAGTCGGTCTCGACGAATGGATTCGACAGATATAGAGTCAATAACAATATTCTCAAGATACTTACCAGTGTCAATTGTTGGCGAAAGATCGCGTTTAGACCGAGTGAAACTGAATCCAAGCACAGAATCCCACTCAATGAGCTCTGGCAATGTAACAACAATAGACTCATCCCGCCTCTTAACAGCTGCAAGTAATAAATCATCTAAAGCTGAAATCGACGCGGTGTCTTTTACACGCCTAATATTATCCACCCAACTGAACGATTTTTTATAAAGATCTAGATTGTAGTGTCCAAGAAGGTCTGCAGCAATTTTCGGTATATCTTCCACCAGCATTTCCATACCAAAAGAATATATCGCATCACCACCAGAAATGTTCTTGTACTCAATTCCAACTCTAGGTGAACCAGTGACCGCCCGGAGTACATCTCTAAATATATCAATTCCAAAGACGCTTGCCTCAGAACCTCGGGTAGCTTGGGACTTCTTTTGGATAGGTTGATCTTCAAGTGTGTGAAGCTCAACACTGCGTAAGCTCTGATGATTAAGTGTATTTAATGCCGTTTTTAGACCAAAATCCTGTTCAAAATACCCAGGATTAAGAAGAAACCGACCATAGCCAAAGGTAAATGCAAGCACCTTACTATTAACACGAATAAGAAGAACGGCTGAACTAGATTTATTAGATAACTGGTCTATTTCCCTACCGACAATTGCATCTGCCAGCGATGCCCAGTGTGGGCGTTTCTCTTGCGTAATTTTTATATATAAAATACCTTCAAAACCGTGTTGTTCCGACACTTCTAGCGAAATGACTCGAGCATCTGTACTCAGGAACTCTCTGAAATCAGTATCACCATGTTCGGCTTTCGCTAGCAGGGTGTTTAGGTATCTATATGGTTTAGGGTCTGGCATCTTTTCCTCTATGACAAATAAAATTTTGTTCGGTAGTTCCCACCTAGTGATACTTACCATCAAAACCAAGCACAGCCCTAGGATGATGATATTTTCCATCTACTCCGAATTTTTTCTTTCGTGACATATCTAATCTCCATTCAGGATGAACTCGGCTATGTCACCTAGCGTAACTAGATGGAACGGATCCACCGTTATCATTCCCCCTAGATAACAACCTCATCTCTTTCACTTTTTGCCGCTACCATATGCTTTTCTAGTCTGCTACATATGTGATTCAAAGAGAGGGTTGCCAATCGGCAATCTCAAAGAGATTAACGAGCGAGACAGATAAGAAAAAGAGAATGATGTTAGTTTCCTGAGCAAGATCAACAAATAAATCAATAAGTACAAATGCTGACCACGTCTGAGCAGTGCCGGAGCATAGATAAAGAAAAGACGCCCTAAGGCGTCTTTTCTTTTATCTGGAGTCTGGAGCAAACCAGTTAGGAGATCTCTCCCCCTTCCCACAACCCTATCAGATCGGGGTAATGGAGGTAATATGGGCATCCCCGTCCAGTGATTTGAAGATCTGCACCACGGCTTCGCCATGGATCGGTTTGGCAAGCGGCACAGTGCTCTTGCATTTGAAGCGGTAGTTGGTGCCAGCCACCACTTGAGTGGCGACTTCAAAGGGTACGTACTGCACCCCGACAAATCCCTTCAGCGCCTGGTCAAATACCGCCTGATCCTCGGCGGTCAGCTTGTGATATGCGGTCCATCCACCCACCAACACTGCTTGTTCTGACATATCAAACTCTCCGTGCTCTATGATCCCGACTCGTTTGGCCGTTCGGGCTGCGCCCCGTTGATTCAAGTGGTTTCCGGTCTCCACCGGGGTGTCATCACTGCCGGTTGGCACGATAACGATGGGCCCGTTTGCGCAGCTATCTGCAACTGGATCAGCCCTCCCCCCAGCCACGAGCCGCTGTTGATAGCGGGCTCAATTGGCATGAGAGAGCCTAGTGCGGGATGGCAAAAATGCCCCTGTCACATATGACAGGGGCAAGGTGGCGAAAAAGCTGCTCGAAAAAAGAAGATGTGTGGCGCAAACGATTGAGAAAAGAAAAGACGCCTCAAGGGCGTCTTTTTGCATTTTTATGCTCGAAGGGCAGAAGGGCGCGCGCCGCTTATTCCCATTCGATGGTTGCGGGCGGCTTGCCGGAGACGTCGTACACCACGCGGGAGATACCGTTGATCTCGTTGATGATGCGGTTTGATACGTGACCGAGGAAGTCGTACGGCAGGTGAGCCCAGTGGGCGGTCATAAAGTCGATGGTTTCGACGGCGCGAAGCGCAATGACCCAGTCATATTTGCGACCATCGCCCATGACGCCAACGGAGCGCACCGGCAGGAACACGGCGAACGCCTGGCTGACCTGGTTGTAGAGGTCGGCTTTACGCAGCTCTTCGATAAAGACCGCATCGGCGCGGCGCAGAATATCGCAGTACTCTTTCTTCACTTCGCCAAGGACGCGTACGCCCAGACCCGGGCCCGGGAACGGGTGACGGTAGAGCATGTCGTAGGGCAGACCCAGCTCCAGACCAACGCGGCGCACTTCGTCTTTGAACAGCTCGCGCAGCGGCTCGACCAGACCCATCTTCATCTCTTCCGGCAGACCGCCGACGTTGTGGTGAGACTTGATGACGTGGGCCTTGCCGGTCTTGCTGGCAGCGGATTCGATAACGTCCGGATAGATGGTGCCTTGCGCCAACCACTTGGCGTTTTTCAGCTTTTTCGCTTCATCATCAAACACTTCGACGAAGACGCGGCCGATGATCTTGCGCTTGGCTTCCGGCTCGTCAACACCGGCCAGCGCAGAGAGGAAGCGCTCTTCCGCTTCAACCTTGATGATGTTCAGACCAAAGTGGTCACCAAACATCTCCATCACCTGCTCGCCTTCGTTCAGACGCAGCAGACCGTTGTCCACGAAGACGCAGGTCAGGCGATCGCCGATGGCGCGATGCACCAGCATGGCGACCACGGAGGAGTCAACACCGCCGGAGAGGCCGAGGATCACTTCATCGTCGCCCACCTGCTCGCGGATGCGGGCGACGGCGTCGTCAATGATGGTGGCCGGGGTCCAGAGGCATTCGCAGCCGCAGATGTCTTTGACGAAGTGCTCCAGCATGCGGGCACCCTGACGGGTGTGGGTCACTTCCGGGTGGAACTGCACGCCGTAGAAGCGCTTGGCCTCACACGCCATGGCCGCGTGCGGGCAGGTCGGGGTCTGGGCGATGGTGGTGAAGTCGGCCGGAATGGTAGTGACCTTGTCACCGTGACTCATCCAGACATCCAGCAGGGCATTGCCGTTGTCAGCGATGGCATCTTCGATATTGCGCAAGAGCGCGCTGCTCTTGCCAGCTTCGCCCAGCACTTCCACCTTGGCGTAACCGAATTCACGCTCGGTAGAGGATTGCACCTTGCCACCCAGCTGCTCGGCCATGGTCTGCATGCCGTAGCAGATGCCGAACACAGGGACACCGGCGTTGAACACATACTCAGGGGCGCGCGGGCTGCCCGCTTCGGTGACGGACTCGGGGCCGCCGGAGAGGATGATGCCGCTCGGATTGAATTCGCGGATCTGCTCTTCGGTTACGTCCCAGGCCCACAGTTCGCAGTAGACGCCGATTTCGCGCACGCGGCGGGCGATCAGCTGGGTGTACTGGGAACCGAAGTCGAGGATAAGGATACGGTGCTGGTGAATGTCTTTAGTCATTTTATTCCTGCATCAGGCTGATGTTGTCACAAAGGGCACGGGATAAAAAAAGGGTGGAAAAACGGGGCGCAGGGCCCCGTTTTATCAGCCCATCCGATAGTTGGGGGCTTCTTTGGTAATGGTCACATCGTGGACGTGGGACTCTTTCATCCCGGCGCCGGAGATGCGCACGAACTCTGCCTTGGTGCGCATGTCGTCGATGGTGGCGCTGCCGGTCAGGCCCATGGAGGAGCGCAGGCCGCCCATCTGCTGGTGGATGATCTCTTTGAGGCGACCCTTGTACGGCACGCGACCTTCGATGCCTTCCGGCACCAGCTTGTCGGCGGCGTTGTCGGTCTGGAAGTAGCGGTCGCTGGAGCCTTTGGACATAGCACCCAAGGAACCCATACCACGGTAGGATTTGAAGGAGCGACCCTGATAGAGCTCGATCTCGCCCGGCGCTTCTTCAGTACCGGCGAACATGGAACCTACCATGACGCAGCTGGCGCCCGCGGCAATGGCCTTGGCGATGTCGCCGGAGAAGCGGATACCGCCATCGGCGATAACCGGAATACCGGTGCCTTCCAGCGCGTCAACGGCGTCGGAGATGGCAGTGATCTGGGGCACGCCCACGCCGGTCACGATACGGGTAGTACAGATGGAGCCCGGGCCGATACCGACCTTGACGGCGTTGACACCGGCTGCAGCCAGCGCCTTGGCGCCCGCGGCGGTAGCAACGTTGCCACCGATGATCTGAAGATCCGGATAGGCGTCGCGAGTAGCCTTGATGCGATCCAGTACGCCTTGGGAGTGGCCGTGGGAGGAGTCGATCAGCAGCACGTCAACACCGGCTTCCACCAGCGCAGCGACGCGCTCTTCGTTGCCGGCACCGGCACCGACCGCAGCACCGACCCGCAGACGCCCCTTGTCATCTTTACAGGCGTGCGGCTTGCGCTCGGCTTTCTGGAAATCTTTAACGGTGATCATGCCCTTGAGTTTGAAGTCGCCGTTCACCACCAGCACTTTTTCGATACGGTGCTTTTGCATCAGGGCAACCACCTCTTCACGAGGAGCCCCTTCACGCACGGTGACCAGACGAACTTTCTGGGTCATGATCTGTTCAACGGTCTGGGAGAGGTCAATCACGAAGCGTACGTCACGGCCGGTGATGATACCGACCAGCTGATTGCCGTCAGTCACCACGGGGTAACCGGCGAAGCCATTCTTGTGGCTCAGCTCCTTGATTTGGGCGATGGTCATGTCAGGGCGCACGGTGACGGGGTCAGTGACCACGCCGCTCTCGTACTTCTTGACCTTGCGCACTTCGGCAGCCTGCTGCTCGATGGACATGTTCTTGTGGATAAAGCCGATACCGCCTTCCTGGGCCAGTGCGATAGCCAGACGGGCTTCGGTCACTGTGTCCATGGCAGCGGAGATCATCGGGATGTTCAAGCTGATGGCGGAGGTCAGCTTGGTACGCAGATCGGCAGTATTGGGAAGAACTTCGGAGTGGGCGGGAACCAACAGTACATCGTCGAAGGTTAACGCTTCTTTGGCAATCCTGAGCATGGCAATATCTCACCGTTGAGGAAGTGGGGGTGTAAAATATTGCCGACGAAGTTTACTCACGCATTGGTCACTGGTAAAGAAGTTTTTTGAATTTTTTATGGCATAGCCCTCTTTTAGGCGGCCAAAACGCCAAAAAACCAAGATTATCAGTACGAAAAGCGCCATTTCGGGGCAAAAGAGTTGGCTAGCCGGTGATTTATGCAAAACCGGTAGGTGCCGACGCAGCGCAACCCCCATGCAAAGGAATGGTCGACAGGGGCTCAGGGGCAAGCGGCTTCTGCCCCCCTCCCCTTGTCTTGTGTCCTTGTATTGTCTCTTGCCCTCGCGGTGAACACTCGCACCGGTATCATTCTCCCCTCAATCTCCTTTGCTCAGTCTGAATAATAAATTTCGCCCGCTACCAATATATATTTCCCGGCACAACAAGGGGTGCCTCTCTTTATTATTTTCGCCCCACCATCCGCAGCAAGGTATTATCTTTATCCAGCAGATGATGTTTCAACGCTCCGACAATGTGCACCAGCAAAAATGCCAGCATGATACATGGCACATATATATGGACTGTGTGAGCCATATCCCGAACGGATTCACTGAATGGAATCACGTTGGCAGGATCATGGATATCTGGATTCATCGGGATAATAGACCAGCCAAATATCGCGACTCCTCGGCCAGCCGCTGCGGAATAACAGAGACCGGACACCGGAATAAGCAGCGTTGAAATCAGCAAACCCCAGTGGATCGCCCTGGCTGCCAATGCCTCGTAAACAGGATATTGACGAACAGGCTCAGGCCACCCTTTAACAAGGCGGAGAATGGCGCGGGGCAGGATCAAGATCAGTGCAATCACCCCCAGAGATTTATGCAGGGCATAGAGATCCCATATTTCAAATTTAACCATCAGATAGCCCACAAGGGTCAGGCCAATCATCAGCAAGGCAACCGACCAGTGCAGCAAACGGGTCGTCAAACTTAAGCGGATTGAGGGATTCATAAGCTACTCCAAACAGGGGGCGAGTAAACGTTGGTCAAGATAGTGGCGCCGTGAACATCAGCAGCACCTGAGAAATCAACGGCATCTAGGCAAGCCGCGACTTGGCCAGATGCAGGCAAGCACGAGGGCTTTTATCGGGAGCTATACTGCCTGCCCGAATAAACGGCAGCGTTTCCAATCTTGCTTTTCTGCTGCTGGCGCCTCCTGCTTAACGCCCTCCCCCTGTTTCGGGTTAAGATAGCGGCCACCGTTTTATCCCGGCCCCGCCGGAGCAGACCACAGGTACGCCATTGAACCGATTTACTCCATCCAGTACGGCGAACGGCCGCGAGCAGCAGGTCTTTACCGTCACCCGCCTCAACAGCGCCGTGCGCATGATCCTGGAGCAGGATCTGGGGCTGGTGTGGCTGACCGGCGAGCTCTCCAATCTGGCGATGCCAAGCTCCGGCCACTGGTATTTCTCGCTTAAGGACATGTCGGCGCAGGTGCGCTGCGCCATGTTCAAGGGCAACAACCGGCGGGTGGCCTTCCGCCCGCAGGATGGCATGCAGGTGCTGGTGCAGGCGCGGGTCTCCCTCTATGAGCCGCGCGGCGACTACCAGCTGATCATCGAGTCGATGCAACCCGCTGGCGACGGCGTGCTGGCGCTGCGTTTTGAAGAGCTCAAGCGCCGCCTCGGGGCCGAAGGGCTGTTTGACGAGAGCCGCAAGCGGCCGCTGCCCCGCGAACCGCGCGCGGTGGGCCTCATCACCTCCGCCACTGGCGCGGCTTTGCACGATATGCTGACGGTGCTTAAACGCCGCGCCCCGGATCTGCCGGTCTTTATCTATCCGACCCAGGTGCAAGGGAGCGCCGCCATCAGCCAGATCGTCGCGGCGATAGCCAAAGCGAACCAGCGCGCCGAGGTGGATGTGCTGATCGTCGGCCGCGGTGGCGGGTCGCTCGAAGATCTCTGGTGCTTTAACGAAGAGGCGGTAGCGCGCGCCATTGCCCACTCCGCCATTCCGGTTATCAGCGCGGTGGGCCACGAGGTGGATGTCACCATCAGCGACTTTGCCGCCGACTTGCGCGCCCCAACCCCGTCGGCGGCCGCCGAACTGGTGGCGCCGGACAATCAGGCCCGCATCCAGCGCCTCGCCCATCTCAAGCAGCGACTGCTGCAGGCGATGAGTCGCCGCCAGACCGCCGCCCGTCACGATTTCATCCTGCTGCAAAAACGGCTCGACCATCAGGATCCGAAGCGGCGGCTGGAGCAACAATCCCAGCGCCTCGACGAACTCTCTAGCCGTTTGCAGCAGCTATTGCGCCAGCGGCTGCATCAGGGTGAGCGGCGCCTCACCAACCTTGAGCTGCGCCTGCAGGGCAAGAGTCCGGAGCGCCTATTGGCAGCTGGCAAGCGCCGCCACCAGCTGGCCGAGGAGCGGCTCTATGCTCTGATTGCCAAGCGGCAAGACCTTGCTAGTCACCGCCTCGCCATGCTCACCGCCCGCCTCGACGGGGTGAGCCCGCTCGCCACCCTGGGCCGCGGCTACTCCATCACCCGCACTCCGCGCGGCGAAGTCATCAGCCGCGCCGATCAGGTCAGCAGTGGCGACCAGCTTATCACCACCCTGGCGCAAGGCAGCCTGCAGGTGCGGGTCGAGGGAATTAAGCCGTAACCCGCGTTCTTGAGCCGCGACCCGGCGCAGCGCCTCACTGGCAGCTGGTGCCCCGGTCATACCTGTATAAAAAATCCCCGCCAGTTGGCGGGGATTTTTATTGAGTCATCCTTCACTCCCATGAACGGGAGAGCACACTTAGCTGGCCTTGCGCAGGATCAGCTCAAGGTAGTCAGCGAAGCGGTGACCGTGATGCTCCAGCAGTTTCGGGAACATGGAGATGGAAGTCATGCCCGGGAAGGTGTTGATTTCGTTCAGCAGGATCTCGCCTTCCTCGGTCAGGAAGAAGTCGATGCGCGACAGATGGGTCAGTTTCAGCTGACGGAATGCCTTGAGGGCATACTCGTGGATAGCATCGGCCTGCGCCTGGGTCAGCCCTTGTGCCTTGAGGCTGGTCTCGGTGTGGCTGGCGCTGCTGTACTTCTCTTCATAGGTGTAGAACTTGTCCTGCGGCACGCAGATCTCGCCCGGGTAAGTGGCCACCAGCTCGTCACCGTACTGGTAAACCGCCACTTCCAGCTCGCGCGGCTTGACCGCTTTCTCGATCAGAACCTGCTCGGAGTAACCGAAAGCATCGGCAATGCCTTTCACCAAGTCTGCTTCGTTGCTGGCAGAGTAGCAGCCAACGGAAGAGCCCTGGGAGGCCGCCTTGATAAAGACCTTGCCCCACTTGGCCAGCGCAGCTTTCGCCTCGGCGAGCGCCGCATCGTTCTGCTCGGTCAGGAACAGGTAAGGGGTGTTGGGAATGCCGATGGCGGTGAGCCACAGTTTGGTGCTGATCTTGTTGAAGCAGATCTTGCTCGCCTCGGCATCGCAACCGAGATAAGGCAATCCGGCCAGTTCGAGGAAGGATTGCAGATCGCCGGTCTCACCCGGGTAGCCGTGGATGCAGGGCACCACGTAATCCACCGGACGGGCCACGCTGTCAAACGAGAGCAGCTTGTCGAGCCCCAGCTTGCACTCACGGCCATCGGCACTGAGCCAGCGATCGGCGAACATCTCGACGCGGGTCACTTCGACACTGGGCAAAAGGCCCAGTTGTTGCTCGAGGAAATTGGCGCTGCGCAGAGAAACCTCGTGCTCGGAGCCACCGCCGCCGCACAGCAGCAAGACATGCATGTTCTTCATTAGATGTGATCCCTTGGGAAAAGCGGCCTCGTCATGACCATTTGATAAGCCAACCACCATAAAAACCGGACGAAGCCAGATACGAACATAAGTGCGCGCCAGTGTAGCAAGGGAGATCAACCCTTGTCAGCTGATGGGAGACCCATGACCCCACTTCTTGCAGTGAAAAGTCTCCCCTGTGTCAAAATCGGGACACATTGCCCCTCAGCGCGGCGGATCGACCCTTCCCATGCCGTTGCCATTGACCCGAAACCAGCCGGCGATGCTGTAGCGCTCGCGGTTGGCCGGCAGCACCTCGTGGGGAAACTCCTCGGAGAGAAACAGCACCAGCCGCCCCCCCTTGGGACTGACATCCATCAGAAACTGCTCGTCGTTGTCATAGAAGCGCAGCAGCCCACCGGCTTCCGGTTGCCAGTCGTTGTTGAGGTAGAAGACCGAGGTCAGGCGGCGGTTGGAGCGACCAGCAAAAGCATCGCGATGGGTGGCGTAAAAATCGCCGCTGCGGTAGCGGGCAAAGTGGGCCTCGTAGTCAAACAACCCCAGCATCAACATCCGGTTGGCGGCAAGACGCAGGGACTCCATCCGGGCGAGGTAGTCGGCCACCGGCGCCCCGAGTGAGGGCTCCAGCCAGTGGATCTGGTCACGGCGAATATCGGGATTGCCCTGATGAAGGGCGTCACGGCCGATCCCGGCCGGTTGCCATTCGCCTGGCAAACAGGCTTTGAGGGCATCCACCTCGGCGGCGGTCAAAAAATCATCCACTATCACCCATCCCCGGGTGTAAATGGCATCCATGGCAGCTTGATAGTCCAAGATTGGCTCACAATGAGTGGAGAGAGGGCGCTTTTTAGCGACTTACCGGCCAAGTCACAAACCGGTTTGCTTCTCTTGAGAAGTCCCACCATCAATACGCGATTTGTCGCCCGCTTCCCCGCTTTTTGTCGCCAGTTGTGAACCCGCCCCACCGGACGGCGTATTGGCTGTCGAAACTGTGATGGCCCTTGCAATCAAGGAGAAGAGAGAGTGCGGGTCTCTTGCCGCACAAAGAGCCAACCGATACCGTACTCCTGTACCATCATGCCGTTCATCTGGCACTTATCGCCACAACCGACCGAACACCTCACGGACAACCAATAGAAGGATCTGCTTATGCCTCTGCCCGATCTCACTTTGCAACGACTGGATGGCACCCCCTATCCGCTGGCCCAACTGGCGGGCAAGGTGGTGCTGGTGGTCAATGTCGCCAGTCGCTGCGGCTTTACCCCACAATATGAAGGGCTGGAAGCCCTCTATCGGGAACTCGGCCCCAAGGGGCTGGTGATCCTGGGCTTCCCCTGCAACCAGTTTGGCAATCAGGAGCCGGGGGATGCGGACGAAATTGCCCGCTTCTGCTCCATCGACTATCCGGTCACCTTCCCCATCATGGCCAAGTGCGATGTCAACGGCGAGCATGCCCACCCCTTCTACCAGTGGCTTAAAAAACAGAAACCGGGTTTTCTGGGGCTGGAAAACGTCAAATGGAACTTCACCAAGTTCCTGATCGACCAGGAGGGTAATGTGGTGGACCGCTTCGCCCCCCAGGCTAAACCGGAGAACCTGGCCGAGCAGATCCGCGAGATGCTCTGAATCGCCCGATGCGTGTTGCGCCACTGCGTTGAATGATTGTGTGGCGGCCGGTGCGACAGCTACTGCGCAGCGGCCGCTATTTTGCTATATTACGGCCCCACTATCTTTTCCATATCGTGGCTGGCCCCAAAGTGCTGGCTGCCCGTTGAGCCAAAGGCTCATCTCAGGAGTGTCTCTCGAACATGTCATTCAACGAACTGGGTCTGTCTCCGCATATTCTGCGGGCCGTCAAGGAGCTGGGTTACGAACAGCCAACCCCCATCCAGCAGCAAGCGATTCCGGCGATTCTTGCCGGTCAGGATGTGCTCGGCGGCGCTCAGACAGGCACAGGCAAAACGGCCGGTTTCACCCTGCCGATGTTGCAGCGTCTGCTGGCCAACCACGGCCGTGGCCGTCGTCAGGTGCGCGCCCTGGTACTGACCCCGACCCGCGAACTGGCGGCACAGGTGGGCGAGAGCATCATCAAGTATGCCCACCACCTACCGTTCAAGACGCTGATCGCCTACGGCGGCGTCAGCATCAAGCCCAATCTGGATGCCATCAAGCTGGGTGTGGACATTCTGGTCGCCACCCCGGGCCGTCTGCTGGATCTGCTGACCCAGGGTGCCCTGACCCTGAGCGAGCTGGAAGTGCTGGTGCTGGATGAAGCGGATCGCATGCTCGACATGGGCTTCATCGTCGACATTCGCCGCATTATGAAGGCGCTGCCTGCAGAGCGGCAGACCCTACTCTTCTCCGCCACCTTCTCCAACGATATCAAGGCGCTGGCCGATGATCTGCTCAACGATCCCACCCTGATCGAGGTGGACCCGAGCAACACCGCCGCCGAGCAGGTCTCCCAACGCATCATTCAGGTGGATCGGGAACGCCGCCGCGAGCTGCTTTCCCACATGATTGGCCGTGGCAACTGGCAGCGGGTGCTGGTGTTTGTCCGCACCAAGCAGATCGCCGATCGCCTCGCCCAGCAGATGCAAAAAGATGGCCTCAATACCGTGGCGATCCACGGTGACAAGAGCCAGGGAGCCCGCAACCGGGCGCTGGCCGATTTTCGCAGCGGCGCTGTGCGAGTGCTGGTGGCGACCGACATCGCCGCCCGCGGTCTCGATATCGATCAGCTGCCCCACGTGATCAACTTCGAACTGCCCCAGATGGCGGAGGATTACATCCACCGCATCGGTCGTACCGGTCGTGCCGGTCGCGGTGGCGAGGCAATCTCGCTGGTCAGCCATGACGAACTGGGTCAGCTCAAGGCCATCGAGGCGCTGATCGGCCAATCCCTGACTGTGGAGATCCTGGAAGGGTACGAACCCAGCGGCAAGCCGAGCCGTCAGACCCTGCCGGGCAGCAAACCGGTGCAGAACCCGCCCCGTGAGCGCGGCCATGCCAACGCCAAGAGCAATGCCAAAGGCAAACCTGCCGCTGGCAAGGGCAAAGCCAAGGGTGATGCCGCCAAGAAGCCAGCGCCGGCCCGCAAGCGGGAAGTGGTGGGCGAGGATATCGGCTTTACCCCGATGCGCCGCCTGCCCAAGGCGATGCGCGACAGCTATCAGGACAACAGCGACGAGTAAGCTCGTGCGCGACGCTAACTGCCAAGCCCAAAGAGGGAGCCTGCAAGGCTCCCTCTTTCGTTATGGACGGTGCGAGTTGACGCAAACGCAGCGCTAAGGCTCAGACCAGCGAATGGTGCACCGCGGCGGCGTCATGGCTGGGCGGTACTGAACCATCGAGCGGATTGAGCTGCAAAAATTCGAACAGCCCGGCCTGCATATTGACGTTCCAGAAGCGCCCGGCGAGGGTGAGTTGCAGCCGTGCGCTCTCTATCTCGGCCAGCCCGTGCTGCTGCCAGGCGGCAAAGAGCGGCATCAGATGGGTCAGCAAAGGCGCAGGCAGACGCTCCAGCGCCAATACGCCGCTGTCGAGGGCGCCGCGCAGCAGACCGTCCATCCGCGCATTGGGGTTGCGCCCCATCACCATGCCGGGCGTCCGCTTGCCGTTGGCCAGTGCGTCGTGCCAGGGGGCAAGATCCCGCCCATACATCAAACCGTGACCGAGAATACTGCCCCCCGCACCGGCGCCAAAGGGGAGGATCTCGGCGCCGCGCTTGGCCATCTGGTTATAGCGGCTCTGTTCGGCCGGGCTGCGCCGCCAGTGACTGCAAGAAAGGCGCTCCCAGCCGTGGGCTTCCAGTTGCGCTCCGCCATAGGCATACATGGCCGCTCGCTGCTGGCCATCGGCGAGCCAATCCAAGGTGCCCTTCTCCTGCGCCCGCTCCAGATTGGTGCCCGGCATGGCGATGAGCTGGTAGAGATCGACCCCGTGCACCCCGCTCGCCATCACGTCGCGGATATCCTGCTGCCACACGGCATCATCCTGACCGGGCAGACCGAAAATGAGATCCGCCACGATCACCGCCGCATCATCCCGGGTCAGCTCGCCAAGGCGGGCCAGCAACGTCTCCCTGTCATCGAAACGGGCCGCATGCTGACGGACTCGGGTATCAAAGCTCTGCACCCCGAACGAGAAACGGTTGAAGCCACCCGCCAGCGCCGCCTGCCATTTCTCATCGTCAAAACCGTTGAGGCGCCCCTCCAGCGTCACCTCGGCATCGGCCGCCAGCGGAAAACGGCGGATCACGGCGGCCAGCATGGCCAACTCGCCGGCGCTCATGTCGGTCGGTGTGCCGCCCCCCACATAGACGGCTGAAAATGGCATGCTCTGCGCCAGCGGGGTATCAGCCGCCTGCGCAAGGGAGGCGCAGAGCGCGTTGACATAACGGTTGATCCGCGCCGGATTGGCGCCATTTTCAAAGAAATTGCAGAAGCTGCAACGCTTGCGGCAAAACGGAATATGGATGTAGAGGGCGCGCTCCTCAGCTTCACTCTCTCGCTGCCACCAGCTCTGCCAGCCAGCCTCATCCAGCGGGAAGGGGCGCATCCCTCCCCGACTGGCGTGAGCCGAGGTCTTGGCACTAAAGGCAAACTTGAGGGGATCCGGCGAGGCAATGCCGGTCATTGAAGGAGTCAGAATCATGGTGGTCACTATTCAGCAAATAATGACAATGATAACGATTATCGTTACTTGCAATTTGTTCTGGATCAACCCGCAGAGCCGCGTACCTCGCCGAGGTCATTTTGGCAACCTGCATTACCGATCTGCTTAACAGATTATTTACTAAAGAGCGTTTATGGTGTGCCGATAGAGAACCATCTCCCGCCATTTCATCGTCTACGATCAAGACGATACGGGATCACATAACAACACCGAGCGCCTGGAACTTGCCCAACATGCATAACCTCTCCCTGAACTGGAAAATCTTCCTTCCCCTTGCGCTGGTCATCAGCACCACCTTTGGCCTCTGCTTCGAACTCTCCGCCTGGCTGCAACGGGATCTCGCCATCCGGCTGGCGGGCGAAAAAGTGGAGAGCGCCGCCAACACCTACATGGATCAGCTCAACGTCCTGATGATGACCGGTGGCATGGCCAACCGGCAAATCGTGCAGACCAAGCTCAAGAGTGAAGCGGGCATCGTCGAGGCTCGCCTGATCCGCGCCCCGGCCGTCAGCAACCTGTTTGGCCCGGGTCACCCGGATCAGAAAGCGCAGGATCCCCTCGATGAGCGAGCCATCAATCAGGGAGAGACCATTATGGAGCAGCAGGGTAACCGGCTCACCCTGATCAAACCGTTCAAAGCCTACAAGGAGTATCGCGGCACCCAGTGCACAACCTGCCATCAGGTCAATGAAGGGACAGTGATGGGTGCGGTGCGGATCAGTTACGACCTCAGCCACACCTTCGGCGAGATCCGCCACAACAACCTGATCCTGAGCGGCAGTCTGGCCGCCGTCTTCAGCATCGGCTTCGGTTTGCTCTGGTGGGTGTTGCAACGCTACGTAAAACGCCCCCTGCGCCAGCTGCAGCTCACAATGATCCAGATGGCCAAGGAGCGCAACCTCGCCCTCCCCCTGGTCAATCATAGCCGGGATGAACTGGGCCAGATGACTCGCGCCGTCAATGACATGGTGCAGGGCTTCCGCCACAGTCTGCAGGAGGTGGAAGGGGCAACCCACCAGCTCTATCAGGAGTCGAACCAGATCCGTCAGGTGGCAACCCAGACCGAAAACTCGGCCCGCCAGCAAGAGGGGATGACCACCCAGGTCGCCGCCGCCGTCAGCGAGCTGGCCGCCAGCTCTCATGAAGTACGTGAACATGCCCGCCACAGCGCCGAGCTCTCCGCCCTCACCAATCAGGATGCCGCCGACACCAGCCGTCTCGCCCAGCACTCCATCACCGATATGGGCGAGATGTCGGCAGAGATCGATCGGGTGGATCAGGTGATCCAGCAGCTCGACAGCCGTTGCCTGGCGGTTGACGGTGTGCTCGAGGTGATCAAGGGGATTGCCGATCAGACCAACCTGCTGGCCCTCAACGCTGCGATTGAAGCGGCCCGGGCAGGTGAGCAAGGCCGTGGCTTTGCGGTAGTGGCCGATGAAGTGCGGGCCCTCTCCAACCGCAGCCGCGCCGCCAGCGAGGAGATCTCCCAGATGATCGCCGCCCTGCAAAATGAGGCCCAAAGTGCAGTTACGGTGATCGGGGATGCAAAAAGCAAAGCCGATGAGAGCATCAGCAAGACCGAAGCGACCCTGGCAGCCATGCAGAACATCATCGAGCGCATCGCCCGCATCAACGACCTCAACGCCCAGATGGCCCAGTCGGCCGAAGAGCAGGACAGGGTCTGCCATGAGGTAGACAGCTCGGTGAGCGATATTCGAAATACCTCCAACGACACCCTGGGTCAGGCGCACGCCGCCAACCTCGCCAGCATTCAGCTGGTGGAGCAGTGCCAGAAACTGGAGGCGCTGCTGAAAACCTACCGTTGGTAATCCGCTTCACAAATGAAAAAGCGCGACCCGAGGGTCGCGCTTTTGCTTTATGGATTCGATTTGGCCGAACGGCAGCGTTGCTGTTCCAGCGCCGCCAGGATAGCTTTAACGGGCGTTACGGGTTGCGACGGCATCAGCCAAGTTGCGCAGCAGCACTTCGGTATCAGCCCAACCGATGCAGGCATCGGTGATGCTCTGGCCGACGGTGAGTTCACACCCTTCCACCAGATCCTGACGGCCTTCTACCAGATGGCTCTCCACCATCACACCAAACACCGCCTTGCTGCCGGCACGCAGTTGGCCGGCCACATCCTCGGCCACCACCATCTGGTTCTTGAACTGCTTGCTGCTGTTGGCGTGACTAAAGTCGATCATCACCTTCTGCGGCAGACCGGCCTTCTCCAGCCCCTTCACAACTTCGCTGACATGGGCGACGCTGTAGTTCGGCTCACGACCACCACGCAGAATGATGTGACAGTCCGGGTTGCCGCGGGTCGCCACGATGGCGGAGTGACCGTATTTGGTGACCGACAGGAAGTGGTGCGGCGCACTGGCAGCGCCAATGGCATCGATGGCCACCTTGATGGTGCCGTCAGTGCCGTTCTTGAAGCCCACCGGACAGGAGAGGCCGGAGGCCAGCTCGCGGTGTACCTGGGATTCAGTGGTACGGGCACCGATCGCGCCCCAGCTCATCAGATCCGCCACATATTGCGGGGTGATCATGTCGAGGAACTCGGAGGCAGTTGGCAGCCCCATGTCGTTGAGATCCAGCAACAGCTTGCGACCAATGCGCAGACCGTCGTTGATCTTGCAGCTATTGTCGAGGTACGGATCGTTGATCAGTCCCTTCCAGCCCACTGTGGTGCGCGGTTTTTCGAAGTAGACCCGCATCACGATCTCCAGCTGACCTTTCAGCTCGTCACGCAACGCCTTGAGGCGCTTGCCGTACTCCAGCGCGGCGACCGGATCATGGATGGAGCAAGGACCAATCACCACCAGCAGACGATCATCTTCGCCGGCCAGGATATTGTGAATGGCCTGACGGGATTCAAAAACGGTGGACGAGGCAACCTCGGTAGCCGGAAACTTCTCAAGCACCGCAACCGGGGGTAATAACTCTTTGATTTCACTGATACGAACGTCGTCGGTTTGATGCTGCATGACAAGGCTTCCTGCTAGATGACTGCGATTAGGAAATCTCAACATAGCCCGCGACAGCGCATGTGTAAATAGGAAATTACAGCAATCACAAAACTATTTTATATGGCAATCTTGCAAGTTATTGAAATGATGCTAAGGGAAATGACGATGCTGGTGAGGAAGGCAAAAAGGCCCGCTCAGCGCGGGCCCGAAGCATCGGTGATGACGGGTTTGTCAGTGATCAGCCACGCTGGCTGATACTGGCCAGCTTGTCGAAGTAATCCGGGAAGGTCTTCGAGGTGCACTTGGGATCATTGATGGTGACCGGGGTATCCGACAACGCCACCAGCGAGAAGCACATGGCGATACGGTGATCGTTGTAGGTATCGATCTCGGCATGCTTGAGCTGGGTCGGCGGGGTCACGGTAATAAAGTCACGTCCCTCCTCCACTTCTACGCCCAGCTTGCGCAGCTCGGTCGCCATGGCATGCAGGCGATCGGTCTCTTTCACCCGCCAGTTATAGATATTGCGAATGGAGGTCGGCCCCTCGGCAAACAGCGCAGCAACCGCGATGGTCATGGCAGCATCGGGAATATGGTTCATATCCATATCGATGCCGTGCAGCGGCGCCTGCTCCGCTTCGATAAAGTCATCACCCCAGGTGATGCGCGCACCCATCTTCTCCAGTACGTCGGCGAAATGGATATCGCCCTGAATGCTGTGCTTGCCGATGCCGGTGACCCGCACCTTGCCCTTGATGGCGCCAGCCGCAAGGAAATAGGAGGCGCTGGAAGCATCTCCTTCCACCAGAAAATCCCCCGGGCTGATGTAGGTCTGGTTGCCCTTGATGTAGAACAGCTTGTAGTTGTCGTGCTCGATGACCACCCCGAACTGCTTCATGATGTGCAGGGTGATATCGATGTAGGGCTTGGAGACCAGCTCCCCCTTGATATGGATGCGAGTGTCGCCGGCCGCCATGGGCGCAGCCATCAGGAAGGCGGTCAGGAACTGGCTGGAAACGGAACCATCGACGTGCACATCGCCGCCCCACAGCCCCTTGGCATCCACCACCAGCGGCGGAAAACCATCTTTTTTCAGGTACTGGATATGGGCGCCCGCCTCACGCAGAGCATCTACCAGATGGCCTATGGGGCGCTCTTCCATGCGCGGCTCGCCACCCAGGGTGTACTCACCGGAGCCCAGACACAGCGCGGCACAGAGCGGGCGCATGGCAGTGCCGGCATTGCCAAGAAACAGATTGATCGGCTCTTTGACGGCAAAACTGCGGCCAAGGCCTTGCACGGTGCATTCGGTCTTGTCGGCAGAGAGCTTGTACTTGACCCCGAGCTGGGTCAGTGCTGCCAGCATGTGACGAATGTCATCGCTGTCGAGCAGGTTGGTCAAACGGGTAGTACCACGGGCCAGTGCCGCCAGCAGCAGCGCCCGGTTAGAGACACTCTTTGAGCCGGGCAGATTGACCTCACCGGCCACACGAGAAATGGGTTCCAAACGCAACGAATTCATAGACTTCCTGTGCAATCTCAAATAAATGACCTGACCGGACGTTAACAGTACGCGCCCCGCTCGGCAAGGGCAGCGACAGGGGAAAAACGGGGCTGCGCGCTAAGATTCAGTCGTTGTTGAAAAAAAGACGCCGGGCAAGCCCGGCGTCAGGATTAACTGCAGACCGGATCAGCCGTGACGCTTGGCAAACTCATCCATAAAGCTGACCAGCGCCTTCACACCCTCCAGCGGCATGGCGTTGTAGATGCTGGCCCGCATGCCACCGACGATGCGGTGTCCTTTGAGCGCCAGCAGGCCAGCCGCTTCAGATTCAGCCAGGAACTGCTTGTCCAGCTCGGCATTTTTCAGCTGGAACGGGATGTTCATCCGCGAACGGCAGCTGACATCCACCTGATTGCCGTAGAAGCTCGACTGATCGAGATAGTCGTAAAGGAAGTCGGCCTTCTCCTTGTTGCGCGCTTCCATCGCCGCAAGGCCCCCCTGTTCTTTCAGCCACTCGAACACCAGACCGGCCAGATACCAGGCGTAGGTGGGCGGCGTGTTGAACATGGAGTCGTTCTTGGCGGTGAGCTTGTAGTCAAAAATCGAGGGCACATCGGCTCTGGCCTGATCCAGCAGATCATCGCGCACGATGGCGATGGCGAGCCCGGACGGGCCGATATTTTTCTGGGCACCGGCATAGATGATGCCAAAGCGGCTCACATCGATGGGACGGGAGAGGATGGTGGAGGAGAGATCCGCCACCAGCGGTACATCGCCGGTTGCAGGGATATCGAACATTTCGATCCCTTCAATGGTCTCGTTCGGGCAGTAGTGCACATAGGCGGCATCAGAGCGAAACGCCGGTGTCGGCAACAGGTGCGTAATCCCCTGCTCGTTTTTGGCAACCCCTTGCCAGGTCTGGATGTCGCCGTACTTTTGCGCCTCATCCACCGCCCCTTGCGACCAGACACCGGTCAGCAGAAAATCGGCTTTCTTGTTGGCGCCGCCCAGCAGGTTCATGGGCACGGCGGAGAACTGACCCCGGCCACCCCCATGCATGAACAGCACCTTATAGTTGTCCGGTACCGCCAGCAACTCGCGCAGATCGGCTTCTGCCTTCTCGGCGACCGCCATGTAGTGCTTACCGCGGTGGGAAAGCTCCATGACCGAGGCTCCCAGCCCCTGAAAATTACAAAATTCGCGCTGGGCGCGCTCCATGACTTCAACCGGCAACATGGCGGGGCCGGCGCAGAAGTTGTAAACCTGTTTGCTCATGACGCTTTCCGTGAGTGGATGAGTGTGATCGATGACTTGTCAGGTTTTACACAAGAGCAGCCAGCGGATCAAAGGCTTTTTGGGAGCTGGCTCAACCTTTTACCGTCACTCTTGCTCCCCCTTGCAGTAGAAAAAGCCCTGAACGGGTCAGGGCTTGCAGAGAACATGCGCAGAAATGGCGGGCAGAGCGCATAAACGACCACAGCCCAGCCATTTCTGACAAATTTACAGTTTGGCGGTGAGCTCCGGCAGCAGAATGAAGAGATCCCCCACCAGCCCGTAGTCCGCCACCTGAAAGATGGGGGCGTCGCTGTCCTTGTTGATGGCCACGATCACTTTCGACTCCTTCATCCCCGCCAGATGCTGGATGGCCCCCGAAATGCCGACCGCGATATAGAGCTCGGGCGCCACCACCTTGCCGGTCTGCCCCACTTGCAGATCGTTGGCGACATATCCCGCATCAACGGCGGCTCGCGATGCCCCCACGGCGCCGCCCAGCTTGTCGGCCAGCGCCTCAATCAGGGCAAACTGCGCCTTGGAACCAAGGGCGCGGCCACCGGAGACAACCACCCGGGCAGCGGTCAGTTCGGGCCTGCTGGAGCGCACCGCGCGGCGCTCGACCAACCGGGTACGACCAGCGAATTCGGGCACGGCCAAGTGCTCGATAAGAGCCTGTCCGCCCGTCGCCGCCTTGGCAAACGCGCTGGCCCGCACTGTCATCACTTTGACGGGCGCCGAGCTTGCCACTCTGGCGATGGCATTGCCTGCATAGATGGGGCGCAGGAAGGTGTCGCTGCTCTCGATAGCCGTCACCTCGGAGAGCATCTCCACCCCGAGCCGGGCCGCCACCTGTGGCAGCAACGCCTTGCCCATGGCACTCGCCGCCATCAGGCAGTGGCTGTAACCTTCGCACCAGCTGGCCAGCAGCTTGTCGACCCCATCCAGCAGCCCGTCGGCCAGCAGGGGATGTTCGGCAAGCAACACCTTGTCGACGCCGCCGAGAGCTGCCGCCTGTTCACTCGCCTCGGTCAGCCCCTGACCCAGCAACAGCAGGTCAACCTGACCGCCGATGGATCCGGCGGCGGTGACCAGTTGTGCCACGTTGTCGGCCAGATGGCCCTGATGATGTTCGGCAATGATCAGCACGCTCATGGCAGCACCTTCGCTTCGTGTTTGAGTTTGTCCACCAGCTCGTCCACCGAGCCCACCTTGATCCCGGCGCTGCGGGCTGGCGGCGCCATCACCCCGAGCAAGCGGGTCTGATTGGCCACCTCAACGGCAAGTGTCGAGAATGGAGCGCTATCAAGCGGCTTGCGCTTGGCCTTCATGATGTTGGGCAACGAAGCAAAGCGCGGTTCATTCAAACGCAGATCGGCGCTCACTACCGCAGGCAACGGCATGCCGAGGGTCTCGAGGCCACCGTCGATTTCGCGAGTCACCAGCAGTTCCCCAGCTTCCACCTTGAGGGCGGACGCACAGGTCGCCAGCGGCCAATCATTGAGGGCAGCCAGCATCTGGGCCACCTGATTGTTGTCTGAATCGATGGACTGCTTGCCGAGCAGCACCAGATCCGGCAGCTCCTGCTCACACACCTTGTGCAAGGCGCGGGCAACCGTCAGCGGGGTGAGCGTCTCATCGGTGACATAATGCAGCGCCCGATCCGCCCCCAGCGCCAGCCCATGGCGCAGTTGCTCGGCGGCAGCGTCAGGGCCGAAGGTCACCACCACCAGTTCGCTGGCAACCCCGGCTTCCCGCAGCCTGACCCCCTCCTCCACCGCAATTTCACAAAAGGGGTTGATCCCCATCTTCACATTGGCCAGCTCCACGTCGGAGCCGTCTCCCTTCACCCGAATCTTGACGTTGTAGTCGACTACCCGTTTGATTGCGACCAGCAGCTTCATGGGGTCATGCCTCGTCTCTTTGGATTGAATTCATTAGTGTGCCTCTGCGTTTGTTGCAGTACGCTCTTCCCTGATTTTTTGCTTTTTCTTGCTCAGCTTTGCTTACAACTGCTTTACGTTTACGTAAACTACCAGCATTACCCTAGGCCAACCAGAGCGCAGAGGCAAGATGGAACGGGAAGCAATGGAATTTGATGTCGTCATCGTCGGCGGCGGTCCGGCGGGGCTCAGTGCAGCCATCGCCCTGAAACAGCAGGATGCCACTCTCTCCGTCTGTCTGCTGGAGAAGGGAGCGGAAATTGGCGCCCATCTGCTCTCCGGCGCCCTGTTTGATCCCGTCGCCTTGCAAGAGCTGCTGCCGGATGGCTGGCAGCAAGCGCCGCTCGGCGTGCCGGTCAGCGACGATCAGGTTCATCTGCTGCAAAGCGAGCAACGTTCCCTGCAACTCCCCGCCTGGGCGGTGCCACCCCGGATGCACAATGAGGGCTGTCACATCGTCAGCCTCGGCAACCTTTGCCGCTGGCTTGGCCAACAGGCGGAAAAACTGGGAGTCGAAATATACCCGGGATTTACCGCCAGCGAACTTATCATGGACGCGGGCCGGGTCAAGGGGGTGATCACCGGCGATCTGGGGCTGGATCGCGCGGGCAATCCAAAAGCTGATCATGTGCCCGGCATGGCGCTGCTCGGCCGCTACACCCTCTTTGCCGAAGGGGCTCGCGGCCATCTCGGCAAGCAGCTGATCGCCAACTTCAATCTGGAAAACCCCGCCCAACCCCAACACTACGCCATCGGCTTCAAGGAGCTGTGGCAACTGCCAGCAGGTCAAGGCAAAGCGGGACAGGTGCTGCACGGCAGTGGCTGGCCCCTCGGCAAGCAGGGCGGTGGCAATAGCCAGGGTGGTTTCTATCTCTATCACATGGAGGGGGATCAGGTCGCGGTCGGGCTGATTGTCGATCTCAACTACCAGAATCCCTGGCTCAGCCCGTTCGATGAATTCCAGTGCCTCAAGCATCACCCGCTTATCGCTGGCGTGTTGCAAGGGGGTGAGCGCATCAGCTATGGCGCCCGCGCCATCACCAAGGGGGGCTGGCACGCCCTGCCCCGCATGCACTTTCCGGGCGGCCTGCTGATCGGTTGTGATGCGGGCACCCTCGATTTTTCCCGCATCAAGGGGATCCACACCGCCATGAAATCGGGGATGCTGGCGGCAAAAACCGTCGCGATGGCACTGCGGGGGGGCGATGAGGGGGGCCGGGATCTGGCCCAGTATGGCGACGAGCTGCAACAGAGCTGGCTGGCTCGCGAGCTCAAGGCAGCGCGCAACTTCGGCGCGGCTCTTCACCGCTATGGTCCCTGGTTGGGTGGTGCCTTCAACTGGCTGGAGCAGCGGCTGTTTGGCACAAACTCGCCCTTCAAACTGCTCGATAAGGCTCACGATTACCGTCAACTGCGCGTGGCCAGCCGCTGCGAGCCCATTCATTATCCCAAACCCGATGGCATGCTGAGCTTTGACAAGCTCTCGTCTGTGTATCTCGCCAACACCAGTCACGACGAGGATCAGCCCTGCCACCTCAAGCTGCAGGACGCGCGCATTCCGGTCGAGGTCAATCTGCCCACCTGGGCCGAACCCGCCCAACGCTACTGCCCGGCCGGGGTGTTTGAAGTACTGGAAACGGAAGGCGCGGCGAAACTGCAGATCAACGCCGCCAACTGCATTCACTGCAAGACTTGCGATATCAAGGATCCCAGCCAAAACATCATTTGGACCCCACCGCAAGGAGGCTCGGGGCCGAACTATCCCAATATGTAATGAAGTACGGCGATACCAGATACGGTGATATAAAGGATGCTCACCCCAAAATGTCTTCTGGACACCGCCACAAGGAGGATCCTGGCCCAACTATCCGAATATGTGATGGAATACGGCGATACCAAGACGCGGTGACATCAAAGATACTCAGTCCCAAAACATCGTCTGGACACCGCCCCAAGGGGGATCCGGGCCCAACTATCCCAATATGTGATGAAGCGGGACGATAGCAAAAGGCAGCCTCAGAAATCCTTCCCCCCTGCCAAAGGCGGGTTCTACCCCGCACGGCCGCTCAGGTGATCCGACCTCGCTGTTTTTTTGAACAAACAGGCTGGATCCCTGATGAATAGCCCCTGACAAGCGCGGCCCGCCCCTGTATAGTTCGCCGCATTCAGGTTTTCCATCGGCCCGATCTGCTTATCCACGGGATCGCCTTCTTCAGCGATCTAAGGCCGCATGACCTGTGCAACCATCCCTGATTACCCATGACTTTTTAAGGGGGGACAGATGATCACCGCCTACATTCTCAATAACAAGGTGCTGGACATAGTCACGCTCGGGCCTGACGACATAGTACCTGACAACACGGTCTGGCTGGATGCCTACAAGCCGGACACGGCAGAGCGAGAATGGTTGACGGGCCTGTTCCTGGAAGAGGTTCCCGACAAGGAAGAGCTCGACGACATCGAAGCATCCGCCCGTTTCTACTGGGATACCGATGGTCTGCACATTCACTCCCTGTTTCCCCAGCGGATCGGTCGTGACACCAAGGGTGTCCACGTCTCCTTTACCCTGCGCAACAACCTGCTGATCAGTATTCGTGAAGATGACATCGGGCTGGTACGCCTGCTGCGCCACTATATGCGCCAGGATCGGCTGGAAGTGGAGGATGCCCTCGATATCCTGCTGGAGGTGCAAAACCTCAAGGTTGAGTACCTCTCCGACCTTATCGAGGATGGTTACAAGACGTTGGAAAACACCGCAGATCAGATCTTCGAGCCGGATCAGATCAACCCCATGCTCAAGGAGTTGATGGCACAGGAAGAGGCCAACGGCCAGATCCGTCTCTCCCTGCACGATACCCGCCGCGCCTTGCGTTTCCTCAAGCGCAGCCTGCGCCAGCGCATGAGCCTGGAGCAGAACAAGTGGATCGACGAGATGCTGCACGACGTGGAGTCACTGTTGCCTCACACCCAGTTCCTGTTCGACAAGATCAACTTCCAGCTGGAGGCCTCCATGGGGGTCACCAATCTGGAGCAGAACAAGGTGATCAAGATCTTCTCGGTTGCTGCCGTGATCTTCCTGCCGCCGACCCTGATCGCCAGTATCTACGGCATGAACTTCGGCCGCATGCCGGAGCTCGCCTGGGAGTATGGTTATCCCATGTCGCTGGTGCTGATGGTGATGTCATCGCTCGGCACCGGGCTCTTCTTCAAGCGCAAAGGCTGGCTGTAACGCCGCCGACGCGCGCTGCGATATCTGAAGAAACGGATTGGGGGGCATGGCCCCCCGATTAATTCACGCAGATCCCAATGCCTTGCAAAGGGCGCTTCGTCGCCCCATATCCCCTCTATCACTCAATTCCTGTGGCTAACGGGCAACCATGACCCTCTACCCCGAACACCGATATGACGATCACGGCCAGTTGCGCCCGCCCCTCTGGTTCTGGCCCATCGCCCTGTTGCTGACCCGCTCGGTCTGGCTCTTCCTGATGGCAGGGGTCACCCGCGAGAGCGGCAGCGAGATCCTGACCCTCTTCTATCCGGACAAGATCACCCTCTACATCAGCCTGCTGACCGACGTGCCCGCCATGCTGGCGTTGCTCGCCTGCGGCGGCACCTATCAGCAGACCCAAAGCATTCGCGCCAGACTCCGGCGCCACAGCCCGCTGCTGCTGCTCTGCTCTGCCGTCAGCGGCCTGCTGATGCAACTGCACAGCCTCAATCTGCAGAAGTGGTCGTTCAGCTGGCCCACCGCGCTGGTGCTGGTCGCCAGCCTCTGGTCCCTCTGGTATCTGCTGCGCAGCCGCCAGCTACGGGAATATGCCGCAGATCAGCCCCACTGACGGGGCTGACACCTATTGGCGAGTGACCCGGATCTGCAGGGTCTGGCGCTCGCTCTGGCTGCCTCGCGCTCCCTGTAGCTGGGTACCGAGGCGGCTCCCCTGATCCGCAGAGCTGGTGGAGAGCTCCCCCACCGTCAGCCACTGGCCCGGTGCCCCGCTCACTTCGGTGGCACTCTGCCCACGATTGATGGTGCCCTGCTCCAGCCTCGCCTGTTCGCTGCTCAGCGCAATCTGCACCCGATCGCCAATCAAGGTGGCCGTGGCATAGAGGCCATTCACCAGCGGCATCATCCCCACCACGGCGCCCCCGTTCCACTGATAGAAGGTCACCGGTTGATAGGAGCCCATCTGCAGCAGCACGGGGCGGCCCGACAGCCCGCGCACCTGCCAACTGTCGTTCTGGCTGCGCTGGTACTGTTGGGCATTGCCATCGAGCAGCCACTGCCGCTTGGTCTCGTCGCGACTGATTGAGCCCCCCAGTTGCTGACCGCTGGCGGCCCCATCCACCCGCCACTCGATAAGCAGGCTTTGCGGCGGCTGGTTGATCTGGGCCAACGTGGCTTCGGCCTCCTGCAGCTGGGCTGGCGTCCCGCTCAGCACCAGCTGGTTACCCATGGCGCTTACCCCAAGCTGGGGATAGATCTCCTTGAGGGTCTGCACCGCCGCCTGCGCTTCGAAGACCGGGATCACTTTCACCTCGGCCCACAGCGACGGGCTCCAGAGCCCCATCATGCAGCCAAGCCACAGCAGCGCCCTGCAGCCAACCTTGCCCATCCGAACCATTGCGCTCTCCTCGCTCTCTGTTCTCTTCTTGTGCTCTGCTCAGGCTGCTCAGCTCGGACGTGGCCCAACGCCTGCAGCCAACCGATCGGCCCGACTCTGTTCACCCGTTGATGATGAACCCGGCTGTTGCCAAAAAACAACCGGGAATGCAGCAAGACCGTGATTTCCCACGGTATGAGGCTCTCATTCCACGCCCGTTATCGCGTAAGATAGCGCCATCATATTTGCCCAAGCGGAATCCATCATGTTGAAACAACTGTTGTTACTCCCCCTCGCCCTGCTGCTGGGGGCCTGCTCCCTGACCCAGTACAACGTCAGCGAGGCCGAAATCAACCAGTACCTCAAAGATCAGGTCTATTTTGAAAAACAGCTGGGGATCCCCGGTATCATGTCGAGCAAGATCCGTCTGGATGAGATGCAGAGCCGTATCGGCCGCAAACAAGCTGATCGCATCGAGCTGGACGCCGCTGGCGACCTGCAGGTGAGCAGCCCCCTTGGCAGCCAGCAGATGAAGATCCGCTTTGCCCTGAGCGCCCGTCCGGACTATGTGGCCGATCAGGGCGCCATCTATCTGCGCGATCTTGAGCTGGTCTCGGTCAAGACCGAGCCGGCCGATATCGGGGCCGCCCTCACCCCGCTGCTGCCCACCTTCAATCAGTCACTCTCTCTGTTCCTGTCGCAGACCCCGGTCTACCGCCTCGACAGCAGCCGCAAGAACGAAGCCAGGATCAAGGACAAGGTCGAAGCCCTCAAGGTAGAGCCGGGCCGTCTGGTCATCCCGTTCAAGGTGCTCTGATCACCGCCGCACTGGCACTTTCATCGCAATAAACAGATAACCGTCCTCTTCGACAGCGCACATCCGGTTCAACGTGCAGCCGATCGGGGCGGTTTTTTACTTCTCAAGTCCCCTGCAACACAGCATAATGCAGACCATTCTCATTTAGATTCGTCATGAGAAGCGTCAATAATAAAACCAACCAATGGTGAGAAGGGACATGAGAAAAACCGTACTGGTTCAGGCAATCGCCTGCGCACTGATCAGCGGCGCCGCACACGCTGCCGTCAAGGTCGAAGACAAGACATTCAATACCGCCGCCAACATGCTGGCCTATACCGAATTCGAGCTCTCTGGCGAGCCGCTGGCCGAAGCGCTGGGGCTGGATCTGGATGTGCTGGATGCCAACCGTGCCGATGAACCAACTCCGTTCGACTTCGCTGCCGGCATCGAATCCTACGAGTACTCCGAAGAGGCGATGTACGCCCTCAACTACCAATCCGGCATGGGCCCACATCTGGTGAACGGGCCGCAAAACCTGGCCCGTGGTGGCACCATGGCCTCTCTGGGGCAACGGGTGCTGGCCATGGCCGATGCCGTTGGCTTCCCGGCCGATGAAGTGCCGCAGGGCATGTATCCCCTCTCCCTGCCCTACGCCTCCGCCAATCCGGAGTTTGCCCAGGCCGTCAACGCCACTCCGGTCAATGGCGACCAGATCACCATCAAGACCGCCAAAGGTACCGAGAAAACCGTCAAGACCCAGGTACCCGCCTACTTCCGTGACTACAGCACCCTGCGCTGGAGCGGCAGTGACAACCTGCTGGTGCCCGCAGCCGTGGGCGGCATCCTGCTCAAAGAGGTGATGTGGTCGCAAGACTTCCTCGGCGGCATGCACGTGGCCGAGAGCGACGAAGAGGTAGAAGCCGCCTCCGCCACCATGGATCAGGATGGCAAGCACAAGCTGGGCGTCTCTGCCGCTGACGGCTTCAACGGCATGATGCTGACCGAGCAATCCATCGACAAGCTGGCCATCATGCAGAACCAGCTCGGCTTCGATGGCAAGCAACTGGGCGCCAAGATCACCCCGCAGTACGATCCGGCCAAAGGCGTCATCTACTTCCCCCATCAGGTGAAAGTGACCGAAACCAGCAACAACGATGCCGGTGCCATCGGCAAGCTGGAGGTGGTGGATGGCTCCGCCCAGCTGCGCGATGCCTGGATGATGCTGTGGCCGCTCTCCGAGTTCTATGCCTTCAGCGATCAGCGCAGCGCCAACACCAACCAGAACCCGGCCTTCCACGCCGTGTTTGACGGTGCACCGTTTGCCGCCGCACCGGCTGCCAACCAGGCCAATGACCTGGGCAAAGCTGTTGCGGGCAGCGATGCCTTCTCGCTGGCGATCAATCTCTCCAACCTCACCTTCAAGAACCTGGCGGCCCTGCACTTTGATGGCAAGGCCGGCACCCTGGTCGACAGCTGGCAGGCAGGCAAACAGGGCAAGCACGTCACCACCTTTGACGCCGCTTACGCACTGGTCGCCCTGCAGATCTTCCAGCATGCTCAGGATGCGCTGCCGGTCGGTTATGCCGCCGGTGACAATGGCGAGCTGAACCTCAAGACCAAGCAGGGTCAGCAGGCGCTCGACGTGATCCGCAAACAGGCCGATTTCATCCTTGCCAACCTCAAGGGCAAGAATGGTCTGGTGCATGACGGCATCACCCTGAGTGGCAAGCTCGATGCCGGTCAGTCTGTCGATGCGCAGTTCGCCGCTATCCGTGGTCTGACTGCTGCGTTCCTCGCCACCTCCGATGCCAAGTACCGCACTGCTGCCCGCGAGCTGTTCATCGCCGCCGACAAGGCCTACTTCAATGCCAAAGCAGGCACCTGGCTGGCGGGTAAACAGGGTGAATACACCCCCTGGACCCAGGCTGCCATCTCCGGCGCCCTGCGCTCAGCCATGCTGAACCTGCGCAACGAAGGGGCCGAGAAGGCGCCCGAGCTTGAGCTGGCCAAGCTGACCGGTCAGTACGTCAGCTGGTTCCGTGGCACCGTCAACGGTGGCATGCAGATGGCCGAGTGGATCGGTGACTCCGGCGAGAACATCATCGAAGGTGCGGGCAGCGACACCGACGAAGATGGCGTACCTCAAGTGACCGCCGCCGGTGGCAAGCACGGCACCGCCATGGTGATGGCCGCCAAAGCGGTGATTAGCGAGTAATCTTCGCCATTCACCCGAATGAAAAAGGGAGCCAACTTGGCTCCCTTTGCATTACAGCGTCTGACACAGTTTCAAGGACCTTCCTCAAACCAGCTTGTCCAGCATCTCCTTGGTCACCAGCACGATCCCCTGCTCGGAGCGGTAGAAGCGGCGGCTATCCTCGTCGGCATTCTCGCCCACCACCAGCCCATCGGGCAGCACACACCCTTTATCCACCACTACCCGGCGCAGACGGCAACCGGCGCCGATCTCGACCCCTGGGAAGATGATGGCCTGATCCAGGGTGCAGAAAGAGTGCACCCGCACATTGGTAAAGAGCACCGAGTTGAGCACGAACGATCCGCTGACGATGGAGCCGCCCGAGAACATGGAGTTGATGGTCATGCCGTGCTGACCATTGCGGTCCTGCACAAACTTGGCCGGTGGCGTCAGGGTCTGGCTGGTCCAGATGGGCCAGTTCTGATCGTAGATATCGAGCTCGGGCAGCACGGAGGCGAGATCCATGTTCGCTTCCCAGAAAGAATCCAGGGTGCCCACGTCACGCCAGTAGGGTTTTTGACCTTCTCGGGCGCCGACACAGGACATGCTGAAGGGGTGCGCAAACGCCAGCCCCTCCTCCACGATGCGGGGGATCAGATCCATCCCGAAGTCGTGTTTGGAGTCCTGATTGAGAATATCCTCCTCCAGCAGTTGATAGAGGTACTCCGCCTCGAAGATGTAGATCCCCATGGAAGCCAGCGAGCGATCCTCGCAACCCGGCATGGCGGGCGGATTGGCCGGTTTCTCCACGAAGGCGCGGATCTTGCGCTGCTCGTCGATGTCCATCACCCCGAAGGCGGATGCCTCGGCTCTTGGCACCTCGATACAGGCCACTGTCACCTTGGCGCCGAGGCGCACATGGTCGAGCAGCATGGCGGCGTAGTCCATCTTGTAGATGTGATCCCCCGCCAGCACCACTATGTATTTGGGGCCGTAGTCACGGATGATATCGACGTTCTGATAGATGGCATCGGCGGTGCCACGATACCAGTGCACCTCGTCCACCCGTTGCTGGGCCGGGAGCAGATCGATGAATTCGTTCATCTGGTAACGCAGGAAGGACCAGCCCGATTGCAGGTGACGCAGCAGGCTGTGAGATTTGTATTGAGTGACTACACCAACGCGGCGGATCCCCGAGTTGATACAGTTGGAGAGCACAAAATCAATGATCCGGAATTTGCCACCGAAATGGACGGCAGGCTTGGCACGGTTGTCGGTCAACTGTTTCAGGCGACTGCCACGCCCTCCCGCCAGCACCAGTGCCATACTCTGGTTCAGTAATTGTCGTGCTTTGGCACTATTTTCGGGCTCTAACAACATGATTTACCTCTGCCTTGTTTGATCTATTTTCAACTCATCTTCGCCTGATTCGGTAGCTGTGAAAGTGGTTTCACTCACATTTAACCGATCCCAATTGACCCTTTTAACCAAGTTGCGAGGAATAGCATGCTTTGCTCCGCCAGCTTGGTTAAAATTCCCCCATAAAGCAGCCACTTCAAGGATGACAAGATGGTTCACAAGCTCGGACGTTCCCTGTTTCTCATCGCCACCATAGTGACCATACCCCTGCTGCTACTGCAAGCAGTTTGGTTGGCCCTTCAGAGCACACCGCTCACCCTGGCCATTATTGTGGCCACCACACTGCTTGGCATGATCCTGCTGCTGATGCTGGCCATTCGTACCCTGGATGGCCTGCTCCAGCATCAGGAGCTCACCTGGGTCAAGGCGCTCAGAAGCCGGGATCCCTCCCAGCTCGATGAGCCCGCCTCCCGCGAGGTGCTGCAACAGCTGCTGGAGCAGTTCGAAAGCGCCGAGCAGAGCGCCCATCGCCAGCTGACCGAGCTCAGCAATCTGGCCACCACCGACGAGCTGACTCAACTGCTCAACCGCCACGCGTTTCGCCGTGACATGACCGAGTTGCTGCAGCGGGATCAGGACACCCAGACCGCCACCCTGGTGCTGATCCGCGCCACCGAGCTTGGCAAGATCAACGCCCAGCGCGGCTTCCAGTCTGGTGATGCCTATATCAAGGACATGGGCGCACTCATCAAGCGGGTGGTGAGCCGCTTCCCGGGTAATCAGGTCTATCGCATCTCGGGTGCCGATTTCGCCGTGCTGGTGCAGCCGGTGGCCAATATCCCTCCCCATCTGCTGGGGCAGGATTTGAAAGCGGCCTTCGATCACTATCAGGATCAGCACGAGCTGGAGAGCACCGCTTACTCCGGCCTCACCAAGCTCAGCAGCGGTCAGCAAATCGAAGCGGTACTGGCCAGAGCGGATCTGGCGCTGGCCCGCGCCCAAACCGAAACCATCAACGGCTGGGCTATCCAGCAGGATGACAACGTCTCCGATCTGCAGGGGCAACACCACTGGCGCGAGGTGCTGACCGAAGTGCTGGCGCAGGAGCGGCTCAGCTTTACCTACCAGCCGATCCAGCCGCTGCACCGCAGCATGCTGGCCTACAACGAGATCTACACCCGCTTCAGCGGCAACGACGGCACCGCCCTGCCCACCGATACCCTGTTTGCCATGGCCCAGCGGCTGGATATGGTGATGCGGCTGGAGCAGCTGGTCATTACCCACATCATGCGCCAGTACCGGGCCTTTGGTGCCAACCAGAGTCGCTGGGGGATCAACCTCTCCCCCAACCTGCTGCAAAACAGCACCTTCCTGATCTGGCTTGACCGCCAGCTGCTTAAAGACCCCAATACCAGCGCCAATCTGGTGTTCGAACTGGATGAAGAGCATCTGGAGCGCAACCTGACCGGCGCCAAGCGGGTGTTTGAACTGCTGCGCCGCAACGGCAGCCGCTCGGCCATCGCCAACTTCGGCAAGGGGATCGGCTCTTTTACCCTGTTTCGCGAGCTCAAGCCCGACTACATCAAGCTGGATCCCGCCCTTATTACCGGGCTGGAGCAGGATCAGACCAACCAGCAATTCGTGCGGATGATCGTCGATGTATCACATCGGATGGGGTGTCAGGTGATTGCAGAGGGGGTGGAACAGCTTGGCCAGAAACAGCTGCTGCAGGGGATGTACGTGGATGGCTTGCAGGGCTATCTGATCGCCCGGCCGCAACCGCTGCGACCGGATATCAGCCAGCTGGGGCTCTTTACTGAGGATGCTTCAGCTTCAACAGGGTCAGAATGATGTCATTGAGCTGGCGATAGCGCTCCAGCTCTTTCTGATCGTAACGGGTCGCCAGCGTGGTGGGGTTGTGGCGATTCTTGAGGTAACGGTTGATTTGCAGGCGATTGAACCCCGCCACCTGATAGACCTGGCCAAGCAGGGTATTGAGCTCATCGTGCTCCAGACCGGCTCTGGCCAGATACTCCCCATCGGCGGGACTCTCGGTCTGATGGCTCCATTTGCCAATGCGGCCGCTCTCTTGCAGATAGCTGAGCCACTGCTCGATATAGAGCGGTTTGCAACCCGCCAGCAGATTGAAAAAGCCCACCGCATCGCAACGACAACCGCTCAGGAGCACGACCGCCAGCTGATCGTCATCGCACTGGAAGGTCACTGGCCCGGCTTGCGCCCAGTCCAGTGCCTGCACCCGAATGCTGGCCTTCTCACCCGCAGCTCCCGTTACGTCGAATACAAACATGGCGCTCCTCCCTTGGCAAAAGGTTGATGATGGACCATCCCCCTGACAGGTGCAAAGGCAAATCGGCTTTTAACTCATCAATCTGGATATTCGACCATAAAAAAGACCGGTATCCTGAACGAATACCGGTCTTTATCTTGATGGCCTGTACGCTCAGGCCATCAATGGAGGCGCTTTCAGGCGTCCAGTTCAACCAGTGCCTTGGCCAGCTCGATGGGCTCGAGCTCCTGACCTTCCAAGTCGGCGTTCCAGTTCGGGCCGACCAGCACATCATCTTCATCCAGATCGTTGATCCAGATATCGAGAAACTCTTCCAGATCGATCACTTCCGGCTCGTAATCGGCCCACTCGTCGACGCAGTGCAGACGGGCGTCTTCTTCAGCAGACCAGAGCGGCATCACGTCGGCGTCTTCAAATTCGGCGGAGCGGCAGACGACCCAGTCTTCCCCATAGCGCAGACCCCACACCTGACCCGACTCGCGGACTTGTTCGATAAACAGTTGGAAATTGGCGTCAAGGTTGTCGTTAAGCATGCTCATGGGATTCTCTCTTTCTTTCGGGTGCTGCGGCATTGTCGGGCGACAATACGATGGCCAAATGGTGTCGCAAAAGCGACATGGACTCAAGCATATTGGGGTTATTACTGGAAAAAAGCCGGGATAACCCCCATTAGCCTGCAAAAACGCCTCCCAGTGGAGGCGCCTTGCAGATTCAGGAGATCAACGCTCCCAGTAAACCTCTTCCAGGCTGTCCTCTTTCTCCGGCAAACCGCGGGAGAGACGGGGGCTGCTCTGGGCCAGCACCTCGTAGCTGACACGGTTGGCATATTTGCACACCTGGGCCAGTGAGGAGTAGGTTAGGAACTCGGAGGTGTGCTTGGCGGAGTTGGGCACATTCATCCGGTGATAGGAGTTGGCGACCATGTCGTGCAGCACGGCAGAGAGCGCGCCATCCCCTGCCCCGTTGGTGTTCTTGATCTTCTCCGGGCCACCCATGTACGGGGAGATGTGGGAGTAGATGCGGGCTGGTTTGCGGCACTTGGCGCGGGCCATCGGGCGGCTGAACTCATACATGTTGAACTCGGGGATCACGCCAGGCAGCAAGGTGTGAGTGGTTTCGCGCTTGTAATCCTCGTCGGTGTAGCTCGCCATGTAGAGACCGATGGGGCCTGCGGTACAGAGCACCATATCGGCCCAGTCGAGCGCCTTGTCGGCCGCACCGAGCGGATCAGCGATGCCGGTCAGGGCTTCACCCTCGTCTTCATTCATCGCCAGCACGGTCACGTTCTCGGCAATGAAGTCGCGCCACCACTGGGGATTTTCATCGATGACAAAACGGGTGCCCAGGGTCAGCACCACGGGAATACCGGCCTCACGGGCATAACGGACGGCGGCCATGGCAGCCTCTTTCATCGGATCACCATCGTCACCACGCACCAGATAGGCGGTGATCACCAGTGCAGAGGCCCCCTTGATCACATCCTCCGGAATGTGCTGCACATCCAGCTGGTTCATCTTGCCGGCGTTGATGCCGAAGCTGCGCTCGCCACACTCGGTGATGAAGGTGAAGCAACGACCGATGGGGCCATCCACCGGCTGCAGATAGTCCAGATTGACGCGCGAAGAGGTGTTGCACAGATAGCGGTAGGCGTAGCAGCCGATGCGAATGTCCTGGCTCATTACACCCAGCAGGATGGAGTGGGAATCGGCCAGCACCGAGTAGTTGTGTACCGTGTTGCCGATGGTGCCACCGGCAAACTCGCTCACTACCATGTTGTTGGCCTTGAGCTCGTCATAGATGCGTTCGGCCACGTCGTCGTTGATGACGACGGAGTGCCCCTTGCTCAGACCATAACGGGTCAGAAACGCTTCATCCACATGGGCTTCGATATCAACCAGGGTCTGATCAATCCCGACCACGTAGGCTTTGCCCAGCTCGGTTAACAGGGGATTTTGCGGCACCAGGGGATCGCGTCTGTCGACAGGGAAGTAGTGTTTGGACTTGCGCTGACCGGGAAATTTCATGGCAATGTTCTGTGCTCTGGGGGAAAGAGGGGCGGGATTTTAACACAATCCGCCGCCCCGAAAAGTCGCCCTGTTTAAATAATGGAGTCAGTATAGACAAGGGCCGCAAGGAAAAACGTTTGCCTTTTCACCATAAAAAAACCACCCGCCAAGGGTGGTTCTGAAATACAAAAATGCGGCCAGCTTTCAGAGTGTCGCCACGCCCTGCAACAGGGCCAGCCCCGAGAAGAGTCCGAGGGCGAGCCAGAACAGCAAGGTACCCAGAAAACGGGACACATTGGGGGCTTTGGGGATCTGGATGCCGATAGCATGAAGGATGCGACCAGCCAGCAGCATGGCGCCACCGACATGCAGCCAGAGCGCACCGGCACCGGAAAGCTCGCACAGCGCCATCAGCAGCATGGTCAGCGGCACATACTCGGCAAAATTGCCGTGAGCCCGGATCGCCGCCAGCAGCTCGGGGGCTTCCCCCTGCCCTATCATCACCCCGAACTGGGCGCGGCGTCTGACCACCCAGAAGGAGAGCCCCAGAAACAGCAGCCCCAGCAGGCCTGCGTAAATCAGTGTGATATGTACCATGACTCGACTCCTTGTTTGACTGACTGTCGATCACTCATGCCAGTTCGCGGCAGATGAGCGAGACCATCATCCGGATATGGGCCTGATCGCTGTTGAGGGCCGCAATATATTCAAACCGCTCGCCACCGGCCTCCATGAAGATCTCCCGGTTCTGTACCTGAATTTCCTCGAGGGTTTCGAGGCAATCGGCGGCAAAGGCAGGACAAATCACATCGAGCCGCTTGATGCCCACTGCCGGCATACCGGCGATGGTCACGTCGGTGTAGGGCTTGAGCCACTCCTCCTTGCCAAAGCGGGACTGGAAGCTGGCCGTCCACTGCCCGGCTGCCAGCCCGAGTGCTTCGGCCAGCAGGGTGGCAGTGTGACGACACTGGTGACCATAGGGGTCCCCTTCGTTCTCATAGCGCTCGGGAATACCGTGGAATGACATCAGCAGGTGATCACCCTGGCCGTGCTGCTCCCAGTGACGGCGCACGCTCATGGCCAGCGCCTGAATGTATTCGGGATGGGCGTGATAATCACGAATGAGCCGCACCACCGGCAGATTGCGCTCCTTCTTCATCGCCTTGCCCCAGGCATCGAAGACCGAGGCGGTGGTACTGACCGAATATTGCGGATAGAGCGGCAACAGGATCACCCGGTTGACCCCTTTGGCCTTGAGCGCCTGCCAGCCATCATTCACTGACGGAGAACCATAGGTCATCGCCAGCTCCACCGGCACCTCGACCCCCTCCCGCTTGAGCTCCTGCTCCAGCGCGGCGCGCTGCTGTTTGCTGATCACCATCAGCGGCGAGCCCTGCTCGGTCCACACCTGCTGATAGAGCTTGGCCACTTTGGGCGAGCGTGTCGGCAAGATAATGAAGTGGAGCAGCGGGCACCAGAGGTAACGGGGCAGGTCCACCACACGGGGATCGTGCAGGAACTGGCTGAGGAACGCTTTGACGGCAGCGGTGGTCGGTGCGGCTGGGGTACCCAGATTGACCAGCAATATTCCGGTTTTCGTGGTCACGTTGGCTTCCTGTCTATCTGTCATTATGCAAAAAGGGCCCCGCAGGGCCCTTCTCTTTATTTATCTGATGGCACGGGAAACTGTGCCGGCAGCAAAGATCAGCCCAGAATGGTGGCAAGCTGCTTGCTGACCTGATCAACCGGCTGGGTGCCGTCGATCTTGACGTAACGGGTGTGGCCCGCTTCCGCCTCTTTGCCGTAGAAACCGATCAGCGGCGCGGTCTGCTGATGATATACATCCAGACGCTTGCGCACTGTGGTCTCTTCGTCGTCGGCGCGGATCACCAGATCTTCACCGGTCACGTCATCCTTGCCTTCCACTTTCGGCGGGTTGAACACCACGTGGTAGGTACGGCCGGAGCCGGAGTGAACGCGACGACCGCTCATGCGCTTGACGATCTCTTCGTCCGGCACTGCAAACTCCAGCACGAAATCAACCACAACACCGGCGTCCTTCATGGCTTGCGCCTGGGGAATGGTGCGCGGGAAACCGTCCAACAGGAAGCCTTTGGCGCAATCCGGCTGAGCGATGCGCTCTTTGACCAGACCGATGATGATGTCGTCAGAGACCAGCTGACCTGCGTCCATCACAGCTTTGGCTTTCAGACCGAGCTCGGTGCCCGCTTTGATCGCTGCACGCAGCATGTCGCCGGTGGAGATCTGGGGAATACCGTGTTTTTCCATGATGAACTGAGCCTGAGTACCTTTGCCGGCGCCCGGAGCCCCCAACAGAACAATGCGCATACACGCTCCTATTGATTGGTTATTCAAATCTTGCGAAGGCAAAAAAGTACACGGTTTCGCCCGTTTCTACAAGGGTGAGCCACCTGAATGAGCACTTTATCGCCACAATAACCGGCTGATCGAACAGGATTTCATCGCAAGGGACAGACGCAAAAATAGCCAGGGATTCAGCATAGAGCGCCACATGCAGGAAGGAGGTACGGCAGAAAAAAAGATCCCGGCTCGGGGCCGGGAATTGCGCTCAAAAGTAACTACTTGTCGCTCGTAGTAGGAACAGGGCAATAGTAGTTTGCCCCCTGTGCGTCAACAACTGTCAGATGTGACAGGCAGGCCGCTATGGAACCTGAATTGCGGATCCGGCGAACAGATAAGCTCGGCTTCCAGCTTGCCAAAGAAGGCCACCCGCTCGCTGATATCCTCCCCTGCGTACTGTTCGGCCAGCGTGAGGTAATCCTGATAGTGGCGCGCTTCGGAGCGCAGTAAAGAGACGTAGAAGCGACTCAGCTCTTCATCCAGATGGGGCGCCAGCTTGGCAAATCGCTCGCAGGAGCGGGCCTCGATATAGGCACCGATGATCATCTTGTCGACGATGGTGGCCGGTTCATGGGTGCGCACATGCTGCATCAATTGGCGGGCATAGCGGGAGGCCGTCACCGGTCCGTACTCGATGCCACGGGCCTGCATGATCTCCAGCACCTGCTCGAAGTGATGCAGCTCCTCCTGAATGAGCCGCACCATGGGAAACAGCAGCGGGTTGCGTTCCAGCTCGGCAAAGACGGTGCGATCAGACTCCCCCATGCTGCGTTTGCCCAGGATCTCGGCCTTCTCCGGAATGGCATCCAGCTCGCGATAAAACTCCAGCTTGGGCAGCAGATGGCGCTTGCCCTTGGGCAGGCAGTAGCGGCGCACCAGACTGTGGGCGGTGAGTGCGGCCTTGGTCTCGCAGTTAGCGTGATCGATGAGCAGGGTCGGTAAACGGGCCGGATCCCGCGCCATCTCTACCCACTCCTCCGGGGTCTCGCACTGCAAAAACTGGCGCACTGGGGCTAGCAGATCATCCATCTGAACTCTCGTTTGTTAAACACGCCGGTTAAAAGCGTATCGGTCATATATGTTGCCGCCTATGCTAGCGGATCCCGCTGGCCATGCCCATATCCGGCAAGATAAGCGGATGTTTTTCAAACAGATATCCCCTCCCCCTTCTGCCCGTGCGCGGCAGAAACGACAATGGGGGCCACTGGCCCCCATCTCGCTATCCCATCCGGCAAAACCGCAAACGTTTAACTGCCTTCGTTAAAAATTTCCAGATTGCTGGTGCCTTCCTGCCATTCACGCACCGCTTTGGTGTCATCGTTGCGCAGGGCGTTGAGGTGATCCAGATAGGACTGGTCCACATCGGAGGTGACGTAGTGGCCATTGAACACCGAGGTCTCGAAATGACGCAGATCCGGGTTGATCTCCCGCACTGCTTCTTTCAGATCTTCCAGATCCTGGAAAATCAGGCCATCAGCACCAATCAGCTTGCACACCTCTTCCACTTCACGGCCGTGGGCAATCAGCTCGTTGGCGGTGGGCATGTCGATACCGTAGACATTGGGGAAGCGGATTTCCGGCGCTGCCGAGGCGAAGTAGACCTTGGCTGCCCCTGCTTCACGGGCCATCTGGATGATCTGCTCGGATGTGGTACCGCGCACTATGCTGTCATCCACCAGCAACACCTTCTTGCCCTTGAACTCGGAGCCGATGGCGTTGAGCTTGCGGCGCACCGACTTCTTGCGCTGGGTCTGGCCCGGCATGATGAAGGTACGACCGATGTAGCGGTTCTTCACGAAGCCCTGACGGTATGGCAGGTCGAGGGTGTGAGCGATCTCCAGCGCCACGTCACAGGAGGTCTCGGGGATGGGGATAACCACATCGACGTCGAGATCTTCCCATTCGCGGGCAATCTTCTGACCCAGCTTGCGACCCATGTTGAGGCGGGCAGCGTAGACCGAGACCTTGTCGATGCACGAATCGGGACGGGCAAAGTAGACATATTCGAAGATGCAGGAGCTCATCTGCGGGTTCTCCGCACACTGCTCGGAGAAGAGCTGGCCCTGCTCGGTGATGTAGATGGCTTCACCCGGCGCAATATCCCGCACCGTCTCGAAACCGATGGCGTCGAGCGCCACGCTCTCGGAGGCGAGCATGTACTCCACCTGACCCTGCTCGTCCTGACGACGACCGAGGATCAGCGGGCGAATGCCGTTGGGATCACGAAAGCCGATGAGGCCATGGCCAATCACCAGCGAGACCACCGCATAAGCGCCGCGGATCTGCTGATGGGTTCTGCGCACCGCCGCGAAGATATCTTCGGGGCGCAGCGCCATCTTGTCGCAGCGATCCAGCTCGTGGGCCAGCACGTTCAGCAGCACTTCCGAATCGGAGGTGGTGTTGATGTGGCGGCGGGCGACCTTGAACTGCTGCTCCTTGAGCTCCTTGGCGTTGGTGAGGTTGCCGTTATGGGCCAGCACCATGCCGTAGGGCGAGTTCACATAAAAAGGTTGGGCTTCAGCGGCACTTGAGCTGCCTGCGGTGGGATATCTGACATGACCTATGCCGATGTTCCCTTGCAGACGCTGCATGTGGCGCACTTCAAACACGTCCTTCACCAGGCCATTGGCCTTGCGTTGCCGGAAGTTTCCACTCTCAATGGTCACGATCCCGGCGGCATCCTGTCCCCTGTGCTGCAACACCGTCAAGGCGTCGTAGAGGGCCTGATTGACGGGGGTGGTGCCAACTATACCGACAATACCACACATGTCTTTGCTACCTCGAAGTCACTATACCTGTTTAAGAAAACTGGATGAGTTCAACATGAACCCGAAAAACCACTGGATCACCGGCTTGAACTCCGGCACCAGCTTGGACGCCACCCACCAGTCGCTCTGGGAGAGGCTGGTGAAGGTATCCATGAAAAAAAGCAGGGCACTGACGATCAGCACCCCGCGAATTGCGCCGAAGCAGACCCCCAGCACCCGATCGGTACCGGAGAGACCCGTCTTGTCCACCAACAGGCCCACCACATAGTTGACCACGCTGCCGAGGATCAGGGTCGCTACAAACAGCGCGGCGATGGCCAGACCGTTGCGCACCAGCGCGTCGGAGAACGAGGTGAAATAGACGGCGAGATCGGGATAGAAATGGCTGGCAATAAAGAAGGCGATAAACCAGGTGACAAGAGACATGGCCTCCTTGACGAAGCCGCGCACCAGGCTGATGAGAGCAGAAAAACCGACGATGCCGATGATGGCGTAATCAATCCAGACCATAGAAAAAGATGTCCTGCGAAATTGCGGCGCAGTCTAACAAAAACGATTGCGCATTGCTTGATAAAAATGTGTTAACTGTTCAAAGCGGCGCCGAAAAGCCGCATTTTTTCAGCACTAAAACGGTTGACCGGCGCCAGAATGCACAACGCCATGGCAATGCCATGGCGTTGTGGTCAGCGGCGTGAGCTTAGCCTATGTGGGTCAGGCCACCCATGTAGGATTGCAGCGCAGCCGGGATGGCGATACGGCCATCTTCTTGCTGGTAGTTCTCCATCACCGCGACCAGAGTACGACCCACCGCCAGACCGGAGCCGTTCAGGGTGTGCAGCAGCTGCGGCTTGCCGTCGATGCGCACACGAGCCTGCATGCGGCGCGCCTGGAAGTCGGTGCAGTTGGAGACAGAGGAGATCTCGCGGTAAGTGTTCTGGGCTGGCAGCCACACTTCCAGATCGTAGGTCTTGGCGGCGCAGAAGCCCATGTCACCAGTAGAGAGTGCCATCACGCGATACGGCAGTTCCAGCAGTTGCAGCACCTTCTCGGCGTGACCCACCATCTCTTCCAGCGCTTCCCAGGATTGCTCCGGGTGAACCAGCTGAACCATCTCGACCTTGTCGAACTGGTGCATACGGATGAGACCACGGGTATCACGACCGTAGGAGCCCGCTTCGGAGCGGAAGCAGGGGCTGTGGGCGGTCATCTTGATCGGCAGTTCCTGCTCGTCGAAGATCTCGTCGCGAGCCATGTTGGTGAGCGGCACTTCGGAGGTCGGGATCAGCGAGAACTTGCGCATCTTGCCTTCATCTTCCCCTTCGCCCTCAATCCCGGTATTGAACAGGTCCTGGGAGAACTTGGGCAACTGGCCGGTGCCATAGAGGCTATCCGGGTTAACCAGATAAGGGACGTAGCATTCGGTGTAACCGTGCTGCAGGGTGTGCAGATCCAGCATGAACTGGGCCAGCGCGCGGTGCAGACGGGCAATCTGCCCCTTCATCACCACGAAACGGGCACCGGAGAGCTTGACGCCATTCTTGAAGTCAACGCCCTTGGCCGCTTCACCGAGATCGATGTGATCACGCACCGGGAAGCTGAACTGACGCGGGGTACCCCAGCGACGCACTTCCACGTTGTCGTTCTCGTCACGCCCCACCGGAGTAGTCTCGCTCGGCAGGTTGGGGATGGCGTCGGCGATGGCTTTCAGCTGGGCCAGCAGGGCATCCAGCTCGACCTTGCTGGTTTCCAGCTCGTCGTTGATCTTGGTCACTTCGGCCTTGAGCGGGGCAACATCTTCACCACGACGGGCAGCTTCACCGATGGATTTGGAGCGGGCGTTGCGCTCGGCCTGCAGCTCCTGGGTACGGGACTGCAGATCCTTGCGTTTCTCTTCCAGAGCGTTGACAGCCGCTACGTCCAGAACGTAACCGCGTGTCGCCAGACGAGCGGCAGCCTCTTCGATATCGCTGCGCAGATATTTGGGATCCAGCATGGTTTACCTACTTTTTTAAAATGGGATCTGGGCCTGAGTCATCATGACGGGCTGGGAAACAGATCCGGAAGTTAACATCGGTTGGCGCACCCCAATCGTGTTCAGAATCGGGCCTTCGAAATCAAGAAGATGGTATCAGGCCGAAACCAACGGGGTCAGACGGGCAGTGTAGCAGACCGCCCCCCCGCCCGAACAGGGACTATTTGGGTCGTTTTTGCCGACTTGTGGGGTCAGACACCCCAATTTTCCGGTGTCTGACCACTTTTCATCCAGCAGGAGAAAACACGCGACTATCGACCCCGTTTTTGCGTGCTCTGCCGGTCCAGTTCGTGGAGATAGTCGAGCTTCTGGCCGATCTGCTTTTCCAGACCGCGATCGGTCGGCTGGTAGTACTGCTTGCCAGCCAGTTCGGGGGGGAAATACTCCTCGCCCGCGGCATAGGCGCCCGGCTCGTCATGGGCGTAACGGTACTCGGCGCCATAGCCCAGATCGCTCATCAGCTTGGTCGGGGCATTGCGCAGGTGTACCGGCACCTCGAAGTCAGGCAGGTTTTTGGCATCATGGAGCGCCGCCTTCCAGGCGGTATAGACCGCATTGCTTTTCGGGGCGCAGGCGAGATAGACGATCGCCTGGGCGATGGCCCGCTCCCCTTCCGCCGGACCGATCCGATGGAAGCAATCCCAGGCCGACAGGGCGACCTGCATGGCACGGGGATCGGCATTGCCCACATCTTCCGAGGCAATCGCCAGCAAGCGACGGGCGATATAGAGGGGATCGCAACCGGCGCTCACCATGCGGGCATACCAGTAGAGCGCCGCATCCGGCGCCGAACCGCGAATGGATTTGTGCACCGCCGAGATGAGGTCGTAGAAGTGATCCCCCCCCTTGTCGAAGCGGGCCACATGCTCCCCCACAACGGCGGCGAGCAGGGAGCTGTCGATCACCCGCGCCCCTGCGCTATCGGTTTCGGCCATGTCGGCCAACAGTTCCAGATAGTTGAGGGATTTTCGTCCGTCCCCATCCACCGCCTTGGCCAGCGCCTCTTTGACGCCGGGGGCGAAGGTGAGTGCCGGATCATTGAGACCACGAGGATCGCTCATCGCCTGATCGATCATGGCCAGGATGTCGCTCTCCTCCAGTCGTTTGAGCAGATAGACCCGAGCCCGGGAGAGCAGTGCGTTGTTGAGTTCGAACGAGGGGTTTTCAGTGGTGGCACCGATAAAGGTAATGGTGCCATCTTCGATGTGAGGCAGGAACACATCCTGCTGGCTCTTGTTGAAGCGGTGCACTTCATCCACGAACAGGATGGTACGCACCCCGCGCCAACTGTTCTCCTTCGCCTTGTCGATGGCGGCGCGGATCTCCTTGATGCCGGAAGTGACCGCAGAGAGTCGCTCCACTTCCGCCTGGCAGTAGTGAGCCATCAGCTCCGCCAGCGTGGTCTTGCCGGTACCGGGCGGTCCCCACAGGATCATCGAGTGGCAGTGCCCCGCCAGAATGGCTTTGCGCAGGGGCTTGTCAGCCCCCAGGATATGTTGCTGACCGATATACTGGTCGAGGTTTTGCGGCCGCATCCGGGCCGCCAGCGGACGAAAGTCCGATGAGAAATCCAGCGACAAGTTGCTCATCTGTATTGACCGTTCAGTATCACGGATACCGCCATGGAAAAACGGCCCGACGAGAAATCCAACAAGAGGTTGCTCATCGGTATTGACCACCCAGCGTCACGCCACCCGCCTTTGACTGGCGCAGTGACGAGCAATCCAACGACCGCGGACTCATCAGCGCTGGTCGTCCAGCTCGACCCCCTGCGGGATCTTGAAAACAAATTCGTTGCCCTTGAGCACCGGCTTGCGGTTGAAGCTGCTCAGGGTGAATTCGCTCCACTGCCCTTGCGCCTCTTTCACATCGAAACGGCTGATGTTGTTGGCCCGATCGAAGGTGACGCGGAAGGAGGCGATCAGCTCATCCTTGTTGCGGCTGGTGACGGTATAGACATCCCCCTGCTGGGTCACGTCATAGTTCTTCCAGAACTTGTCGTCATTGCCGGCGATCAGAATAAAGGGGGTGTTGAGCACCGCATCTTTCAGCTTGAGGGCGGTGACCTGCTCGACGAAGGGATCATAGACCCAGACATCCTGACCATCGGCCACGATCAGGCTCTCGTCCGGCGAGGTAGTGTGCCAGTTGAAACGGTTCGGGCGCTGCACCAGCAGATCGCCGCTGGCCTTTTGCAACTCCTTGCCCTTGCTGTCATAGACGGTCTGGGCAAACTTGGCGGAGAAGAGGCTGACACCCGCCAGCTTCTGTTTGAGATCGCTGGCCGCATCGGCCCACACCTGACTGCTGGCCATCAGCAGCACGGTACCCATCAACAGTTGTTTTTTCATCACGCTCTTCATAAAGACGCTCTCGATAAAAGGCCACGCCCGCGGAGGGCATGGCCAGGGATAGTATGAAACGGTGAGGCTTAGTCCCGCACCGGCGGCGGTGCCAGCACGTCGCGCTGACCATTGCCACCCGGTGAGCTGACGATGCCCTGATTCTCCATCTGCTCGATGAGACGGGCTGCCCGGTTGTAACCAATCTTGAACTTGCGCTGGACGCTGGAGGTAGAACCACGGCGGGATTCCACCACAAAGGCGACCGCTTCGTCGAACAGGGGGTCGAGCTCTTCATCGCCACCACCGCCATATTCGCCGCTGCCACCTTCGCCACCCGACTCACCGGAGAGGATCTCCTCGATGTAGTTCGGCTCGCCACGCAGTTTCCAGTCCGCCACCACCTTGTGCACTTCGTGGTCATCGACGAACGCACCGTGTACCCGGGTCGGGTTGGAGGTACCGGACGGCATGTAGAGCATGTCGCCCATGCCGAGCAGCGATTCGGCCCCGCCCTGATCGATGATGGTGCGCGAGTCGATCTTGCTCGACACCTGGAACGAAATACGGGTCGGGATGTTGGCCTTGATAAGGCCGGTAATCACATCCACCGACGGACGCTGGGTCGCCAGAATGAGGTGAATACCGGCCGCCCGCGCCTTCTGGGCGATACGGGCAATCAGCTCTTCCACCTTCTTGCCGACGATCATCATCATGTCGGCAAATTCGTCCACCACCACCACGATGTGGGGCAGTTTTTCCAGCTCCGGCGGCATCTGATCCATGGAGTCACCCGGACGCCACAGCGGGTCGAGCAGCGGCTCGCCCGCCTCGATAGCAGCCAGCACCTTGTCGTTGTAGCCCTTGAGGTTACGCACGCCAACTGCCGACATCAGTTTGTAACGGCGCTCCATCTCGCCCACGCACCAGCGCAGAGCGTTGGCGGCGTCCTTCATATCGGTCACCACCTCGGTCAGCAGGTGCGGGATCCCTTCGTAGACCGAGAGTTCCAGCATCTTGGGGTCGATCATGATGAAGCGCAGGTCATCGGGGGATGACTTGTAGAGCATGGAGATGATCATGGTGTTCACCCCCACCGACTTACCGGAACCGGTGGTACCGGCCACCAGCAAGTGCGGCATCTTGGCCAGGTTCACCACCACCGGCTCCCCTGCGATGTCCTGACCCAGGCCCATGGTGAGCGGGTTGCGGCTATCGCGGAAGGCATCGCAGTCGAGGGTCTCGCGCAGGTAGACGGTCTGGCGCACCCGGTTGGGCAGCTCAATCCCGACGAAGGTCTTGCCCGGGATAACCTCAACCACCCGCACGCTGCTGGCCGAGAGGGAACGGGCCAGATCGCGCGACAGGTTGGTGATCTTGCTCGCCTTCATACCCGGCGCCAGATCCAGCTCGAAACGGGTAATGACCGGGCCCGGATAGACACCGACCACCTTGGCCTGCACGTTGTAGTCGGCCAGCTTGGCTTCCACCAGACGGCCCATGCGATCCAGCTCATCCTTGCTCATCATCTGGGTCTTGGCAGGCGGTCTGTCCAGCAGCTCGATGCTTGGCAACGGGGGCATCGTTGATTGCGGACGACGCTTGGGCCTGCTCGGTGCGACGGCAACCGGCGCGGCGACCTCGTCGTCCCCTTCGGCCCACGGCAGATCCAGATCGTCTTCATCATCGTCATCGGCCACAGCCAGTACCGGCTGACGACGACCATTGGCAGCCGCCACCGCACGTTTGGGCTTGGCAGCCGGAGCCGGCTCGTCATCTTCATCATCAAACTGCGGGTCGAACTCGAAGGTATCGTCGTCGAGTTCCGGCAGCCACTCTTCGGCGGCGGCCTTCTGATCCTTGGCCTTGGGCCTGCGAGTCCAGCTGGTGTGCGGCTCATCTTCCTCGTCATCAAACGCGATGGCCCCGACCCCGCCTTCCAGCAAGGGGTCCGGCCCCTCGTTGCGGGGTTGACGCCAGCCACCGGTCAGCCAGCGGCCGAGGGTGGTCGGGAAGTGGTAAACGGCGCTGACCGAACCGGTACAGGCCGCGCCGATCTGCTCGACGATAGTGAGCCATGACCAGCCGGTAAACAGGGTGATGCCGGTTGCCACAAAGCAGAGCAGCATCAGGTTGGCCCCGACGCCACCAAACAGCGGCACCACCGCGGAGGCGATCACATCCCCCACCAGACCACCGGCGGAGAAGTTCTGCATATCGTTGAAGTTCATGCTGGCAATGGCCGACATGCCGAGCACGGTCAGGATAAAGCCGATGATCCGCACCCCCAGGGTGAGGTAATCCACATCGAGCAGTCGGCTCGGCCGCCAGAACAGACTCCAGCCCAGCAGTACCACCAGCGGCGGCACCAGATAGGAGAAGGCCCCAAAGGTAAACATGGTGATGTCGGCGAGCCAGGCACCGGCACTACCGGCGAGGTTCTTCACCTCCCCTTGCCAGGAGGTCTGGGACCAGCCGGGATCAGCGGGATGATAGGACAACAGGGCAAGCAGAAGATAAGCAGCCATCAGGGTGATGGCGATCAAGACGGCTTCGAAGATCCGTTGTGTACCTGATAAAGGAGTAAACAGCTTTTTATCGGCCAAACTCCGGCTCCTTTCTGAAAACATGTAATGCAGGAAATAAGGGGGCCTAGTATCCCCGAAAAGCCCACCGATTGTCAGCCAGAGCCTGATGGGACGGGACCATATTTGCAATTATCTTTACAAGAAGAAACGAGCGGACCGGCCGCTCGTTTCTGACTGTCATGGTGTCTCATATGGAAAAGAAACCACGGCATAACCTGCTTTATCGGGTGCTGATCACCAGACGACTGCTCTGCTTGACCTCTTCCATCACCACGTAGGTGCGGGTGTCGTTGACACCGGGCAGACGCAGCAGGGTTTCCCCCAACAGACGGCGGTAAGCCGACATGTCGCTGACTCGGGTCTTGAGCAGGTAGTCGAAGTCACCGGAAACCAGATGACACTCCTGGATCTCTTCGAGTACCTGAACAGCCTTATTGAACTGTTCAAATACATCAGGCGCCCCGCGATTGAGGGTTATCTCTACAAACACCAGCAGAGATGCGTCCAGATAATGAGGGTTCAGAATAGCGGCATATCCTTCGATATAACCTTGTCGCTCGAGGCGACGAACCCGTTCCAGACACGGTGTAGGACTCAGGCCAACTCGTTTGGACAACTCAACATTCGAAATCCTGCCATCCTTTTGCAGTTCATTGAGAATGTTGCGGTCAATCCTGTCCAAATCCTTTAGCCGACTCTTAGCTTCCATCATTTTATTCCATCCTTTGGCTATTTTTTGGTAAGAATCACCAGTCATTTTATAATTATGGTCACAAATCCTGTCAATACCTGAATATACTAGGCGCAAATGTTGGTTAACATTTTGGCAACATGAAACACCAATCTATAGACGAGGGATAGCATGATTATCGGTGTACCTAAAGAGATAAAAAACCATGAATACCGCGTAGGCATGGTTCCGGCCAGTGTACGTGAACTGACAGCACGAAACCATACTGTTTTCGTCCAAAGCGGTGCCGGAAACGGCATTGGCTTTAGCGATGCAGATTATATCGCTGTTGGCGCCGAAATTTTGGCCTCTGCAGCAGAGGTTTTCGCCAAAGCCGAGATGATCGTCAAGGTCAAGGAACCTCAGCCTGTCGAATGTGCCATGCTGCGTCCGGGTCAAACCCTGTTCACCTATCTGCATCTGGCGCCAGACTTGGCCCAGACCGAAGCCCTGCTGCAAAGCGGCGCCATCTGCATCGCCTATGAAACCGTCACCGACGGCCGTGGGGGCCTGCCCCTGCTGGCCCCCATGTCGGAAGTGGCCGGACGCATGTCTATTCAGGCGGGTGCCCAGGCGCTGGAAAAATCGCGCGGTGGTAGCGGGGTGCTGCTCGGCGGCGTACCCGGTGTCGAACCGGCCAAGGTGGTGATCATCGGCGGCGGCGTGGTCGGCTCCAATGCAGCCCGCATGGCCATTGGCCTGCGCGCGGATGTGACCATCCTCGACAACAACGTCGATACCCTGCGCCGTCTCGATAACGAGTTCCAGGGCGCCGCCAAGGTGGTCTACTCCAACAGCGAGACCCTGGAGCGCCATCTGCTGGCTGCCGATCTGGTCATCGGCGGCGTGCTGGTGCCGGGTGCCACTGCGCCAAAACTTGTCAGCCGTGACCACATTGCGCGCATGAAGCCGGGTTCTGCCATCGTCGATGTGGCGATCGATCAGGGCGGCTGTGTGGAAACCTCCCACGCCACCACCCATGAAGATCCGACGTTTATCGTCGATGAGGTGGTGCACTACTGTGTCGCCAACATGCCGGGGGCGGTAGCCCGCACCTCGACCGTGGCGCTCAACAATGCCACCCTCCCCTTTATCATCAAACTGGCACAACAAGGCTACCGTGACGCCCTGTTGTCAGACGTACACTTGCGTCATGGACTCAACGTGATGAATGGCAAGCTGACTTGCAAGGAGGTAGCCGTGGCTCATGGCCTTGCCCATACGGATGCCCTGACCCTGCTGAACTGATCTGCGCTGGCCTGCGCCAGTCAACGATGAGTGAAAATCCGCCCGCGATGGGCGGTTTTTTTATCCCTTTATTTTGCGCTGTCACCCCTTGCGCACACGATTAGTGCAATCGACTCACCAGCCTTTGACCCCGGATCACGAATTACCTACAATCGCGCAAACTCATCACATCCCGGAAATTACATCATGAGCCAAGTCACTCACAGCAAATTGCTGATCTTAGGGTCAGGCCCGGCCGGTTACACCGCGGCCGTCTACGCCGCCCGCGCCAACCTCAATCCCCTGCTCATCACCGGCATGCAACAAGGGGGTCAGCTGACCACCACCACCGAAGTGGAGAACTGGCCAGGTGATCCGGAAGGTTTGACCGGCCCGGCGCTGATGGAGCGTATGAAAGCCCATGCAGAGAAGTTCGACACCCGTATCCTGTTTGATCACATCAACAGTGTCGAACTGACCCAGCGCCCATTCCGCCTCAAAGGGGACAACGGCGAATACACCTGCGATGCCCTGATCATCGCGACCGGCGCCTCCGCCAAGTATCTGGGCCTGCCCTCCGAAGAGGCCTTCAAAGGCCGCGGTGTCTCCGCCTGTGCGACCTGTGACGGTTTCTTCTACCGCAATCAGGAAGTGGCGGTGATCGGCGGCGGCAATACCGCCGTGGAAGAAGCGCTTTATCTGGCCAACATCGCCAAGAAGGTGCACCTGATCCACCGCCGCGACGAGTTCCGGGCCGAGAAGATCCTGATCAAGCGTCTGCACGACAAGGTCGCGAGCGGCAACATCGTGTTGCACACCCACCAGACTCTGGACGAAGTGCTGGGTGATCAGATGGGCGTTACCGGTGTGTGCCTGCGCAACACTCAGGACAACAGCACCAGCGAGCTGCCGCTGATGGGCGTCTTCATCGCCATCGGCCACCAGCCCAATACCCAGATCTTCGATGGCCAGCTGGAGATGCAAAACGGCTATCTGAAAGTACGTGGCGGGCTGGACGGTTTTGCCACCCAGACCAGCATTGAAGGGGTGTTTGCCGCCGGTGACGTGGCCGACCACAACTACCGTCAGGCCATCACCTCGGCCGGTACCGGCTGCATGGCAGCCCTCGATGCCGAGCGTTATCTCGACGCACAATAAACGCGCGCAAGATGTGATATAAGGCATACCAGTCGGTATGCCTTTTTTCATTCAAGGAGTCTAATGAAACAGAAGATATTGATTGTCGAAGATAGCCTGACCATTCGCCGTATGCTGACTCAGGCCATTGCCCAGCAGACTGGCCTCGAGATTGACGCCTTCGATACCCTCGAAGGTACCCGTCACTGCCGGGGCGAGGAGTATGTGGTCGCACTGGTGGATCTGACCTTGCCGGATGCTCCCCGTGGCGAGGCGGTGAACGAGCTGCTGGAGCGGGGTTTGCCGGTGGTGATCCTCACTGCCGACATCAGCGAGGATAAACGTGCCGCCTGGCTGGAAACCGGCGTGCTGGACTATGTGATGAAGGATTCGCGCCACTCGCTGCAATACGCCGTCAGTCTGGTGCACCGCCTCTATCTCAACCAGTCCATCGAAGTGCTGGTGGTCGATGACTCACGCACCTCCCGCCACCGCACCATGGCCCAGTTGCGCAAACAGCTGTTGCAGGTGCATGAGGCGAGCCACGCCCGTGAAGCGATGGCAATGCTGGAGCAGCACCCGGCCATTCGACTGGCACTGGTCGACTACTACATGCCGGATATCGATGGTATCAGTCTGGTGAGGATGCTGAGAGAGCGTTACAGCAAGCAGCAGCTCGCGATTATCGGGATCTCGGTCTCGGACAAGCGCGGTCTCTCTGCTCGCTACCTCAAGCAGGGCGCCAACGACTTTCTCAACCAGCCGTTCGAACCGGAAGAGCTGCAGTGTCGGGTCAGCCACAATCTGGAAGCGCTCGAGCAGTTCAACAGCATTCAGGAGTCAGCCAATCGTGACTACCTGACCGGTCTCTACAACCGGCGTTACTGGTTCAACGAAGGGCAAAAGTGGTTTGAAGAGCATCAACGCCAGCAGACACAACTCGCGCTCTGTGTGCTCGATGTGGATCACTTCAAGCAGGTCAACGATCACTGGGGCCATGCCATCGGCGATCAACTGCTCTGCCACCTGACCCGGCTACTGACCCAGTTCTTCCCCGATGCCATGATCGCCCGGTTTGGCGGAGAGGAATTTGCCATGATGGTGCCTCACTGCACCGTCCCCGTGTTGATCAAGCGTCTTGAAGGGCTGCGTCAGCAGCTGCGCCAGCAACCTCTGTCACCGGAGACCCCGCTCTTTGTGCGCGCCAGTTACGGCGTGATCAGCGTCGGGCGGGTATCCATGGACGAGGCGCTGAGCGAAGCGGATCGGCTGCTTTATCAGGCAAAGAACACCGGTCGCGACAAGATAGTCTCTTAAGAGACGGCTATCTGAATCCTCAGGGCATCAGTCCCGTGTATTACCGCCCGACAGACTTTCCAGCAGGAGAGTCTGCGGGTTCCTTTCCTGCCACAGTCTCCCCATCACCATGACTATCGACAGTCAGTAAGTCTTGTCGACCCGCACCCCATCATCGAAATAGAGAATACGCACCTTGTCTCCATTGGCAAAGACCATGGCGGGATCATAATCCTGGATCACGTTGATAAGGGCATTTTGCTCGTTGCGGATCAGCAGCTCCACCAGCTTGTTTTCCACCACGGTTCCCCCGGACTGGTATTGCTGCGCAGCCGCAGCACCCACCAGCGCCCCGACGGCGGTGGCGATTTCACGGCCATGACCGCCGCCAAACTGGTTGCCAAGCAGGCCACCCAGCACGGCACCGCCCAGCGTCTTCCAGCCAGAGTGCTCGGACTCCAGGATCTGGCGCTGATTAATATTGCGCACCGTTTCGACCTGGCCAAACACCACCTGATTGACCGGCCGCGCGGTATTGCGCTGGTAGACTTCCGCCCCGGCGGGCGCCGTGACAAAGCAGAGCAAGCTGGATACTATCAGGATAATGGCCTTCATCTATGAACCTCGTTGCCTTATGTCTCGCTATCTTACCCAACTGGATGATGAGCTTTGCTGGTTTCCCGACCCCAGCCATGCGCTGGAAGAGCCCAACGGCTTGCTGGCGATCGGCGGAGATCTCTCCCCTGCCAGATTGCTGGCAGCTTACCACAAGGGGATCTTCCCGTGGAATGAACCCCACCAGCCGACCCTGTGGTGGTCACCGGATCCCCGCGGAGTGATCCGCCCCGACCAACTCCATGTGGGGCGGACACTCCAGAAGATTATCCGCCGTACCCCATTCGATATTTCCGTCAATCGCGCCTTTAATGAAGTCATCACCACCTGCGCCGCCCCTCGTCGCACCGCTGATGGCACCTGGATCAGCCAACCCATGATCGAGGCCTACCAGCAGTTGCACCGGCTGGGTCATGCTCATTCAGTCGAGATCTGGCAGGAGGGAAAGCTGCAAGCGGGACTGTATGGTCTCTCTATCGGCCGACTGTTTTGCGGTGAATCCATGTTCAGCCGCATCGATAACGGCGCCAAGCTGGCCATGGTGGCACTCTGTCGCCACTTTGCTCGCCATCGCGGCGCCCTCATCGATTGCCAGATGCAGAACCCGTTTCTGGCGACCCTGGGTATCGAGGAGTGGCCAAGGGCCCGTTTTCTGGCCGAGCTGGCGCGCCTTGGCCATCAACCACTGTTGGCTTCCTGCTGGCAAGAGGGAGAGATCTGCTTATGACTGAAGAAGTGATCCTCAAGGTTGGGCTGACCCCCAAGCATCCTTGCAGCTATCTGGCTCATGAGCAGGAACAGTTGCTGGTGCTGATGGATCACAATCTGCTCAATGCCAACGGCTACGAACGATTGTTGACTGCCGGTTTTCGCCGCAGTGGCAACGACATCTATCGTCCCCACTGCCCGGCGTGCCATGCCTGCCAGTCCCTTCGTATTCACAGCGAGCACTTTCGCCCCAGCCGTGGCCAGAAGCGGATCCGCCAGCTTAACAAAGATATCGAGATTGTCCTGAGCTACGATGACAAGCCCGAGTATTACCTGCTCTACGAACGCTATATCCGCGAACGCCATCACGATGGCAGCATGTATCCCCCCAACCGCAGCCAGTATCGCGGGTTTCTCCATTGTGACTGGATGCCACCACTCTATCTGGAGATGCGCAAGGAGGGCCATCTTATCGGCGTGGCCACCACAGACCTGCTACCCCACTCCTTGAGCGCCATGTACACCTTCTTCGATCCGGATTATGCCGATCGCTCCCTGGGCACCTTTGCGATCCTCTGCCAGCTCGATCTGGCCAGGCGAACCGGGCGAAGCTGGCTCTATCTTGGCTATCTGGTGGAGGAGTGCCGCAAGATGAATTACAAGCGCAATTACCTCCCCCATGAGCTGTTAATTCAGGGGGAATGGAAAAATATCGACACCAAGCCCGAGTAAACTTTACACATAGCCTTAAATCCGGCATGATCCAGCGGTTTTTTGTTGTGGCTTATCAAGAGGATTCAATGGCTAAAGAAGACAGTATTGAGATGCAGGGCACTATTCTCGAAACCCTGCCCAATACCATGTTCCGTGTGGAACTGGAGAATGGTCACGTGGTTATCGCTCATATTTCAGGCAAGATGCGCAAAAACTACATTCGTATCCTGACTGGAGACAAAGTAACGGTAGCACTGACTCCCTACGATCTCTCCAAGGGACGTATTGTTTTCCGCTCTCGCTAAGCCAGGAATTCAGCAAAAAACCCCAACCTGTCGGTTGGGGTTTTTTGTCGTTTTCTGATCACTGACGCTTAGTGGGAAACAGCTTCAACATTGACCTGAAAATCAAAGCTGAGGCTGTCATTTACCAACTCAACCTTCACTATCCCCCCGTCAACCAGTGAACCGAACAGGATCTCGTTGGCCAGGGGTTTCTTGAGGTGCTCCTGGATCACCCGACCCATCGGTCTGGCACCCATGGCTCTGTCATATCCCTTCTCTGCCAACCAGTGGCGGGCACGCTCGGACACCTCTAGAGAGACTCCCTTCGCATCCAGTTGAACCTGCAACTCGACAATGAACTTGTCGACCACCTGATGGATCACTGTCATATCGAGATGGTTGAACCAGATGGTGTGATCAAGCCGGTTACGAAACTCCGGACTGAAGGTCTTGTTGATCACCGCCATGGCATCGTGGCTCAAATCCTGTTGCTGGAAGCCAATCGACTTGCGCTGGGTCTCCTGCACACCGGCGTTGGTGGTCATGACCAGGATCACATTACGGAAATCCGCCTTGCGCCCGTTGTTATCGGTCAGGGTACCGTTGTCCATCACCTGCAACAGCAGGTTGAACACATCCGGGTGAGCCTTCTCAATCTCGTCGAGCAACACTACCGAGTGGGGATGCTTGATCACCGCATCGGTCAGCAAACCACCCTGTTCAAAACCGACATAGCCGGGAGGCGCACCAATCAGGCGAGATACGGTATGGCGTTCCATGTACTCGGACATATCAAAGCGCAGCATCTCGACACCCAATGCTTTACCCAACTGCTGGGTCACCTCTGTTTTACCGACACCGGTAGGACCGGCAAACAGGAAGCAACCAACCGGGCGACGCTCGTTGCCAAGTCCTGAGCGTGACAGGCGGATGGCATCAGCCAGCACCTCAATGGCCTTGTCCTGACCAAAGACCACCATCTTGAGATTGCGCTCCAGGTGCTTCAGCACCTCTTTATCAGAAGAGGAGACTGATTTCTCCGGAATGCGGGCAATCTTGGCAACGATGGACTCAATCTCCTGCACATTGATCACTTTCTTGCGCTTGCTCGCTGGCAATAACCGTTGACCGGCACCGGCCTCATCGATCACGTCGATCGCCTTGTCGGGCAAGTGACGATCATTGATGTACTTGGCAGAAAGCTCGGCAGCCGCCCGGATCGCCTTGGCGGTGTAGCGCACGCCGTGGTGAGCCTCGTAGCGGCTCTTGAGCCCCATTAGAATACGCGTGGTGTCATCGATAGTCGGCTCGACGATATCGATCTTCTGGAAGCGACGCGCCAGCGCACGGTCTTTCTCGAAGATCTGGGCGTACTCCTGATAGGTGGTGGATCCCACACAGCGGAGCAAACCATTGGAGAGCAACGGCTTGATCAGGTTGGCCGCATCCAGCTGACCACCGGATGCCGCACCGGCACCGATGATGGTATGGATCTCGTCGATAAAGAGGATGGCCCCTTCCTGACGCTCAATCTGCTTGAGCAGTACCTTGAGGCGCTTCTCGAAATCACCACGGTATTTGGTGCCCGCCAGCAGAGAACCCATATCCAGCGAATAGATGGTGCTGCCCGCAATCACCTCGGGCACATCCCCCTTGACGATGCGATAGGCCAGCCCTTCGGCAATGGCGGTTTTGCCCACGCCTGCTTCACCCACCAGCAGCGGGTTGTTCTTGCGACGGCGGCAGAGCACCTGAATGGTACGGTTGAGCTCCTGATCACGGCCAATCAGTGGATCGATGCGCCCTTCCAGCACCAGCTGGTTCAGGTTGGTGGCAAAGCTCTCGATCTGGGCGGCCGAGACATCATCATCAGACTCGGGATTGTTATTGCTGCCGAGATCCGGCTTGTTATCCTTGCGCACCCCGTGGGAGAGGAAATTGACGACATCGAGACGGCTGATCTCGGCTTTTTTCAGGAAATAGGCAGCTTGTGACTCCTGCTCACTGAAAATAGCAACCAGCACGTTGGCGCCGCTGACTTCGGTATTGCCGGAGGATTGCACATGGAAGACGGCACGCTGCAACACGCGCTGGAAGCCCAGTGTCGGCTGGGTTTCACGATCTTCATCATCGCGCGGAATGAGCGGGGTAGTTTGGGTGATAAATGCGCGGATCTCCTTGCGCATCTGTTCGACATCGGCACCACAGGAGCTCAGCGCCTCATGGGCTGAACTGTTATCCAGAAGGGCTAACAACAGGTGCTCGACAGTCATGAATTCGTGGCGCTCGTCACGGGCCAGTTTGAACGCCTCGTTCAGCGTCTTTTCTAGATCTTTATTCAACATAGGCACCTCCCCTAGTACAGCTACAATGTGGTGTCACACTCGCCATCAAGTCATCAGATTCAAGCCTTTTCCATAGTACAGAGCAGTGGATGTTCATTGTTACGTGCATAGGTGTTGACCTGGACAACCTTGGTTTCGGCGATCTCTGCAGTAAACATGCCGCAGACACCCTTACCACTATAATGCACACTCAGCATGACCTGAGTCGCCTTGTCCAAATCCATACCAAAGAACTTTTGCAGCACCTCCACCACAAACTCCATCGGCGTATAGTCATCGTTGTTCAACACAACCTTATACATGGGTGGCGGCTGCAGCTTTGTTTTCTCTGCTTCTGCAATCTCTTCATTAGCAAAGAGTTCTTTCTGCTTGCTCATAATCGCGCTTTGGTACCTCTAGATTACTACCGTCTAACACAAGGTTGTCAATAGACTTGTTAACCAGATCACATCAGCTGTTAACAACTTCTTGACTCGCTCAAAAGTTGGACTAGATTGGTTACTTGCTAATCTGTGCCCGTCTGCTACGGGCTTATGTCCCTAGTTATAAAGGGCTGGCGCAGGTTACTCAACGACTTCTGGGTAATCAATAAAAGGATGTAGAAGTATGGCAACCGGCACAGTTAAGTGGTTTAACAACGCAAAAGGATTTGGGTTTATCTGTCCGGAAGGGGGCGGTGAGGATATCTTCGCTCACTACTCCACGATTCAAATGGAGGGCTACAAGACCCTGAAAGCGGGTCAGGCCGTCAATTTTGAACTGCAACAGGGGCCGAAAGGAAATCACGCTTCTGTGATTGTGCCAAACGAAGCACAAAATATGTAAATAACACCCGTTGGATAAATAAAAAACCGGTTCCTCTTTGAGCAACCGGTTTTTTATTGTCAGATTTCTGGCGCGTCCTGCCTCCTCACGGGATCACAGGTTATCACCAGCGATGATCAGTCGTGATATTCACTGCAGGCGATCAGGGTATTTTCCATCAGGCTGGCTACCGTCATCGGGCCCACGCCACCGGGTACCGGGGTAATGAAGGAGGCATGGCTGCGCGCCGTCTCAAACTCCACATCCCCGACCAGTGAGCCATCAGCCAGGCGGTTGATACCCACATCGATCACCAGCGCGCCCGGTTTGATCCACTCGCCCGGAATGAAGTTTGGCTTGCCGACCGCAACAACCAGCAGATCGGCACGGCGTACCTGATCTTCCAGATCCCGGGTAAAACGGTGACAAGTCGTGGTCGTGCAGCCCGCCAGCAACAATTCGAGGGTCATGGGACGCCCCACTATATTGGAGGCCCCCACCACGACCGCATGCAAACCATGCGTCTTCACGCCGGTGGTCTCGATCAGCGTCATGATCCCTTTCGGGGTGCAGGGGCGCAGCGCCGGAATACGTTGGGCCAGACGGCCTACGTTATAGGGGTGGAAACCATCCACATCCTTGTCAGGCTGGATCCGCTCCAGCACCTGAGTGGTATCGAAGTGATCCGGCAACGGCAACTGAACCAGAATGCCATCTACGTGGCTATCTTGATTCAGCTGGTCGATCAGCGCCAGCAGCTCTTCCTGACTGGCGGTTGCACTCAGGTCGTAGGAGCGGGAGAGAAAACCCACCTCCTCACACGCCCGGCGTTTGCTGCCGACATAGACCTGAGAGGCGGGATCCGCCCCCACCAAAATGACTGCCAGCCCTGGAGCCCGTTTCCCTGCCGCCAACCGCTGTTGGACTTGCGCCGCGACCTGGCTGCGAATCGTTTGCGCAACCTGTTTTCCATCTATGATTTTGGCAGACATCGTTCTCCACTCACCATGTGTTCAACTGCCGCGCATTGTCGCATTTTTTTAGCCGGGGTGTTAGCGGCAGACGCACGCCAGACCTGTAGCGGGCAATAAGTAGGCACTTGAATTTACTAGGGGAAAAATACGTTGACGCTGGCCCGTTCGCTTGGCTATGATGCCCGCCCGTTGCCCAGTACGACGCTTGTCGCTATGCTGGTCAGGGATTTTCGGTGATTAGCGCAGTCCGGTAGCGCATCTGGTTTGGGACCAGAGGGTCAAAGGTTCGAATCCTTTATCACCGACCATGTTCATCGACTTGTCGTCAAGACGCGTTGATACCGAGCGCCCTTAGCTCAGTCGGATAGAGCAACGGCCTTCTAAGCCGTGGGTCGCAGGTTCGAATCCTGCAGGGCGCGCCATTGATTCTCCCCTTCCTTTTGGATTGGCGAGCGTTGATGAAGATTTCAGTGGTGGCTGTAGCTCAGTTGGTAGAGTCCCGGATTGTGATTCCGGTTGTCGTGGGTTCGAGCCCCATCAGCCACCCCATTATTCTGTCGATAATTGCCGCAAGGTGATGTCAATCGACTTGGTGCAGTGACCTTCTGGTCTGCACCACAAAAAAACCGGCCTTGGCCGGTTTTTTTGTTTTTGCGCACGTTTGCGCACAACAGCGCCTTGCCTTATCTACAAGGTCATTCTCCTGATCGATAAACGCGGCTCCGCCCATTTGTCACGATGTGCTCCTCCCCATCGATGACACAGCCACACTCCCCCGCACACCAGCCTGCCCGGTTCTTTTTCTGTATTTCCCAAGCGCCATTGATATGCTGATCGCTCTTCTTCTCTCCTGCTTCCCGTTGGAGTTTTTCTATGCAACGCATTCTTTTTGTCGAAGATGATCCCGAGATTGGCCAGCTCATCAGCAGTTGGCTCGGTCGCCACGATATGGAGGTGATCCTCGAGCCCCGAGGGGACATGGCGCTGGCCCGGGTAGAGGCCGAACAGCCCGATCTGGTGCTACTCGATATCATGTTGCCGGGGCAAGATGGCATGTCCCTCTGTCGGGATCTGCGCCCGCGCTTCGACGGCCCCATCGTGATGCTCACCTCGCTGGACAGCGACATGAACCAGATCCTGAGTCTGGAGCTGGGCGCCAACGACTACATCCTCAAAACGACGCCGCCGCCGGTGCTGCTGGCCCGGTTGCGGGTGCAGTTTCGCCAGCACCAGCAAGCATCAACCCAACCCGTCGCCACCAGCAGCGTTCTCCAACAGCTGCAATTTGGTCGGCTGCGGGTAGATGGCCCGGGACGAGATGTGCGGCTCGATGGCGAGAGCATTGCCCTCTCGATCGCCGACTTTGATCTGCTGTGGGAGCTCGCCTGCCACGCGGGCCAAATCTTAAGTCGGGAAGCCCTGTTTCGCAGCCTGCGCGGCCGGGAGTATGACGGTCAGGATCGCAGCATGGATGTGGCCATCTCCCGCCTGCGCCGAAAACTGGGTGATAACCCTGACAACCCGACCCGGATCAAGACGGTGCGCCAGAAAGGCTACCTGTTCGTCCCCCACGCCTGGGAATAACCCTCTTTCGGGAGCACCGCCATGCGCCGCCTCTTTATCCAGTTCTATCTGTTGCTGATCGGCTGCTTCACCCTCGCCATCCTGCTGGTTGGTGTGGTCTATCAGGTGACCGCCGAACGGGCGGGCGATCGCTATCTCGAACGCATGATGCAAGGCTCCCTTGGCCTGTTGACCGGCGAGCTGGCAAGAACCCCGCCCGAGCGCTGGTCCGATCGACTGGCCGAGCAGAGCAGTCAGTTTACCCTCCCCCTCAAGATCGGCGAGCTGGCGCACCAGCCCCTGGCCAGCGAGGATCAGGCCTTTCTGGCCGCCGGCAACATTGTCATCGTCGAGGAGGATGACACCTTCCTGCAGCGCATTCCCGATACCAACCGGGTACTGATTGTCGGCCCCGTCCCCTACCTCTCCTACTTGCACGAGCTGCACTGGGTCGATGTGGGACTGCTGCTGGTGATCGGCCTCTCCCTCGGCCTGCCCATCCTGCTGTGGCTACGCCCCCACTGGCGCGGCTTGCAACAGCTGGAGCAGACAGCACGTCGCGTAGGCGATGGGGAGCTCTCCTGCCGCACCAATCTGCCACCGGGCAGCAGTCTGGCCCGGGTGGGACGCACCTTCGATCAAATGGCGACCCAATTGCAGGCCATGATTGCCAGCCGCAAGCAACTGACCGATGCCATCGCACACGAGTTGCGCACCCCGCTGGTCCGGTTGCGCTATCGGCTTGCCATGCTCGATCCTGCCCCTGCCGAGCAGGAGCAGCAGGCGCTGGAGCGAGATCTGGGAGCGCTGGACGCACTGATCGAAGAGATGCTCACCTACGCCAAGCTGGATAGACCCGAACTGCCGTTGCAACAGGACGAGCTTGAGCTCAGTCACTGGGCACAAGCGCATCTTGGCGACTGGCAGGCGCTGGCACCCGAGAAGAGGCTCCCCCTCGATCTGCCGCCACACCACATGCCTTGGTGCGGCGATCAGCGTCTGCTGACGCGCGCAGTGGAGAACCTGATCGGCAATGCCCTGCGCTACGCCGAGAGCGAGGTCACCCTCTCCATCTCGCGGCTACAGGAGAACTATTTGCTGGAAGTGAGCGACGATGGGCCGGGGATCGATCCGGCGCTGGCGCCCCAGATCTTCGAGCCGTTCGTACGCCTTGATCAGAGCCGGGATCGTCGCACCGGCGGCACCGGGCTGGGACTGGCCATCGTGCGCAGCATTGCCCGTCATCACGGGGGCGATGTGGCGTTGCTGGCCAGTGACCACGGCGCCCGCTTCTGCCTCACCCTGCCTGTACATTTGGATACAAACCGTCACCAACCGCTCACTGAAGTGCCGCTGCAACCGCCATAGGATGACTGTCATGGAGAACGCTCCATAACATCAACCCGAATAAGGAAATTGAACATGAAAAAGATCATTCCCTTGACCCTGGCAGCCGTCTTCGCCCTCACCTCCGGTTTCACCATGGCGGCCACCCCGACCAAGACAGCTACACCGCAAGCGACCCAGACCAAGGTGGTGAAAAAACACCATAAAACCACCCACGCCAAGAGCCCAGCCGTCAAAGTCGCGCCGAAAACCAAGTGATCCACTCGGTCACTTGATAGCACCAAGGGAGGCTGACGCCTCCCTTTCCATATCTTCCCGAAATTTTCCTGACGGGCTCCTCACCCGTTTACACCGGATCCACGACCAGGCCCCCCTTTGCGGGAAACGGTCAATGACCACAGGAACATGGCATGTGGCGTCATCTGCTTAAATGGCTCGGCCCCTTGTGCAGCTTGCTGCTGCTCGGCACCGCACTGACCGTGCTGTATCACCTGACCCAAGCATGGCACTGGCACGATATTCGTGTGGCCATCTGGTCCCAACCCCTGCCGCGACTAGCGAGCGCCCTGTTGCTGACCCTGCTCAGTTATGGTTGTCTCTGCAGCTATGACATGCTGGCGCTCCATGCGCTGGGCAAGCGCCTTCCCTGGCAACAGATCAGCATCACCTCCTTTATCGCCTACACCTTCTCCAACACCCTGGGATTTGCCCTGCTGACCGGCACCTCGGTACGCTATCGCCTCTACTCCGCACTGGGGCTCACCACCGGAGAAGTGGCCCGCGTGGTGCTGTTCTGCTCCATCACCTTCTTCCTCGGCCTGCTGGCGTGGGGAGGTGGCGCCCTACTGACCTGCGATGTATCACAGTTGCTGCCTGACTGGCCGCAATGGGCAGATATTCTGCTCAGGCTGGCGGGCGTCATGGCTCTGCTGTTGGTGGCCTGCTACCTCTGCTGGCCCAAACACCGTCTCTCCTGGCGGAAACACACCCTGACACTGCCGGGCTTTCGGATACGTCTGTTGCAACTGCTGGTCGCGCTGGCCGACTGGATGGCCGCCGTCGCAGTGTTGTTTGTGCTGCTGCCTGCAGATAGCGTCCCCTACCCCGTGCTGCTCAGTGCCTTCGTGCTGGCTAGCTTCCTCGGGGTGCTGGCCCACGTGCCGGGCGGGATCGGGGTGTTCGAAGCGAGCATGAGTCTGCTGCTGGCCCACTACCTGCCGGCCGACAAGCTGCTCGCCTCGCTGCTGCTCTATCGCTGCATCTACTACCTGCTTCCCTTTCTCTGTGCCCTGCTGCTCTTTGCGAGTCAGGAGATGCTGCAACAAAAGGCGCGCTGGCAGCGGCTACAGGGGCTGATGAGCGCAGTGCGCGAATTTCTGCCCGCCCTTATCAGCATGGGCACCTTCGCCGCCGGCAGCCTGCTGCTCTGCTCGGGGATGATCCCGACCATGCGCAGCCGCATCGAAGTGTGGCTGCAAGTGCTGCCGCTCCATCTGCTGGAGCTCTCCCATGTGCTCGGCAGCGTGAGCGGTATCCTCCTGATCCTGCTGGCGCGCAGCCTCTACCGCCGTCACGACGCCGCGTTTCGCATCACCCAGCTACTGCTGGCACTGGGGATCGCCTTCTCCCTGCTCAAGGGGGGAGACTGGGAGTCAGCCCTGCTGCTCGGCAGCTTCCTGCTCATCATGACCCCCTGCCGATCCCTCTTCTATCGCAAGGGGTCGCTGCTCTATCCCCAGTACACCCCGGGCTGGCTCATCTCGGTCGGCGCCGTGCTGCTGGGAGCGCTGTGGCTGCTGCTCTTCTCCTACCGTCAGGTGGAGTATGACCACGCCCTCTGGTTCCACTTCTCGCCCCATGGCGGGGCTGCCCGCGGCCTGCGCGCCATGGGGAGTGTGGTGGCCGTGCTGGCCGTGGCCGGGGTAGCCCAGTTGCTTGCGCCGCTGCGCATGGTCGGTGAAAAGCCGGACAAGGAGACGCTGGCGCGCGCCCACGAGCTGGTGGTGCGTGAAGGGGGGATCCACGGCTATCTGGCCCAGTTGCAGGACAAGTCCCTGTTGTTCCACCCCGCCGGTGACGCCTTCCTGATGTATGGCATCGAGGGCAACAGCTGGATTGTGATGGGGGATCCCGTCGGTCGTCCCGAGCAGATCGAAGAGCTGCTCTGGCAATTTCGCGAGCGATGCGATGAGCACGATGCCAATCCGGTCTTTTATCAGGTCTCGGCCCGCTATCTGCCGCTCTATCTGGAGCTGGGACTGATCCCCTTCAAGCTCGGTGAAGAGGCGATGGTCGATCTGGCTACCTTCGATCTGGCGGGCAGCCGGCTGCGCAACCTGCGCCAGAGCCACGCCAAGGGCAAACGGGAAGGATTGACCTTCGAGGTGGTCGAGGCAAGTGCCGTGGCCCCCCTGCTGCACAGATTGCAGACCGTCTCCGATAGCTGGCTGCAGAGCAAGATGGGCAAGGAGAAGGGCTTCTCGGTCGGCCGCTTCGAGCCTGACTACCTGACCTTAAGCCCGGCTGCGCTGGTGTGGCACGAGGGGCAGATTGTCGGCTTTGCCAACCTCTGGGTGAGCGACAACAAGGAGATGCTCTCCATCGATCTGATGCGCTACAGCCTGGATACCGGCACCGCCCCCATCATGGATTTTCTCTTTGTCGAACTGTTGCTGTGGGGCAAGACGCTGGGGTACGCCAGCTTCAATCTGGGGATGGCCCCCATGTCCGGCTTCAACGATCATCCGCTCAACAGCTACTGGGCCCGCCTTGGCAATACCCTGTTTGTGCGTGGCAGCCGTTTTTACAACTTCCAGGGACTCAGACGCTACAAGGAGAAATTTTCGCCCCGCTGGGAACCCCGCTACCTGCTCTGCAGCAGCAAGCTGGTACTGCCCAGAACCCTGACTCACCTGATCACCCTGATTAGCCGCGGCCCGCTGGGGCTCATCAAGAAATAGGAGCATGGCCAATGAGAGCCTTGATATTGCTGTTACTCAGTCTCGTACTGCCCGTTTCATCTTTTGCGGCGCACGCCGCCCCGGTCAAGGATGACCTGAGCCTGATTGAGCTGCCCGTCAAGCAGCCATCCAACGCCCCCATGGTGATCTTTCTCAGCGGCGATGGTGGCTGGGCAGCCCTCGACAAGGGGTTGAGCGACCAGTTTCAGCTGCACGGCATGCCGGTCGTGGGCTGGAGCTCCCTCACCTACTACTGGAAGAAGAAAACCCCGGAGCAGGTGACCGCCGACCTGGAGCGGATCCTCGATGATTATCAGGCCCACTGGCAGCGCCCCCGCTGGCTGCTGGTCGGCTTCTCGTTTGGTGCCGAGATTGTCCCCTTCGTCATCAACCGATTGCCGGAGCACTATCGTCAGGGACTGGTCGGGGCTGTGATGCTCTCCCCCTCTACCAGCTCGGATTTCGAGATCCACGTCAGCGACATGCTGACTCACAAAGCCCGCAGCTACCCGACCGAAGCGCAGGTGAAGACCATCCGCGATCTACCAATGCTCTGCCTGCAAGGAGCCGATGACGATGACGGCGACCGCCTCTGCCCCCGCCTCAACCAACCCAACGTCACCAGCATCACCCTGCCGGGAGGACACCATTTTGACGATAACTACCCCCAGCTCTATCAGGCCATCACCAAGCATCTGAACCTGCCCCCGGATCAACTGACTGTGGAGCATTAACCGGTATCACCACGGAATGCCTTTTAAGTACCGAGCAGGGCAAATCAGCGAGCAATGAAAAGGGCCTCTCTTGCGAGAGGCCCTTTTACTGAATTCGACCGAAAGTTTGACAGGAACAAGCTTGGGTACGGCGTCAAGCTCAGTGCGGCTTTTCACTACGATTGCCCAAGCGGCTGAGCCAGATGCGCTATCAAGAATGAAGATTTACAGTCCTATACCAGCAACCACGTTGGGGTTGCGCTAGAAAGCAAAAAGCCCTGATGTTTCCATCAGGGCTTTGCAATTTGGCGGTGAGGGAGGGATTCGAACCCTCGATACGTTGCCGTATACACACTTTCCAGGCGTGCTCCTTCAGCCACTCGGACACCTCACCAAATTTTGGTCTGTGGTTTAACGTGTTCAGCCAACACGTTGTTCGCTGCGCTGTTGCGCTGGAACGGGGCGTAATTTAGGGGAAAGCCCCGCCCGCGTCAACGGCTTTTTTCACCTGGTGAATCATTCGAACACTTAATGCACAGATTCCGGAGCAACCTGGATTTCCGCCAGGTTGAGGAAGCCGGAACGTTCACATTCGGCAACCAGTTCGTGGGTGGCGGCGATGGTGCTTTGCACGAACAGCAGGAACTGCTCGACGCTGAGTCCGGCCTTGGTAAAGACGGTGTGGCCGACAACCAGCCGCGGCAGGTTGTCATCGATGATATCGAGGAACACCTTGAGGGAGGGGTACTGCATATTGAGTCGGCCCAGTTCGGCGACCAGCGGCAGCATTGCGGAGGGGCGCACTTCCAGCTCGGAGGAGAACAGCAGGCCTTCCTCTTCCACGAAGATCTGGCTCTCCTGAATACCATCGACCGACTGCAAAGAGACAATGTGGATACCGTGACACTGGTCGCAGACATAGTGCTCGATACGAGCCTGTTGCAACCAACGCATTATCATTTCGGAGCTGGGGATATTCATCATTTCCACGACAAGATTGAGATCAAGGGGCGCAGTCTAAACCAATTTGCTAGCAACAAAAAGCACGCCAACCCGATAACCCTGCGGCTCGCTTCTTTTTGGCAAGCGCTATGCATATACTCAGCCAAATCCACGACGACGCTTGCCCCACAGGGGGCCCCATGACCATCCAAGAAAAGTATCGCCTCCATCTGAAATCCCTCTCGGATGAGCTGCTCACCCTGCAAAAACCCATCCGTATTCTGGATGCCATCAAGTGGCCACGCCATCTGCAAGAGCGCTTTCTGGCAAGCGGTGGCAGAGAGCTGCCCGCTATCGACAGGCACTTCTATGATGCCCTCCCCCTCGGCTTCGATCCGCGCAACAAGTATCTGGAGCTCAAGGAGCTGCGAGACAGGATCCGCAGAAAGCTGGGGCCGCAGGACGATCTTGGCCGGATCCTGCAAGAGACGGTCGATCAGTACATGGTGGTGATCGAGATGCTGCGCCAGCGCGGCCAACCCGATTTCCAGCGTTACAGCCAGCTGCTTTATGGCTCTGCCAGCGATCACCTGCGCGGGGATCGCAAGACCCTCAAGGAGCTGGGCGCCCGCCTGTGTGACATCTTCTCCCTGCCCGGTGCGCGCCATCTGGTGCGCCCCTACCCCAAGGAGTTCGAAGGAGAAGCGGCAGTCGCCAAACTGCAGGGCAAGCTGTCGAGCTACTTCAGTGACGGCACGGTGCAAGTGAAGCTGAGCGATGGCATCGTCTCCGACGCCGCGGCCGGTGGTGACTACATCAAGCTCAACTCCCACGCCCGTTTCTCCGAGCTGGACTTGCAGGTGCTGGAGGTACACGAGGGGTGGGTGCATGTCGGCACCACCCTCAACGGTCGCCAGCAGCCCTATGCCACCTGGCTGAGCGCCGGTTCACCGCGGATCACGGCGTGCCAGGAAGGGCTGGCAGTATTGATTGAGACGCTCACCTTCAGCTCCTTTCCGGATCGGGCCAAGCGCATCTCCGATCGGGTGATGGCCATCGACATGGCCGAGCGGGGCGCCGATTTTATCGAGGTGTTTCAGCACTTCGTGCAGCAGGGCACCAGCGAGCACGACGCCTACAAGATCACCCAGCGGGTCTTTCGTGGCGGTATGGTGGGCGGCGGCGCCTGCTTTACCAAGGATCTCTCCTACGTGCGTGGCTATGTGGAGACGGTCAACTTTATCCGCAGTGCCGTGCTGGAAGGGGTGCCCGAGATCCTGCCGATGCTGTTTGTCGGCAAGGTGACGCTGGATGATATTCCGGTGCTCTATCAGCACTATCTGGAGGGGCTGATTGCTGCTCCTCGCTACCTGCCGCCGATGTTTCGCGATCTCACCGGCCTCTATGTCTGGTTCGGTTTTGCCTCCGGCATGTCGCTGGTGGATATCGGTCGGGTACAGCATCATTTTCGCCAGCTGTTTCAACGCCTGCCGGTGGCCGACCCCATCATTGCGCCGGTGGATATCGAGATCGACTGAACCGCAGAGAAGCAAGCTGGGGAAACAAGCAGGAAAAGAAAAAGGGCGCCAGATTGGCGCCCTTCTCGACTATTCAAATATCGCAGCCGGATTACTTGTAGGCGCGACCTTCCAGATAGTGCTTGCGGCACAGTGACACATAGCGATCGTTACCGCCGATCTCCACCTGTTCGCCATCGCGCATCACCTGGCCCGCTTCGTTGACCCGGGAGTTCATGTGGGCCTTGTTGCCGCACCAGCAGATGCTCTTCAGCTCTTCAAACTTGTCGGCCAGACAGAGCAGATGGTAGGAGCCCGGGAACAGCTCGCCACGAAAATCGGTCTTGAGGCCATAGGCCATCACCGGAATATCCTGCTCATCAACGATGCGGGCCAGCTGGTAGACCTGCTCACGGGTCAGGAACTGGGCCTCGTCCACGATAAATACATCGATATGTTGCTTCGCATGGCGCGCTTTCACCATCTCAAACAGATCACAGCTGTCGCTGAACACGTCCACCTTCAGTTCAAGGCCAACCCGGGCACTGATCACTCCGACCCCGAAACGGTCATCGATGGCTGGTGTCATCGCCAGAGGATGCATGCCCCGCTCCAGATAGTTGAAGTGCGCCTGAATGAGCTGGGTGGATTTGCCTGAATTCATGGTGGCAAATTTGTAGTGCAGTGAAGCCATGATACTGTTCCGAAACTGAATTTATGGGGCGCATGCTAACCAAAGCCCCTGACAAAACCAAGGGGCCCGCGGGCCCCTTGCTCTATAAATGTTACGCGGTGGCCAGAGCTGGCCGCGCTTTGGCCTTTTTCAGGTGATAGCAGGTAAAGAGCACGAACCAGAGGGCACTGACGCTGAAACCGGCCAGGCTGGAGTGCATCACCCCCATCGCCAGGTAACCGATAGCCGCACCGAAGGCGATGGCCAGTGCATAGGGCAGCTGGGTCATCACGTGATCGATGTGATGGCAGCCGGCGCCGGTGGCAGAGAGGATGCTGGTGCTGGAGATGGGTGAGCTGTGATCCCCGAATACCGAGCCTGCCAGTACGGCGGCCAGCATCGGCAGCATCAGGCTGATATCGCTGGCGGCGGCCATGTCACCGGCCAGCGGCAGCATGATACCGAAGGTGCCCCAGCTGGTGCCGGTGGCAAATGCCATGGCACAGGAGAGGATAAAGACCACGGCGGGCAGCACTTCGATCGGCAGGTTACCGTTAGCCAGCGAAGCCAAGTACTTACCGGTCTCCACATCGCGCACCACGGCACCTATGGTCCAGGCGAACAGCAGGATGTTGATGGCTGGCAGCATGGCCATGACACCTTGCGGCGCGGCCTTGATCCAGTTCTTGGCACCCAGCTTCAAGCGCATCGCCAGACCGATGGAGACCACCAGACTGCACAGGGCACCGTAGACCAGCGAAGAGCCAACGTTGGTGTTTTCGAACGAACCGAGCACGCTGAACGGCAGCCCTTTCTCGCTCAGCACCGCAGCACCGGAATCGATCATGAAATAGATGGTGGCCGCGGTCAGGGTCAGGATCGGCAATACCATGTCGATCATGCCGCCGTTGCTCTCTTCCGGGCTATCCATATCCAGACCAATGGGGCGGCCCTTGGACTCATCCCACAGCTTGCCTTCCAGTGCCCACTCTTCGTGTTGACGCATCGGGCCGATATCGAGCTGACAGGCAATCACCACCAGCACCATGATCAGGGTGAAGACGGCGTAGAGGTTCATCGGGATCATCTCGACAAACGCCGCGATGGGGCTCTGTTCGGTCAGACCGTGGGCCGCCATGATGCCGCCAACCAGGGCGATGATATAGGCGCCCCAGGAGGAGATGGGCATCAGCACGCAGACCGGTGCCGCGGTGGAGTCCAGCAGATAGGCCAGTTTGGCGCGGGAGATCTGGAAGCGGTCGGTGACCGGACGGCAGATGGCCCCCACCGACAGGCTGTGGAAGAAGTCATCGATAAAGAAGGCAAACACCATCATCCCGGTCAGCGCTTTGGCGCCCTTGCGGGTCTTGGCACGACGTTCGGCCCACTCGGCAAAGGCACGGGTCGCCCCGGAGACGCTCATCAGGCTGATGAGGCCGCCCAGCAGCAGCATGAACAGGATCATGTTGACGTTGTCGCGATTGAGCGCGCCATCGACCCAGAAGATCTTGAGCACGGTATTCAACATGTAATGCAGGGAGTCGAGGGGTGAAAACTGATTGAGCAGCAGACTGCCGGTAACGATGCCCACACCAAGGGACAACAGCACGCGGCGGGTCAGGATCGCCAGCGCGACAGCCAACAGAGGGGGAAGTACGGACCAACCGGAGTCGGCGAAATGACTAATGTCCATGATCTCTTTGCACCTAAAGATTACAGGTGGAGATCTACCGAGAGGATCTAAAGAAACAAAACCTATGGGGAGGTCATACTCCTCAGCCCCTTCAGGTAGCGCTCCATAGTGGATGACTATGGCAGTCCTGCACCTATTAGATGCAGAACCAGCAGCCCGGTATGATGGCCTGGCCACTTCGGCGCTGACTCCTTTCCTTGTGCATCACAGGCATCACCCTCCGCACAAATACTCATAGGCAGCGCGCCTCTACTTAAAGGTATTCGCCAAGCATTTTATCGAGATGGCAGCTTATAGCAAGTTTTTTGATTAAATAGTCATGATAAACATATCAACGTCGGAAAATGGTAGTCAAATGATGCAGCAACACCAGCTTTGACGCTATTTTCACCTACTGCGGTTTCATTGGCATCCAATCCCTGTTCCCTATTGCTGGCCATATTAAATATCTGTATTGATGATCGCTACGGATATAATATTTAACCCGGCTTGACTTATTTAAATCGCCAAGCAAGAATCAGCTGGAACATAATATTTTTCTCTGACTCGACGTGGTAACTCCTATGAATGAATTTTTAAAGGTACTGCTTAATATCCGCAGTCTGCGTGCGACCTGCCGCGAACTTTCTCTGGAACAACTGGAAGAGGCACTGGAAAAACTCTCTGCGATCGTTGCTGAACGTCAGCAGGATGAAGCTGCCGAGCGTCAGGCCCGTGAAGAGCATCTGCGTAAAATCAACGAATATAGCGAAATGCTGAAAGCAGCCGGTATTGACCCGGCAGAATTGGTAAGCGCTGTCGCGACCAACCCCGGCAAATCAGAAAAAGCCAAACGCGCGCCACGTCCGGCCAAATATCGCTATCAGGATAATGGCGTAGAGAAAACCTGGACCGGCCAGGGCCGTATGCCTTCGGCCATTGCCAGCGCTGTGGCAGCAGGTAAATCACTGGAAGATTTTGCTATCTGACAGCGCTTGCGTTGCGAATAAAAAACCTCGCCAAGGCGAGGTTTTTTATTGCCGCTTAAACGTGAAATATCAGATAGCCGATTGCGGGCGATCTGCAGCCTTTACCCATAACACTTCACGCACCCCTGCCACGCAGATGAGGTAGCGGGCAACGGTAAAGAACCAGTCACTCATCCGGTTCAGATAGGGCAGAGCCTCGGGATTGACCTGCTCTTCCCGGCTCAATGTCAGCAGCAAGCGCTCGCAATGACGCACCAGAGTTCGCACCACATGTGCTTGCGCCGCTGCACGGGAACCACCGGGCAATATAAATTGGCGCAGCGGTGGCAATGGCTCGCTATAACGATCTATCTGTTGTTCAAGGCGAGTGGTCCAGGTGGCATTAACCTGCCAAATCAATTCATTCTGGGCGTCGCTGGAGAATGCCAACTCGCCCCCCAGATCAAACAACTCCTGTTGCAACAGCTGTAAATCAGCCAATAAGCCGACCTCTTGCGACGGCACATCACAAATCAGCAAGCCAATATGGGAGTTGAGCTCATCGATATAACCGTAGGTCTCGACCCGCAAATGATCCTTGGGCAACTGGATACCATCGGCCAGCCGGGTCATACCCTTGTCGCCCTGCCTCGTATATATTCTCATACCGACATCCTGTTAATAATGGGAATAATCATGGACTCGAGTCCATTGAGTTTTATCTCATAAGCCAGCGCCAGCGTCTGGCCCAATTTACCCGCCGGAAAACCGCTGCGCGCCATCCACACCAGATAGGGCTCGGGAATATCGATGATACGCCGCCCCTGATATTTACCGTAAGGCATCTTGTTAGTCAGCGTCAGCAGCACCTGTTCGTCGGAGAGCCAATCCATATTAATCGATATCCAGATATTTATGAGTCTGGATTGAGAGTCGCCAGTTACGCGCGATACAGGTATCCATCGCCAATTGGGTGGCCCGTGGCTTCTGGCTAATCGGCTGCAAGGCAATGACCACATCCGGGCGCAGGGCCGCGGTCGCGAGCAGCGCATCCAGCTCTTCGATATGGTGTTCTGTTGCCACCGGATGCTTTATCTCGTTGGCCCGCTCCAGCGCTGAGACCAGCACAGGCAGCCCCCCTTTCATGCCAATCTTGGGGGAGACGGTCACCCAGGTCTGCTCATGGGTCTTGATCTCGCTGGTACCACTGGTTTCAATCTGCACCTGATAACCCGCCGCCAGCAGGGCTGACGAGAGTTCGTGCAGATCGTAGAGGCAGGGCTCGCCACCGGTGATCACCACATGGCGCGCCTGATAACCCAGCTCGCTAAAGCTCTTGATGATCTGCGCGGTGCTGAGTTGGCTCCAGCAATCGGATTCGTTGGAGCGATCCAGCACCGCCTCTTTACCCACTTCACGAGCCGGATCAACAACCCAGGTATGACGGGTATCGCACCAGGGGCAGCCCACCGGGCAACCCTGCAGGCGAACAAAGATGGCGGGCAGGCCGGTAAAGATGCCCTCCCCCTGGATGGTCTGGAAAATCTCGTTAATTGGGTAGTGCATCTCGATCACGGCTTGTTGCAAAAGTCGCGGATTATACCCCAAGCCACGGCAAGACGCAGGCTCACTCTGCGCTTTTCTCGCCCAGCCCGGTTTTATCATACAGCCTGGCCATGATGCCCGCCTTGTCGGCCAGATAGTTGTTCAGGCCGCGACTGCGCAGCTCGCAAGCCGGACACGTGCCGCAACCGTCACCGGCAATGCCGTTATAACAGGTCAGGGTCTGCTGACGCACCGTGTCGAGGTGACCATAGTGATCCGCCAGTGCCCAGGTCTCGGCCTTGTCGAGCCACATCAAGGGCGTGTCAAAACGAATGCCGCGACCCAGCCCGAGCGACACCGCCTGATTGAGGGCCTTGACGAACTCGTCACGGCAATCGGGATAGCCGGAAAAATCGGTCTCGCACACACCGGTGATCACCGCTTCGGCGCCTACCTGATAGGCATAGATGGAGGCCAGCGTCAGGAACAGGATATTGCGGCCCGGCACGAAGGTGTTGGGCAGGCCATTATCCTGCAACTCGCAGCTGACCGGGATGTCGTCACGGGTCAGGGCAGAGACCGCCAACTCATTGAGCAGCGTCACATCCATCACCTTGTGGGCGGCAATCCCCAGTGCACTGCCCAGACGGCGCGCGGTGTCGATCTCTTCCCGATGGCGCTGGCCATAGTCGAAGGTGATGGCGTGTACTTCATCATACTGAGCCAATGCCTGCACCAGACAAGTAGTGCTGTCCTGACCGCCGCTGAAAACCACGACTGCTTTTTTCATCTTGATAACTCCTTGAATTGTCACGCGCGGCGGCCTTCGGCAAAGTCCTGCCACTGGGTATTCAGCCGGTTAAACAGGGTCAGCAAGGGCGCATAACGCTCCGGCCTCCCCTCCCACCGGGACAAGAGGTGATAGCCCGCCTCTATGGTAGAGAGGGCATCGGGAAAGGGTTTCTTGCGAATGGCATATTGACCGGCAATGGCACCAATGCCGATGCGGGGCAAGCGGGCCAGTGCCGGGTTGCTCTGCAACATGCGATAGGCTTTGCGCCAGGTGCCGTCGAGCAAGATAAAGGCGATGGGCACCGCATCAGAGGGCTCACTCGTCCGCTGTTGGCGAAGATCGGTCAGCGAAATGGCATCCTCATCCGGCCAGAGTAGATAGCAGCGACGGGAAGGATCGGCGAGCAGCCCGCTCAGCCACTCATCGCGGGAAAAGTCCTCCCCCACATGGATCTCGCACTGTTGCAAAGAGGCTGCCAGCAGCGCCGCGGTGCCCTTGGGATGTGCCACCTCGTTGGGGTGCTGCAAGATGTAGAGGGGCGTGTGATTGTCAACCTGCACAATATAATCGCACAGGCAGGCTTTGAGGGCTCGGGTGCAACGTGTACAGTATCGACTGTTCTTGTCGTTGGACTGTTTCATGTTGTCAGACAAATCTGGATTGCTCTGGGTTATCACGCTCTCTCTCACCAGCTTGCTACTCTTCTTTACCGTTCCCAACCTTCAGCTCTCCTTCGATCGGCCCTTGATCGCAGGTGGCGAAGGGTGGCGGATCATAACAGGCAATCTGGCCCATACCAATCTGTGGCACCTGCTGCTCAATCTGAGCGGCCTCGCTATCCTCTATAGCTTGTTTCGCGACTATCTGGGTCAGGCCCGTCTGCCGCTGCTGATGTTGCTGCTCTGGCTGGCAGTGGGCTTGGGGATCTGGTGGTGGTGCCCGCAGACCCAGTGGTACATGGGGCTATCCGGCTCGCTGCATGGCCTGTTTGTCTGGGGGGCAATGCAGGATATCCGCCACGGACGCCGCACATCGGGCTGGCTACTGCTGGCAGGGATGGGGCTCAAACTGGTAATGGACTTCTACAACGCAGGAGAGAGCCCGATCTCCACCCTGATCAATGCCAGGGTACACATCGGCTCTCACCTTATCGGGGCCGGTGCAGGCCTGTTGCTCGGCCTGCACCGTGTATCACTGAGTGAGTCTGTTACGCACCAGCCAGCTCGGCATTGATACTGGCCAGCATGGCGGCCGGATCGGCAGCCTGGGTAATGGGGCGACCGATAACCAGATAATCGGAACCCGCCTCGACCGCCGCTTTGGGGGTCATCACCCGGCGCTGATCGCCCACCGCTGAACCGGTCGGGCGAATGCCCGGGGTCACCAGCTTGAAATCGGCGCCCAGCAAGGCTTTCAGCTCATGGGCCTCGTTGGCAGAGCAGACCACCCCATCCAGACCGGATGTCTTGGTCAAAGTAGCCAGCCGGATCACCTGCTCGGCCGGGCTCACATCCAGACCAAGGGGGATCATGTCGGACTGCTCCATGCTGGTCAGCACGGTGACCCCAATCAGCAGCGGCGCCTTGTCGCCATAAGGCAGTAGCGCCTCTTTGGCGGCACGCATCATCCGCTCACCACCACTGGCATGCACGTTGACCATCCAGACACCGAGCTCGGCACTGGCTGCCACGGCCTTGGCAACGGTATTGGGAATATCGTGAAACTTCAGATCCAGAAAGACATCGAATCCCTTGGCCACCAGCTGGCGTACAAACTGCGGGCCAAACAGGGTAAACATCTCCTTGCCTACCTTGAGACGGCACTGGGCCGGAGAGATACGTTCAATGAACGCTAAGGCATCTGCCTCGTGCTGATAATCCAGCGCTACCAGTACTTTGGGATCTTGCATCTCACATCCTATTGCTTGTTATTCACCGTCCAGACCACGGATCGGCTTGATGGAACCCCACTGGCGACAAGACGGGCACTGCCAGAACAGCGAGTGAGTGGCAAAGCCGCACTGCCGACACTTGTGGGTTGACTTGATTTTGATCTGCTCGCCGACCAGCTGTTGCAGCAGTTCGAGGCTCTCCTTGGCAGGTCCCTCCTCCGCACCGGCCAGCTGAAAACCCACCAGCTGGTAAAAACCTTTCATCGACGGGTGACGACGCAGTTGACGCAGCACCAGTGAACGGGCCTGGCTCAGGCCATCACGCTCTTCAACCAGCTTGGCAAGGGCAAGGGTCACGCTGACACCGGCGTGATCTTCCACCGCCTTTTCAAGCAGCGGGATTAACGCAGGCGTGCGGCCCAACTGCTGATAGCACTCGAGCAATTTGGGCATAGCCTCGGACGCAAAGTCGATATCCTGCTCGAACACCCGCAGCAACTCCTTGCTGGCCTGCTCATACTCCCCCTCTGCCATGGCGAGCTCAGCAAGACGCAAACTGGCCCGGGCACATGCCGGATTGATGGTGAGCGCCCGTTTGAGCTTGGCCAGCCCCTCCCCTTTATTGCCCTCGCGCAGCGCAATCTCGGCTTGTTCGCAATAGAAATGGGAAATGGGGTCGGCCAGCTTCTTGCCCTGATATTTTTGCAGACGAACCGCCACATCGATGGCCTTGTCCCAATCCCGCAGCTGCTGATGGATGATCAACAGCTGTGCCAGCGCCGTCTCTTCATAATCGCTGTCGTCACACAGCTCATTCCAGAGCGCTTCAGCACGGTCTAGCAGACCGGCAGCCAGAAAATCGCGAGCCAGCTCCTGCAAGGCCAGCTGGCGCTGCTCCCGGGTCAATTGACGGGTCACCAGATTCTGGTGGATCTTGATGGCACGATCGACCTCCCCGCGCTGGCGAAACAGGTTGCCGAGGGAGAGGTGTGTTTCGATGGTTTCACTGTCCACCTCAAGCAGCTGGATAAAGAGATCCACCGCCTTGTCGGATTCATCGGACAGCAAATAGTTGAGGCCCGCCACATACTGGCGGGAAAACTGGTTACTCTGTTTCTGGGTGTCCTGGCGAACACTCCTGCGACCCATGTACCAGCCATAACCGGCGGCGATGGGCAACAGCAGGAAAAGCAGTTCAAGCATTGAGGAACATTATTCCTTACCCGGTGACCGGGCCAGCTCCAACTCGCGGGATTGACGACGCATGGTGCGGTTGAGGGTGCGGTTTTGCATTTTCAGGCGCAGGAACAGCAGGCCGAATACCAGCCAGCCCAGCAAAAAACCACCAGCGAAGAAGAAGCCCAACAACATGGCAAGCGAGAACTCGCCCTGAGCAATCAGGTAATTGAACTGAACCAGCTGGCCGTTTTGTGAGCCCAGCGCCAAGGTCAGAACAAACACCAGCACCAGCGGAATGAGGGCCAAAATACGCTTCATAAGAGCTCCCTGTCAGTATCATCTAATGAGAGGCTGATTATCCTTAAAATCGCAGGCAGACTCTAGAGTGAATGGGAAAAGAGTTTAAGAAACAAGACGATTGGCACAGGAATCGGCGCCAAAAACAAAAAAGGCATACCCGAGGTATGCCCATTTCTGCATTATTCAATGATGTTGACGCGCTCGCGCAACTCTTTGCCAGGTTTGAAGTGCGGGACATATTTCCCGGTCAGTTCAACCTTGTCCCCAGTCTTGGGGTTGCGTCCCACACGGGGCGCACGATAGTGCAGTGAAAAACTGCCAAATCCGCGGATTTCAATCCGGTCGCCGTTTTGCAAGGTCGACGCCATCTGTTCAAGGATCTCCTTGATGGCGGCTTCGACATCCTTGGCCGGCATATGCATGCGGCTGGATGCCAGTTGTTCGATGAGATCTGATTTGGTCATAACGTTAAATCTCCTTCCCCGATCACATGCAATATTCATTTTGCCAGGATAAAAAAGGGCGGCGCAATGCCGCCCTTTTCTTGCATCAAGGATTACTCACCCTTGGCGGCTTTGAACGCTTCCATCATAGCATTGCTGAACACAACTTCTTCTTGTTGGTTCAGGCTATCGATAGCAACACGCTCATCAGCCTCGTCCTTAGCACGGACAGACAGGCTTACGGTGCGGTTCTTACGATCAACGCCCATGAATTTAGCTTCTACTTCGTCACCAACAGACAGCACCAGAGTGGCGTCTTCTACACGGTCACGAGCAGCGTCGGAGGCACGCAGGTAGCCTTCTACGCCGTCAGCCAGTTCGATAACGGCACCTTTGGCATCAACCTCGGTAACCTTACCCTTCACGATAGCACCTTTCTTGTTGTCAGCCAGGTACTTGTTGAACGGGTCTTCTTCGATCTGCTTGACACCCAGGGAGATGCGCTCACGCTCCGGATCCACTTGCAGAACAACGGCCTCGATCTCGTCGCCTTTCTTGAATTCACGCACGGCTTCTTCGCCCTGGTTGTTCCAGGAGATGTCAGACAGGTGAACCAGACCGTCGATGCCGCCATCCAGACCGATGAAGATACCGAAGTCAGTGATGGACTTGATCTTGCCGGAAACACGGTCGCCTTTGGCGTGAGTTTCGGCAAACAGCTGCCACGGGTTGGATTTGCACTGCTTCAGACCCAGGGAGATACGACGACGCTCTTCGTCGATGTCCAGAACCATCACGTCAACCACGTCGCCAACGTTAACAACTTTGGACGGGTGGATGTTCTTGTTGGTCCAATCCATCTCGGATACGTGTACCAGGCCTTCAACGCCTTCTTCGATTTCAACGAAGCAGCCGTAGTCGGTCAGGTTGGTCACGCGGCCAGACAGACGGGTGGTCTCCGGGTAACGCTTGGCGATAGCAACCCAGGGATCTTCGCCCAGCTGCTTCAGACCCAGGGATACACGGGTACGCTCGCGGTCGAACTTCAGAACCTTGACAGCGATCTCGTCGCCAACGTTGACGATTTCGGAAGGATGCTTAACGCGCTTCCACGCCATGTCGGTGATGTGCAGCAGGCCGTCAACACCGCCCAGATCTACGAATGCACCGTAGTCGGTCAGGTTCTTGACGATACCCTTAACTTCTTGACCTTCTTGCAGGTTAGCCAGCAGGCTTTCACGCTCGGAGGTGTTCTCGGTCTCGATCACGGCACGACGGGAAACAACAACGTTGTTGCGCTTCTGGTCCAGCTTGATGACTTTGAACTCGAGTTCTTTGTTTTCCAGGTGAGCGGTGTCACGGATCGGACGCACGTCAACCAGAGAACCCGGCAGGAAGGCACGGATGCCGTTCAGTTCAACGGTGAAACCACCCTTGACCTTGCCGTTGATGATACCGATAACGGTAGCTTGCTCTTCGTATGCCTTCTCAAGCTGCAGCCAGGCTTCGTGGCGCTTGGCTTTTTCGCGGGACAGCTTGGTTTCGCCGAAACCATCTTCGATAGAGTCCAGAGCCACATCAACGGTATCGCCGACGTTGATTTCCAGCTCGCCCATGGCGTTCTTGAATTCTTCAGCCGGAATAGCGGACTCGGATTTCAGACCGGCGTCAACCAGTACGAAACCGTTCTCGATAGCAACGACAGTACCCTTGACGATGGAACCTTGACGGGTTTCAACGGCGTTCAGGGACTCTTCAAAGAGTTGAGCAAAAGATTCGATCATTGTTTATGTCACAAATGAAACATCCACTTGCAATCCGGCGCAAGCGGGGCTGTTTTAAATAATCTGCGCCATCCTTGGTGCAGACGACCGGGTGTCAGCTTGCGCTGGCATCACCAAGTTGTTGCTCTGCATAGGCGAGCACTGTTGCCAGCACGTCATCTATGGTCATGGCGGTAGAGTCTACCACCAGAGCATCTTCTGCCGGTTTCAGGGGCGCAGTAGCGCGATTTCTGTCGCGATCGTCACGTTCCCGGATCTCGGTTAAAAGACGCTCAAAGTTAACATCAAAGCCCTTATCTTGCAACTGCTTATAGCGGCGCTGAGCCCGTTCTTCGGCGCTGGCGTCGAGGAAAATTTTCACCTCGGCCTCGGGGAAAACCACTGTGCCCATGTCGCGGCCATCGGCGATCAGACCCGGAGCCTGACGAAATGCCCGTTGACGGCGCAGCAAGGCTTCACGCACCCGGGGGAAGGCGGCGATTTTACTGGCGGCATTGCCCACCTCTTCGGTGCGGATGGTTCGTGAGACATCTTCCCCTTCCAGGATCACCTTGACCAGATCCCCTTCAACCTGAAATTGCACATCCAGATTGGCGGCCAGCGGTACTAATGAGGCTTCACTGTCCAGCGCTACATCGTGATGCAGAGCGGCCAGGGACAACACCCGATAGATGGCGCCCGAGTCCAGCAAGTGCCAACCCAGCTTCTCGGCGAGCAGCTGGCACAAGGTGCCTTTTCCTGCGCCACTGGGGCCATCAATTGTCATCACGGGGGCCATCTGAGGCATAACTTCTCTCCTGCACTGTGTTGCTCCCATCCCGAGGGGGTGGGTTAATGGGCGCCGATTATACCCGAATGTGGTGAGCCTGGCAGTCATCAATCCGCACAAAGGACCAAAACCCCGGCGGGCAGCGGTGCTTGTCTCTTACCTGGACATTTCATTAAGCAATGCAGGGACTTGTTCTTATGGTCGTTGCCGACAAGGCGCGCTAAACTGGCCCCCTTTTTTGAGCCGTTAGCAGTAAGGAGCAACCTATGAGCAGCGTTACCCTCGTGGCCAAATCAAAATTGCCAACCCCCTGGGGCACCTTCACGCTGGTAGGTTTTCAGGAAACCGGCACAGGCAAGGATCACGCAGCACTGGTGATGGGCGACATTACCGGTGAAGAGCCTGTACTGGGCCGGATCCACTCAGAGTGCCTGACCGGAGACGCCCTGTTCAGCCTGCGTTGTGACTGCGGTTTCCAGTTGCAGGCCGCCATGGAAAATATCGCCAAGGCGGGTCGTGGCGTGTTGTTGTATGTGCGTCAAGAGGGCCGTGGCATCGGTTTGCTCAACAAGATCCGTGCCTATCACCTGCAGGATCAGGGTGCCGATACCGTTGAGGCCAACGTGGCCCTGGGCTTCGCCGCCGATATGCGCGATTACACCATCTGCGCCGACATGCTCAAGCAGCTTGAGGTCAAGTCCCTCAAACTGATGACCAACAACCCGCGCAAGATGAAAGCCATGGAATCCTTCGGCATTCCGGTGGCCGAACGGGTGCCGTTGCAGGAAGGGCGCAATCCCCACAACGAGTTCTATCTGTCAACCAAGGCCAACAAGCTGGATCACATGCTGAAGAAGTGAGCCTGCATTGACAGATGCCAGATAGTCAAACGCCTCCAATTCGGAGGCGTTTTTCTTGAGACAGTCACACACCGACCCAGGCTATCGCACTGGCACGGTCAGATTGACCAGCAGTGCATCAAGCTCTTCGCCAGTGCGGGCAGCGCAGCATTGATCGACCCGCTCGCGAGTCAATTGCGGCGCGAGACGGCCAATCAGGTCATACAGATAGCCGCACAAAAACGCCCCTCTGCGCAGACCGATTGCGGCCACACCACCAGGTAGCCAGGGCACCACCTTGAGCAGCAGATCGCCATCGCGCTGGGGCTCCCAGGCAAAGGTGGCCATCACCCCGATGCCCATCCCTTGTCTGACATAGGTCTTGAGCACATCGCTGTCGCTCGCACAACAGGCGATCCGGCTCTCGGCATGAGCGCAATCGGTGCCATGAGTGGCTGAGAGCGGCCTTCCGTCGGTCACCAGCGCAAACTCGACCAGTTCGGCCGGGGCCAGCGATGTCGCTTTGGCCAACGGATGATCCTTTAGCAGCACCAAGCCCCGTTGCCACTGAAATGAGGGGAGCATCAGCAGATCGCTCCCCTCCTCCGGTTCATCGGCAAGCAGCAGATCGGCAGCGCCATCATGCACGGCTGCGCGGCACTGCGCCGCACTCCCCTGCATCAGCGTTACGGCGACTTTGGGAAAGCGGGCTATGAAGCCCTTGAGGATGGCGGGCAGAATATAGCGAGCCTGCAGATGAGTGGCCACAATGGTGAGGGTTCCCTGCTCCGGATGCACATGCTGCCTGGCCATCACCTTGATGGTAGCGACCTTGTCCAGCACCTCGGCGGCTACCTTGATCACATCCCGACCGATGGGGGTGATCTGGGTCAGGTGTTTGCCACTGCGCTCGAAGATCTGGATCCCCAGTTCATCCTCCAGCATCCGCACCTGTTTGCTGATCCCGGGCTGGGAGGTGAAGAGGCTCTCGGCGGTGGCCGACAGATTCAGCCTGTGGTTCGCCACCTCGACGATATAGCGCAATTGCTGCAGTTTCATGGTGTAGCCCTCAAGCGAACCCACCATTAATAGTAACAAATTTTCAGCAAGGGCCCGCCACCATCAGGCCGGGCGATCCTTGAGCAGGAAATCGCGCAAGGCTCGATTGGCCATGGAGAGCGGATCGCCACGCCGCCACGCCACGCAGAGATCGAGATAGATGGGCGGGTCGAAAGGCACACCGCTCAGATCCAGCTCCTCTTCCAGCACCATTCGCAAGAAGGTGGTCACCGCAAAGCCTTGCCGCACCACTGCCTTTAGCAGAGGGATCAGATTGCTCTCGAAGGCAATATCGGGTTCTACGCCAAGGCTCTGGGCCTGCGCCTCCATATGCTCGCGGTGATAGAAACCGCGGCGAAACAGCGCCAACTCCTGAGCAAAAAACTGCGAGAGGGTCACGGCCGGTTCGCCGCGCAGGGGGTGATCGTCCCCCACCACCATCAACATCTCTTCGCTTAGCAGATGTGCCCCCTCGATGGCGGGCGGCAGATCACTGGTGATGAGGATGGCCAGATCGAGGGAGCCATCCACCATCCGGCTGAGCAACTCGCGGGTACCTGCCTCTTCGACCCGGATCTTGAGCCCGGGATAGCGATGCTTGAAGGCCATCAGACGAGGGGGAAAATAGTAGGAGCCCATCATATAGGGGATCCCGATCCGCACCTCCCCCCGCTCCAACCCCTTCAGTTCGGCCATCTCGGCCTCGGCCTGATGCATTTGCAACAGCAGGCGCTCGGCATGGCGACAGAGCACCTCCCCCTCCGGGGTGAGCCGTACCGTCCGGTCCTGCCGATCAAACAGCCGCAACTCGAGCTGCTGCTCCAGTTTGGCGATGGCCATGCTGATGGCAGGTTGTGCCACATGCAGGCTGTTGGCAGCCTTGGTAAACGAACCGGCATCCCTGACCGCCAGCAGATAGGTGAGCTGTTTCAGATCCATGTATCAATTCGTCTTATGAGATAGATAACTTAAATATATTATATTTATAACCGCAAGGACTCTACCCTGACCAAAAGCTGTCAGGACAATACGCAATGATTGAAGTCGGAAGTCGCGAGTGGATACGTGCAACCCTGGCCCTCAGCCTGGGCTCTTTTCTGGTGTTTCTGAACCTCTACCAGACCCATCCCCTGTTACCCCTGATTGCCGAGGTCTTCTCGGTCAACTCCCTCTCGGCCAGCTGGACCCTGGCAGGCTGTACCGCAGGCCTCGCCGCCTCCCTGCTGATCTGCGCCAGACTGGCGGATCGCCATGGCCGTCGGCAGGTCATGCTGGGTACCCTCACCCTGGCGATCCTGCTCTCGTTGTTGATCCCGCTGGTTGAACAGTTCAGCTCCCTGCTATTGCTGCGCATCCTGCAGGGGGCGCTGCTGGCCGGGTTACCAGCTACTGCGATTGCCTATATGGGGGAAGAGTTCAGCAAACGGGCGCTGCTCTCGGCGGTTGGGGTCTATATTGCCGCCAACTCCCTCGGAGGCATTGCCGGTCGGGTGGTCGGTGGCCTGTTGGCGGGCTGGTTTGGCGACTGGCAGCACACCTTTCTGGGGATTGGTGTTATCAGCCTGTCGCTGCTGCCGCTGGTCTTCTGGCTGCTGCCCCATCAGACCCGCTTTGTGGCGAGCGCCCCCGTTCACAGTCAATTTGCCCGCGCCTTGCAGCAACACCTGACCAATCCCTTGCTGGTAGGGGCTTACCTTATCGGGGGGCTCAACTTCATGGTGTTTCTGAACCAGTTCAGCTATCTCACCTTCCTGCTGGCCAAGCCACCCTTCTCCCTGCCCACCCAGTGGCTTGGCATGCTGTTTCTCACCTATCTTTCGGGGACGGTCGCCTCCTCCCTGAGCGGCCGTTTCGCCAACCGCTGGGGGGCACAACGCATGCTGCTGGTCGGGATCGCGCTGATGGCCATCGGCAGTCTGTGGCTGCTGCAGGGCAGTCTGCTCGGGATCCTGAGCGGCTTGCTGGTCTCCAGCTTCGGCTTTTTCCTGGCACACGCCTGCGCCAGTGCCTGGGTCGGTCATCATGTCGAACACAACCGCGCCCTCGCCTCCTCCCTCTATCTGGTGGCCTACTATCTGGGAGCCAGTCTAGGGGGGCTTTACCTGCACCCCTTCTGGGAGCAAGGCGAGCTTGGCGGTCTAGTCATGGGAATTGAACTGGTCCTCATCCTGACGGCGGGCTTGAGCCTCTGGCTCGGCCGTCTCAAACAGCGAAGC
>NZ_CDBR01000090.1 GCF_000819685.1 Aeromonas allosaccharophila | reverse complement strand
GGTCGCCGGCAGTGTGGATCTGGTGCACCTGGTTGCCCTGGCGTTCGATGACCATGGGGTACCTGTGAGCTCGCGCAGGGCCCCGGCAGTGCCGGTGGCCACGGTACCAGGACAAGTCGTGATCTGGATGGTCTGGCGCGCTCCTGCTGCTGGCCCGGGGTAACGGTCGAGCAGCTGCAGGTGATCGCCGCCTCGATGGCGGGCGCTGGCCAGCTGGTCGCCGGCAGTGTGGATCTGGTGCACCTGGTTGCCCTGGCGTTCAATGGCCATGGGGTACCTGTGAGCTCGCGCAGGGCCCCGGCAGTGCCGGTGGCCACGGTACCAGGACAAGTCGTGATCTGGACGCCAAGGAGGGAAGGTTGCAGCTGCACCGAGTTCGTCCCTTGGGAACGGTCGAGCAGCTGCAGGTGATTTTGGAGTAAGTTCTATGGATTCGGGATTGCCTTCTGGCATTCCATACAGAACACCTTACCGCCGAAGCGCGGCTTGTTGAACCAGCAAAACTTGGCGACGTTGTAGGCGACGACGGCCTCGCAGGAGGAACAGACAAGCTTCGATTTCCGCTCGCCGGTCAGCTCCACACTCGATGCAGAGGGCGCGTCCTCTTGCGGAGGCGCAACGCCCTTCACCTGAGCCTGAGCCGGGGGCGGAGCGACTGCGGGCAGACCGAACTTGGCCAGCCAGTCAAATTGGATGGGCTTGTGAGCTGTAACCAAACGCAGGGCGAAGTCTTCCAGCGTGTCCTGCCCGACGATTTTCGCGGCCCCAAGGATATTGTTGTCCTTGTCGATGTTCCGGTCTATTTTCGCCTTCAACTGATCGTTCTTTATGATGGTCTCGATGCCATCGATTTTCGCCTTCGGTCGGGAGATTCGAGCAGTCTTCGACACGAGAACTAGCCCCTGAAGGGATGGCGTGATAGTGAATCCCAGACGTTTCGGTGGGGCGACCAAACCGGTCTTGAAAATGGACTCCAATACGGCCATGTGGCGGCGATTCTGCTCCAAGGGCGAGGGGATGCCATAGGGCTTGCTCCCGAAAAAAGCGGAGAACTCCCCCTGCTCGTTCACTGCCACGCCCTCGGAGAAGCGCTTGCTCTCGCAGACGTAGATTTCCAGGAAGCGATTGATGAGAAGATGGTCGATCTGGGCCGAGCGTCCGTTGCATTCCAAACGGAGGTCATGAATGATCACCCAGTTCTTCGAGGCCCCGTAGTGGAACTCCATCTCGTAGGCTGCTTCGGCTTCCCCCCTTATCCCCGACTGGATGTTCCGAACCTCACGGTCGATAAGTCTTCGGATATCTTGGGAGACGTCCGGTCTGGCCGAGAGTGCTTTCAGTATCTCTATGTCCGCCGATCTATCGTCGGCCTTTTTAATCAGCATGGCGTTGCCTTCATATCGTTTTTTCCTTTAACTTCAGCGGCGAAACAGCTTGCGCCAATTGATTATGATCGAGCCGTTCAAACTCCACAGGAACACCACTAGGAGCTTTCTCTTGCATCATTTTTTCCTTAACTCAATCCCTGTGAAGTCAACTATTCTTTCTACGCCATGCAAAAAACATTGACGAAAAGAAGAGTAGTGAGGCCAGTAAAATCAAAGCAGACGGAGCGGAAAATCCTAGAATTTTACTCTGAGCCACAGCATCGAAAATGCTTATGAAATTTACCGACTCATTTACCTCTTGGTATGGCCATAGAGTAAATGCTGTTAAAAATAACCAAATGCTGGTTAATAGCTGCAATGGTTCAAAATTGTCAGTGATCACCTTTCCGATTCTTTGCAATAAAAATCCAAACAAGAAGAATGGCAATATGAAAATGAGAAATAAAATTTCAATTAATGCAGACATGACCGCCTCCTATAAAATTATTGGTTTCCTTCGTCACTTTAGTTACCCTTCTTTGGGTCGAGATCTGAAGATATTCCATGCCAGATTTTTCTCACCGTATTAGAGTAGTTGCGAGCAAGGTTTATGTCGCCTGGGTTATGATATTCGCCAACAGCAACCCACCAGTTACCAGTTACATCATATCGCTCTCTCAAGTAAGAGGCAGCCCCTCTTAAATTGGTTAGCGGTTCTGTGGCATCCCATAGCGATTCAAATCGTTCTGAGTGCCATCGCCAATTAACTTGAGCAAATCCTACATCAAATAATCGATCACCTTTGTTTACTAGGCCTTGGCAATAATCATACATTTCCTTTCTAGTGGAAAATCTTAGTGGCGTTCCTCTGTGATTTACTGTCCATGGCCAAGGTAGCACCCTGCCTTTGTTGGTTTTCAACTTACTTTCAGCAAGAGTGATGGCAAAAAGCAAATCTGCAGGAACATTTTTTTCACCACTAACTTTAAAAAATTCCGGTGGAATTTGGATGTAGTTCTTTGCCTGCAATTGGAACGCCATGAAAAACAGAATTGCAGCAAATGATACCTTCATTTAGCCCCCTTATTTATGAGGAGGGGTGCCAGCCCTCCCCTATTTCAGATTACTTTTTCCAGCGGCGGGCTGCTGCGATAGCTGCGAGCGCCAGCATGGTCAGGGGGCCGGTAGAGCCGCCACCGCCACCACCATTTTCTTCAGGTGTAGGAGTGGGGGGTTCAGGAGTTACCGGCTTGTTTACTTCGATGGTATCACTGCCAGTTATAGACAGCTTGCCGCTGCCTTTTACGACCAGTGTGCAAACTTGAAGAGGGTTTGCTGTACCGCTGGCGCAAGAGTTTGACTCAACAACCAATGAACCATCGGTATATGGAGTGAAAACCTCTGCATCTTTGTGGAAAGACTGAACCTTAATGGCCAGGCTCCCCTCGCCTTTCACTTCTGACGGATACGACCAGCTAGAAATTGTTTCAAGCAGCCATGCCGTGGTGTCTGCATTGTAGAATGCTTGGCACGACTGGATATAGGTGCCATCTTCTTGGCCGGCAGAACCTTGCATCACGCCCCAGATTCCTGAGTCGTTATAGCATGGGCCACCCGAGTCACCAGGTTGGCCGGTGCCAGTTCCAATAGCGTTGGCTGGATCATATTTCAGTTCGTAAGCGTCGGGAGACCAGCGGGGATCTGCAGGCCCTACGGCTACATTTGATGCGCCTTTCAGTATTCCACCCGAGTAACTAGACCAGCCAGCGATAGACTGCATAGTGCCAACGGTGGGCTCTGTGTTAATCAGGGTTGCTGTTGCTGGCATATTCTTATCCAGCTCCAACAATGAAACATCATAAACCCGGGGGACACTTCCGTCGTGCATAGGGTGAATTACGGTACGCTTGATACCTGCCACGCTTGAATTGGCGTTACTGACGGATTGACCAGTCATATCACCACAATGCGCTGCAGTGACAACCCATTTCCCGGCGATGACCGTCCCCGAACAGGTGCCCCCCACTCGTACAAACTCGGGGGTGTTTATTGGAGAACCATTAAAAATGGCGTGTGCTGGAGAAATTGCTGACATAAGCAGCGCTGCAATAACAGTCTTTTTCATACAATCCCTTAATTAATTATTTGTTTTCAAGTTTGTTTTTCATGGCCACTGATTTCTTAACCAGATTGTCCAATTTTATTACGCTCGACTTGAGCCGTGATACTTGTGCCTGAGAAGAAAGACCAAATTTTTTAGCACTTTGTTCTTGTGTCAGACCTTCAAGCATATGAGCAACGAGTGCATCAGCTACGGCTTCGCTTGTACTCTTCGTGTGTTCAACTAACAAACGAATATATTTCTCATCCATTAGTAGTAGCATTTCATTGAACTCCACTCCCCTGTTCTTCTTTATGTGTAAATTCTATGCCTGCAATGCTGCATAGTCAACATTGTTTTTTAGGGCGGTCGAGCTCGAAGTCTCAATGGCGGGGGCTGGCCAGCTGGTCGCCGGCAGTGTGGATCTGGTGCACCTGGTTGCCCTGGCGTTCGATGGCCATGGGGTACCTGTGAGCTCGCGCAGGGCCCCGGCAGTGCCGGTGGCCACGGTACCAGGACAAGTCGTGATCTGGATGGTCTGGTGCGCTCCTGCTGCTGGCCCGGGGGAACGGTCGAGCAGCTGCAGGTGATCGCCGCCTCGATGGCGGGGGCTGGCCAGCTGGTCGCCGGCAGTGTGGATCTGGTGCACCTGGTTGCCCTGGCGTTCGATGGCCATGGGGTACCTGTGAGCTCGCGCAGGGCCCCGGCAGTGCCGGTGGCCACGGTACCAGGACAAGTCGTGATCTGGATGGTCTGGTGCGCTCCTGCTGCTGGCCCGGGGGAACGGTCGAGCAGCTGCAGGTGATCGCCGCCTCGATGGCGGGGGGCTGGCCAGCTGGTCGCCGGTGATCCGGTTTACCTGGTTGCCCTACCCTGCCAGCCGTGCCAATGGCCACGGTACCAGGACAAGTCGAGATCTGGACGCCAGGGAGGGAGGTTTACTGCTGGCCCGGGGGAACGGTCGAGCAGCTGCAGGTGATCGCCGCCTCGATGGCGGGGGGCTGGCCAGCTGGTCGCCGGCAGTGTGGATCCGGTGTACCTGGTTGCCCTGGGCGTGGTACAGCCGCCCGATAGCGTTTCACACCCGCCCGATAGGGCCGGTACCCGGGCAAGCTGTGATCTGGACGCCAGGGAGGGAGGTTTACTGCTGGCCCGGGGGGAACGGTCGAGCAGCTGCAGGTGATCGCCGCCTCGA
>NZ_CDBR01000089.1 GCF_000819685.1 Aeromonas allosaccharophila | reverse complement strand
TCAGGCTAGGAGGAAGATTGGTAAAGAATGAGAGCATCTGATCCCGCTTCAACTGTCGCTTGAGGACCGTCTTGCCATGTTGATCAACGCCATGTAATTGGAAGAGATGTTTTGCCAGATCAATGCCGATAGTCGTAGCCTTCATGGTGGTCGCCTCTCTCATCAGTGGGAACTTACATTCGCCACTTTGGCACTCAGATGCCGTTTTGGGGAGGGGCGACCATCCCATTAGCTATAGTCCGGTGTGCACAACGGCACATTCATCAACTCGAACAGGGAGTCGAGTAGTCCCTGAGTGGCCCGCAGAGTGAGATTGAAAATCCCCTTGAGCATCAGAAAGGTACAGATGGTCTGGTCAGTGTAAAGCTGGCTGCGCCCCCGCCGCCCATGATGGTCGTGGTGAAACCAGTTGCTCATGGCCTCGGCATCAACCCAGAAGGTGAGTGAACCACGGTTAATCAAAGACTTGTTGTGTGTAGGCCAGTTGGTGATGGGGTGAAGCGACTTGCCCATGATGCAGACTTGAAGGGGATGGTGGTGATCAGATCACCAAGTTCTCAGTTAGTTCCATTCAAGCTGCATCGATTTGGGCAACAACGCCGCGCGATGGCTACCCATCAGGCCACCCGGGAAGAGGGCATCGTTGAGGTAGACGAGACCTTCTTCCTTGAATCGTTCAAGGGGCAACGGGGACTGCCGCGTCCGCCAAGGCATCGTGGTGGCAAGGGGCGCACCCGTGGAACCGGGCCGGATTACATTCCGGTGATGGTGGTGCAAGACAGGGCTGGCCACCATGCGGATTTTCAGCTGGAGAAGATAAATGCCGAGGCGGTCATCGCGGTCTTGACGCCGCTGGTGTCACCGGATGCGGTGCTGTGTAGCGATGGTGCGGGTGTGTATGCCAGTTTTAGCCAAGCGCAGGGCGTCACCCATCAGGTAGTGCACAATCGCCAAGGCGAACGGGTGGTCGGTGCGTATCACATCCAGCACGTGAACGGGTATCACCATCGGTTGAAGGCGTGGATGGAGCGGTTCCATGGCGTGGCGACGCACTACCTGAAGAATTACCTGGGTTGGCGCAGGATGCTGGAGCGTTACGGGAAGGGCGTGAATATCAAAGCGTGTTTGCATGAGGCGCTGGGGCACCCCATGCAACACGTAATTGGGACATAGCCATAAAAAAACGCCCGCAGGCGCTTTTTTCATTTGGCTGGTAAAGCCTTAATTAGCTGATCAGGCTGGCCCACAGGTCATATTCGTCGGATTCGTCGATCCGCACCTTGACCATGTCGCCCGGCTTGAGGCTGGTTTCGCCGTTGAGGTAGACCAGACCGTCGATCTCCGGCGCATCGGCGAAGGAGCGGCCAGTGGCACCCTCTTCGTCCACTTCGTCGATGATGATGGTCATCTCCTGACCCACTTTGCGGGCCAGCTTGCGGATGGAGACCTGCTGTTGCAGCTCCATAAAACGCTGGAAGCGCTCTTCCTGTACCTCTTCCGGTACCGGATCTGGCAGCTCGTTGGCCAGCGCCCCTTCGACTGGGCTGTATTTGAAGCAGCCGACGCGATCCAGCTCCGCCTTGTCGATGAAGTCCAGCAGCATCTGGAACTCTTCCTCGGTCTCGCCCGGGAAGCCAACGATAAAAGTGGAGCGCAGGGTGATCTGCGGGCAGATCTCGCGCCACTTCTGGATCCGCTCCAGGGTGCGCTCGACCGTACCCGGGCGCTTCATCAGTTTCAGGATGCGGGGGCTGGCGTGCTGCAACGGAATATCGAGGTAGGGCAGTACCTTGCCATCGCGCATCAGCGGGATGACGTCATCCACATGCGGATAGGGGTAGACGTAGTGCAGACGTACCCAGATATCGAGCTTGGCCAGCTCTTCGCACAGGGCGACCATGCTGGTCTTGACCGGCATGCCGTCGTAGAAACCGGTGCGGTGTTTGACATCAACGCCGTAGGCGGAGGTGTCTTGAGAGATCACCAGGATCTCTTTCACGCCCGCCTCTTTCAGGCGCTTGGCTTCCGCCAGCACGTCGCCGATGGGACGGCTCACCAGATCCCCGCGCATGGAGGGGATGATGCAGAAGGTGCAGCGATGGTTGCAGCCTTCGGAAATCTTCAGATAGGCGTAGTGGCGCGGGGTCAGCTTGACGCCGTGGGCCGGTACCAGACTGGTGAAGGGGTTGTGCTCCGGTTTGGCCACATATTTGTGGACGTGACCCAGCACCTCTTCGTAGGCGTGGGGGCCGGTGATCTCGAGCACCTTGGGGTGGATCTCGCGGATCTGATTCTCTTTGGCGCCAAGGCAGCCGGTGACGATCACCTTGCCGTTCTCGGCTAGCGCTTCGCCGATCGCTTCGAGCGACTCCTGCACCGCACTGTCGATAAAGCCACAGGTGTTGACGACAACCAGCTCGGCATCGTCATAGCTGGGCACCACGTCGTACCCTTCGGTACGCAGCTGGGTCAGGATGCGCTCGGAATCGACCAGGTTTTTGGGGCAACCCAAGCTCACAAAACCAATCCTTGGATGGTGAGACCTAATAATGCTGGAAGTCGCTTGTTGGACAGGTTGGTCGTCCGATGGCTGAACCTGCGTGGTTGCAGGCGTCAGGCTGTCTGAGCTGGGGTCAAAACGGTTGACAGTCATAGGGGGTCGCTGGTCACTGATGCAAAAAAAGATGGCGGATTATACCTGATGAGCAGGAAAGAGGAAGAACATGGTTGGGTGTTTTTTAATCTACTTTCCAGAGACTCATGGGTATTTCTAATATTTTTACGGGGGCGTTGGGGAGAGGTAGGCGAGTGCCTGATGAGCCAGACTGAAAACTCACCACAATGTTGCCTTGTTCTGGCCTGCATTATACGCGTCAACCATAAACAAATGAGTCTATCCTCCAACTGCAAAGTGGGGTTTGTGCAAAACTCGCTCGCCATCATCTTGGTACCCAAGAATCACCCGGATGGCACGAAGAAGGGTTCACTTTACAAAGAGAACTCAGCTCAGGGATGACTCCTGTGCTCTCAGCAGCTATTTCCATCCCCATATCGCTACTACTTACCGACTTGCCTTTGTGGCCTGACAAACACCCGAAGTGTCAGTTTCCCGGAATTAGCTCAAAATCACAAAATCAAAACAACGTTTCATTTTTAAATTGATGACGTTTCCATTTATTGGTATCGTGCGTTCCACAAAGTAAAGCGTAAGTACGCAGTCATTGATGCCGTAAAGGCCCTGAATTGAGGTTCATTATGCAAATTCGTCAAAGCATCCATAGCGACCATGCCAAGCAACTTGATACTCAGGGCCTGCGCCGTGAGTTTCTGGTTGAGGAGATCTTCACCCCGAACAAGCTGACCATGACCTACAGCCACATCGATCGCATCGTGTTCGGTGGCATGATGCCGGTTAACGGTCCGCTTGGTTTCTCAGACGAGCTAGGTAAGACCTTTGGTGTCAGCTATTTCCTCGAACGTCGCGAGCTTGGGCTTATCAACATCGGTGGCCCCGGTGTGGTTACTGTGGATGGAACCACCTTTGAAGTCGGTAATGCCGAAGCGCTTTACGTGGGACAGGGCGCCAGGGAGCTAAGTTTTGCCAGCGTCGATGCCTCGCAACCGGCCAAGTTTTACTACAACAGTGCTCCGGCCCACATGCATTTCCCGACCCGCAAAGTCACCAAGGAGCAGGCTTCCCCCAGCACCATCGGTGACGCGTCTACCAGCAACCGTCGCACCATCTACAAATACCTGGTGCCGGATGTACTGCCGACCTGTCAATTGGTAATGGGCATGACCCAGCTGGAGGAAGGTAGTTTGTGGAACACCATGCCTTGCCACACTCATGAGCGTCGTATGGAGGTCTACTTCTACTTCAACATGAAAGAGGATGCGGCTGTATTCCACATGATGGGCAAGCCTGACGAGACTCGCCATTTGCTGATCCACAACGAGCAGGCAGTGATCTCGCCAAGTTGGTCCATTCACTCCGGGGTAGGTACCCAGGCTTATACCTTTATCTGGGGCATGGTCGGTGAGAATCAGGTGTTCGGTGACATGGATCATGTTGCCATCGAGGATCTGCGTTAATTCCCTTTATGTCCGGGCCCGCTTCAGATGGCCCGCATCACCACCATCAAGACTGTCACGCTGGGTGGCAGCAGAGGAAATAAGATGATTCTCAATGCATTCGATTTGAAGGGTAAGATTGCCATCGTGACCGGTTGCGATACCGGTCTGGGTCAGGGTATGGCGTTGGGCCTGGCTCAGGCAGGCTGTGAAATCGTTGGTGTCAACATTGTCGAGCCTACCGATACCATTGCCAAGGTCGAGGCCATTGGCCGCCAGTTCCTTAGTCTCAAGGCCGACGTCAGCAAGGTTGATACCTTACCAGGACTGGTGGATCAGGCCGTCTCCCGGTTTGGTCGGGTCGACATCCTGGTCAACAACGCTGGCATCATTCGCCGCGAAGACGCCATCAACTTCAGCGAGAAGGACTGGGATGATGTGATGAACATCAACATCAAGAGCGTCTTCTTCATGTCCCAAGCAGTCGCGAAGCAGTTTATCGCTCAGGGCCTGGGCGGCAAGATCATCAATATTGCCTCCATGCTCTCGTATCAGGGCGGGATCAGAGTGCCTTCCTACACCGCCTCCAAGAGCGGCGTGATGGGGATCACCCGCCTGCTGGCCAATGAATGGGCAAGCCAAGGTATCAACGTGAACGCCATTGCTCCCGGTTACATGGCCACCAACAATACGACAGCACTGCGTGCAGATGAGGATCGCAATGCCGCCATTCTGGAACGGATCCCGGCCGGACGTTGGGGTGTACCCGATGACATGATGGGCCCGGCAGTCTTCCTTGCCTCTGCGGCTTCCGACTACATCAATGGCTACACAATCGCTGTGGATGGTGGCTGGTTGGCCCGCTGATCTCTTAAGATGCAACAAGGCGCCAATGGCGCCTTTTTTGTTCAATCCTGTTACGGAATTTACCCTATGCATCTTGATGCACCTTGGCTGGCCCAGCTCCTTGGGTTGCTGGCTTGCGCTATCGGTGCCACCGCTTTTTTGCAACACCAGGATCAGAAATTGCGGCGGCACCTGACCCTTAATGGGGTACTTTTGGCTATGCACTTTATGATGCTCGGTGCGACGGTCGCCGCCATAAACTGCCTGCTGTGTGCAGTCCGCACGTGGGTCTCTGGATACCACCGAACGTTAAGCGTCATGTGGAGCTTTATTGTGTTGGTTTGGGTGCTGGTGCTTCCTCAGCTGGAACATCCCATGCAATTGCTCACCCTGACGGGAACCACGTTGAGTACCTATGCCCTGTTCAGATTGGATGGACTACCACTGCGAGGGTGCATGCTGGTCAGCAGTCTCTGTTGGGTTGTGCACAACCTCTGGGCTGGCTCGATCGGCGGGAGTCTGTTAGAGGGGATGTTTTTCGTCATCAATGGCTACACCATGGTTTCCCTCTACCGACACCAAGGTGTAGCGCCGCTCGGTCGGGTTCGATAACCGGGAGCATTGAGTGGATGCCTGACTGGCATCCACTCATATGATGAGGCTAAGTAAGGCGCTTACACTCTCAGTTTGAGGTAAAGGGATAGTCGTGATAGCCAAGCTCCGCCGAAATGCGGGCAGCAGCTTCATGTAGTAAACTAATAAGTTCGGCACGTTTGCTTTCTTCAAAACGGACTATCGGTAGTGACAAAGAGAGCCCGGTGATGATGCGTCCCATCCGGTTGTAGATAGGCACACCGAAGCAACGCAGCCCGTTCTCATTTTCTTCATTGTCTTCCGCATAGCCTTGCCCGCGCACCTGGGCCAGCTCCGCCAACAGGGCATCAACATTGGCCAGGGTATGTTCGGTGAAGCGCTCAAACGTTACTCCGGCCAACATGCTCCGCACCTCTTCTTCTGGTAGCCAAGCCATCATTACCTTGCCAAGCGCGGTGCTGTAGAGTGGGCAGCGGCGACCGATACGGGAGTACATACGCAGATTGTACTCGGAGTCGATCTTGTGCAGATAGACGACACTGTTTTCATCTAGTGCCCCCAGGTGCAGCGTTTCTTTGGTCAACTTACCCAAACGGTGCATCTGGACATCAGCGATTTGGATCAAATCCTGGTGCTCCAGCGCTCTTCCACCCAGTTCGAAAAGCTTCAGACTAAGGGTGTACTTGTCAGTCTCCCCTTCCTGATTGACATAACCAAGCGTCTTCATGGTCTGCAAAAAACGATAAACAGTGCTTTTTGACATCATGATCCGCTGGGACAGCTCAGTCACTCCGATATCTTTTTGTTCACTCAAGGCCTGCAAGATACCGAACACTTTCAGTACTGACGAGACCGAATCCGGTGAGTTATCTACCGCTGACATCTATATCCCCTTATAAAATCTATCGTTTCATTATATTTGAAACAAGCGCGCAATCATAGCCAAGGTCGCAGCTACCTTACCTGATTACGGTATCAAACAGAACCATTTAAAACGCTTCTCACGCCGGGCATCCTCCTCAGGCTGAAGAACCTTTGCGTTCCGTCACAATTTAATGAAATGGCGTTTCAATTCATTTGATAGTTTCGTTTCATTAAATAGAATGGACCCATCATAAAAGTGGGAGGACATATGGCTATCAAGGTTGCCGTCATTGGCGAATGCATGATCGAGCTATCGGAGAGCAAGGTGAACATCGTCCGCCATTTCGGTGGAGATACGCTCAACACGGCTGTCTATCTGGCACGAGCCAACACTGAGCTGGCCGTACACTATGTGACCGCAATGGGAACCGATGCCATCAGCAATACCATGTTGCAGCAGTGGCAACAGGAAGGTGTCCATACCGATCTGGTGCAGCGTTTTGCTCACAAATTGCCCGGTCTCTACCTCATTGAAACTGACGAGCACGGCGAGCGGACCTTCCATTACTGGCGCAGCGATGCGGCTGCCCGTTACTGGTTGCAAGGCGATGAAGCTGAGCATATCTGCCAGCAATTGCACGAGTTCGACTACATCTATTTGAGTGGTATCAGCCTAGCCATCCTGTCCCAAGCGGACAGGGAAACCCTGCTGCAACGTCTTGCCGAGTGTCGCGCTGCCGGGGTGAAGATCGCCTTTGACAACAACTACCGGCCACGCCTTTGGGAAAGCCGCGAAGCGGCACAGCAGGCCTATCACGCCATGCTGACGCTGACTGACCTTGCTTTCCTGACACTCGATGACGAGTACGCCTTGTGGGGAGATAGCCAGGTTGATCAGACGCTGGCGCGGACTCAGGCCCTTGGAGTCAGTGAAATAGTTGTCAAACGTGGTGCAGAGTCCTGCCTCATCGTGCAGGACGAACGGTGCAATGAAGTTCCTGCCGTGTCACTGGCACAGACGCAGGTGATAGACACTACGGCGGCTGGTGACTCGTTCAGCGCAGGTTACCTTGCCAAACGACTGGCCAACGCCTCGGTAAACGACTCAGCACAATATGCCCATCGACTGGCGAGCACTGTTATTCAGCATCGCGGCGCCATCATCCCTTTGCTGGCGATGCCAGCCACCACCAATGCCAGTGAGGAATCCCATGTCAGTATTGCTTGAACAACTGTCCAGCCTGAAGATCATCCCCGTCATCGCTATCAAGAATGCCGATGATGCCGTGGCCCTTGGTCAGGCTTTGATGGACAACGGCATGCCGAGCGCGGAAATCACTTTCCGCACACCCGCTGCGGCCGATGCAATCCGTCAATTGCGAGCAGCCTTCCCCAACATGACCATCGGGGCGGGGACCGTGCTCACTACAGCCCAAGTGGATCAGGCTATAGAAGCAGGGGTGGATTTCATCGTCAGCCCAGGACTCAATCCACGGATCGTTCAGTATTGCCAGGCGCGAGGTGTACCTATCATCCCTGGAGTCAATAATCCCAGCCTGGTTGAGCAAGCAATGGAGCTTGGTCTGCATACACTCAAGTTCTTCCCGGCAGAGGCTTCCGGCGGGCTGGCCATGCTCAAGGCCCTAAGCGCCGTCTATCCCGTTACTTTTATGCCTACCGGCGGTATCAGCCCGAGTAATGTGAAGGATTATCTGGCCCAAGGGACAGTGTTTGCCTGCGGCGGTACCTGGATGGTCCCGGCTGATCTCATCGAGCGGCGGGAGTGGGACAAGATTGGCTCGCTTGCACGGGATGCCATGGCGGCACTCTAACTCTCATTCGGGCTCGGCCACTGGGCCCATACCACAGATACGTAACGATAACTCCGATCTTACTCGCTCGATGGACGGCGCTCGCCTGCCTGTACCGACGATCAAGACGGACAACGCGACAAGGAAATCCGGCTCATGATCATCGGTAATATAAATCAACTCGGAATGGCGATGTTACCCACTCCGTTATTGCAGCTTTTACAAAGAGAAGAGTGCTCCCATCAGCATTTGCTGAGCCAGCAGGATGGAAAGTTCGACATAATCGAGAATGACGTTTTTTATCTTATTTCAAGCCCAACCACTGCTCCTGAAGATTGCTTGAAGAGTGAATTTCATGATCAGTTTATCGATATTCAAATACTGTTGTGTGGCCAAGAGGTAATCGCTACCAGTGCAACCATTACCTCTCCACATTCATATCAGGAAACCAAGCCTGACTTGATTTTCATTGACCAAGATGAAATTACCAATCGGATACTACTTGGAACGGGTGATTTTGCCATTTTTTATCCGGGTGAAGTTCATCGTCCGACTTGCCAAGTAAATACATCGGAAAAGATAAAAAAAGCTGTGTTCAAGGTCAGCAAAACGTGGTTGGCCAATCAATAAAATTATTAAAAATTCAGAATTGAAAATTTTTACATTATTTCTTTTGCCATTATTGAGGTCTATATGAAAATCAAACAGACGTTGGATAAAATTCCGGGGGGGATCATGCTGATCCCGCTGCTTCTGGGCGCAACTTTGAATACATTTGCTCCCGGTACCGCAGAGTATTATGGTGGCTTCACCAAAGGGATCATCACAGGTACAGTACCAATCTTGGCGGTCTGGTTCTTCTGTATCGGCGCTTCCATCAATCTCAAAGCCACCGGCACCGTGATCCGCAAATCCGGTGTACTTGTAGTCACCAAAATAGCGGTAGCTTGGTTGGTTGCTGTACTGGCATCCCAACTGCTACCCGAGCACGGTATTGAGGCCGGTCTGCTCGCGGGATTGTCCACTCTGGCTCTCGTCTCAGCTATGGATATGACTAACGGCGGTCTTTATGCCAGCCTGATGAACCAGTACGGCACTAAGGAAGAGTCCGGCGCGTTCGTGTTAATGTCTATCGAGTCCGGTCCTCTGATGACCATGGTTATCCTTGGTGCAACAGGGCTGGCCTCCTTCCAGGGACACCATTTTGTTGGGGCGGTCCTACCTTTCCTTATCGGTTTTGCTCTTGGTAATTTGGACTCTGATCTTAAGGAGTTCTTCAGTAAAGCCACCGGTACTCTGATCCCCTTCTTCGGTTTTGCACTGGGCAATACCATCAACTTCTCAGTCATCATAGAGACTGGGTTACTCGGAATTTTGCTTGGCTTGGCAGTGATTGTTATCACCGGGATCCCACTCATCTTCGCCGACAAGTGGCTGGCTGGTGGTAATGGTACTGCTGGGGTAGCGGCTTCTTCCACCGCCGGGGCTGCCGTTGCCAACCCGATGATAATCGCCCAGATGAACCCGGCGTTTGCACCAGTGGCTCAATCTGCAACCGCGCTGGTTGCAACCTGTGTGATCGTAACGGCTGTGCTTGTCCCTATCCTTACTGCTATTTACAGTAAGAGGTTCTCGATTAAGGAAAATGTTATGATCGACACGGTTCAAGCTACATCACGCAGTGCCTGATATGACCATTTAACCGTACCATGTTTATTTTTTATGTAATAAAGCCGCTGACATGCATCATGTTAGAGGCTTTATTTATTTTAACTGCGTAGTGAAAAATTTCTGATGATAACGTTGATCTGCGAATCCTAAACTTAATTGTAAGTGCCAATGTGGAAATTTTATTTCCACCCTAGTGGGGGCTATTAATAACCAAGCGCTTTTGGGCAACCCAAGGAGACGAATCCTACTTTGGGGGCCTGTTTTGTGTTGGACATCGCTCAATCACTCTTAGGTGGCTCTTATTCAAGGGCGCGGATTTTACCGGAATGGTTAACCAAAAACTATACAGCCAGCATGGCAGAACCGAACAATATCTCCGGGCAGGCAGGATTGGGTCGCACCAATGGCCGGAAATGACGCACCCTCGATAGGGCTATTGCCCCTGTCGCGGGGCCTGTTACGGGGATCCCGCTTTGTTGGCTTTCCTGTCATTTTCGGCTCAATGGCAGGGAGGGTTGCAACGGGAGTCACTATACTCCCACCACGGGGATCCGGTGGAGAAGGCGATGGAAAGTTCATTTGGCGAGAGAATGCAGAGCGTGCATGCCACGCTGCGCGAGCGTTTTGACAAGCTGAGCCGGGTGGCCATCGCGATTTATGATCCCCATACGGATCAGCTCAAGACCTTCGCCCACAGTACCGAGGGGCACTCGCCGCTGGTGCAGTATGAGGTGAAGTTGAGCGATGTCCCCTCCCTGCGCTATCTGGCGGAGCACAAGCAGCCCCGGGTGCTCGGCAATCTCGACGCCCTGCGTGGCTCGGCGTCGGAGCACAGCCGCAAGCTGCTGGAGGCGGGCTATGCCTCCAGCTATACCGAGCCGCTGCTGTTCAACAGCAAGTTGTTTGGCTTTCTGTTTTGCGATGCGATGGAGCCGCGCTACTTCAACGAGCCGATCCGCAGCGAGCTGTCGGCCTATGCCCAGGTGTTGTCGGCCATCATTGCGGTGGAGTTTTTCTCCATCCAGACCCTTGGCGGCGCGCTGACTACGGCGCGGGAGTTCAGCCGTTATCGGGATGAGGAGACCGCCAACCATCTGCACCGGATGTCGGCCTACTCCCGGCTGATCGCCAGGACACTGGCACCGAGTTGCGGGTTGAGCGATGAGGAGGTGGAGTTTATCTATCTCTTCTCGGAGCTGCACGACATCGGCAAGATCGCGGTGCCGGATGCCATTTTGCTCAAGCCGGGCAAGTTGGGGCCGGAAGAGTTTGAGGTGATGAAGAGCCACCCCGGCAAGGGGCAGGAGATGATCAACCTGATGATCAACGAGTTTGGTCTCGATGGCATTCATCACACCGATATGCTGACCAATATTATTGCCTATCATCACGAGCGCTTCGACGGCACCGGTTATCCGCAAGGATTGGTGGGGGAGGCCATTCCGCTGGCGGCCCGCATCGTGACGGTAGCCGATGTGTTTGATGCCCTGACCAGCGAGCGCCCCTACAAGCAGGCCTGACCGTTCGAGATGGCGTTTGCCTATCTGGAGGAGCATGCCGGCAGCCAGTTCGATCCTGCCTGCGTCGCCGCGGCCCTGCACAACAAGGCCGAGTTTTATGCCATCTATCAGCAGTATCAGGATCCGGCCCGTTCGGCGGGAGAGACGGCCAGCGGTGCTGAGTCGGGTTGAGCGGTCGTGGTGAGTGCGGGGGCAAGCAGTGGTTCAAGCATGACGAGGAATAAATAGAGAGGGGGCACCAGCAGGTGCCCCTCTCTTTTATGCGCCTTTCTATTTCATGCGCCTTTATTTTGCCGACCTTATTATGGCGTTTGCGGTCAGTTTACTTTTTGGGCGTCGGCTCGCTGATCTGGTAGAGGTGATCCGCGCAGGCGCTGGAGCAGCCACAGGGGCGCACCTCTTTATCTTCCCGCTTCTGGGCAAGCTGGTATTGGCGCCACCAGATGATGGTGCCCATGGCCAGGATCAGTACGAACGAGGCGAGCAGGCTCAACAACCAGATGGACATGATCTCTTCTCCTTGATGGTGATGACATGCACGGCGATGGCATCAGTGATGATGGCAGCAACCGCCCTGTTGGCCTGCGCCCTCATTGCCGTGACAACAAGTATGGCCTTGTCGTGGGCTCTCTGCCTAATTGCCACCACTGGCGCAACAGTGACCTGAGTTGCTGTTGCAACCACCATGACAATCGGCATGGCTCTGGCCAGTGCCAACAGGCTGGATGGCACGGATCGCCGCCTTGCTCTGATGACGGCGAGACGGGCGGCCCTGACTGGCCTCGGTGAGAGGTTGCAGATTGGCAGGGGCCAGCAGCGCGGGTAGCGGCAGGCGGGCAGAGCGGCACTGCAGCACCCGGATATTGGCCGCCAGCAGGCGCCCCAGCATCCGCTCGCCGATATTGCGCACCACCAACTGACCCACCTGATGATGAGCGAGGGCGTCGAGCAGCCCCTGCTTGCCGTGGCAGCCTTCGGCTGCGGCCGGGTTGGCCAGGGTGGCGATGACGCTCCCTTCGGGGCTGAGGATCTGCAACTGCTCGGCACGGGTAAAGTGGCCGGCCAGCAGGCCCTGACTCAGCATCAGAGCGCTGTTACAGGGGATGTTTGTGACAGCATTCATTTCGGATCTTCTCCACTGGTTTGGTGGTCGGGCTCGGCAGGTTGCATCATCAATGCTTTGCCCAGACTCAGACATTCCACCACCTTGTAGCGCCCTTTTTTCAGGATATTGGCCAGGGTCTGACGAGAGACCCCCATCACCAGAGCGGCCTCCTGCTGCTGCATTCCTTGAAGGTCGACGAGGCGCAGCGCCTCGAACTCGTCAGGGGCCAGGGTGACCTGCTCCAGCTGGTGCATGGGGCGGCCATTGGGTTTGAAGCAGCTGTTGGCGGGGCGGCCACAGATCTGGCGGGCAATCTTGGGTCTTGGCATGGTGGCTCCTAATTGGCATACGCCATTTATACGCTCATATGTGGCATATGCCAATAATTTTGTCGGATGTAGAGGGTTGCGCGAATGCTGTTTATGGCAGAGAGGGGTAAAGAGGGGGGAGAGGAAGACGTACAAAAGTAGTGAAGGTGGCAGAAACGACGCAGGCCCGAACATGGTTCGGGCCTGCGGTTTTTGATAGAGGATGGCGGTTGCCTTCCCGGCGAGCTTACGCCTGTTCGGCCTCGGCCACAGGGGATGCGCTTTCAGTGCTCTCGCTGCCGTTGGCGAAGCGATCGGCCCACAGGGCAATCACGCCGTCACCGGTGACGTTGCAGGCGGTGCCGAAGCTGTCCTGTGCCAGATAGAGGGCGATCATCAGGGCGATGGAGGCTTCACCGAAGCCGAGCATGGAGGTGAGCAGGCCCAGCGCCGACATCACGCCACCACCCGGCGCACCCGGTGCGGCGATCATGATCACCCCCAGCATCATGATGAAGGGGAGCATGGTCTCGATGCCCGGAATGGCCAGATGTTCGGAGAGGAACATCACCGCGGTGGCGCAGGTGACCAGGGTAATGGTGGAGCCACAGAGGTGAATGGTGGCGCATAGCGGCACGGTGAAGTTGGCGATGCCGTCGCTCACCCCGTTGTTCTTGCTCGATTGCAGGGCGACCGGAATGGTGGCGGCGCTCGACATGGTCCCCAGCGCGGTGAAGTAGGCGGGCAGCATGTTCTTGATGAGCTGTGCCGGTGAGCGGCCAAGGGCCAGACCGGTGCCGATAAACAGCACGGAGAGCCAGATCCAGTGCATCAGGATCGCCATCACCAGCACCACGCCGAAGGTTTTCAGGGTAGCGAACACGGTGCCTTCTACCGTCATCTCGACAAAGACCCCGGCGATATAGAACGGCAGCAGCGGGATGATCACCTTGGCCAGCAGGCGGTCGATGATGTCACGCCCCTGATCGGCTACCCGGCGCAGATCGGTGGCCTGGGTGGCGCTGATGCCGATGCCGAACACAAAGGCGGCGGCCAGCGCCGACATCACGCCAAACAGCGGCGGGATCTCCAGATTGACGTAGGAGGCGAGCTTGATGGCCGTGGCCGTGGTGGGCTCGGCGGCGGTGGTGAGCTGCGGGATCAGGTGGCTTGCCACGGTAAAGGCGAACAGCCCCGCCAGAATGGTGGAGCAGTAGGAGAGGGCCACGGTTTTGCCCAGCAGCCTGCCGGAGTTTTTCGGCAGGCTGGCGATGCCGCTCATGATGAAGAACAGAATGATGAGCGGAATGGTGAAGGTGATCAGCTGACCTATCACTGTCTTGGCCGTAAACAGCACGCGCGCCACCCACTCAGGGGCGTAGAGACCGAGCAAGAGACCGGCAAGGATGCCAGCAATGAGTTTCAGGACAAGTTTCATAAGGAAATCCGGAGTTGGTTGTATTGTCTGTTTTGTTATTAAAATTTGATGTTAATCACACTTTTTAACACGTAAGCCGTGTTATGTCTGCCTTTTATGCGTTAACGCCGAGTTAAATATTGTCGAAAGCCAAGATCGCCGACTAGCTGTCGGCTTGGCGTTGAGCTGGAAAATCCGTGCTGAATTAGCCCGTTAGGTAGCCGGATGATCGCCACGCAGCATGATGACGTATTGGCTGGCGTGTTGACTTGCGGAATCTGACGTGTTGGTTGGTACGGTTTTGAACGGAGCCAGTTGCAGCGCTATGCCGGATGTGGTGACCAGTTGCTGTAGCTGATCGTGGCTTATCTTGCCGCTTGGCTGCAGAGGGAAGCAGAGCGGAGCGCCTGCTTTGAGCAGGGTCGCCAGTTGTTGCAACAGGGGGGCAAGGGTAGCTGCTTCGCTATCAAGCGGGCGGCTTAGCCAGATGCCATCGTAAGGGAGCACCGAGTGCATCGGCGCCAGCGGGCATACCCGCACCGCTTGTCCGGATTGCTGCGAGGCAACTTTGGCGTCGGCCAGCACCGCGTCACAGGCGGTGACCACATACCCCTCTGCACGCAGCCAGCACAGATCCTCCCCCATACCGCACTGACCATTGAGCAGATGGGCACCGGGTTTGAGGCGCGCCACAAAGGCGACCCGAGCGCGGGCATGCTGGTCGTTCAAGGGCCGGGAAGCGGGGATGGCGTCGGAGTGTGGCACAGGGGTTACCTCAAGCAGGGGGCGCACATTTTAACAAATCGGGGCCTGACTGCCAAAGCGAGCGGTCAGACCCCGGTTGTTTAGATGTGTGGGAGTTGCCGGAGCCGGTTAGCGGCCGCAGGCGGGCCCGTGGGGCTGGGCCAGCATGGTGAACATGCTCTCTATCAGGAAGCCGGACTCACTCTGCAGGTCGATCCGCCCCGGAAAGTGCAGCCAGTTGATGATGTAGCCATCCAGGGTGCAGTGGAGCAGGGTGGCGGCGCGCTGCAGGTTGAGGTTGGCGGGCAGCTGGCCCCGGCGTACCGCGTTGGCCAGGGTCGTCTCCAGATCCCGGAAGAAGTTGGCGGACTGGCTGCGGATATGTTCGCGCAGGGAAATGGCTTCCCCCTCCAGCGATTCGAGATTGAACAGGATGGTGAACATCTGCCGCTGGGCCGGATTGTGAATGAAGCTGTGGAGCACCCCTTCGAAGAAGAGGCGCAGTTGCCCCAGCGGATCCGGCTCATCTGGATTGAGGCAGGCATCGAGCTGGTGGGCAAGGGGGCTGCAGAGCTCCTGCCAGAGCGAAATGAAGAGTTCATCCTTGTTCTTGAAGTGCCAATAGATGGCCCCGCGGGTCAGGTCTGCCGCCCTGGCGATGTCGGTCAGGCTGGTCTTGGCCAGGCCCTGAGAGCAGAACAGATCCAGCGCCGTGCTCATGATGTGGCAGCGGGTTTGCTGCGCCTCTTCTTTGGTTCGTCTGGCCATCGAAATTTGTGCCTCATGCAAGCAAAAAGTCACTTACATACATTTATGAATGTATGTATATTGCCTCATCTTTCGACTATTTACCAACAGGGCCCATGCGGCCCTGATTGTTCATTGACTGGCAAAGGCTCAGGTGTTTCATGCATAAACATATTCTTGCTCGTTCAGTTGGTCTTGCCTTGCTGGCTACAGGCTTGCTGGCAGGTTGTGGTGACAAGGGGGGCGCACCCCAGGGACAGGGCGACATGCCCCCCGCGGCGGTCAACGTGGTGACCCTGCAGAGCGGTCCGCTGATGTTGACCACCGAATTGACCGGTCGCAGTGCCCCGTTGCGGGTGGCCGAAGTGCGTCCGCAGGTGAGCGGCATCATCCTCAAGCGCCTCTTTACCGAGGGGAGTGATGTGAAGGCGGGCGATCTGCTCTATCAAATCGATCCGGCTGTCTATCAGGCGGCGGTTGCCAGCGCCAAAGCCAATGTGGCCAAGGCCGAGGCCAACGAGCAGAGTGCCCGCTTCAAAGCCAAACGTTATCAGGAGCTGCTCAAAGTCAACTCCATCAGCCGTCAGGACTATGACGACGCCGACGCCAGCTGGAAGCAGGCCAAGGCGGAGATCATGGCGAGCAAGGCTGCCCTGCGTACCGCCGAGATCAATCTCGGTTACACCCGCATCACAGCCCCCATCAGTGGCCGCATCGGTAAATCTGCGGTGACCGAGGGGGCGCTGGTGACTGCCCAGCAGGCGGATAGCTTCACTGCCATTCAGCAGCTCGATCCCATGTATGTGGATGTGCGTCAGTCCACCGCCGATCTGTTGCGCCTCAAGCGACTGGTCGCCGAGGGCAAGTTGACTCAGGACGAGCAGAAGGGGGCCAAGGTGACCTTCCTGCTGGAAGATGGCTCCACTTATGGCGAAGAGGGCTCGCTGCAGTTCTCCGATGTGACCGTGGATGAGACCTCCGGCATGGTGACCCTGAGGGTGATTGTGCCCAACCCTCACCAACTGCTGCTGCCCGGCATGTTTATGCGCGCCACCCTGCAAGAGGGTGAGCGGGCGCAAGGGCTGCTGGTGCCGCAAACTGCCGTGACTCGCACCCCCAATGGCGGCGCCACCGTGATGGTGGTAACCGCTGATAACAAGGTGGAGCTGCGCAACGTGCAGCTGAGCCGTGTCGTTGGCAGCAACTGGGTGGTGGAGTCAGGGCTCACCTCCGGCGAGCGGGTGATCGTGGCTGGCTTGCAGAAAGTACGACCGGGCGCCGTGGTCAATCCCGCCGAGCAGGGTGCTGATGCACCGTCTGCTCAAGCTGCGTCCAACACCCCGGCCAACAAGTAGGATGGAGTAGTCGCTTCATGGCTCGATTTTTTATAGACAGACCCATTTTTGCCTGGGTGATCGCGCTGGTGATCATGCTGGCGGGCAGCCTGGCCATCATCAAATTGCCGGTCGCCCAGTATCCAAGCATTGCGCCGCCTGCTGTCGGTATTTCTGCCAGCTATCCGGGCGCATCTGCCAAAACGGTGGAAGACTCGGTAACTCAGATCATCGAACAGAACATGACCGGGCTGGATCACCTGCTCTACATGTCCTCTCAGTCTGACTCCGCGGGGCGGGTGTCGGTGACCCTCACCTTCCAGCCGGGGACCGATCCCGATATCGCCCAGGTGCAGGTGCAGAACAAGCTGCAGCAAGCGATGTCGCTGCTGCCGCAAGAGGTTCAGCAGCAGGGGATTCGGGTACAGAAGACCTCCAGCAGCTTCCTGATGGTCGCAGCCTTCATCTCCAGCGATGGCAGCATGAACAACGACGACCTGGCGGACTATGTGGTCTCCAACATCAAGGAGCCCCTGAGCCGTCTGGACGGGGTAGGAGACATCACCTTGTTCGGCAGCCAGTACTCCATGCGGGTCTGGCTCGATCCCAACAAACTCAACCGGGTGCAGATGACTCCGGGGGATGTGCAGGCGGCCATCAAGGCGCAGAACGCCCAGGTGGCCTTCGGCAAGCTGGGCGGCACCCCGTCGGTGGAAGATCAGCAGTTCACCGCCACCATCATGGGCCAGACCCGTCTCTCTACCGTGGAACAGTTCAACGACATCCTGCTGCGGGTGAATCAGGATGGCTCCAAGGTACGGCTGAAAGATGTGGCCCGGGTCGAGTTGGCAGGCGAAAGCTATGACGCCGATGCGCTCTACAACGGCCAGTCTACCGCCGCGGTTGCCATCAAGCTGGCGACCGGTGCCAACGCGCTGGATACCGCCGAGAAGGTGCGTGCCAAGCTCAATGAGCTCTCGGATTATTTCCCGGCCAATATGGAGATCGTCTACCCCTACGACACCACGCCGTTTGTGAAGATCTCCATCGAGGAGGTGGTGCAGACCCTGATCGAGGCGATCTTCCTTGTGTTCTGCGTCATGTATCTGTTCCTGCAGAACTTCCGCGCCACCCTGATCCCGACCATTGCGGTGCCTGTGGTACTGCTCGGTACCTTCGGGGTGATGGCGGCGTTCGGCTTCTCCATCAATACCCTCACCATGTTCGGTATGGTGCTGGCCATCGGCCTGCTGGTGGATGACGCCATCGTGGTAGTGGAGAACGTGGAGCGGCTGATGAGCGAGGAGGATCTCTCCCCGCTGGAAGCGACCCGCAAGTCGATGACCCAGATCACCGGCGCGCTGGTGGGGATCGCGTTGGTGCTCTCCGCCGTGTTCGTGCCGATGGCCTTCTTCGGCGGCTCGACCGGTGCCATCTATCGCCAGTTCTCATTGACCATCGTCTCGGCCATGGTGCTGTCGGTGCTGGTGGCGTTGATCCTGACACCGGCCCTTTGTGCCACCCTGCTCAAACCGATGAAACATGGCGAGTTTGGTGCCAAGCGCGGCTTCTTTGGCTGGTTCAACCGCGCCTTTGATGCGGGTACCAATCGCTATCAGAGCGGTGTGCGCAAGGTGATCAAGCAGGGCGTGCGCTACAGCCTGATCTACGGTGCCATGCTGGCGGTACTGGCAGTGCTCTTTATGCGGATGCCCACCTCCTTCCTGCCGGAAGAGGATCAGGGGGTTATCATGTCCATGGTGCAACTGCCGGTGGGGGCGACCAAGCAGCGCACCGAGGTGGTGCTGGCGGACATGCGCGACTACTTCCTGAAAAACGAGAAGGATAATGTCGATTCTGTGCTGACCGTATCCGGCTTCAGCTTCGCCGGTAGTGCCCAGAACGCGGGTATGGCCTTTATCAAGCTCAAGGACTGGAGCGAGCGCAAGAGCCCGGATCGCAGCGCCAATGCCATTATCGGTCGTGCCATGGGCTATCTGTTCAGCATCAAGGAGGCGCAAGTGTTCGCCTTCAACCTGCCTCCGATCCCGGAGCTGGGGACGGCGACCGGTTTTGACTTCTTCCTGCAGGATCGCGGCGGTATCGGTCACGACAAGCTGATGGCGGCACGCAACCAGCTGCTCGGCATGGCGGCGCAGGATCCCACTCTGGTGCGGGTACGCCCGAACGGGATGGAAGATACGCCGCAACTCGATATCAAGATCGACTACGAGAAGGCGCTGGCGCAGGGGCTATCCATCGCGGATATCAACAACACCCTGGCCACTGCCTGGGGCTCGTCCTACGTCAATGATTTCGTCGACCGTGGCCGGATCAAGAAGGTCTACATGCAGGCGGATGCCCCCTTCCGGATGAACCCGGAAGATCTGAAACTCTGGTATGTGCGCAACAGTGCCGGTCAGATGGTGCCCTTCTCTGCCTTTGCCAGCACCGAGTGGAGCTTCGGCTCGCCGCGTCTGGAGCGTTACAACGGCGTACCGGCGATGGAGATCGTCGGTGAGGCTGCGCCCGGAAAGAGTACCGGTGATGCGATGGCCGCCATCGAGCAGATGGTGAAACAGCTGCCGGAAGGGGTGGGCATCGAGTGGACCGGGCTCTCCTTCCAGGAGCGTCAGGCCGGTTCACAGGCGCCTGCGCTCTACGCCATCTCCTTGCTGGTGGTGTTCCTCTGTCTGGCGGCCCTCTACGAGAGCTGGAGCATTCCGTTTTCGGTGATGCTGGTAGTGCCGCTCGGGGTGTTGGGGGCCATTGTGGCTGCCACCCTGCGCGGGTTGGAGAACGACGTCTACTTCCAGGTGGGCTTGCTCACCACCATAGGCCTGTCGGCGAAGAACGCGATCCTGATCGTGGAATTTGCCAAAGAGCTTTATGACAAGGGGATGGGCTTGGGTGAAGCGGTAGTGGAGGCGGCGCGTCTGCGTCTGCGCCCGATCCTGATGACCTCGCTCGCCTTTATTCTCGGGGTGCTGCCGCTGGTGATCAGCTCCGGCGCCGGTGCCCGCAGCCGTAACGCTATCGGTACCGGTGTGATGGGGGGGATGATCAGTGCCACCGTGCTCGCCATCTTCTTCGTACCGCTCTTCTTCGTGCTGGTGATGCGCTACTTCACCAAACACAGCAGCAAAGAAGCGCGCCTGACCCATGCCCATGAGTCAAAACATGACTGATGGCATGCAGGTTGAGCTAATTTGAACAGAGTTCAATAAATCGTCAGCCAAGTGTGGTCTGGCTGACAATCAAACAGGGCAACCCCATGGGTTGCCCTGTTTTTTTTTAGGCTATGTCCCAATTATGGGTTGCATGGGGCGCCCCAGCGCTTCATGTAAACACGCTTTGATATTTTCGTCCCTCCCGTAACGCTCCAGCATTCTGCGCCAACCCTGGTCGTTCTTCAGGTAGTGCGTCGCCACGCCATGGAACCGCTCCATCCACTCTTTCAACCGATGGTGATATCCGTTCACGTGTTGGATGTGATACGCACCGACCACCCGTGCACCTTGGCGATTGTGCACTACCTGATGGGTTACGCCCTGCGCTTGGCTAAAACTGGCATACACACCCACACCATCGCTACACAACACCGTATCCGGTGACACCAACGGCTTCAACACCGCGATGACCGCCTCGGCATTTATCTTCTCCAGCTGAAAATCCGCATGATGGCCCGCCCGGTCTTGCACCACCATCACCGGGATGTAATCCGGCCCGGTTCCACGGGTTCACCCCTTGCCACCACGATGCCTTGGCAGACGCGGCAGTCCCCGTTGCCCCTTGAACGATTCGAGGAAGAAGGTCTCGTCTACCTCAACGATGCCCTCTTCCCGGGTGGCCTGATGACCTGCCATGGCACGCAAGAAACGGTGACGCCAGAGGAAAGCGGTGTTTTTGCTGACTCCGCAACGCCGCGCTGCCTGGCGGACGGTCAGTCCTTCGATGATGGCTTGCGCGTAGTCTTCCCAGCATTGCGCTTTGCGCAATCGTGACAGAGGCGTTTTGGTCAGAACGGTGCTGGTGCGCAGACACAATTTGCAACGGTAGCGGCGCAGTCCCCGACTCCATCCCCAAGGCGCCAGCTCGGTGACATCGGCCTGACAATGTGGGCAGCCACTGCATGCCGGTAACTGAGTATTGAGCGAGGTAATGGTGTGGGGGGGGCAGTGAGCTCCTGCTGAGCAACACGGCGCTGATGCAGGGTTAACTGACAATAGATGTTGAAAGGCTGGGGTATCCATGATGGTAGACCATCAAGGTGATGGCCTACTTTAAGCTTAGCCTTTCAACGGCGTTGTTGCCCAAATCGATGCAGCTTGAATGGAACTTACTGAGGGAGCGGTGATCTGATCACCACCATCCCCTTCAAGTCTGCATCATGGGCAAGTCGCTTAACCCCATCACCAACTGGCCTAAATACAACAAGTCTCTGATTTCTCGTGGCTCTCTCACCTTCTGGGTTGATGCCGAGGCCGCAGCCAGCTTTACACTGACCAGACCATCTGTACCTTCCTGATGCTCAAGGGGATTTTCAACCTCACTCTGCGGGCCACTCAGGGACTCGATAGGTTCTTTTTACCGATTGCTTAAATAAGTAGCATGGTACTCGAGCTGGCTGTGATCGGCTTCGTGTTCAGCTTCAAATTGACCCCCAATGAGGTAGTTTTTGCTGTTCATATGGGGGGGATACGAGATAGAATCCTGCATCAAATCGGGTCTGTGTGGTGTGCAATGTCGAGATCGATCTATGATAGTATCTAGCGACGCATATAGCCAAAATACAATTAAATGCTGGAGGACATAATGACCAACAGCTTGGACAACGTGGTTAAAATCAGCGAACTGGGGGCTGCAACCCAGTGCGGTAGCCATGCTCATGATTTTTTGACTATTTATACCATGCAGCTTTTGTGGTTTAAATTTACTGATATTTTAAGGTTTTTTATGTGATTAGGCATTTTTTGTAACAATATTTACATACGTTTGTTCTTGTGTTTGGAAATCCTGTCACTGGTTTAACCAACCCGGAAAGGTTAACTCTTTGATGATGGCGCTAGTCATTTTATGGTAAACAGCGATTCAACGGATGGATGATTGAGCTTGTCAATAATAGATTAAGATGCGCTCAAGCTAGCTAGGATATAGCTTGAGCGCAAATGATAAGGGATAAAACAGGAATCAAATCATGGAGATGTCTGGTCTTATTGCCTTTCTTGGCACTGCAATGGCGATCATGTTTTTACGTCCAATTGCAGGTAAATTGCAACTTGTCGATCTGCCTAATCAGCGTAAACAGCACGTGGGGGCCATCCCGTTGATTGGAGGACTTGCAGTGAGTATAGGTGTTTACCTAAGTGTCTTTATTACCATGCCTCTTTCACTCACGCTGGTTATGTTATTGCTTTGTGCTGGAGCTATTGTCGTGATTGGTGCGGTAGATGATGCACTTGATATTTCACCAAGGCTGCGTTTAGGTTTGCAGGCATTGCTTATTGTTGTGTTGTGTCTATCCACAGGTGTGGGTCTGCATCACTTTGGTGACGTAGTGGGGGTGGGTGATATTCACCTACCTTGGGGTGAGGTTTTTGTTGCAGTGCTGGCTGTTTGTGCAGCGGTGAACGCCTTTAACATGATGGATGGCATTGATGGTCTCGCTGGTTCAATGGCGGGGATAAGCTTGGTCGGGTTGGCTACTTTGTTCAGCAATACCATGCCCGATATGGCCAACTTCTGTTTGGTGATCGCGATTGCACTGGTACCCTATCTGGCGATCAACCTCACCATTCCCCCCTTTAAACGCAAAATTTTTATGGGTGACGCAGGCTCAATGTTTTTGGGCTTTATAATCGGCTTTTTGGTAATTTATGGTTCACAAGTCACTGAACAACGCCCTGCGTTCAGACCTGTGATGGCCCTTTGGCTGATGGGATTGCCGCTGATCGACATGGTCGGGATTATGATCCGGCGTATTCGGAAAGGTCAATCCCCACTCAAGGCTGACCGTAATCATCTCCATCATATCTTGTTACATGCTGGCTTTACTCATCGTGAAGCATTGTTGCTAATGGTTGTTACCAACCTTGGCATAGTTTTCATGGGCATTTTGGCTGAAATGGCAAAATTGCCTGAATGGTTAATGATGGTTATCTACTTGGGGTTATTTACAGGTTATACCCTATCTCTTAACTATGCATGGCGAGTTGGTCGTTGGATAAAGAGTAGTAAAAATCAAGTAAGTAACAATAGTAATTGATTCGTGCCTAGGCTCTGTCAAGCCTTAGGCTAAGGAATATATTATTCCTTGTTCATTTTATCTCTCAGAGATTTTTATTTAACATCAACATGGCCTAATAAAGAGAATGAAAATACTCGTTACTGGTGGCGCAGGCTTTATCGGCTCTGCCGTAGTGCGCCATATCATCCGTGATACCCAAGACTCCGTTATCAATCTCGATAAACTCACCTATGCCGGCAATCTGGAATCTTTGGCCGAGGTATCGACAAGCGAGCGTTATGCGTTTGAGCAAGTGGATATCTGCAATCGTGCCGAGCTGGATCGGGTGTTTACCCTGCACCAACCGGATGCAGTGATGCATCTTGCCGCCGAGAGCCATGTTGACCGCTCCATCACTGGCCCCGCTGACTTTATCGAGACCAATATTGTCGGCACCTATATGTTGCTGGAAGCGGCTCGCGCTTACTGGAACGGTCTGGACGAGGTGCGCAAGGCGGCCTTCCGCTTCCACCATATCTCCACCGACGAGGTATATGGTGATCTGCCCCATCCGGATGAAGTCGCCGCCGGTGAGCCATTGCCGCTCTTTACCGAAACCACTCCTTACGCCCCTAGTAGCCCCTATTCGGCCTCCAAAGCCTCCAGTGACCATCTGGTACGTGCCTGGCGCCGTACCTACGGCTTGCCGACCATCGTCACCAACTGTTCCAACAACTACGGTCCTTACCACTTCCCCGAGAAGCTGATCCCGCTGGTCATTCTCAACGCGCTGGATGGCAAGCCGCTGCCGGTCTATGGCAAGGGTGACCAGATCCGTGACTGGCTATATGTGGAAGACCACGCGCGCGCGCTCTACAAGGTGGTGACCACTGGTTTGGTCGGGGAGACCTACAACATCGGCGGTCACAACGAGAAGCAGAACCTAGATGTGGTGCATACAGTGTGTAATCTGCTTGACGAGATGGTGCCAAAAGCTGGCTCATACCGCGATCAAATCACCTATGTGGCGGATCGCCCTGGCCATGACCGCCGTTATGCCATTGACGCCAGCAAGATGAGCGCCGAGCTTGCCTGGCAACCGCAAGAGACCTTTGAATCCGGTATTCGCAAAACTGTGCAGTGGTATCTGGATAACCAGCAGTGGGTCAACAACGTCAAGAGCGGTGCCTACCAATCCTGGATTGAGCAGAATTACGGGGAGCGTACCTGATGCATATTCTGCTGTTTGGCAAAAACGGTCAGGTCGGTTGGGAGCTGCAGCGTGCACTGGCACCGCTGGGCCGCATCACTGCCGTTGATTTTGACTCCACCGATTATTGTGGCGATTTCAGCAACCCGGCAGGGGTGGCCGAAACAGTGCGTCTGGTCAAGCCGGATGTGATTGTTAACGCAGCGGCCCATACTGCAGTCGACAAAGCCGAGAACGAGCGGGAGTTTGCCGAGCTGCTCAATGCCACCAGCGTGGCGGCGATTGCCAAAGAAGCGGAAGCATTAGGAGCCTGGTTGGTGCACTACTCCACCGACTATGTGTTCGATGGCTGCGGTGAGCGCCCCTGGGTTGAAACCGATGCAACGGCGCCGCTCAACGTCTACGGCGAAACCAAGCTGGCAGGGGAACAAGGCGCCGCGCTTTGCTCTCGTCACCTGATCTTCCGCACCAGTTGGGTCTACGCCGCCCGCGGCGCCAACTTTGCCAAGACCATGCTGCGTTTTGGCAAAGAGCGTAGCGAGATGTCGGTTATCAATGACCAGTTCGGTGCTCCCACCGGTGCCGAGTTGCTGGCCGATTGCACCGCCCATGCGATCCGCGTGGCGCAGAGCAAACCGGACGTTGCCGGGCTGTACCATCTGATTGCCTCCGGTACCACCACCTGGTTTGATTACGCCCAGCTGGTGTTTGCCAAAGCCAGAGAAGCCGGCGTTGAACTGGCGGTGACGCAGCTCAACCCGGTGCCGACCAGCGCCTTCCCGACCCCAGCCAAACGCCCCCATAACTCCCGCCTTGATACCGGCAAATTCCAACGCACCTTCGATCTGGTACTGCCGGACTGGACGGTCGGAGTGGAGCGGATGTTGACCGAGATTCTGGGCAAGTAAATCACTGGTCAGGGATGCAGTGACTGCCTCCCTGGCTGACAGGGATAAACAGAAAGGTGTGGCCGCAAGCCATCCTTTTCTTTTGCAATTTAAAAATAAGAAACAAGCATCATGACCAAACGTAAAGGCATTATTCTGGCCGGTGGCTCAGGCACCCGTCTCTATCCTGTGACCATGGCGGTGAGCAAGCAGCTGTTGCCTATTTATGACAAGCCGATGATCTACTATCCGCTCAGCACCCTGATGCTGGCCGGTATTCGCGATATTTTGATCATCAGTACCCCGCAAGATACCCCCCGTTTTGAGCAACTACTGGGTGATGGCAGCCAGTGGGGCCTGAATTTGCAATACAAGGTACAACCAAGCCCGGACGGGTTGGCACAGGCCTTTATTCTGGGGGAAGAGTTTATCGGTTCAGATCCCTGTGCGCTGGTGCTGGGCGACAACATCTTCTACGGCCACGACTTGCAGAAACAGTTGGCGGCCGCAGCAGCCAAAGAGAGCGGCGCTACTGTTTTTGCCTACCATGTGCATGACCCCGAGCGTTATGGGGTGGTGGAATTTGATAAAGAGGGGACAGCTATCTCTCTGGAAGAGAAGCCGTTGGAGCCCAAGAGCAACTATGCGGTGACCGGCCTCTACTTCTACGACAACAGCGTGGTGGAGATCGCCAAGAGCTTGAAGCCGTCGCCCCGTGGTGAGCTGGAGATCACCGATGTAAACCGTATCTACCTGGAGCAAGGTAATCTGTCGGTGGCCATGATGGGCCGTGGTTATGCTTGGCTGGATACCGGTACCCATGAAAGCCTGATTGAAGCGAGCAACTTTATTCAGACTATCGAGACCCGTCAGGGGTTGAAAGTGGCTTGTCCGGAAGAGATCGCCTATCGCCAGAAATTTATTACTACCGAGCAAGTTTGTGAACTTGCAGTGCCATTGGCAAAGAATGCTTATGGACAATATCTGTTAAGAATGGTTGCGAAAGCCTGATGTGATATGGGAGGAGGGAATATGCTCTCCCCATAAAAATTGAATCAAAAGTGGATAGACAGATGAATGTAATCAAGACAGCGATTCCTGACGTGCTTATTTTTGAGCCAAAAGTATTTGGTGATGAGCGTGGTTTTTTCTTTGAGAGTTTCAACCACAAGTTGTTTGAAAAGGCCGTCGGATATCAAGTTAACTTTGTGCAGGATAATCACTCCAAATCGTCGAAAGGGGTATTGCGTGGCTTGCACTATCAATTGCCCCCCCATGCCCAGGGCAAGCTGGTGCGTTGTGTAGCGGGTGAAGTGTTTGATGTGGCGGTAGATATCCGCAAAAGCTCACCGACCTTCGGGCAATGGGTTGGGGTTCACTTATCAGGTGAAAACAAGCGACAGTTGTGGATCCCGGAAGGGTTTGCTCATGGGTTTGTGACGTTAACGGATACTGCCGAATTTCTTTATAAGACCACAGATTATTATGCCCCCTTATTCGAGGCTAGCATTAATTGGGATGACAAAGACATCGCAATTGAGTGGCCGTTATCATACTCTCCATTGCTTTCAAATAAAGATTTACAGGGTAGTAAGTTTAATACTGCAACATGCTTTGAGTAAATGATGGATATTGTTGTAAAGGTTCAACCATCTAATGTTAAGTTTGATGCAGTTGAGACTGCTACTATTCTTGATTCTGCTTTAAAGGCTGGTGTTATCATGGAACACAGTTGCGAGAATGGCTCTTGTGGTTTGTGTGCTTCACAACTGGTCTCGGGAAAGGTGATTAGTCAATAGGGGGCAATATTTATATCTGGCCAAAGCTTTCTGACCTGTCAGTGCAAACCATCTTCAAATAAATTTATTATTGAAGCTGAGTATTACCCTTAGTTAGCAGGAATTATAAGAAAGGTGACTCTGTGTAAGGTTTCATCGATAGGTAAAAGAACTCGGTTTGCTATCTTTAAGTTTAAATTACTTCCTACTGTTTTACTGAAACATCAGCTTGGTAAGTATATAAAAATTAGTTATCAAGGTGTGACGAGAAGTTACACTATCGCCAATGCCGATAGTGACGACGATATAGAGTTACATATTAAATGTGTATCTAATGGTGTGATGAGTGCGCTATTTTTCTCGGATATATCAGTCAACTCACCATGAGAGCGGATGGTCCAACTAGTACATTTTTTGTGAGGACAGATACCAAATCGATTATTTTTGCTGGAGAAACTGGTTTTGCACCAGTAAAATAAATGGTCGAATATTTTAACTCGCAAGAAAAATTCAGAGATATCTTCATTTGTTTTGGCATGAACTCTAGTAAGGAGCTTTATTCTGACTTACGAATTAAATGGGCCTCTAAATTTAAAAATATCAAATACATCCCCGCAGTGTCAGGTGACGGCAATTATTGGAATGAAAGAAAGAGTTTAGTACATAAAGCAGTAGTTGAAGATATCCAAGATATGTCCAATAGCTGTGTTTATGCCTGTGGTCAGCCTAAAATGATTACTGCAGCCAAACAGGATTTTATTCATGCTGGACTTTTAGAAAAACAGTTTTTTCTGACGCATTTACCGTATCAAAATAAGTGAGAGACGAAATGAAGGCAGTAATTCTTGCTGGTGGTTTGGGCACTCGCCTGAGTGAAGAGACGGTCGTAAAACCAAAGCCTATGGTTGAAATTGGTGGCAAGCCAATCCTTTGGCACATTATGAAGATGTATTCTGCACATGGCATCAATGATTTCATCATCTGCTGTGGTTACAAGGGCTATGTCATCAAGGAATATTTTGCTAACTATTTTCTCCATATGTCGGATGTGACTTTCCATATGGCAGAAAATCGGATGGAGGTGCATGAAAAACGTGCAGAGCCATGGAATGTTACCCTCGTTGATACAGGGGATGCATCCATGACCGGTGGCCGTCTTAAGCGAGTTGCTGAATACGTAAAAGATGATGACGCGTTCTTGTTTACTTATGGTGATGGTGTTGCCGATGTCGATATCAAAGCCAGTATCGACTTTCATAAGACCCATGGAAAGTTGGCCACTTTGACAGCAACATATCCACCTGGACGTTTTGGTGCTTTGGACATCCAGAATCAGCAAGTTCACTCTTTTAAAGAGAAGCCAAGAGGCGATGGTGCCTTGATCAATGGTGGGTTTTTCGTTTTAAGCCCGAAAGTTATTGAGTTGATCGATAATGATGCGACTACATGGGAACAAGAGCCGCTTATGGCACTTGCAGAACAGGGTCAATTGATGGCTTATGAGCACAGTGGCTTCTGGCAGCCTATGGATACTCTGCGTGATAAGCACTACCTTGAAGAGCTCTGGCAAAAAGGCAAAGCTCCCTGGAAGGTATGGGAGTAATGGCCGTGATAAATCCTGATTTTTGGAGAAATAAACGGGTCTTTATGACCGGTCATACCGGCTTTAAAGGGGGCTGGTTGGCTCTTTGGCTGGAAGAGATGGGGGCTGAGGTTCGTGGCTATTCTTTGCCTGCACCCACCCAGCCTAGTCTGTTTGAAGAGGCAAATGTTCGCCAAGGCTTGTTCTCGGAAGAAGGCGACATTCGTGATTTTGCCCATTTACGTGAAACCATTGCGGATTTTAAGCCGGAAATTGTTTTCCATATGGCAGCTCAGCCGTTGGTGCGACTCTCCTATGATGAACCAATAGATACTTACTCAACTAATGTGATGGGGACGGTCTATCTTCTTGAGGCTATCAAGCAAGTGGGTGGAGTCAAAGCAGTCGTCAATATTACCAGTGACAAGTGTTATGAAAATCGCGAGTGGGTGTGGGGCTATCGTGAAGACGAGGCTATGGGGGGATATGATCCTTACTCCAACAGTAAGGGATGCGCAGAATTGGTTGCTTCGGCGTATCGTAGTTCTTTTTTCAATTCTAAGGACTATGTAAAACACGGCGTTGCGTTGGCATCGGTGCGAGCTGGTAATGTCATTGGTGGTGGTGACTGGGCGCAGGATCGGCTGATCCCGGATATACTGCGCTCGTTTCAGAATGATCAGCCGGTGGTGATCCGTAATCCTCATTCCATTCGCCCTTGGCAGCATGTGCTCGAGCCGCTTTCGGGCTATTTATTGGTAGCGCAAAAACTGTATACCGAGGGCTGTGGTTTTGCCGAGGGTTGGAATTTTGGCCCAAATGACAACGATGCGCAGCCAGTGCAGTTTATCGTCGAGAAAATGGTACAACTGTGGGGGGGAAATGCCAGCTGGCGGCTGGATGGTGTTGACCATCCCCATGAAGCCCATTATCTCAAGCTCGATTGCTCTAAAGCAAAAATGAGGATGGGCTGGCATCCCCGTTGGGGTCTGGTGTCCACCCTCGGCCGTATTGTCAATTGGCATAAGGCTTGGTTGGCAGGAGAAAACATGCGAGAGCTCTCTTTGCATGAAATCAGAGAGTATATGGCTAGCCCTGAATAGAATTCCTACGTGTTTACGGTGTAAAATCAATCCGTCTTAAATCTGTAGATTGTGAAATAACATGATGGAATGTTCTTACTATTTAAAAAATTATACCTCTCGTTTAGTCAGTTCATGATCAGTTGACTTTGCTAGTCAATATTTCATTTGGTTCTGTTGTATTTAGCTCTGAGCAAACTGATTGGCTGCGGTGTTAGATGGTGTTTAGGGGGGGGTCTTGAACTGATGGTTTTCGTTACAATACCTGCCCCCTTAACGTAAAAATCATGACATCGTGTCAACACCAGATTATCGCCGCCACGATATTTCAGGCCGTGTCTTGGTCTTGCCCGAACCTCATCTATTGGGACAAAAGGGTCCATTGGCTCGTGATAACAGATTTTTTATCAAGCTATTTTCTGGATTTTGCGCACAGGGGCTCCTTGGCGTGACTTGCCGTCTGAATACGGGGACTGGAAAAACACCCATCGCCGCTTTTGTGACAAGGGAATGTGGGCTCATCTTCAAGAACTTCTGATAAAATAACCTGATTACGAATGGCTGACGATTGACACCAGCCATATCAAGGTTTATCCCCATGCCAGTGGTGTTCGAGGTTGTAATCAGGATATGGGGATCACTTAGGGGGGTTGAACATCAAGATCCATTTGGCAGTCGACGGACATGGAATGCCGATAAAATGTATCATTACATCGGGTACAACCGCAGCTTGTACGCAAGCTGCGACCGTCGATTGACGGCTTGGAGGCTGCGTATCTCTTGGCTAACAGGTGATATGATACCAATGCGTTGATTGAGATCGTCCATGCTCAGAGGATGGAGTTCGTTATTCCTTCCAAACGGAATCGTAAGGGACAACGAGACCACGACAGGGTGCTTTATCATCTGGCAAGGCATTTGGTGGAAAACGCCTTCTTTCATCTGAAGCAATGGCGAGGCATTGCAATAAGATACGCCAAAAATACGGGCTCGTTTGTAGCCGCAATGCAGATCCGCTGCGCATACCTATGGGCCTCAATCTTATGACGACAGCCCCTAATCGATCAGTTAAAACAAAATGACTATTACCTGATGTTGCTAAAGCCAGCTGATGACGAGAAATATACAGTTACGCACTCAATCAAGGAGTAGCACTCTGTTTAATGTGGTTCTTGTATTCTTTATCGCAGTTATACTGGCAGTATAGAAACTAATAAGTAGCTAGAAGGGATATGTGATATGAGTATCATATTTAATGAAACAAATATTAGTGGTTTGTTTACAGCAAAACCCCATTCATTTTCGGATGAAAGGGGTGACTACATTAAGTATTATGAACGTGATAGCTTCTGTGAGATCGGCATAACAGACGAGATTACTGAGTCGAGTGAAATTACATCCTTGAAAGGGGTATTACGGGGTTTGCATTTTCAGATTGGTAAATCTCAAATTAAGATAGCTCACGTTGTTAAAGGTTCTGTTTTTGATGTTTGTGTGGATTTACGTGAAGAGTCGAACACTTTTGGACGAGTTTTTTATCAAATACTCTCAGCAGAGAACAAGGATATGTTGATTATTCCAGCCGGTTTTGCTCACGGCTTTCTTGCTTTACAAGATTGTGTATTCTCATACTCTTGTATAGGTAAGTATGAACCCGCCTTATGTAATGCCATTAAGTGGGATGACCCTGAATTATGCATACCTTGGCCGAAATTAGATATTGAAAATTTAATAGTGTCTGAAAAAGATAACAACGCAATGTCATTCAAACAATATTGTTATGAATTTACTGGTAAGTAGTATGCAAAAAAATGTTATGGTTACCGGTGCAAATGGTTTTATAGGCACCTACTTGGTCAAACAATTATTGAATGACGGCTATACTGTTTATGCCGTCGTAAGAAATAGCGAGTCAATAGTATGTTTTCCGAATGATGACAATCTAAAGGTTGTTCTGTCGGACATGAATGAATATAAGAATCTCCCAGATAAATTTGCTGGTGTTTATTTCGAATATATATATCATCTGGCATGGAGTGGTTCATCTGGGGTTGGAAGGGAAGATTACAAGTTACAGTTGAATAATGTCGAGTGTCTACTTGATATCATTCATATAGCCAAAAAACTAAGTGCAAAGAAGGTTATTTTTTCTGGCAGCATAACTCAGATAATGTATAGAGATTATCTTAAGCAAGATCAGATAGAACCGGAAATGGTAACTTGCTATGCGATTGCAAAGATTACAGCTGAGTATATGGCAAAGTGTCTTAGTACATACTTAGGTATTGATGTTAATTGGACATATATTGCAAATCTATACGGTTGTGGTGATAGAACGAATAATTTTATCAATTTTTTGGTTGGTAAATATATGAACGGCGAGACTCCAGTTTTAACAAATGGTAATCAGTTGGCTGATTTTATCTATGTGTCAGATGTCGCTAATGCATTAATTTCAGTAGCTGAGAATGGAACTCCAAATGTATCATACTATATTGGTTATGGACATCCGAGACCGTTGAGAGAGTTCATTCTGGCTGTTAGAGACCGCATAAATCCAGCAATTGATTCAGGGTTGGGTAGAAAATATTTCGAGGGATTTGATATCGATTTTAACCATATAGATCAAGAAAAATTATTCAGGCATACACATTTCAGACCTAGTGTTTCATTTGAGGATGGAATATCTCTTTTGTTGGGTGATAATAAGTAAATTAAGTGTCGTCTTGCAAGAATGTGCTGTGTTATCTTAATGGATTTAGCATTTTATGCTAACGGCAGTGCTAATGATTGTACCTAAAAATTAAATCTGGTGCGTTTATTAAAATTCATTATTTGGGTGATATCCCACCCAATCTGACGTTGGTTTGAATATTTTCGTTAAAAGTTTTTTTAGTTTGGCTGTAAAACTAAGAGCAGCGTTAACTTTGCATAACAATATATATTGTCACCATGGTGGACTTTCTCCATTTTCTGATGGGTTATCCTTCATTTATCATAAAATAAGAGCTGCGTAGTGTGAAAGTATTCAATGTTTTTCGGCAAGACAACTTGATAAGTAAGGCTGTCAACAATTTCGGATGGTTACTATTTGATAAGCTGGTGAAGCTGTCAGTTGGATTTTTTTTAAATATTCTTATAGCAAGATACCTTGGTCCAGAAAGTTATGGCCAGTTAGCGTATGGCTTGGCATTTATCGCATTCTTTCAGGCGGCATCAAATCTCGGTGTTGATGCCTTAGTTGTCAGGGATATGGCTAATAAAGACCACAAAGAGTTGATTTTAGTCAGTATAATCAAGCTAAGAGGACTATCAGCAGTAATATGTGCAGTGGTTGCCATGCTGGTCGCGATTCAGCTTTATGGCGATAAATCGTTGCTAATCTGCATTGTGTCAATATCTATTTTGTTTTCTGTTGGTGATGTGATTGATCTTTGGTTTCAGAGCCAAAGTAGAAGTAAAGTCACCATCATTTCGAAGCTTATTTCATACTTCATGATTGTATTTTTTAAAGTAGGTATTATAGTTTCTTGTTTGGATGAAATGTTTTTATTCGCGGCAGTTCCTTTAGAGTATTTCATATCTTCGATTGTTTTGTGCTTTGCTGTAATGAAGCACGGAGGGATAAAAATTCCTCTCAAAGAGTTTGATTGGCCTTATCTCAAACGAATTCTTAAAGAATCATGGCCATTTGCTTTATCCGGTATATCAATAGTTATCTTTATGCGATCTGGAGCTTTTTTTATAGAAAGCAAAATTGGCTATAAAGATGTAGGCATTTATTCAATTGGTGTTTCGTTAGCGGAGATTGTGTACTTCATTCCAATGATATTAGTGACTAGTTTTGCACCTGTTTTAGCGAAAACAAAAGCCATAGATGAGGTTGAATATAAGTCACTATTTCATCGGTTGTTGTTTTGGATGTTTTGGGGCAGCATTTCAGTAGTCGTACTATATGGTACTGTTGGTTATATTCTGCTTCCACATTTATATGGCGCATCATATGAATATAGTAAATACGTTTTTTTGGTTCAAATAGCAACTTTAATTCCAGTCTCCATAGGTTGTTGTCAATCACTATGGATAGTGAATGAAGGTCGTTCAAGGATAGCGTTATATCAGACGATTTCTGGAGCGTTGATAAGTATCACGTTGAATTATTTTTTAATTGACATGTTAGGTGTTATTGGTGCGTGTATATCAACTCTGATTGCGCAATTGATTCAATCTGTTTTTATCAACTATTTTTTTTGTAAAGAATTGTTTTTCCTTACAGTAAAATCTGTTTTTGGGAAATGAAACAGGGCTTATAGAATGAAGATAAGTATATGCATCCCAACGCTAAATAGACCTCAGTATTTAATGGAAGGCATTAAATCAATATATAATCAGCAACATTACACTTTTGATTTTGAGGTTTGCATATCAAATAATGCTTCTGATGCAGACTACTCAGAAGTTGATGAGTTTATCCATGCATGCAATCTCAAATATAAAAACATTAAATATTTTATACACAATGATAGACTGCCATTAGATAAACATATGCATTTTGTGACAAAAATGGCTTCTGGTGATTATATATATTACCTTGGTGATGATGACTTTTTTCAAAATGACGCATTCACTCGTCTATCCAAACTGTGTTCTGTCGACAATGTAGATTTGGCAATATTCAATGGTACCTTGGTCGATGGTGATAGTGTTGTTGTCGGAAATCACTTTAAATTACCATCAAGAAAATATAGTCAGTTCTCTGAAGCCTTTATGGATTTGAGAGACAAAGGAATGTTTGGCGCCGTGCTGGTTAAGAAAGAGCTCATTCGTGACGATTTATTCTCCGCATTGTATGGAAGCTCACACGCGTATGGTTGCTTTTGGTTGGCTATGTTAAATAACCCAGAGCGGCAATACGCAATAGAAATTCCTGATTTTCCATGCGTCTTTTTGAGAGTTGCCAGAAAAAATTACAATGTCATTAGTGTCTACTATAAAGATATACCTTTAGAGTTTGAATTATATCGGCAGCTTATATCCTCAAATGAAGGAAGGAATTTAAATGAATTGGTGTGGACTCAATACAAAAAGAAAATATGTAGCTTGAGGTTTATGATTTCAATATTTTCCCAAGGTGGTAAATGTAAAGACATTAACTCTGGACAAGGTATTTTGTTTTCAACGAAAAGAGTTGTTGCGTATATATGCGCATCGAATGTGATGTATCCATTGCTAAAAAAAACCTATCGATTTATAAATCGATAGGTTTATGTATTATCCAATGCAATGATGTATAAACATATTGTATGTCAACGATGGTTAATTGCTCTTTTAAATTTAAGCGTCTGGTTATTTATCTATTAATATAATGGCGACTATTTTGGTCTGGTGTGTATGAAGATATATATTTCGGTTGTTTCTCATGGTCACGAAAAATTGATTATGCGCTTAGGGTTCTTAGCTAAACTAGCGAAATATGAATCAGTGGTCGTAATTGTAAAAACAAATAAAGCATGTAGTCATGATGACTTTAAGAAATACTGTCATTCTAATAGCATTGTTTGCTTAGATGAAAACTATGGTTTGGGGTTCGGGGAAAATAATAATTTCGTGTTTGGGTATTGCTCTAAAATTGGCATGGATGTCGAACATGACTTGTTCTGCGTAATAAATCCAGATGTTATGATTGATGAAATTAACACGCAAAGGTTATTAGAATATGTTAAAAGTAAAAGCTTTGATGCAATAGCTATCAATCTTTACCGCGATATATCTATGTCCTTATATGATAACTCAATTCGAAAATTTCCTTCTGCATACGATTTTTTCAGTTCATTCCTATTCAAAGTAAATAAAACAATTATTGATAAGTCAACGATCAGTGAGCCTACAGTTATTGATTGGGCTGCAGGATCATTTATTTTGTTCAGAAGTCTAGTGTATGCTGATTTGTCCGGTTTTGATGAAAATTACTTTATGTACTGTGAAGATATAGACATTTGCTACAGATTAAGAAAGTTGAGATATTCTTTGACATTTGTTCCATGTGTTCATGGTGTTCACCTTGCTGAGCATGCTAATAGACGTATTCTATCTATGCATTTCTATTGGCATTTGAAAAGTGTGTGCCGATACTTATATGTCAGGACACTGCAAAAGGGGTGAGTTAATGAAGGTTTTGTCACTAAGCTACACTGATTACATTGGTGGTGCTGCAAAGGCTGCTTATCGTATTCACAATGCATTACGGTTATCTAATTCTGATGTTGAGAATACGTTGCTGGTGCGAATAAAATCCACAGATGATCCTGCCGTGAAAGTATTTGGTGGCGCTCATTTGAATCCATTCCGAATTAAAATCGGTGGGCAAATTCAAAAGCTACAACAAACATGTAATGAAAATTTACATACCGGTAATTGGCTGCCATCTAAGTTATCTAACTACATTAATAACTCTAATGCTGATGTTGTTCATCTTCACTGGGTTGCGGGAGAAATGCTATCAATAGCTGATTTAGGTAAAATTGATAAGCCGATAGTCTGGACGCTGCATGATATGTGGCCATTTTGTGGTTCTGAACATGTGGATTATAACTATGATAATGAGCCTCGATGGGTCGGTGGATATACGAAAATAAATAGGAGTAACAATGATCGCTGGATTGATGTTGATAAACATGTCTGGAATAAAAAAATAAAATTTTGGGATAAAAGAAATAATTTTCATATCGTCGGGCCTAGTCAATGGATGAGTTCATGCGCAGAAAAAAGTTTGTTATTTCGGGATAGTCAAATATCAACGATACCAAACTGCCTAGATATGTCAGTTTTTAAAAGATTGGATAAGAGATTTTGCAGGGAAATACTTTCGCTTCCTCAACGTCGAAAAATAATATTATTTGGTGCTATCGGTGGAGCGAAGGATAAAAACAAAGGTTTTCACTTTTTAGTTGAAGCCATTAATAAACTATATAATCGCATAGTGAATAAAAATGAAGTTTTATGTGTTGTTTTTGGTCAGTCAAAGCCAGAAGGATGTGCTGAAATTCCATTTGATACAATATGGACTGGCCATTTGTATGATGATACTTCACTTTCGCTATTATATAATGCGGCTGATGTAATGGTCGTTCCTTCCATGGTTGAGTCATTTGGCCAAACTGCGTCTGAAGCTCAAGCTTGTGGCTGTCCTGTTGTATCCTTCAGAACAACAGGATTAATCGATATAATCATTGATAATGAAACTGGTTTTTTAGTCAATAAGTTTGACTGTGTAGATATGTCTGAAGCGATCGCTAGTGTTATTTTCGCTAGTGAAGATAAACGACGAAAACTATCAAATAATGCTATAGCCAGAGCTGCTGAGTTGTGGAGCTATGATGTAGTTTCTGCTCAGTACATTTCACTTTATGAGCAAATGTCCAAATGATTTTGGAGTGATACTATGTCTGCTTACGACTTTCTACTTCAAAATAAACTTTTGACATTACTAATTTCTGTAGTACATATATATATATTATGTATTATCACTAGGGTTTGGTATAAACATAGAGTGTCTGAAGTTTTTTCATTTCTGTTGTTTAATTTTTCAGTGATATTTCCATCTGGTTTTTTCTTTTTATTTATTCTAATTAATCCGAGAAATGTTGATGTCTTTGATTTAATCTCATGTTATTTATTCGAGTCGCTGATTTTATTGCTATATTATTGCTCATTTTTACGATTAAGGCATTATTTACGCGTTGTTGTTATAAATGATCGAATTCTTGTTTTTTGTTTGCTGCTGCTGTTGGTTTTGAATTTTCCTTTACTTTGGTCGGATGGTTTTGGGCTATTTTCTTCAGGGTCACGGATATCATACCTGAATGAGTCACCGTTATATAAGTATATTACATATATTACGTATCTCATGGGGTGCTTTCTTGCAGCATTAATTTCTGCTTCCATATCAACAAAGAGAAAAATTTCCCCGATAGTTATTTGTATATGTGCGTTTATCTTTGTTCTTACGGTATTATCTGGTTCAAAAGGGGCTTTTTTTATCTGGCTTTTTCAACTGATCTCACTAGTTGATTATTCTCGTGTTAAATTCCGGATATCTATGCTCGTTTTTTTTGGTGTCTTTTGTTTCTCTTTACTTTCTATTAGTGTTGTAGTCATCTCTGATTTTATTGGGATAACTTATGAGCAATTTGCTGATTTGGCTTTTTCAAGATTCTTCTTGGTGAATGATGCCAGAGCACTGGCATTTGATCTACGAGGTCTACTTTCGAATGTCGAATATTCATTCGTTAGCGAGTCATTACGATCGCTAAGTTCACTTTTTGGTACTTACCCTAAGCTCCATCCACTGGGGGTTCATTTATACGAAAATATGTTTGGTGATGCTGCAGACATTGGCGCTAATAGTTCTTTTATTGCCTTGGCTGTATATTTTTCTTCCCCAGGAGCAACAATTTCAAATGTATTATTAATTGGCTGGGTTCCTATCATAATTTATTACTTCTCACAAGTAATGCAGACGATTATGCAATCACCTACAATTAAGATTTACATTTATTCATCTCTGCCTCCTCTTTTGTGGATTTTTTCTCAAGACTTCCTTGCTTTTCAATTACTTATTCCGTCAGTGTTATTTTTGTTTGGTTTAGTTTGTGTGTATGATTTTTTTCATATATTTAATAAGCATTCATCTTTAAGTGTAAATTAAAATATTTGTTTTTTTATATTGGTTATTTAACGGGGGCTAAATGACAGGTTGCCAACTAATCGGAAGAAATTTCGATAGAAAGTATAGTGGTATTCTCACTGTGGTTATACCGACGTATAATTGTGCTGATTATTTGAACGATTGTATGAATGGTTTGTTAGATAAGTGCAATTCATTTATTGGAAATGGTATAAATGTATGCATTATTGATGGGGGCTCAACAGATAATACTAAAGAAATAGCTTCTTCATTTTGTGAATTGCATTCTTCAATTTCATTTGTATCAGAACGTGACAATGGAGTTTATGATGCAATGAATAAGGGGATCAAGCTGTCAAATACTCCATGGATATACTTCCTTGGCTCTGATGATTGTGTTACTGAGAATTTCACAAATATCTTAAATGTCCTTAAATTTGATACTGAATATAGTAACGTTCATGTTTTCCCTGTCAGGATGTTGAGTGATGGACGTACAGTTAATATAAGTGGCAGTCTTTTTTATTTTATTTTTAAAAATGTTTGTCACCAGGGGGTTGTATATCCTACGAAGGTTTTTGATTCGGTTCGTTATTCATTAAAATATCCAGTGCTAGCGGATTGGGCTTTAAATATCGAATTGTTTAAATTTTTCCGTTTTCATCACGATTTTGATGAGATTTCTATTTATAATGACATTACCGGACTTAGTAAGTCTAGCAAAGATTTATCATTCATCAATGATAAATCTTTATTGTTTAAACGTCACCATGGGGTAGTACCTTTTTTAATATCAAAAATGTTGTTTTGGTGTGGGAAGTTCAAAAATGCAATTTAAAAATAAATTCTTTTGTTATTATTTTCCTCAGTTCTACCCAATACCTGAAAATGATTTTCACTGGGGGAGTGGCTTTACTGATTGGGATAATGTAAAAAATTCTGAACCACTTTTTTTGGGGCACAGGCAGCCGAGGGTTCCACTGAATGGATACTATCTTCAGTCAGATCCTTCCGTCGTAAGTCATCAGTGCAAACTGGCTTCATCATATGGTGTTGATGGTTTTTGCTTTTATCATTATTGGTTTGATGGCAAGCTGGTTCTTGAAAAACCAGCTGAGGCATTTTTAAACCAAAAAGACATTAACATGGAGTTTTGTTTTTCTTGGGCAAACGAAACTTGGTCTAAGCGTTGGGTCGGCGATGACAACACAATAATCTTCAAGCAAACACATAACAATGACCGTGATATGTGGGATAAACACTTTCGCTATCTCTTTAAATTCTTTTCAGATGAAAGGTATCTAAAGGTTGATGGATGTCCTGTTTTTATAATATACAATCCTCATCTCATAAAGAATTCGGCGGCGATGTTTGATTTTTGGAATTGCTTAATTCGAGAAGAGGGGTATCCAGGAATTCACTTTGTGTATACGAAAGTATCCGAGGTCATAAATGAAGATAGTGTTTCATCATATAGTTCCACTTTAAATTTCGAACCTAGATTTGCATATAATTCAAGTGCTAATGCTAACAAATCATTTTTTTCAAGTCGTTTTTTTCAACCGCTAAGATATTTGCCTGAGTCGATGTTGAATTATATTACAAAAATTAGACATGCGTTGACAAGATATGAAAAAGTGGATTATTCATCAGTGTGGGATGTTATTTTAAAGAATGCTGATCCATCTGCTGTTTTTCAAGGTGCTTTTGTGGGTTGGGATAATACTCCTAGATACAAGAATAGGTCAAAAGTTTATGTTGACTCAACTCCAGATGTTTTTGAGTGTAAATTTAGGACGTTGATTGAACGTACTGTTTCACCGAGTAAACAAACTATTTTTTTCATTAATGCATGGAATGAATGGTCTGAAGGGGCATATCTGGAACCGGATCTTGATTATGGGTTTAAATATCTAGATATTGTTAAGTCACTGTCCATCTATGCTAATAAAGGTTGAGGCCATAAGTTATGAAAGTTGCAATTATTACTGGTGTTACTGGCCAAGATGGTTCTTACTTGGCCGAGTTTTTGTTAGATAAAGGCTATGAGGTGCACGGTATCAAGCGCCGTTCTTCCTTGTTTAATACCGGTCGAGTGGATCACATCTATCAAGACAGGCATGAAACGAATTCGCGTTTTTTCCTGCATTATGGTGATTTGACTGACACCTCCAACCTGGTTCGCCTGGTACAAGAAATCCAGCCGGATGAGATCTACAACTTGGGCGCTCAGTCTCATGTTGCTGTTTCTTTCGAGTCACCCGAATATACTGCCGATGTCGATGCTATGGGCACTCTACGGTTGTTGGAGGCGATCCGGATTTGTGGGTTGGAAAAGAAGACCCGCTTTTATCAGGCTTCTACCTCCGAGTTGTATGGTTTAGTGCAGGAGATTCCGCAAAAGGAAACGACGCCCTTCTATCCGCGCTCGCCCTATGCGGTGGCCAAGATGTATGCCTATTGGATCACCGTGAACTACCGTGAGTCTTATGGCATGTATGCCTGTAACGGCATTCTGTTTAACCATGAATCCCCGCGTCGCGGCGAAACCTTTGTCACCCGCAAGATCACCCGCGCTATCGCCAATATCGCTCAAGGCCTCGAAAGCTGCCTGCATCTGGGCAATATGGATGCGCTGCGCGACTGGGGCCACGCCAAAGATTACGTACGTATGCAGTGGATGATGCTGCAACAAGATGCCGCTGAAGATTTTGTGATCGCTACCGGCAAGCAGATCTCTGTGCGTGAATTTGTGCGCATGTCGGCTAAAGAAGCTGGCATTGAACTGACTTTTAGCGGCGAAGGGGTGGATGAAATCGCCACCGTCAGCGCTATCAGCGGCGATGACGCCCCTGGCGTGAAAGTGGGCGATGTGATCGTTAAAGTCGATGAACGTTTCTTCCGCCCATCCGAGGTTGAAACCCTGCTCGGCGACCCGGCAAAGGCCAAGGCCAAGCTGGGTTGGGTACCAGAGATCACTGTGGAAGAGATGTGCGCCGAGATGGTACAAAGTGACCTAAACAAGGCCAAGCAACATGTCCTGCTCAAAGCCCATGGCTTTGATGTTTCCCTGTCGGTGGAGAACTGATCGATGACAACGCAACAGGCTAAACAACGGGTATTTGTCGCTGGTCACCGGGGCATGGTCGGCTCGGCCATCTGCCGTCAGCTAAGCCAGCGTGCGGATGTAGAACTGGTGGTACGCTCCCGCTGCGAGCTGGATTTAACCTCTCAGCAGGCGGTGACGGCGTTTTTCCAAAATGAGCGCATCGATCAAGTTTATTTGGCGGCCGCCAAAGTGGGCGGTATTCACGCCAACAACAGCTACCCTGCCGAGTTTATTTTTGAAAACCTGATGATGGAGTGCAACATCATCCATGGTGCGCATCTGGGTGGGGTGCAAAAGCTGCTGTTTTTAGGTTCATCGTGCATTTATCCCAAGTTGGCGGAGCAACCGATGCGCGAGACAGCCCTGTTGACCGGCATGCTGGAAGCCACCAACGAGCCCTATGCAATTGCCAAGATCGCTGGCATCAAGCTGTGTGAATCCTATAACCGCCAATATGGCCGCGATTATCGCAGCGTGATGCCTACCAACTTGTATGGCGAAAACGACAACTTCCACCCGGAAAACTCCCATGTGATCCCGGCGCTGATGCGCCGTTTTCATGAAGCCAAATTACGCGGTGACAGCGAAGTGGTGGTGTGGGGCAGCGGCACGCCGATGCGCGAGTTTTTGCATGTCGATGATATGGCCGCAGCCAGCGTGTATTTGATGGAGCTGGCTGATGCAATTTATCAGGCCAATACCGAGCCGATGCTGTCGCACATCAACGTTGGCACTGGGGTTGATTGCACCATTCGCGAGTTGGCGCAGACCATGGCCAAGGTGGTTGGCTTTGCCGGTGAGGTGGTGTTTGATGCCACTAAACCAGATGGCACCCCGCGCAAGTTGATGGATGTCAGCCGCTTGGTCAATCTGGGCTGGCGTTATACCCGCTCGTTAGAGGCAGGCTTGACCCTGACTTATCAGTGGTTTTTAGCGCATCAGGATGATTTTCGTAAATGAGCCAACGTCAGCCAAGTCCTTGGTTAGACAAGGCGCAATTTCAACAGATAGTGGCGGCAACGCCACTTATCTCACTGGATTTAATTGTGCGAAATGGCCAAGGCCAGGTGTTGCTAGGGCGGCGGCTAAACCGTCCAGCTCAAGGATATTGGTTTGTGCCCGGTGGCCGGGTGCGCAAAAATGAGCGCTTGGATACGGCGTTTTTGCGCCTGACTCAAGAGGAGTTAGGGCTGGCAGCAAGCCGTGATAGTGCCCGTTTGCTTGGGCACTATGAGCACTTTTATGCCGATAACTTCTCCGGCACCGAGTTCACCACCCATTACGTGGTGCTGGGGTATGAATTGGCGTGGCAAGGGCAGCAAGATGTTTTGCCCATCAGCCAGCATGACCAATACCAGTGGTTTGAGGTGGCGGACTTGCTGCAAGACCTAAGCGTGCATCAGCACACCAAAGATTATTTTTTAGCTAGGACGTAATTCCATGATATTGCCAGTTGTAATGGCCGGGGGCTCTGGCACTCGCCTGTGGCCTTTGTCACGCACACTGTTCCCCAAGCAGTTTTTATCCCTGACCAGTGAGGCGACCTTGCTGCAAGAGACCTTGCAGCGCTTAAGCCCGCTGGCGCATCAGCCAGCCTTCATCATCTGCAATCAAGAGCACCGCTTCATCGTGGCGGAGCAGTTGCGCAAGGGGCATTTGCAACACAGCGGGATTGCGCTGGAGCCGTTTGGCCGCAACACGGCACCAGCTGTGGCCATTGCCGCCCAGCATGCCAGTAAACAAGGTGACGATCCCTTATTGCTGGTGCTGGCCGCAGACCATGTGATCGCCAAACCTGCCGCCTTTTGCCAAGCGGTGCAAGCGGCTATTCCCTTGGCCGAACTGGGCAAGTTGGTCACCTTTGGCATAGTGCCCACCGCGCCAGAAACCGGTTATGGCTATATCCAGCAGGGCTGTGATGTGGGCCACGGCGCCAGCACGGTCGCAGCATTTATCGAAAAACCTGATTTAACCACCGCTCAGCAATATCTCATTGATGGTCGTTATCTGTGGAACAGCGGTATGTTCTTGTTTAAGGCTTCTGTATACCTGCAAGAGCTTAAAAAGCATAACCCTGCCATGTTGGTGGCCTGTGAGCAAGCTTTGGCTTTAGCGCAAGATGATCTGGATTTTATCCGCCTTGATCCGGATTCTTTTGCCGCTTGCCCGGATGATTCCATCGACTATGCGGTGATGGAAAAAACCGCCAACGCAGTGGTGATGCCGCTGGATGCCAACTGGAGTGATGTCGGTTCTTGGTCTGCTCTGTGGGAAGTGAGTGACAAAGATTCGCAAGGCAATGTGCTGCACGGTGATGTGTTAACCGAGCAGACTCACAACAGCTTTATCTATGCCCAGCACCGCTTAACCGCTACTGTCGGCATTGATGATGTGGTGGTTATTGAAACCAAAGATGCGGTGTTGGTGGCGCATAAAGACCGAGTGCAAGAGATCAAAGGCATTGTCAATCAGTTAAAAGCGGCCAATCGCCCCGAACAATTGCAACACCGCGAAGTGTTTCGCCCTTGGGGTAGCCACGATGCGATTGCCGATGGGCTGCGTTATCACGTTAAACAGTTGATGGTAAAACCAGGCCAAAAAACCGCGATGCAAATTCACCATCACCGAGCTGAACACTGGATTATTGTTTCTGGCACCGCACTGGTGACGCGAGGTGAAGAGAGCTTTTTGTTATCCGAAAACCAATCTACCTATATTCCACTTGGTGTAGCGCACGCCATTGAAAACCCAGGCAAGATCCCGCTTGAGATGATTGAAGTTCGTAGCGGTGTTTATCTTGAGGAAGATGATGTTGTGCGTATTCCATCTACCGGAGTGGGCTATTGATGAGCATGTTCATTATTTGGATGGTAGCTAATGTTTAATACAAAAAATGTAATTTGTACGAGTGGAGTGCAATTTGGCACCAGCGGTGCCCGTGGCTTGGTAGTCGATTTTACTCCCGAAGTGTGTGCTGCTTTTACTCATGCCTTTGTTGCCGTATTGCGCAAAGAGTTTGCCCCCAAGCAATTAGCGTTGGCGATTGATAATCGCCCAAGCAGTTATGCCATGGCGCAGGCTTGTGCTGCCGCATTAATGCAAGCTGGGGTGGAACCGATTTATTACGGAGTGATCCCAACTCCGGCATTGGCGTATCAGGCGATGCAAGACAAGCTGCCTTGTATCATGGTCACGGGGAGTCATATTCCGTTTGATCGTAACGGCCTGAAATTTTATCGACCCGATGGCGAGATCACCAAAACCGATGAAGTAGCGATTTTGGCCGCTGAGGTTGAGTTTGACAACCTACTCGTGTTGCCTGAATTGATAGCCAGCCCACGCGCGGCCGAAAGTTATTGTGCCCGCTATGCCTCTTTGTTTGCGGCCGATATGTTGGCGGGTAAGCGGATCGGTATTTATGAACACTCGAGCGCCGGTCGTGAACTCTATGCTCCGCTATTTGAATCGTTAGGTGCCGAGGTTATTCGCATTGAGCGTAGCGATCAGTTTGTGCCGATCGATACTGAAGCTGTGGGCGAAGAAGATAAAGCCAAGGCAAGGTTGTGGTCTGTCCAATACCAACTGGATGCAATTTTCTCAACCGACGGTGATGGTGATCGCCCCTTGGTCGCTGACGAAAACGGTGAATGGCTACGCGGTGATATATTGGGTTTATTGTGTGCCAGCGCATTACATATTGAGGCGTTAGCCATTCCTGTTAGCAGCAATACCGTGATTGCCAATTGCGGGCGCTTTAACAAAGTGCAACTGACCAAGATTGGGTCACCCTATGTGATCGCCGAGTTTGCTCATTTGGCTAAAGATTACACCCGCATTGCTGGCTTTGAAGCTAACGGCGGTTTCCTGTTGGGTAGTGATATCGCATTTGCAGGTAAACCTCTGTCGGCCTTGCCAACCCGTGATGCTGTGCTGCCGTTTTTAATGCTATTAGCGGCTACGGGAAAGGGGACGATTTCACCCTTGGTGAATGCCTTACCTGCCCGTTATACCCATTCTGACCGAATTCAAAATTTTGCCACTTCTCGTAGCCAGGCGATATTGGTTGATGGCCTTAACGATCCTCAAACCTTGTTAGTTAAGCTTGGCTTTAATGATGTTCAGGTGATGTCGGCAGATACTACTGATGGTTTGCGCTTGAGCTTAAATGACGGCTGCATTATTCACCTGCGCCCCTCGGGTAATGCCCCCGAACTGCGCTGCTACGCCGAGGCTGGTTGTGTGAAAATGGCACTAAAATTAGTATCCAGAGTGCTAACTAACTTAACTAGCAAAAATTTTTGACATCATCATGGTTTAACGGTGGTTTGGAGTGAATCAGAAGAATGAAGAATCTTTAATCTTACTTGCAGCATACAATGGTGGTTCTTTAATTTATGTGCAACTTGTATCTATCTTGTAGCAAAACAATATTGATCTTGTGATTGGCATCGATTTGAGCAATGACGACACGTTTTCAATTTTTAACGTTTATGCTGAGAAAAAACATCAAGATATCATTTTATTACCGTATGGCGAGAAATTTTTTTTGGCGCAGGTAAAAATATCTATAAGCTGTTGAAAGATACAGGCGTAAGTAGTTGTGATTATATTTTTTAGCGATCGAGACGATATTCGGCTAGAGAGTAAACTAACTAAAGGCATCGAAAAACTTCAGCAAGACGACTGTCACTCTGCCAATTTAACTGCATTTTTGGAGGATGGTCGTGAAGTGTTGATTGATAAAGCGCGGCCGCAATGGGAGTTGGATTGTTTATTTTAATCGACTGGCCCTGGTTGCATTTATATGTTTAAATATTAAGTTGCCGTGCAATTTAAAGCATGGTTAGAAGACGCTATGAGCAAATTGGTAAAGATATCGCACTGCACGACTGGTTGCTATATGCGTTTGCTCGTAGTTAGGGATATAATTGGTCTATCGACCCTGAGCTAATGATGTATTATCGTCAGCGTGCTAATAATCAAGTGGGTACTAACAATAGCTTTGCTGCAGCTATAAAACGTATTAAACTAATCAAGGATGAATGGTATCGCAATCAGCTCATTAAAATTGCTGAGCATTTATAATTGTAGAGTGCAGCTGTATTTAGATTTTGCCATAAATAATGGGTATATGGGCAACTTGTATCTGTTATGGCACGTTGGGGAATTAAGAAGTAAGTTGCGAGGCCGGTTAGCATTGGTATTGGTATTGGTATTGGTATTGGTATTGGTATTGGTATTGGTATTGGTATTGGTATTGGTATTGGTATTGGTATTGGTATTGGTATTGGTATTGGTATTGGTATTGGTATTAGCATTGGGAGTGGTGTTGCTTTTTAATATTTTCTAGAGGTCAATTATATCTTGAGCTTGAGCTTGAGCTTGAGCTTATTTTTCGCACGACCATACTCAATTACCTCCTATGATTCATATTGTCAGATAAATGTGTTATAGCAGAGGCTAAACATTCAGGTTTCAGGACTTAAGTATCGCGCGCGCAACGTATTCGATTTTTGTGCTGCTGTGGCTGAGTTCAGTGGTAACCATTGGCACAGGATGGCACAATAGGCTGGTGATTTTTTTGGCCTCCCATATTGGATAGGGGGGCATTTTTTGGGGTTGATAACGGGTGAATGTAAATAAATTGAAACAATCGGGGTGGCTGCTGTCACTGGCGTTGTTCGGGTGGCCGGTGCTGGCTGCGCCGCAAATCACGCCAGAGATGATGGCAAAATTTAAACAGTTGTCCCCTGCCCAACAGCAGGCATTGGCAGCACAATATGGTATTGACCCCTCTCAGTTGGGTGCCTCATCGGCGATAAATAGTGTGACCCCAGTCAATACTGCGCCGGTGGCGGCTCCGCGTGACGTGGATTACAGCCAGCCGTCGCAGCGGCCGTTAATGGCCGGTGTGGCGCAAGAGGGTGAGCTACAACCCTTTGGCTATAACGTGTTTGCAGGTGAGCCGCTCACCGATGTGCCAGTGGTTGATATGCCGGTTGCCGATGATTATGTGTTGGGACCTGGTGACGAGATCCGGGTGCAGCTCTATGGCAAAGAGAATGCCAACTACACCCTGCCGATTGGCCGCGAAGGCTTTATCGACTTCCCGACCCTGGGGCCGATTGCTGCCAGCGGCCAAACCTTTCAGCAACTGCGCAGCGAGCTTGAAAGCCGCATCAAAGAGCAAAAAATCGGGGTCGAGGCGTTTGTCAGCTTCGGTGCCCTGCGCACCATGCAGGTGTTTGTGATGGGCGATGCCTATCGCCCCGGCGCCTATAACGTCAATGGTATGGCTACCGTGACCCAAGCTCTGCAGGCTGCGGGTGGTATCGACACGGTAGGGTCGCTGCGCAAGATCCAGGTCAAGCGTGCGGGGCAGAAAGTGATTGATGTAGACCTCTACAAGATGTTGGTATGGGGGGATACCAGTCAGGATATTCGTTTGCGTTCCGGCGACACAGTGTTCATCCCTGCTAAAGGCAGTGAAGTGAGTATCGATGGTTTGGTTAAACGCCCTGCTATTTATGAATTGAGTGGCCCAGCAGCCTTGGTTAATGTGCTTGGGTTGGCGGGCGGCATGAAGGCTGCTGCACTCAAAGAGGTTTCGGTGACCCGTTATGGTGAAACCGGGATGCGGGTATTTAACCTGAACTTGTCAAATCAGCATGATCGTCAGTTTGTCGTGCGTGATGGTGACAAAGTCACTGTCAAGCCGAGCAGCACTGAATATAGCCAAGCGATCGTGGTAAAAGGTGCCGTGGTTCGTGAAGGCGTCTTCAGTTTTCAGCCAGGAATACGGATCAGTCGTGTGTTGCAAAGTGCCGACCGCGATCTGACATCGGTCACTGACTTGAATTATGCCCTGGTTGTACGTGAGGTGGATGCCCAACGTAATATCGAGGTATTGCAATTCAATCTGGGCCGTGCGTTGCAAATGCCGGGCGGGGAAGATGACATTCGTTTGCAACCGCGAGATCAGGTGCTTATTTTTAGCAATGACGCGACCGACCGACTGAAGCAGCTGGCGAGTTCTCAGAGCTCTTCGACAAGTATTGACAATCAGGCTAACCAACGCATTGAGCAGCAAGCCAATGCGGTAGATACCAGTACTGGTGCCGATGTTAGGCGTGCCCAGCTGGCTAAAGAAGATAAGATGACTTTGGCTAGTGTGTCTAACACGACCAAGACTGAGGCGATGGTTGGTGCCTCTCGCCAAGCTTTGCTCGCTCCGGTTATTGAGCGTTTAAAAGCACAAGCAGCACAAGGTAAACCGGTACAGATTGCTGAAGTTCGCGGTGAGGTTAAATATCCCGGGGTCTATCCCTTGACGTCTTATAGTCGTACCCATGATTTAATCATGGCCGCGGGCGGGTTTAACGAACAGGCGAATGTGATTGAGTTATCTCGTGTGAGTGAGCGAGGGAACGATATTGCAATTGAAAATCAGCGTCTGGATTTGGCAACTGCAAATCGGGTAACTGGTTCGCCGTTGGTGCAATCAAAAGACAGCCTAAATGTGTTGCCGCATCCGCAATGGCGTGAAGAAGCTACCGTACAGGTATTTGGCGAGGTGAAGTATCCGGGTACTTATACGGTCCGTCGTGGTGAAAGCCTGCAGGAGTTGATCCAGAGAGTGGGGGGGATCACTGCTTATGCTAACCCGAATGGTACAGTTTTTGCTCGTGAGGCGCTGCGCAAGCAGGAGGAAGAACGCATCGAGTTACTACGTGATGAACTCAAGCAAGAGATCGCGACGATGACCCTGCGTCGTCAATCCAGTATCGCCAACTACACCAGCTCGCCAGCCGAGGCGATGACTGTGGTCAATCAGCTGGAAAACAGCAAGGCTGTCGGTCGCATGACCATTGATATGCCGGCTATTTTGTCTGGCGACAAACAGGCTGATGTGATGCTGCAAGATGGTGACAAGCTTTATGTGCCTGCGTTACAAAATGTGGTCTCTATTCAGGGTATGGTGCAATTCCCCTCTTCCCACGTTTACGATGGCAACCTGAGCGTTAATGATTACTTGAGCCGTGCCGGTGGAACCAAGAAACAGGCAGATACCGACCGTATCTACGTGATCAAGGCTAATGGTAGCGTGATGCTGCCAGGTGATAGCTGGTTTGGTGGTCGCAAGAGCCTGGAGCCGGGGGATACCATCGTGGTACCTGTTGATTCTGATTATCTGGATAACCTGAGCATCATGACCTCTGCAACTCAGATCCTCTACCAACTGGGTGTCGCATGGAGTGCAATCAAGTAATGACATCGTTCATTTGACAACCTATTCAGTCAGGTAGTGAAGACTACCTGACTCTTTTGAGATTCGGTTTGTTATGACACAACTAAAAGAACACCCTCCCTTGCCATTGGTAATGAATGGGGAGAGCGAAGATGAAATCGATTTACGTGAGTTGTTCGCAGCGCTGTGGCGTGGTAAGTGGTGGATAGTCGCCAGTACCTTGGTGGGGGCGGTGATAGCTGTCATGATAGCAATATCATTGCCAAATATTTATCGCTCGGAAGCCTTGCTCGCACCGTCTGCTGATCAGCAAGGAGGGGGACTTGCCGCCATGGCTGCCCAGTTTGGTGGTCTGGCCAGCTTGGCTGGCATAAATCTTAGTGGCGGTGGTTCGGACAAGACAGCGATTGCAGTCGAGATTGGGAAATCCCGTCAATTTTTAAGTCATTTTATTCGCCAGCATCAGTTGGAAGTGCCATTGTTGGCTGTTATGAAAGCTGACAAGGTGACCGGTGAGTTACTTGTTGATAAAAAGATCTACGATGTCGACACCAAAAAGTGGGTGCGTGAGGTGCCACCTGGCAAGTCGGTTGAACCAACCGACTGGGAGCTGGTTAAGGCATTTCGCGCACTTGCCAGTATCAGTCAGGATACAAAATCAGGGTTGGTGACGGTGGCGGTGGAGTACTACTCTCCGGAGTCTGCCAAGCAGTGGGTTGACTGGTTGGTGGCCGATCTCAATGAGGCCATGAAATTGCGTGATCAAACCGATGCGACACGTAACATTACCTATCTCAAAGCACAGCTTGAGAAAACCCCAGTTGCAGATATGCAGAAGGTGTTCTACCAACTGATCGAGGATCAGACCAAAACCTTGATGTTAACCGAAGTGAATCAAGAGTACGTGTTTAAAACCCTTGATCCTGCTGTGGTTGCTGAAGAAAAAGCGAAACCCAAACGGGCATTGATCGCAGTATTAGGGACTTTGCTTGGGGGCATGTTAGGTATTATGATCGTGCTGGTACGCCATGCTATGGGGCGTCCACTTCGTAACGCCAGATGAGAAGGCTCTTCTGAGCGGCTTATTCTGGTTTATTGGTCTGTTTCACGATATCCTGTTATTACTTTAAGTCATTTTTAAACTAAGGAAACGAGTAATGAAAAAATCCGCATTGACTCTGGCTGCATTGTTGGTTCTCTCTTCAAATGCATTTGCAGCTGAAGAAGTAGCTGCTGCTGCTAGCACCGGTGGTGCTGCTGGCGGCGCTGCTGCCACTGGCGCTGCTATTGGTACCACTGCCGCAGTTGCTGTTGGCGTTGGTGCTGCTGCACTGGCGGCGGTTGTTATTTCTAACGCAAATGACGACTCCACCAGTACCAGCACTAACACAACTACTGCTACCAAGTAAGTTATTCGATATTGTAATAAGGCTGCCACATTGGCAGCCTTATTTTTGTCACTTTGCAATCATTTTCCAATTCCACTGAGTGACCCATCTATGTTTTCTCTTCGTTTGTTTATACCTTTGGGATTGTTACTCTTGAGTGGTTGTTCCGCCACCAGTTTAGATACCTATGCAACCCTCCGCTATGCCCTTTTGGGAACGGATGATGTGGAGGTTACGACTGAAAAAATACGTGAATTACCTTATGCGAGCGCCTATCTGCGAGTGGGTGATAATCCACAGGCATTGGTTGTGCTTGCGTTTGCAGACCCTGATGGTTCATTGAGCTGGGTGAGCTCTGATAATAAGCTTTTTGTTACCAAATCAGGTCGGCTACACAAGACGGTGGGTTTGGAAAATGATCTCTATTTAGTGGCATCATCCTGGCCTGATCCATTGAAAAAAATGGTAAATGTACCCGATATATCTTTGAACCTGGATGCTATGTCTTGGCAGTATACTGCCGAATGGGAAAAGGATTATCTGAGTGGATATGACATGCGGGCTAAGTTTATATCTGCTGTTCCAGAAAAGTTGTTAATCCTTGATAAAACACATGATGTTATGTTGATTGATGAGTTGGTCAGTGTCGGACATGACCAGAACTCTTGGCATAACTACTATTGGTTTGAGCCTAGTACGAGCAGAGTATTAAAAAGCCAGCAGCAATTGGGGCCGGAATTACCGGTGATTGAAATGACAATATTAAAGCCGTACGCATTATGAAAAGATACCTGACGATCGGTCTCATACCATTTTTTGCTTTGGCTCAAGCTGATGTAAACGTGATTTTTGAGCGTCATGCAACAGCGAAGATTGAGTTGCATGATGGTGCCAGACTTGCAGACCTGTTATTTAATGTTCAATTACCAGATGATATCTATTGGCGTACTGCACAAATTGCGAATGAAAAGACCATAGCGGAATTTCAGATGACTAAAGAGCAATTGCTCAAGGATATTAAAGCACTTCAAGTACTTTGGATGCGAGCAGGTGACAAAGGTTCATTGATCCAGTCAACGCAACAGTTACTACAAGAGCTGGACAAAGTTCCTGTCAGTGGCCGTTTGTCAATCGCATTAGATCCTGCCAAGTCCAGAATTGACCCGCATGGTAATCCACTATTAAAAGGGCAGTACACCCTTTTCCTTGCTTCAAGGCCCGATTTTATCTACTTCGTGGGACTGATTAACGGTCGCAGTAAACAGCCACTTCAGCCTGGTGCCAGTTTGGCAAGCTATTGGCAGGATTACCGCTTGTTGGCTGGCGCTGCGCAGTATGAAGCATTTCTGATCCAGCCTGACGGTTCTATCAGCCAGGTTCCTGTTGCGAATTGGAACAAACTGCATCGTGAACCTATGGCGGGTGCTACGCTCTTTGTCGGTTTTGATCCCCAAATCCTTCCAGAGCAATATAAAGATATCAATATTCGTATTGCCAGTCTGCTTGCTAATCGAGTACCAGAATAATGCTGCCTAAATTGAAATATATTGCGATCTTTGTTTCAGGAACTGTTTGTGCTGCAGAGTCTGTTATTGATCCTTATGGTCCTTCACAAGGTGATTTCGGTGGTGTGGGTTTGCTTCAAATGCCTACCGCACGAATGGCTAAAACAGGTGAGTTCAGTGCCAACTATGTTGATAATGACCAATATCGTCGATGGTCTATCTCTGCGCAGCCATTTGACTGGTTTGAAGCAACACTGAGATATACCGATGTAAGAACAAAAAAGTACAGTCCCTACGAAGATTTTAGTGGTGATCAAACTTATAAAGATAAAGGGATGGATTTCAAGTTCCGCCTTTGGCAAGAATCCAACTATCTGCCACAGGTGTCACTGGGCTTTAGAGATCTAATGGGGACTGGTCTCTTTGATAGTGAATTTGTGACGGCTAGCAAACGCTATGGCCCTTTTGATTTTACTATCGGTATCGGCTGGGGAAATATGGCCGAAAGTGATAATATTAAAAACCCATTTTGTGAGTATAAAGATAGCTGGTGTCAAAGAAATAATAGCTTCTCTGGTAATGGTGGTAAGTTTGAGTTTGATAGCTTGTTTCATGGGCCAGCAGCACTCTTTGGCGGTGTTGAGTATCAAACACCATGGCAGCCACTCAGGTTGAAGCTGGAATATGATGGCAATGATTATAGCAAGGAGTTCGCTGGCCATCTTTATCAAGATTCACCTTGGAATGTCGGGGCTGTGTACCGAGTTTTCGAGAATATGGATAGCCATCTAAGCTGGCAGAGAGGAAACACCTTGATGTGGGGGGTGACTTTTCGGACTAACTTTAATGATATGAAACCCGCTCATATTGATCAGCCGAGACCCATTTATCAGCCTGACCAAGTTCCAGCCACTATGACGGATGTGAAGTGGAAGGCGCTAACTGACGATTTGAAAGAGAATGCTGGTTGGCAGGATACAGAATTTTACACAACCACCAATTCTGTGACTGTCATCGGCACGCAGAGCAAGTATCGCGATGAGAGTGAGGCGATGAAGAGAACCTCTTTGTTAGCCGCAAATTATTTGCCGGGTACGGTCGATGAGCTGAATGTTGTTGAACGTAAGGCGAACTTCCAGTTGCAAGAAACCCGCATCGATCTCCCATCTGTTCGTCGTGCCAATGTGGTACAGGTGTTGGGAGAAGAACAACATGAAAAATCGATGGTTCAGGCTGCAGGAAAAATTCAGGGAGAATCTATCTACTCATCTGAGCGCAAGTCATTTTCATACTCTTTTGACCCAGACCTAACGCAATCATTTGGTGGTGCTGAGTCTTTCTATATGTATCAGTTAGGCATTAATGCAAATGCTGATTGGCGTATAAATGAAAACAACAGTTTGCAAAGTACGCTGTTTGTTAATCTGGTTAATAACTACGATGAGTTCAATTATAAAGCTCCTCCTCCAGATGGCGCTGCCTTACCACGGGTTCGGACGTGGATTCGTGAGTATGTCGATTCTTCTAATGTATTACTCAACAACTTGCAGTTAACCCATATGCAACTACTTGCTCAAGATTGGTACGGGCAAGCTTATGGTGGATATTTGGAGATGATGTATGCCGGGGTCGGGAGTGAGGTGCTTTATCGTCCATATGGTAAGACTTGGGCTATTGGTGTTGATGCAAACTGGGTGAAACAGCGAGACTGGAACAACACCCTGAAAATGGCTGATTACGATGTGATGACCGGACATGTTACTGCATATTGGCAGTTACCATTCATGAGTAATGTCACCGCTAAAGTCTCCGTAGGTCAGTATTTGGCTGGTGATAAAGGCGCTACATTCGACTTCTCAAAACGGTTTGATTCGGGTGTTGTCTTGGGGGGGTATGCAACATTTACCAATGTTTCTGCAGACGAGTATGGTGAAGGTAGCTTTACCAAAGGAATTTATGTCACGATACCGTTTGATTTGATGTTGCTCAAGCCAACAACCGCGAAAGGAAGCATTGGATGGGTTCCTTTGACACGGGATGGAGGCCAGATGTTGAGCCGCAAGAATGGTCTTTACGGCTTGACTGAGTTGCAGTAATAAAAAGTTGCATAGAGCTAATCTTTTTTCATCAAACAGGGCGAGCAGTTGTAAACTGCTCCCCCTTTTATTAGGCGCTGTCCTAATTACGTGTTGAAAGGCTAAGCTTGAAGTAGGCCATCACCTTGAGGTCTACCATCATGGATACCCCAGCCTTTCAACACCTGTTGTCCCTCTTTCCCCAGTTAACACTGCGCCAGCGCCGTGTTGCTCAGCAGGAACTCACTGCACCCCACACCATTACTTCGCTCAATACTCAGTTACCGGCATGCAGTGGCTGCCCACATTGTCAGGCTGATGTCGCCCAGATGGCGCCTTGGGGATGGAGTCGGGGGCTGCGCCGCTACCGTTGCAAACTGTGTCTGCGCACCAGCACCGTTCTGACCAAAACGCCTTTGGCCCGGTTACGCAAAGCCCAGTGCTGGGAAGACTACGCGCAAGCCCTCATCGAAGGGCTGACCGTCCGCCAGGCAGCGCGACGCTGT
>NZ_CDBR01000088.1 GCF_000819685.1 Aeromonas allosaccharophila | reverse complement strand
ACCGGCAAGCACGCAGCTATCCTGCTGGACACCAAGGGTCCGGAAATCCGTACCATGAAGCTGGAAGGCGGCAACGACGTCGCGCTGGTCGCTGGCCAGACTTTCACCTTCACCACCGACCAGACCGTGGTTGGCAACAAAGACAAAGTGGCCGTGACCTATGCAGGTTTCGCCAACGATCTGCGCGTCGGCAACCGCATCCTGGTTGATGACGGTCTGATCGGTCTGGACGTTATCGAAATCACCGAGCGCGAAGTTATCTGTAAAGTGCTGAACAACGGTGACCTGGGCGAGAACAAAGGCGTTAACCTGCCGGGCGTCTCCATCAAGCTGCCGGCCCTGGCCGAGAAAGACAAGCGCGACCTGATCTTCGGTTGCGAGCAAGGTGTTGATTTCGTTGCTGCTTCTTTCATCCGTAAGAAAGAAGACGTTCTGGAAATCCGTGAGCACCTGAAAGCCCACGGTGGCGAGAACATCCAGATCATCTCCAAGATCGAAAACCAGGAAGGTCTGGACAACTTCGACGAGATCCTGGCTGTTTCCGACGGCATCATGGTTGCTCGTGGCGACATGGGTGTAGAGATCCCGGTTGAAGAAGTTATCTTCGCCCAGAAGATGATCATCGCCAAGTGCAA
>NZ_CDBR01000087.1 GCF_000819685.1 Aeromonas allosaccharophila | reverse complement strand
TCAAAGGCTTTTCGAGGTTATCGACTCAGGCTTTGCGTTGCCGCTTGCCCTGTCGATGGAGGCGCATTATAGGGAACAGATTCTTTCTGGCAACCCCTCATCGGCAATAAAATTGCAAAAAAGGGCACTTTTTTAGTTATTCATATCCAACCACAGCTTTTATACAAACTTATCCACAGAAACAGGTTCCGGATTGCTAGAATGGCCGAAAACAAGGAGGCCAAGATGGACTTGCGACTGAGACCCTACAAGGGAAAACGCCCGCAATTGGGCAAACGAGTATATGTAGATCCCTGCGCGACACTGGTGGGCGATATCGAACTAGCCGACGATGCCAGCATCTGGCCCATGGTGGCGGCACGGGGGGATGTGAACCATATCCGCATCGGCGCCCGCAGCAATATTCAGGATGGCACTGTGCTGCACCTGACTCGCAAGAGTGCTGGCAATCCTGACGGCTATCCGCTGCTGATCGGTGAAGATGTCACTGTGGGTCACAAGGCGATGTTGCACGGCTGCACCATCGGCAACCGGGTGCTGGTCGGCATGGGTGCCATTCTGCTTGATGGCGTCGTGGTTGAAGATGATGTGATGATCGGCGCAGGTTCGCTGGTGCCACCAGGCAAGCGACTCGAATCGGGCTTTCTATATATAGGTAATCCCGTCAAACAGGCTCGTCCGCTCAAACCCGCCGAAATCGCGTTTCTCAAAACCTCGGCGGACAACTATGTCCTGCTCAAGGATGAGTATCTGCAAGAGACCTGATAGGGCAGGCAGAAACAGGAAGCCCGGCATGATGCCGGGCTTCGCTTCTTATATAGCTATATAGCTGTGCAGAACGGCTGACCGGAAATCAGTGGGCCTGATCCCAGTTGTCGCCGGTGCCCGCTTCAACCACCAGCGGCACATGCAGTTCGGCAGCGGCCGACATCTTCTCCTTGATGATGGCGGTGTACTCCTCCAGCTTCTCTTCGCGGATCTCGAACACCAGTTCATCGTGTACCTGCATCAGCATACGGATCGACTCATCCTCGATACCGCGGATCCAGCTGTCCACATTGATCATGGCGCGCTTGATGATATCGGCAGCAGTGCCCTGCATCGGGGCGTTGATGGCGGCCCGCTCGGCAGCCTTGCGCAGACCGGCGTTGCGGGACTTGATGTCCGGCAGATAGAGGCGGCGGCCAAACAGAGTCTCGACATAGCCCTGGGCTTCCGCCTGCTGGCGGGTGCGCTCCATATATTCCAGCACGCCCGGGTAACGTTCGAAGTAGAGGTCCATGTACTTCTGCGCTTCGGCACGACCAATCCCCAGCTGCTTGGCCAGACCAAAGGCACTCATGCCGTAGATGAGGCCGAAGTTGATCGCCTTGGCGCTGCGGCGCATGTCGGTAGTGACCGCATCGAGCGCCACGCCGAATACCTCGGCAGCCGTCGCCTTGTGGATGTCCTTACCCTCGGCAAAGGCGGTCAGCAACCCCTTGTCACCGGAGAGGTGCGCCATGATGCGCAGCTCGATCTGGGAGTAGTCCGCCGCCACCAGCTTGTAGCCAGCGCTCGGAATAAAGGCCTGACGGATCCGGCGCCCCTGCTCGTTGCGTACCGGGATATTCTGCAGGTTGGGATCAGATGATGACAAACGGCCCGTAGCCGCCACCGCCTGATGATAGGAGGTGTGTACCCGCCCGGTCTGCGGCTTGATCATCAACGGCAGCTTGTCGGTATAAGTGGACTTGAGCTTGGCCAGACCGCGATGTTCCATCAGGAGACGCGGCAGCTCGTAGGTCTCCGCCAGCTCGGCCAGCACCTCTTCTGCGGTGGACGGAGCCCCCTTCGGAGTCTTTTTGATGATCGGCAAGCCCAGCTTGGTGAAGAGGATTTCCCCCAGCTGCTTGGGCGAGGAGAGGTTGAACTCCTGTCCGGCCAGCTCATGGGCTTGCTTCTCCAGCTCCGCCAACCGCACTTCGATCTCCTGACTCTGCTGGTGCAGCAGCTTGGGATCGATGGTAGTGCCGAGCAACTCCATCCGCGCCAGTACCGGCAGCAGCGGCAGCTCGATCTCACCGAATACCTTGGCGAGGCCCGGCACGGCCTCCAGCTGACCCCACAGGGTCTGGTGCAAACGCAGGGTGATATCGGCATCTTCTGCCGCATAGGGAGCGGCCTGCTCCAGCTCGATCTGGTTGAAGGTGAGCTGTTTCACCCCTTTGCCCGCGATATCTTCAAAGGAGGTGGTCTCGACCCCGAGATAGCGTTTGGCCAGCGAGTCCATGTCGTGACGACTGGCGGTGGAGTTGAGCACATAGGATTCGAGCATGGTGTCGTAGGCGATACCCTGCAGGTCGATGTCGTGGTTGAGCAGCACGTTGCGGTCGTACTTGAGGTTCTGCCCCACCTTGAGACGGGTCGGATCTTCCAGCAACGGCTTGAGCTTGCCCAACACCACAGCTTCGCTCAGCTGTACCGGCGCCCCGAGATAGTCATGGCCAAACGGCACATAGGCGGCCTTGCCCGCTTCGACGGCGAAGGAGACGCCGACGATCCGCGCCTCCATATAGTCGAGACTGGTGGTTTCGGTATCGAAAGCAAACAGCGGTGCCGCTTTCAGCTGTTCCAGCCAGCCGTCAAACTCGGCTTCGTCCAGAATGCAGCGGTAGTCGGTTTCGATGGTGGCAGCGGGAGCGGTAGCCGCAGCACCATCAGCAGCCTCTTCCTGCCCGGCCCCCTCTTCACCACCGGACTCCAGCTCCTTGATCAGGTTGCGCAGCTCGTATTCGCGATAGACGGCCAGCAGGGACTCCTTGTCGACCGGCTGGAGCTTCAGTTGCTCCAGACTCTGTTCCAGTTCGACATCGGTCTTGATGGTCGCCAGTCGATAGGAGAGACGAACCTGCTCCTCCTGCTCACGGAATTTGTCGGCGAACGCCTTGGAGCCTCGGAAGCCGAGCGCGGCCACCTTGTCGAGGTTGGCGGCAATCTCGTCGATGCTGCCGATCCCCTGCAGCAGGGCCAGTGCGGTCTTCTCGCCGACACCGGTCATACCGGGAATGTTGTCGACCTTGTCACCCATCAGGGCCAGATAGTCGATGATGAGCTCGGGCGGCACGCCAAACTTCTCGATCACCCCTTCCCGATCGGTCTTCACATCTTTCATGGTGTCGATCAGGGTGACATGGTCGGAGACCAGCTGCGCCATGTCCTTGTCGCCGGTGCTGATCAGCACCGGCAGCTGTTTCTCGGTCGCCTGACGGGCCAGGGTGCCGATCACATCATCCGCCTCGACGCCTTCGACCATCAAAAAGGGGAAGCCCATCGCCTTGATCATCTGGTGGATGGGGGCGACCTGGCTGCGCAGATCGTCCGGCATGCTGGCACGGGTCGCCTTGTACTCGGGATAGATGTCGTCGCGAAAGGTCTTGCCCTTGGCATCAAACACCACGGCCACATGACAGTCAGGATATTGCTTGCGCAGGCTGCGCATCATGTTGGCCATGACACGGACGGCGCCGCTCGGCAAACCGGTCGATGTGCGCAGATCGGCCTGCTGGGAGGCGAAGAAGGCGCGGTAAAGATAAGAGGAGCCGTCGACCAGAATAAGGGGATTGCTAGGGGCCATGAAATCGTCCTGCCAGAGATAAACAGCCGCTAGGATGCCACAGGGCCCCCCTCACACCAAGGGGCGCAGCAACAGCACAAAGCGCCTGATGAAGGGACTCAAGCTGTGGATAACTCTGTGTTCAAAAATGGGGCGCATCAGAGCGCACAGTGACAAAGCTGTGCATAAGAATATAAAAATCCATTAAAAACAATATATTGAGATCGCAAAAACCGATCGCAAGACAGTTAGAATGATCTCGATCAATGTGGAAAAAGATTTAAGGGAGTAGGTACGGCAGGATCCAAAACGAAACAATCCTAGCACAGCAAGATGACTTGACCAGCGGATGGCGAGCGATAACCATACAAAAGTACAACAATCCATCTTGGCTCACATTTTCAACAACGAGGAGTTTGCCATGAAAAAAGTGGCCGTGATTTTGAGTGGCTGCGGTGTCTTTGACGGAGCTGAAATCCACGAAGCCGTCATCAGCCTGCTGGCGCTGGCCCGTCAGGGAGCCGCCGTCCAGTGCTTCGCCCCGAACGTGGCGCAGCTTCATGTGATCAACCACCTGACCGGTGAAGTGAGCGAGGGAGAGAGCCGCAACGTGCTGGTCGAAGCGGCCCGCATCTGCCGTGGCCAGATCAAGGATGTGGCCGAGCTGGATGCGGCCGATTACGACGCGCTGCTGGTGCCCGGCGGCTTTGGCGCGGCCAAAAACCTGTGCGACTTCGCCATCCGGGGCGCCGAGTGCCAGATCCAGCCCGATGTGCTGAAAGCGTGCCAGAGCTTTGCCAAAGCCAACAAACCGGCCGCCTATATCTGCATCGCGCCCGCCATGATCCCGCTGATCTATGGCGCCGGAACGCTGGCGACCATCGGCCATGACGAGGGCACCGCCAACGCCATCGAGGTGATGGGCGGCAGCCATCTCAACTGCCCGGTCAACGAGTTCGTGGTGGATCAGGAGCGCAAGGTGATCTCCACCCCCGCCTACATGCTGGCTAACAACATTGTGGAAGCGGCAGACGGTATCGAGAAGACGGTCAAACAGCTGCTGGCGCTGTAATCCCCGCCCCGCCAAAAACAGACGGGCCGCTCATGGAGCGGCCCGTTTTCAATTCTGCCTGAAGGCGATGAATTAGATGGTTTCGCCCATCTGATCCATTTTGCCCAGCAGGGCACGCAGACGCTCCTGCCATGCAACGTGCTCGTTGCGCAGCTGATGGTTCTCGTCTTGCAGCTTGCTGTTCTGCTCTTTCAGCTCGTCCAGCTCCATCTTCAGCAGGGAGATGTTATCGACGGCGGATTGTACTTTGGATTCGAGTTGCTCAAGGACTTCTAGTGACATATGCATACCTGTTTGTTCAATTGCGATGCCCCACAGAGGGCGATTCAAGCGCGTGAAGCCAGCATACCCCGAGCGCATCGGCACAAACAAGCCAGTGCGCTGTAAAATGCGCCTTCCATAGATGTATTGTCTAAATATGCGTCTATTTTTCTCGCATCCTGCGCCAGAGCCGCGACAACGCACTGAGCCGTGCGTAAAAGACCCCGCCACCCGCGCATTATTGGCGCCCTCCCGACAGTACCGCCGTTATCCCTGCAAGGCGATATAAGCCCCCAGCAACAGACAGGCGACGACATACATCAGCAGGCCGTAGAGCAGGTTCCAGCGCAGGATCAGCCCGGCACTGAGGTTGTAACGGGAAGCCAACGCCAGATTGGATCCGGAGAGCGGACTGGTGCCGGTGGCAAGCCCCCACCCCAGCAGGAAACACATGCCGAGCAGGCTGGGATCCGGCGCCAGCGGCCAGAGCAGCGGCGCCAGCCCGGAGATACTGATGAGCGGATGCACTCCGACGATGGCCACCACCAGGATCAGCAGCAGAGTGAGGGATGCTTCAAGCCAGCCAAAATGGTTGAACAGTGGCAGGCCGTGGCCAGCGCCGAGATCGATGACCGACAGCGCACTGTTGATGCCTGCCGCCAGCAAACCGGCCCCCAGAAACAACACCAGCTGGCCACCGATGGCGGGAAAGCGCTCCACCACCTGCCGCTTGAGGGCCGCCTTGCGCCCGACCCTCGACATAAAGAGCAGCGCCAGCAGCGGGGCCACCAGCGCGATTACCGCCAGAATGCCGAGCTGGGGCCAGATCTGCTTGATGAGCAGTACCAGCAGCGCCAGCGTGACCGGCAACCCCAGCGTCTGCAGCCGCAGCGGATAACCGGCAAAGTCGGCCACCCCGATCCGTTCCACCTGCCAGGCAGTCAGTCCCATCGCCAGCAAGGCGGCGAGGATCCCGAACGGCAGAATATGGGAGAGCTGCAAACCCGGCGCATAGGTCAGCGCCACCGCCATGGCGACAAAGAAGGGTGACCAGAAGGCGGCGGCACAGAAGATCCGGCTAAGCACCATCACCTGACGCCGCTCCAGCGTGCCATTGCGCTCCAGCCGATCGCCGATGATGAACAGCACCGAGAGGTTGATGACCGCCCCCAGCAGATTGAGGCTGGCCATGGTGCTCCACAACCCCTTGCGCCCGGTCCATGAGGTGGTGCCGGTCAGCAGGCCGGACGTTGCAAGATTGAGGGTGCTCACCGCGGCAAACATGGTGAGCATATTGATGTTGGGCAGCAGCCAGTCACCGGCGCTGAGGGTCGCCCCCCGCCACCAGGAGAAGATGAGCAGAAGCAGGGCGGCACCATAAAGGGCCAGCGCCTGCCGCTTGGCGGCACCCACCAGCCAGGGCCAGGTGAGCAGTGACGCCCCCCAGGCCGCAATGGCCGCGGGCCAGGGGGAGAGTCCCAGATAGAGATGAAGCAGGTTGAGCAGCCACATCCCCAGTATCAGATAACCCGACCAGCGTTTGGCCATCGACGCCTCCGGTCAGGAGATCAGAGACACTGATCCATATCCAGTGAAGGCTTGTCGCACTCCGGACGGCCGACGATCTTGGCAGGGACGCCAGCGACCGTGGTGTGCGGCGGCACCGGGTTGATCACCACGCTGCCTGCGCCGATTTTGGCGCCCATGCCCACTTCGATATTGCCGAGCACCTTGGCGCCCGCCCCTATCATCACCCCTTCGCGGATCTTGGGATGGCGATCGCCGCTCTCCTTGCCGGTACCGCCAAGGGTCACGCTCTGCAGGATGGATACATCATCTTCAATCACCGCCGTCTCGCCAACCACGATGCCGGTGGCATGGTCAAACATGATCCCCTTGCCGATACGGGCGGCCGGGTGCACATCCACCCCGAACACCACCGAGATCTGGTTTTGCAGATAGAGCGCCAGCGAGCGGCGCCCCTGACGCCACAGCCAGTTGGCGACCCGATAACCCTGCAGGGCATGGAACCCCTTGAGGTAGAGCAACGGGGTGGAGAAGAGATCGACCGCCGGATCCCGCTCCTGCACGGCGCAGATGTCGGCCGCCACCACCGCCAGCAGCTCGGGTTCGCTGCGCAGCGCCAGCTCGATCACCTCGCGCAGGGCGATGGCGGGCATGGTGGCGCTGTCGAGCTTGTTGGCCAGCTGGAAGCTGAGGGCCGATCGCAGATTCTTGTGATTGAGAATGGTGGAGTGGAAGAAGCTGGCCAGCATCGGCTCCTGGGCCGCCATGCACTGTGCTTCTTGCTGAATTTTGTGCCAGGTTTTGGCAACCAGTTCATCCATGTTGCAGCCTACTGTTGTTCTGGGTGAGGGCTCTGTTGTTCTTTTGTCAGCACCGAGATGGGGTCCATGTGGATGATGACATCCATCCGCTCGAATGCCTGGCGTACCGCCAGTTCGGCTTCATCGGCGATCTGATGGGCCTTGACCAGGGGGATCTGATCATCCAGTTCCAGATGCAACTGTACGAATCGGGTCGGCCCGGATTGACGGGTGCGCAGGTCATGTACGCCGTGTACACCTTCTACGGCACAGCAGAGCGCCATTATTCTCGCTTGTTCTTCGGCTGGCAACTGACGATCGAGCAGCGCCTGCACCGACTCGTAGCCGATGTGTCCCGCCCCCCACAACAGGAACAGCCCGATCAGGATGGCAAACAGGCCGTCGGCCCAGTACCACCCCTGCCCCGCCAGCACCAGCGCCAGCAAGACACCGGCATTGAGCAGCAGATCGGAACGGTAGTGCAGCATGTCGGCCTTGATGGCCACGCTGTTGGTCTTGCGAATGACCAAGCTCTGGAAGCTGACCAGCAGCAGGGTCAGCACGATGGAGCCACCGCTGACCCAGAGACCCGCCTCCAGCCGCTCGATGGGCGCCTGCTTGAGCAGCGACGAGATACCGTGCATCACCAGCAGCAACGCAGAACCGGAGATAAAGGCCGACTGAATGAGCCCCGCCAGCGACTCCGCCTTGCCGTGACCGAAACGGTGTTCGTCATCGGCGGGGGCCAGCGCATAGCGAATGGCCAGCAGGTTGATGATGGAGGCACTCACATCCATGAAGGAGTCGGTGAGCGATGCCAGCAGGGTCGACGAGTCGGTCATCAGCCAGGCGATCAGTTTGCCGATGATCAGCAGGGTAGCGGTGGTGACCGCCGCCATGCTGGCAAAGGTAACCCAACGGGAATATTGTTGATGGCTCAAAACCGGCTTTCCTCTGGCGATGAAAAACTTATTATACCCTGACCCCGGCGTCAGTTTGGCGCGAAAATCTGCGGAATAACACCAGATGAACAGAATACTCCTGGTCGACGACGATCTTGAATTGACCCAACTGCTCACCGAAATTCTGACCCTGGAGGGATTTCAGGTCACGGTCGCCGAGGATGGTGAAGAGGGGCTGCAACGATTGGCGGAGCAGAGCTTCGATCTGGTGCTGCTGGATGTGATGATGCCCAGGCTCAACGGCTTTGCCATGCTGACCAAGCTGCGCAAGACCCACGACACCCCGGTGCTGATGCTGACCGCCCGCGGTGACAGCCAGGATCGGGTCAACGGTCTGGAGGCAGGCGCCGACGACTATCTGGCCAAGCCGTTCGATGATCGGGAGCTGCTGGCCCGCGTGCGCGCCATCCTGCGCCGCACCCAGAGCGCCCCGCCCCAGCGCGGCAACTCCTCCGACGAAGTGCACTTCATGGATATCGTGCTGCAACCCGGCCTGCAGCAGGCCCGCTACGGCGAACAGCTGCTGGAGCTGACCGCCACAGAGTTCGGCCTGCTGGAGTGCCTGCTGCGCAATCCCGGTCAGATCGTCAGCAAGAGTCATCTCTCCGAGCAGGTGCTGGGCAAGAAGCTGGAACCCTTCGATCGGGCCATCGACATGCACCTGAGCAACCTGCGCAAGAAGCTGCCGGACCGCACCGATGGCCAGCCCCGCTTCAAAACCGTACGGGGGCGCGGTTACCTGTGGCTAGAGCAAGAATAGAGCGCATCAGCTCCCTCAACGGGATCTCGACCCACATCTTCCTCTGGTTCTGGCTCATGCTGCTGGTGATCCTGGCCGCCGTGATCAGCCTGCCGACCCTGGATCCCCGTAACCAGATCCCGCTGCCGACCCACGAAGTGGCGCGGATGCAGAATAATGTTCAGGCCCTGCTCAACGCCGCCGATCCGGATCAGGATTTCGATCTGGCCAAGGCGATGGACAATATCGCCATGCTGCCGGTGGATAACGTCTATCTGCGCGATGAGCGGGGACAGATCCAGTCCACCACCCATCCGCGCAAGTTCGTGGTGCGCTTCATGGTGGATGCCGACGACCCGGCCAACCCCATGCTGGGCAACGAGGATCGCAAGGCGATCGCCGGCCCCTTCCTGATGGAACACCACGGCCATCGCTATCACGTCTATTTCGGCCTCAATGCCGAAAACCCCTACCTGTTCCTGTTCATTCAGGTGCTGGATCACCCGATCCGCATTCTGGGCATCTCGATGCTGGTCAGCACCCCGCTCTGCCTGCTGCTCGCATGGCGGCTGACCCGCCCCATCCTGCAACTGCAGAAGTCGGTCTCCCAGCTGGCTGCCGGCAATCTGGAGGTGCAGATCCCCAATCTGGGACGGGGCGACGAGATCGGCCAGCTGGCGGATAACGTCAGCCGCATGGTGGAGACGCTCAAGAGCATGATCCAGAAGCAGAAACAGCTGCTTTCCGATATCTCCCACGAGCTGCGCAGCCCGCTCACCCGGATGCAGCTGGCGCAGGCGCTGATCCGCCGCAAGCAGGGTGACAGCGCCGAGCTGGCGCGGATCGAATCGGAGATCGGGCGGCTGGACAAGCTGATCGGCGATCTGCTGGATCTGTCGCGGGTGCAGCAGCATGTGGAGGCGCCGGTGATGCACCCGCTGGCCGACCTGCTGGAACCCATCCTCGAAGATGCCATGTTCGAAGCGAACCAGAGCGGCAAGCAGCTCAGACTGCCGCCGCTGCCCGCCGAGTCGATCCAGATGTGGCCCGAGCTGCTGGCCAGGGCGGTGGAGAACCCCCTGCGCAACGCCCTCAAATATGCCCGCGAGTTCATCAAGGTGGACTGGTATCGGGAGGGGCAGGAGTGGGTGATGACCATTCGGGATGACGGCCCCGGGGTGCCTGACGAGCAGCAGGCGCTGCTGTTCCAGCCCTTCTTTCGGGTCGATGACGCCCGCAACGCCAAGACTGGCGGCACCGGGCTGGGGCTGGCCATCGCCTCGGAGGCGATCCAGCGCCACGGCGGCACCATTGCGGCCAGCAACAATCACCCCACCGGGCTGACCATCACCATCCGCTTGCCCATCGCCTGATCCTTTTCATCCGGACGGGCGCTGGGTATGCTGGCGCCCCTTCTTGGCTTTACATCTCTTTGCAGGAACTCGTCATGCTCGATATCGTCCTCTACCAGCCGGAAATTCCGCCCAACACCGGCAATATCATCCGGCTTTGCGCCAATACCGGTTACCGGCTCCATCTGATCGAGCCGCTGGGATTTGAGTGGGATGACAAGCGGGTAAAGCGGGCGGGACTCGACTATCACGAGTTTGCCGAGGTGAAGCGCTGGCCAAGCTATGAGGCTTTTCTGGCTGCCGTGGCGCCCAAGCGGGTGTTTGCCTGCACCACCAAGGGGCGCACCGCGCACTCGGCAGCACAATATGCACTTGGCGATGCCCTGCTGTTTGGCCCGGAGAGTCGCGGCCTGCCCAGCGAGATCATCGAGAGCCTGCCATTCGAGCAGCGGCTGCGCATTCCGATGGTGCCCCAGAGCCGCAGCATGAACCTCTCCAACGCGGTGTCTGTGTTCGTCTACGAGAGCTGGCGCCAGCTCGGCTACGACGGCGCTATGTAAGCGTCATCGCGGCTCAGTGGCGGGCGTCGAGCAGATGCCCGCTGCGCTCCAGCCGCCAGCAAGTAACCCCCAGCGACAGACCGCGCCCCACCATCAGCGCCGCCATCGCCGCCCATAACGCGGCCACGCCCCACGACTGACAGAGCCACCAGATCGGGAAGAAGCCGCCAAACGCGGCCAGCAACATGCTGTTGCGCATCTCCCGCGCCCGAGTCGCCCCGATGAATACGCCATCCAGCAGGAAACACCAGACTGCCAGCAACGGCATGGCGATCAGCCAGGGAAGCTGACGATGTGCCTCCGCTACCACGGCCGGAATGTCGGTGATATAGCCGATAAGGTGGGCCCCAAAGAGGGCAAACACCAGGGTAAAACCAATGGCGATGAGGGCGGCCCAGCCCAGATTGAGCACGATGGCCTCCCGCAGTTTCTGCCGATCCCGCTGACCGATGGCTCGCCCCACCATGGCCTCCACCGCATAGGCAAAACCATCGAGCCCGTAGGAGATGAGCATCAGGAAGTTGAGCAGCACCGCATTGGCGGCCACCGCCACATCCCCCAGCCGCGCCCCTTGCAGGGTCATAAAGGCGAAACAGAGCTGCAAGCAGAGGGAGCGCAGGAAGATATCGCAGTTGAGGCCGAGCAGCCGCACCATGGGGGCAAGTTGCCGCCAGCGCTGCCAGCCATCCTGCCACACCGTCGGTGCCAGTTGCCGCAGCTGACGGCGCACCAGCCAGATCCCGGCCGCCAGCGCGCAGTAATCCGCCATGACCGAGGCCGCCGCCACACCCCGCACCTGCCAGCCAAGCCCCAGCACAAACAGGGCATCGAGCGCCATGTTGACCAGATTGGTGAGGATCAGCATCACCATGGGGCTGCGGGCATCCTGCATCCCCAACAGCCAACCCATGATCACCAGATTGCAGAGCGCCGCCGGGGCGCTCCAGATCCGCAGCGCGACGTATTGGCCCGCATAGAGCTGCACCTCGGCCGAGCCGCCACTCAGGGCGATCAGCCGTGGCAACAGGGGGAAGAGCAACAACAGCAACGCCAGGCCGAGGGCAATGGCCAGCCCCAGCGCCCGCAGCAGGGTATCGAGCTGGGCACGGCCGTCGGCGGCGCCGTGCGCCTGCGCCGTCAGCCCGGTGGTCGACATTCGCAAAAAGCCGAGCAGCCAGAAGATGAGGTTGATCAGGGTCGCGCCAACCGACACGCCCCCCAGAAACCAGGCCTGACCGAGATGACCGATCACCCAGGTGTCCACCAGCCCCAGCAAGGGGGTGGTGATATTGGAGAAAACCATGGGCAGGGCAAGAGCAAAAACAGCGCGGTGGCGAGAGGGATCTCGCCACCAGGGGGCAACAGATGGGGTCACGCTCAGTGGCCTGTCAGCTTCAGAATGCGGGAGAAGTCAGAGAGCATGGTGGCCATCTGCACCCGTGGCACCTGACCCGGCGCAACTTGTGGGCGGAATACCGCCTGCAGCTTGCCCGTGGGATTGATGAGCACGATGGAGGCGGAGTGATCGATCAGGTAATCCTTCTCCCCCTGATTGGCGATGGAGTAGATCAGCCCCAGATTACGCACAAACGGGAACAGCTTGTCGTGGGGGGCGGTGGCCGCCTTGAACTCGGGATTGAAGAAGGCGGTATAGGTCTTGAGACGGGGAATGTCGTCACGCTGGGGATCCGCCGAGATAAACACCACCTGACTGTCGGGCGCCATCTTCTTCAACTGATCATAAACGGATCGCATATCTGCCAGGGTGGTGGGGCAGATATCGGGGCAGAAGGTGTAACCGACGAACAGGAAGGTCCAATGCCCCTTCAGGTTGGCAGGGGTGAACGGCTGGTTGTCCGCATCGGTAAAGGCAAAATCGTTGATGTCCCGCCCCGCCGGATAGTAGTCGGCCTGCTGTGGCTGCTCTGGCTGCGTGGCGCAGAACGCAAGGATCAGACAGGCTGTCAGCAGCAGAAAGAGCAGGGGATAGCGGAGCTTCATCATAACAAGAGACCCTTTCAGTTCGAGGCAGATGGCCAGCAGTGACCGGACAAGAGGGGGCATTGTACCCCAGCGAGCCACCAAGGGGGGTCAACCTTGTGCAACACCCTGTCAGGAGTCGACCATTTGGCGCAATTGATCGCCAGTTGCGGCCATAAAAAAACCGGCACTTCGGGTGCCGGTTATCGGTGCATTTGTTTGTATCTTCTGCTCAGGGGCGAGCGTTGCGCCCCTGCTGCAACATCTTGCCGATGGCACGCACGCCGATGGGAATGACGGGGGCCAGCCAGCCCTCTTCCCCCTGGCGATCGCCGTGACCTCGCTTGAACAGCAGCACCAGACGCACCACCTTCTCTTTCGGGCATCCCAGCCAGAGCGTCCAGTGCGACCCACGATGGTGCAACCAGAGACCGTAGAACCAGGTCATCCGGCTACCTTTGACAAAACGGGTGATTGACGATTCCGCTGGCGCAGCCGCAGCCTCTGAATCCCATGGCGATCTTGATGCCATACCAGTCCTCCTTGACCGACAGGTCATGTTGCTTCGTCGGCCTGAACTGGCGTCAGGCCCGTCACGACTCTCTGCAACCACTACGAGTGGTCCCCTTTGCCCGACCAGGCTCGGGATCTCCCCACTCCCCCTTCATATCCCGTGAAGGTGTACTGCCCGATTCTCGTTGTTACCGCCCCTCCCGTCATGGCGCATTGCGGTTGCCAGAGGGAGGCGCCAAGCCCCATCTCGGCGACAGGGCACTGATCTGAGCATATATCTGAAATGGATGATTGGTAACCGATCCCGCGGGACAAAATGCTGCCGCCGATGATCTGTTTGATATGACAGGGAAAGTGCGCCAGAAACAGCACAGCCTCCCGAAGGAGGCCGTGTGGCAAATGCAGTTGGCAGGGATGATTACATCCAGTCGGCGTTGCGGATCACCCCGACCGCCAGCCCTTCGATGGTGAGCTGCTGGCAGGAGAGATCCACCTCGATAGGGGCGAGCTCTTCATTCTCCGGCAGCAGCCATACCTGACTGCCCTTGCGCTGGAAGCGCTTGACGGTGACATCCTCATCGAGACGGGCGACCACCACCTGACCGTTGCGCACCTCCTGGGTCTTGTGCACCGCCAGCAGGTCGCCATCCAGAATACCGATGTTCTTCATGCTCATCCCCTGCACCCGCAGCAGAAAATCAGCGCGCGGATGGAACAGGGCGGGATCCACCTGATAGTGGCTCTCGATATGCTCCTGCGCCAGGATGGGTTCACCGGCGGCCACCTTGCCGATCAGCGGCAGGCCACTCTCTTCCAGCACCTCTTCCTCTTCGAGCAACAGGCGAATGCCGCGGGACGTGCCCGGCATGATCTCGATGACCCCTTTTTTGGCCAGGGCCTTCAGATGTTCTTCGGCCGCATTGGCCGACTTGAAACCAAGCTTCTGGGCAATCTCGGCACGAGTCGGCGGCATGCCGGTCTCGCTCATGTTCACCTTGATCAGCTCCAGCACTTCGGCCTGGCGGGGGGTAAGGGGTTTCATAGCATTGGCACCTGTCTTTTTATACAGCACACTGGCAGTATATACAGTGCAGTGGCCAAGGCAAGGCGCAGCTGACATTTGTCGCAACCAACCCCTCATTTACTGCTGTTTTGATCCTGCGCAGCCGACTCATCGTACCTCTCGGCGACAAGGGGCTGCCGATTTGCTATGCTCACGCCGCATTTTTTTGGAGAGCAGACGCACATGTCCCTAGGACAGAAGATTTCCAGAGCCATCTTGCAATGGCCGGTCAGCGGCTTGGTCAATCACAAGAGCCTGCCGGAAAATCCCATCACAGAACTCAATCTGGATCCGGCCAGACCCATCGTCTATGCCCTGAAAACCAGTTCGATCACCGACCTGATGACCCTGCAGCAGTGCTGCGAGGATCTCGGGCTGCCCGGCCCCTTCACGCCGCTGGAACTTAACGGCCAGCTGCTGCCGCGCTATGTCTGTCTGGATCGTCCGCCTCCCCTGTTTGGCAAACGCAGCAAGCCGCTCCCCTTCCTGCAGGAGTTCCACCAGCTGCTGGATCTGCACAAGCAGGATCCCGAACTGGATATTCAGGTGGTGCCCGTCACCCTGTTCTGGGGCCGCGCTCCGGGTCGGGAGGGAGAAGAAGCCTCCGGCCTCAACATCATCAGCAGTCTGGCGCCAAACCGGCTGAAGAAGGCGCTTATCGTGATCCTCAAGGGTCGCGAGAATCTGGTGCGCTTCTCGCCGCCGCTCTCCCTGCGTCATATGGCCGACAAGCACGGCACCGACGAGGCCATCGCCCACAAGCTGGCGCGAGTTGCCCGTACCCACTTCAGCCGTCAGCAGCTGGCCGCCACCGGCCCGAAACTGCCGAACCGCAACCTGCTGTTCAAACAGCTGCTCGACTCCGCGGTGATCCAGCAGGCGATTGAAGAAGAAGCCCAGCGCGAGGGCATCAGCCTCGAGAAGGCGCAAAAGCGCGCCCATAGCTACATGGACGAGATCGCCTCCAACTTCTCCTACCGGCTGATCCGCCTGGGTGAGAGCTTCCTCGGCTGGCTGTGGAACAAGCTCTATCGCGGTTTGTCGGTCAATGGCGCCGAGAAGGTACGCCAGCTGGCGCAGGAGGGGCACGAGATCGTCTACGTCCCCTGCCATCGCAGCCACATGGACTATCTGCTGCTCTCCTACGTCATCTACCACCAGGGGATGGTGCCGCCCCATATCGCGGCAGGCATCAACCTCAACTTCTGGCCGGCGGGCCCCATCTTCCGCCACGGTGGCGCCTTCTTCATTCGCCGTACCTTCAAGGGCAACCCGCTCTACAGCACGGTGTTCCGTGAATACCTCAACCTGCTGTTTGCCAAGGGTTACTCGGTGGAGTTCTTCACCGAAGGCGGCCGCTCCCGTACCGGCCGTCTGCTGCCACCCAAGACCGGCATGCTGGCGATGACCCTGCAGGCGATGATGCGCGGGCTGGACAGACCGGTCACTCTGGTGCCCGTCTATCTGGGCTACGAGCACGTGATGGAGGTGAACACCTACCACAACGAGCTCAAGGGCAGCCGCAAGGAGAAGGAGAGCTTCCTGCAGGTGCTCGGCATCCTGCGCAAGCTGCGCAACTACGGCCGCGGCTTCGTCAACTTCGGCGAGCCGCTGACCCTCAACAGCTACCTGAGTGAACATATCCCCGACTGGAAGAAACACATCGGGGAAGAGGAGCGTCCGGAGTGGATGGCGGGCACCGTCAACGATCTGGCCGAACTGCTGATGACCCGCATCAACGATGCGGCCGCGGTCAACGGCCTGACCCTGAGCGCGCTGGCGCTGCTGGCCGCCGAGCGCCACGCCCTGACCCGTGACGAGTTGCAGGCCCAGCTCAACACCTATCTGGATCTGCTCAAGGCGGTGCCTTACAGCCCGCAGAGCACCATTCCGGATGAGGATGCTAGGACCCTGCTGGATCAGGCGATGGAGCTCAACAAGTTCGAGGTGAGCGAGGACAAGCTGGGGCAGATCATCAGTCTGGACCGCTATCAGGCGATCCTGCTGACCTACTACCGCAACAACATCCTCCACCTGTTCGCCATCCCCTCTCTGGTGGCGGCCTTAATCGAACGGTGCGAGGGGATCTCCCGCAGCGAGATCATGGCCCGCTGCATCGACATCTATCCGCTGCTCAAAACCGAGCTGTTCCTGCGTTATGAAGAGGACGAGTTGCCGGCGCTGGTCGACAGCCTGCTCGATGCCCTGCAGACCCAGCAGCTGATCGAGACCCGTGATGACGGCTACTGGGTCAATCCGGCCAACCAGATGCGGTTGCTGCTGCTGGCGGAGAGCATTCAGGAGACCCTGCAACGCTACGCCATCGTGCTGACCCGAGTGCTGGCCCAGCCTCACATCGAAGCTGAGCAGCTAGAGGCGGACGGCCTGATGATGGCAGAGCGCCTCGGCACCCTGCACGGCATCAACGCCCCCGAGTTCTTCGACCAGAAGCTGTTCAGCACCCTGATCCACACCTTGCGCAAGGAGGGCTACCTCTCCCCCGAGTGCAAACCGGATCTCGGCCGCTTCCAGGCGCTGGCCGACAACATAGTGCCGCTGTTGAGCAACAAGATCCGCCGTACCATTCAGGCGGGCAACCAGCTCTAATCTGCAACGCAAACAAAGAAGGCCGCATCGTGCGGCCTTATTTTTATCCAGTGTTACTCAGCGCGCTATCGCGTCAGCAGTGTGTAGCCGAGTACCAGACCGGCAAACAACAGCCCCCCAACACGCGCCCCTCTTTTTTATTCAGCGTGACTCAGTACATTATCACGCCAGCAGGTAGTCGAGCACCAGACCGGCAAACACCAGCGCCCCCACATAGTTGTTGTTGAGAAACGCCTGGAAGCAGGCTTCTCGCTGCCGCTCGCGAATGAGCCGCTGCTGATAGACAAACAGCACCGCCGCCCCCAGCAAACCCCAGTAATACCAGCCACCCAGCGCCATCAGATGCCCCACCGCCAGCAACAGCAGCAGTGCCGAGAGTTGCAGCGCGCCGATGATCCGCTTGTCGTAGCGGCCAAACAGGATGGCGCTGGATTTGAGGCCGAGCTTGAGGTCGTCATCCCGATCCACCATGGCGTACTGGGTGTCGTAAGCCACCGTCCAGAGCAGGTTGGCGAAGAAGAGCAGCCAGGCCACCAGCGGCAGGGCATCCGCCTGCGCCGCATAGGCCATCGGGATCGACCAGGAGAAGGCCATCCCGAGCACCAGCTGGGGGTTGGAGATAAAGCGCTTCATGAAGGGGTAACTCACCGCCAGCAGCAGGCCGACAAACGACAGGCCGATGGTGAGCGGATTCATGGTCAGCACCAGAGCAAACGAGATAATTGCCAGCACGAAGAAGAGCGCCAGCACCTCCCATGGTTTGACTCTGCCCGTGGGCAAGGGCCGACCAGCGGTTCGTTTGACGTGGCCATCGAAGTTGCGATCCGCATAGTCGTTGATCACGCACCCGGCCGAGCGCATCAGAAAGACCCCGACCACAAACACGGTCAGCACCCAGAGATTAGGCAGGCCACCGGCGGCCAGCCAGAGCGCCCACAAAGTTGGCCACAGCAGCAACAGAGTGCCTATGGGCTTGTCGACGCGGGCCAACTGCATGTAGGCCAGTCCCCGCTCCTTGGTTAACAGATTCACTCCAGCTCCTTGTCACAGACGAGAGAGGGCAGAAACAGCTCGTGCACCAGCAGTGGCCACTGCCCCAGAAACAGACGGGAACGACGCCCCCAGACAGTGGCGGCAGGGCACCGGGGATTGGCGGCGATATCGAAACGGGCCAGCAGCAGGTGATCGCGGCGGGCAGGCTCATGGCTAAATACCCGCTCACCCAGCGGCTGCTCGCCCAGCTCGGCAATGCCGCTCTCTTGCAGCGCGCCATCGGCAAACAGGGTCCAGCCCAGCACGGCGGGCCCCTGATCCCCATGCAGGATCACCTTGCGGCAGGTACCGACCGGCGAGGCCGAATCCACCAGCCACTGCTCATCGGCAGTGAGGGCGACCGGGTGATTGCCCAGCCACTCCACCGAAAAGTGACGATTGTGCTGACGCAGCCGCCGGGTCATGGAGCCGGACTCCAGCAGCCAAGGGCGCAAGCTGGCGGGCAACTCGCAACATTCGGGGGCCAGCCACCCGCTTAACGGCGTGAGGGGAACAGTCAACTCGGACTTCACAGCTTCACCATCCAGAGATTTCCGTGTTCAGGTTAAAATCCGGTTTATTATCCGTAAATCAATAGCGAAATGTAAGAACATCCGTGCTTGACGGCCCCGATGGCAACATCAAAAATGGGTTATCTCTTGCTGATGAGCCATCTATATGAAGATCTTCAAAATTCTGCTGGTGTTGTTACTGAGCTGTGGTGCGCTGCATGTGCAGGCCTCATCCGAAGAAGAGCCGCCCGCAGAGGGAGAAGAAGCGGCCGCGGCCGCCAAACCGGGCTTCTCCTACCACGCGCTCGATCCCGACATCATCACCAACTATCTGAGCGATGGCAAAACCCTCGGCTATATCCGGGTCACGGTGGAGCTGATGGCGGAGAACGAGGCCGATCTCAAGCTACTGGAGCAGCATGACCCACTGATCCGCGATACCATCATCCGCCTGATGGGCAGCAAGAGCGCCGAGCAGATTAAATCCCTGGTCAGCCGCGAAGAGTTGCGCAAGGAGTGCGAGACCAAGGTCAACGAACTGCTGGTGAAAGAGACCGGCAAGAAAGCGGTGCGCGAGCTCATCTTCACCAAGTTCCTCTACCAGTAATCCCTACCGAAACAGTCGCTTATTGGTATATCGACCAATAAGCGAGCTTTGCCGGTTTATTCGAAATGAAAATCGATTACAATACGGCCGTCGAGTCGTAGAGGTAGTCGTTATGGGCAGCAAAACCCTTTGTGAATGGCGCCGTCACGAGATCCCCACCGATCTCAAGGCGTTGCGCAAGATAGTCCGCAAACCCAAGTTTGTCTGCGGCAAGTGCGCCCGCAGCGCCAATGACAAGGGTTACCTCTGCCAGCCGCTGCGCTTGAAAGAGGAGTAACCCCTCCCTGCCTGGGCGTTATTGATCGGTCCACCCCTGACGCCCCTGCTCGAACAGCCTGCGCGCCTGGATATCATTCGGGCAAACGCCGCGATACTCCTCGCCGGAACGGCCAGCCAGATAGAGATGCTCGGGGCGGCAATACCATGCCAACCCCTTCTGGCGCCCCTGCTCCCACAGTTCGGTATCCACCTTTTTGCCGCACTGGCCCTGATGGAACTCGACCCGCTCGGCGGTGAAGCCCAGCTTGCCATCCGCCTCCCCGACCTCGCTCCACACCTTCTCGCAGGGATCATCGTTGGAGACACAGCCACCCAGCAGGGCAGCCAACAATATGATGGTGAGTCGCATAGTCATCCTTGAGTGTCATTTGGGCAGTTCATTCTACCCAGCGGCCCGGCCCTGACCAAGGGCCAACACTCAGCCGTGTGAGCGCGGCAAAAAAAATCAGGCGGGCTCAAAGCCCGCCTGTTCATTCATGCTGTGGTTCACTGGTCATCGAAAGGGTCATCATCCTGCCAGCTTTCATCTTCCCACTGATCCAGCTCTTCTTCCCAGGATTCCGGATCCCACTCATCATCAGAGGAGTCGTAATCCGGCTTGTGTCCACCCATCTTCACTCTCCTTGGATAGTTCACCCGCACTCCAATTTTATCCGGAATTGTCAGGCTCGCCAGTCAGAGAGCGTTCAAAGTTTGACCAGGGTGCGACCGGCGATCTGGCCCAGCGTGATGGCCTCGGCGGCCTCCACTACCTGCTCCAGCCCGATCTCGGTAACCGCCTGTTCGAAGAAGCTGGCGGGCAGATCCCGCGCCAGTCGCTGCCACGCCAGTTGGCGACGTTCAAATGGGCACATCACCGAATCGACACCCTGCAGTCGCACATTGCGCAGGATAAAGGGCATCACGCTGGTCGGCAGATCGAAACCGCCTGCCAGCCCGCAGGCTGCCACGGCGCCGCCATAGTTCATCTGGGCCAGCAACTTGGCCAACACCTGACTGCCAACGGTGTCGATAGCACCGGCCCACAGCTGCTTCTCCAGCGGCTTGGCGGGCACCAGCAGTTCGCTGCGCGGCACGATGCGGCTGGCACCCAGCGCAGTCAGCATGACGCCCTGCTCTTCCGGACGACCGGTCAGCGCCGCCACCTGATAGCCAAGGGCTGCCAGCAGGGCAACCGAGGTGGAGCCCACGCCGCCTGCCGCACCGGTGACCAGCACCTCGCCACTTGCGGGATTAATACCCGCCTCTTCCAGTGCCAGCACGCAGAGCATGGCGGTGAGACCGGCGGTACCGATGCACATGGCCTGCCGCTCATCCAGCCCGGCGGGCAACGGCACCAGCCAGTCCCCCTTGACCCGCGCCTGTTCGGCCATGCCGCCCCAGTGACCTTCGCCCACGCCCCAACCGGTCAGCACCACCTTATCACCGGGCTGATAGCGGCTGTCGGCAGATTCGAGCACGGTACCGGCAAAGTCGATGCCGGGCACCAGCGGCCACTGACGCACTATCTTGCCCTTGCCGGTGATGGCCAGCCCATCCTTGTAGTTGATCGAGCTGTAGGCGACCGCAACCCGCACCTCACCTTCCGGCAACTGGCTCTCGGTCAGTCGGGTCAGGGTTGGAACAGTCTTGCCGTCTTGGTTTTCCAGTAACAGAGCCTTGAACATGGTTGCCTCTTTGATGACGTGTGAAACGGGGATCAGCTGCTTTGGCGCTTTTGCAGTTGAAAATCGAGGGCCAGCGCGGTGCCCATCACGGGCTCCCCGGCCAGTTGGCGCAGGATCAGCTCGGCGGCCTCCTGCCCCATTTTTCGATAGGGGATCCTGACCGAGGTAAGGGTCGGATAACAGGCACGCGCCACATCCAGATCGTCAAATCCGGCGATGGCGAGTTTGCCCGGCACATTCAAATGGCGACGCTGGCACTCGAACAGCACCCCGGCCGCCAGTTCGTCGTTGACGCAGATCAGCGCGTCCAGCTCGGGCCAGCGCAGCAGAAATTCTCCCAGCATGGTGGCACCGGTGCTGAAGCTGGGCCGCTCCGAGGTGTTGATGATGGCATCGGGGGAGAGGTAGTTGTCGAGCAACGCTTTCTGCCAGCCCTGCATCCGCTGTTGCAGCATCCACTGCTCCTGACGGGCACAGAGAAAGCCGATGTTGCGGTAGCCCCGCTCGATCAGGTGGCGAGTGAGCTGATAACCGGCATCGAAGTTGGAGACACCCACATTCATGTCGATGGGGCTGCGCGCCATGGCGCCCACTTCCACCACCGGCAGGCGGGAGGCTTTCAGGCGGGTACGGATCGTCTCGCCGGGATCGCCACCAAACAGCACCACCGCAGCCGGATTGTGCTGCAAAAAGCTGGTCAGCAGGCGCTCTTCCTGCTGCTTCAGATGCTGGGCATCCCCCAGCATGATCTGGTAACCCTCGTCGAGCAGGGTCTGTTGCAGGCCAGCGATCATCTCGCCACAGCCCGCTTCCGCCAGACTGGGGACGATCACTACGATGGTCTGGGAGGTGGCAGAGGCCAGCGCCCCGGCCGCCCGGTTGGGGATGTAGCCGAGCTCTTCCACCGCGGCGTCGATGCGTTCGCGCATCTTGTCGGAGACCATCTCCGGCGTGCGCAGGGCACGGGAGACCGTCATGGCTCCCACGCCGGCCAGCTGGGCCACATCGTTGAGGGTCACCCGACCCGTGCTACGGCGCTTCTTTGCTTCTGACATCCATCCCATCCTCGACTTGCGGCTGCCCACTTTAAGGCAAAAGTGCGGCACTGACTATTTGCTCAGGGCCGATTCTACCCTCTTTCCCGGATCACGGGGGCAAGATGACTCCCGTTAATGGATGAAGTGATAGCGCTATCACAGTTTCATGTTAGCGCTATCTGATAGCGCTAACTTTCGGGATCAGCCTCACAGTTTCACCACCGCAAGATCGATAGATTGGCCCCATCTTAACTAGCCGGATCACCACCATGCTGACTCAACTGCTGACCGAGGATGTCATCCGCATCGAACCCGCCGCCCGCGACTGGCGCCACGCCATCGAGCTGGCCACAGCGCCCCTGCTGGCCAATGGCACCATCGAGCCCTCCTACGTGGCGGCGCTGTTTCGCTCTCATGAAGAGCTCGGCCCCTACTACGTGCTGGGCCCCGGTCTGGCGATGCCGCACGCTCGCCCCGAGGACGGAGTCAACCGGCTGGGTCTGGGGCTGACCGTCATCAAGCAGGGGGTCAACTTCGACTCCGAGGGCAACGACCCGATCCAGCTGCTGATCACCCTGGCTGCCAGCGACAGCAACTCCCACGTGGAGACCATCGCCCAGCTGGCCGAGCTGTTTATGAATGAAGAGGACGTGGCGGCCATCATCGCGGCCGACACCAAAGACGACATCCTGCGCATTCTGGCGCGCTACTGATCTGCGCCACGGCGCACCTGACAGAGGAAGAGACAATGAAAATTCTGGTTGTATGCGGTCACGGTCTGGGCACCAGCCTGATGATGGAAATGAGCATCAAGAGCATCCTGAAAGAGCTGGCGGTCACCGCCGAAGTGGATCACCGCGATCTGGCCTCCGCCGGTAGCGAAACCGCCGAGATCTTTATCGCCACCCGCGACATCGCCGAGCAGCTGCAATCCATGGGCGTCAATGGCCGACTGGTGAGCCTCGCCAACATGGTCGACAAGGTCGCGATGAAAGAGCAGCTCTCCACCGCCCTGCGCGAACTGGGTGCCCTCTAAGAATCCTCCATGCGGCCTGCGGGCCGCATCTTCCATTGCCAGGAGCTGACCATGGAATTTTTCAATTTTCTGATGTTTGACGTGCTGTCCGAGCCCGCCGTGCTGGTCGGCCTGATCGCGCTTATCGGCCTGATTGCCCAGAAGAAACCGGTGACCGAGTGCATCAAGGGCACGGTCAAGACCATCATGGGTTTCGTCATTCTGGGGGCCGGTGCCACCCTGGTGATCAACTCGCTGGGTGACTTCGCCGTCATCTTCCAGCACGCCTTCGGCATCAAGGGCGTTGTGCCCAACAACGAAGCCATCGTCTCCATCGCCCAGACCTCGTTCGGCAAGGAGATGGCGATGATCATGTTCTTCGCCATGCTGGTGAATATCCTGATCGCCCGTCTGACCCCGTGGAAATTCATCTTCCTGACCGGTCACCACACCCTGTTCATGTCGATGATGGTGGCCGTAATCCTATCTGCCGGTGGCATGAGCGGTGTGCCGCTGATCGCGGTCGGCAGTCTGGTAGTCGGTGTTGCCATGGTCTTCTTCCCGGCCATCGCCCACCCCTTCATGAAGCAGATCACCGGTTCCGATGACGTGGCGCTGGGCCACTTCTCCACCTGCTCCTACGTGCTCTCCGCCCTGATCGGCGCCAAGTTCGGCAACAAGGCCCACAGCTGTGAAGATGTGCAGGTGCCCAAGAGCCTGCTGTTCCTGCGCGACACGCCGGTGGCCATCTCCTTCACCATGGGCATCATCTTCCTGGTGACTGCCGCCTTCGCTGGCCCCGAGTTTGTCACCAGCGTCGCCAAGGGCAAGCACTGGTTCATGTTCTCCCTGATGCAGTCCATCACCTTCGCGGCAGGCGTCTACGTCATCCTGCAGGGTGTACGGATGGTCATCGCCGAGATCGTGCCGGCCTTCAAGGGGATCTCCGACAAGCTGGTGCCGAACGCCAAACCGGCGCTCGACTGCCCCATCGTCTTCCCCTACGCCCCCAACGCCGTACTGATCGGCTTCCTGTCGAGCTTTGCCGCCGGTCTGGTGGGGATGGCACTGCTCTATGTGATGGGGCTGACCGTCATCATCCCGGGCGTGGTGCCGCACTTCTTCGTCGGCGCCGCTGCCGGGGTATTCGGCAACGCCACCGGTGGCCGTCGTGGTGCCATTCTGGGCTCCTTCGCCAACGGCCTGCTGCTGCTCACCATTTTGCCGGTGTTCCTGCTGCCGGTGCTGGGCGACCTCGGCTTTGCCAACACTACCTTCAGCGACTCCGACTTCGGCGTGCTGGGCATCCTGCTGGGGCTGATCGTTCGCTAATCCCGGCAACCGCCAACAACAAAACGGAGCGCATCGCGCTCCGTTTTTTTATGACTGGCCATCTTGTCTAATGGGCAGGAGTCAGTCGTTCTCCAGCGCGGTGAGGCAATGAGATAGAGTGCGGGCCAACGCCCCCTGATTGCGCAGCACCACGGCGCGGGCCTGCTCGCCCATCTCGCGGCGGGCGCTCCCGTCAGCAAACAGCTGGCTCACCCGCTCGCCCAGCTCGGCGGCATCGGCCACGATGGCAGCGCCCCCCTGAGCCACCAGCTGGCGGGTAATGTCGCTGAAGTTGAAGTAGGCGGAACCGGTCAGGCAGGGCTTGCCGAGCGCCGCTGGCTCCAGCAGGTTGTGGCCGCCCACCTTGACCAGACTGCCACCGACGAAGGCCACATCGGCCGCCGCCAGCATCAGTGGCAGCTCGCCCATGGTATCGCCGAGATAGACCTTCTCCTGCGCTCCAACCGCAGCATGGCTGGTGCGCCGCACACAGCCGTAAGGGGCACACAGCTCGGCCACCCGATCGAACCGCTCGGGGTGGCGCGGTACCAGAATGAGTAGCGCAGCGGGATGACGTTTGAGCAGCAGATCGAAGGCGGCCAGCACCTGCTCATCCTCACCCTGATGGGTACTGGCGGCGATCCAGACCGGCCGATCTGCGCCCAGCTGCTGGCGCAGGGCACGCCCCTTGGCCTGCGCCTCATCACCAAACTGGATATCGAACTTGATGGAGCCGGTCACCGCCAGCCGCTCGCGGCCGATGCCGAGACGGGCGAAACGGTCGGCATCATCCTGATGCTGGCAAAGCAGATGGGTCAGCGGCCGGCTCAGCGCGTCAAAGGCGCCGTGGAAGCGGGCATAACGCTGGCAGGATCGCTCGGAGAGGCGGGCGTTGATGATGGTCACCGGCAGGTGGCGTGCCTCGCAGGCAGCCAGCCAGTTCGGCCACAGCTCGGTCTCCATCACCCAGAGCGCGCGCGGCTTGAAGGTGTCGAGAAAGGCCGCGACAGCCCAGGGATAGTCGAGCGGCGCGTAGCGATGCACCACCAGATCACCCAGCTTGGCGGCCTGCTCGGCGCCGGTACGGGTGGTAGTGGTGAGCAGGATCGGCAGATCGGGCCGCTCCGCCTTGAGGGCGCGAATGAGCGGCGTTATGGCCAGCGTCTCCCCCACGCTCACCGCATGGATCCAGAGCGGTGCATCCTGGCCAGTGGCAGGCAGTCGCCCGAGATGCTCGGCCCAGCGCTCGCCAAAGCCGGGCTTGCCCTTCTTCGGCTTGTAGAGGGCCAGCAGTACCAGCGGCAATCCCAGATGGATCAGCAGGTTGTAGAGCAGACGGTAGGGCATCTTACTGGCTCTGCTCCAGCTTCTTGCAGGCATCGACCACCTGCTCCGGCGGCAAGTCGATCAGGCACTTGAGATGGCCGAACTTGCAGGTGCGCTTGAAGCAGGGGCGACACTCGATGTCGGTGTGGACAATCTCGACCCGATCCGCCAGCGGCGGAGTGTAGAGCGGCGAGGTGGAGCCATAGACACCGACCAGCGGCCGGTTGAGGGCGGCGGCGATGTGCATCAGGCCGGAGTCGTTGGAGATGACCCGGCTGGCCAGCGCCATCAGATCGATCGCCTCGTGCAGGCTGGTCTTGCCCGCCAGCACGTGGCAGTTGGGGCGTGTCAGCAGATTGACCCGATCCCGGATGGTGTTGCCGACCGGCACATCCTTGTTGGAGCCGAAGATCCACACCTGCCACCCCTCGTCCAGATGCTGTTGGGCCACCACGGCGTAGTGCCCTTCAGGCCAGCGCTTGGCCGGGCCGAACTCGGCACCGGGGCAAAGCACCAGCACCGGACGGGCGCGATCCAGACCCAGCCGCTCCAGCGCCTTGCTCTGGTTGATCAGATCGACGTGGAGCGCCGGATGTGGAATGGTCGGGATATCGGCCCGGCTCTTCATCTGCTCCTTGGGATAGGCGAGCGCCAGATAGCCCTCCACCATCAGCGGGAAGGCGGACTTGTTGCTGCGCAGGTCGTTGAGCAGGCCGTAGCGGCTCTCGCCCTTCCAGCCAGTACGCACCGGAATGCGGGCAAACCAGGGGATCAGCGCCGACTTCATGGAGTTGGGCTGGACGATGGCCTGATCGTACTGCTCAGCCGCCAGCTGCTTGCCGAGGCGGCGGCGAGCCACCAGCTTGAAGTCACCGTGGCCAAGGGGCATGGTGATCGCCTTGTCCACCTCCGGCATCCGCTCCAGCAGGGCGCAGCACCAGGCGGGGGCCATCACGTGCAGTTCGCACTCCGGATGGTTGGCCTTGATCGCCTTGTAGAGGCTCTGGGACATCACCATATCGCCGACCCAGGAGGGGCCGATCACCAATATTTTCATCACGCGTCTTCTCTCGGGACTGGCCCGGCTGTTAATCATCACTGGGCGAGATTATGCCCCAAGAATGACTGGATAAATAACAGAAGATCCTTGGCAATCGCCTCTGCCGTCTCATTTTCCCAGTGACGCTCTTCTTCCAACTGGGCGAGATTACGCGCCACATGCAATGGTCGAATAAATAACAGCAGATCCTTGCCAGGCACCTCTGCCGTCTCATTTTTCCACAGGTCTTCTGAAGAGACGCAACGCCAGCCGGGCAGTTAAACAGCTGGCAGAAACGGGCAATGGCGGCTCTCTCTTTGAACCGTTTTTCCGTTAGAATGGCCCATCAATACGCATTCGACCCGCCAGCCGGGCAATAACCGTGAGCCCACATTCGTGAAAAAACCGACTCTGGCTGCCGTTCTGATCGTCAAGAATGAAGCCGACAACCTGCGCAAGTGCCTCGCCTCCCTCGACGGGCTGGTGGACGAGATCGTCATTCTGGACTCCGGCAGTCAGGACGAGACCCCGGCCATTGCCGCCGAATTTGGCGCCCGCTTCTTCGTCAACGCCAAGTGGCCGGGCTTTGGCAAACAGCGCCGACTGGCCCAGTCCCATGTGCAATCCGACTGGGTGCTGTGGCTGGATGCCGACGAGCGGCTCACCCCTGAGCTGAAAACCGCCATCGCCAACGTGATGGCCAATCCGGCCAGCGATACCATCTACTCGATCCCGCGCCTCTCCTGGGTGTTTGGCCGCTTTATCCGCCACAGCGGCTGGTATCCGGATCGGGTGCTGCGCCTCTATCCCAAGGCGCTCACCAGCTACAACGAGGCGCTGGTGCACGAGAAGGTGGAAGTGCGCGCCAACATGAAGATCGTCAATATTCATGGCGACCTGCTCCACTTCACCTATCGGGATCTGGAGCACTATCTGGTGAAATCCGCCGGTTATGCCCGCGCCTGGGCCGATCAACGCACCGCTCGCGGCAAGAAGGGCTCCCTCAGTCAGGGGCTGATCCACGCTGTCGGCTGCTTCCTCAAGATGTACCTGCTCAAAGCGGGCTTCCTCGATGGCAAGCAGGGGCTGCTGCTGGCGATCCTCTCCGCCCACTCCACCTTCGTCAAATACGCCGACCTCTGGGTGCGCCAGCAACCGCAGCAGCCGGAATAACCGTCATACGAAACAGGGCCCCGCGGGGCCCTGTTTGCATTGCTGCATACCTTACTTGCGCCAGAACGGCGCCGCCCAGCGGGCCATCACCGGCACCATGGTCTTGGGATCGAGCTGGCTCATATCCTCAGGATGGTCGCTATCCTCCGGCGGGCTGAAGGCGAGGTGACGCCCTTCGCTGTTGAGGGGCTTCCAGCGCAGCGGGGTAGCGGAGCGGCGCATCGGGAAGAAGCCGATGGTCGGCACATCGAGCGCACCGGCGATATGGAGCGGCCCGGTACTGCCCGCCACGAACAGGGCGGCGTTGGCCAGCACCTGACAGAACATCGGCAGGCCATCGCTGGAGCGGTAGATCCAGCCGTTACCGCCGTGGGCCAGCAGCTCGGCCGCCAGCTGTTCGGCCATCTTCTCCTCACCCGGGCCTGCGGTCAGCACGCACTGCAGCTCGGGGCAGGCCTGATTGAGCTTGATGATGATGCGGGCATACTGCTCGATGGAGAGGTTGTTGGCCGAACCACCGCTACCGGCATGCACCATCAGCCAGGGGCGACTGGCATCGAGCTTGAGCTTGAGCGCCAGCTGCTCGCGCACCTGCCGCAGGGTCTCCTCATCGAACCGCAGGAAGGGGGTCTTGGGCTCCACCACGGCGACCTGCTGATCGGCCAGGAAGCGGCGGATCAGCTCCAGGTTGTACTCGGACTCCGGCTTCTGGGAGCGGGAGCGGCGCTGCACCAGTCGCTGGTTGTAGAGCACCTGCGCCAGCTTGGTCGCCGGGGCCAGCCGGTAAGGGATGTGTGCCTTCCACACCAGCATGGCGTTGCGGGAGTTGGAGAAGAGGCAGATGGACGCGTCGAACGCCGCCGCCTTGATCCGCGCCAGCAGCGCTCGCTGTTGCTCCTTGTCGGCCCGCACGCCCGGATCGATGATCACCTCGTCAATCCAGGGGCAGAGCCGGGCCAGCGGCGCCGTGTAGGCCGGAACCAGGGCAGTCACATGACACTCCATGGAGCCTTTGAGCATGGCGAAACTCGGCCACGCCAGCATGAAGTCACCAATCTTGTCATTGCGAACGACCAGAATACGTTTCATAAAAAATCCCTTTGCTCCCTGTCACCAATGCAAGGAGGCTTGATGCGCGATGGCGTATTCTTGCCTGATGCACTGCTATTCTCAAGCGACGACCTTATAATGCGACCAAATTTCCAGGTTGCAGGACCGCAAAGATGACTACCAGGGTAATTTATCCCGGGACTTTTGATCCCGTTACCAATGGCCACGCCGATCTGATCGGCCGGGCCGCCAAGCTGTTTGACGAGGTGGTGGTCGGGGTCGCCAACAGCCCGAGCAAGCGCCCGCTGTTCGATCTGGCAGAACGTGTCCAGCTTGTCCAGCAAGTGACCAGCCAGCTTCCCAACGTCAAGGTGGTGGGCTTCTCCGGCCTGCTGGTCGATTTCGCCAAAGAGCATCAGGCCAACGTGCTGATCCGCGGCCTGCGCGCCGTCTCCGACTTCGAGTACGAGTTTCAGCTGGCCAACATGAACCGCCGCCTGATGCCGGAGCTGGAGAGTGTCTTCCTCACCCCGGCGGAGGAGAACTCCTTTATCTCCTCCACTCTGGTGAAAGAGGTGGCGCTGCACGGTGGCGACATCCGCCAGTTTGTCGACCCCGTGGTGGCCCAAGCCATCGCCGCCAAACAGAAAGGGTGATCCCCTTCTACACTCGCCATTCCCGACGGCAACAACGAACAAGGGCTACCCGCGGGTAGCCCTTGTTGTCTCTATCGCATTATGGCGACGTCAGCCTGCTTGCCGGTTACTGACGGGCAAACTGCTCGCTCATCCCCTGCACCAGCAGATCGAGCCACTCGTAGCGGCGCCGGTACATGGCCCGCTTCTTGGAGGCGATCTCCTCCAGCGGCTTGCGCGGCTGGGCTTGCAGGGCGACGAAGTTGGCGTCCACATCCCGGGCGTCGAACTCCTGCCACAGCTCGTCATAATCGGCCTGCAAATTGGCTTTCTGCTTGCTGCTGTAGCGCTTGGCCTGAAACACGTGGGCCCGCTTGCGCACCGCCAGCACCTCTGTCGCGCCCATGGTCTGAGCCAGTTGCAGCACCAGTTGTACCAGCAGGGATTTGGGCCGCAGGCCGTGCCCCTCTTTGGTCAGATCACGCACCCGCGCCTGGGCATTGTCGACCGCTGGCTCCGGCCCCTGCATGGAGCCGATCATCAGCATCAAGCGCTCCTCACTACCCGCCAGCGAGAAGGCACAACTGTAGAGGCGCTGCCCTTCGGGGTTGACGATGGAGAGCGCCAGCTCGGCCTCGCGGCGGAAGGTACTATCGTAGCGCAACTGGATCCGGCAATTACTCTGAGGATATCGCCCCAGCTCGACACCTTCCTCTAAATAAAGAGGAGTTACCAAGTCAAGGTAGCAGGCCTGCAACAATTGATAATGTCGGACTAACATGTCTACACGTTGAGTAGCATTTGATTTAGCAAAGCGATAGGGGCGCATCGGCTTGTCGAGCAGCTCGGGATAGACCACTGGCAGTGCCTTGAGCGGTCCGGTCTGGAACAGCGCGAAGACCCGCGTCAGCTGCTTGCGGTAGAGCAGGCTGCGCAACACGAACTTGCCACGGTTGAAGGTCTTGCGCTCACACCCCTCCGGATAGAGGAAGCGGGCCATTTTTTTGGCGCAATAGCGCTCCTGCCGGGACAAATACTCCCAGCTTATTGATTTAACAGTCATTTTTAGTTCTCAAACCGCCTGAACGGACGAGATACTAGTGACCGCTGCGCAAATCTTCAACAGCGTGGAAATACGCTGTTACAACTTCCCCCGGATCGGGGCAAAAAGTGCGCTCAGCGCTGGCAATGGCTGCAAAAAACCGTGGTTCGCTGCCCAATTCTGATCTCGCTCAGCAGGGTGTGACAGTGGAAACAGGGCTGGCCGCCCCGGCCGTAGACCTGCAACTGCTGCACAAAATAGCCCGGCTTGCCATCGGCACTGGTGAAATCCTTGAGGGTGGTGCCGCCCTGGCGAATAGCCTCTGCCAGTACCCGCTTGATCTCGGCCACCAGAGTACCCAGCCGCTCGCCGCTGATATTGCCCGCCGCCCGTTTGGGGTGAATGCCGGCGGCATAGAGCGCCTCGTTGGCGTAGATGTTGCCCACCCCGACCACCACCTGATTGTCCATCAGGAACTGCTTGATGGCGGTGCTGCGCCCCTTGGCACGCCCCTGCAGGTAATCGGCATTGAAGGCATCGGTGAGCGGCTCTGGCCCCAGCTTGGCGAGCAGCGCATGGGCTTCGGCCGGTTCACGGGTCCACAGCAGGGCGCCGAAGCGGCGCGGATCGTTGAGCCGCAGCAACTTGCCATTCTCCAGCTCGATATCAACGTGGTCGTGCTTCTCGGCCGGCGTGCCGATATCCAGCACCCGCAGGCTGCCGGACATCCCCAGATGGAGGATGGCGGTGCCGAAATCGGTCTCCAGCAACAGGTATTTGGCACGGCGACGCACCCGATGGATGGTGAGGTCCACCAACTCCTGAATTTCACCGGGGATCGGCCAGCGCAGGCGGCCATCCCGCACCACCACGCGCGTCACCTTGATACCGGTGAGCCAGGGGGAGATCCCCTGACGGCTGACTTCAACTTCTGGCAATTCAGGCATGGGCACCTCGCAAGGAAAAGGAACTCAGGGGGCTGGTCGCAGCAGATCGCGATACTGCTCGGCAGTGAGGGCGAGCCAGAGACCGGACGGCAGCTGGGCACCATATTGGCCGCTGTTCTGATAGAGGCCGATCTCGACCGGATCGCTCTGGCCGGCAATCCACACCTTGATGGCCACCGGGGTGCCACGCACCGCCTCGCCGGGGGGCAGCAACCAGCCCTGCCAGCGCGCCAGACGGGCATCCAGCTGCGCCGTGTCGAGCCCCAGATCCGGCACGCTGCGCCAGCCCTGACCGATCCGCTCAATCTGCCAGCTCGGCGCCTGCCAGGTGAGTACCACAGCCGCATCCGGCAGCAAGGGGCGAGCCCGCTTGGCGCTGTTCTCCTGCTGGGCAGTCTCCATACGATGCAACAGGGTGATCACGATCAGCACCGCTACGATGATCACGTTATTCCAGCCTTTGCGGCTCAATTTGAACATGGCAAGCCTCCCTTTGAACCGGCAGTGTACTGAATTCGGCGCATAAAAAAACCCGGCACGAAGCCGGGTTTTTGGGAATGCAGCATCAAGTAATTACTTGATTTTGCCTTCCTTGTAGATCACATGCTGACGAACAACGGGATCAAACTTTTTGATCTCCATTTTTTCGGGCATGGTGCGCTTGTTTTTGGTAGTGGTATAGAAGTGACCAGTACCGGCGCTGGAGTTCAGGCGAATTTTCTCGCGAATACCTTTAGCCATGATCTAATTCCTTATACCTTAACACCGCTGGCGCGCAGTTCAGCCAGAACCACTTCAACGCCACGCTTGTCGATGATACGCATGCCTTTTGCGGATACGCGCAGGCTTACGAAGCGTTTTTCACTCTCAACCCAGAAACGGTGAGTGTGCAGGTTCGGCAGGAAACGACGCTTGGTGGCGTTGTTAGCGTGCGAACGGTTGTTACCAACTGCCGGGCGCTTGCCGGTTACTTGGCATACTCTAGACATGTCAGTCTCTCCAAATCTTACTTCATTGCTCGAGCAAATATCTGCCCCGCTGGCCTTCGATTGCGGGGCAAACAGAAGGCGGCATTTTATACAGCATCCGTGATCAAAGATCAACTAATACGGTGCCAGAGCACAGTCATAACCAACCGCGCTCGGCAAAAGAAACCGTGATGCCGTCACCGATCACCAAGTGATCCAGCACTCTGATATCGATCAGGGCCAAGGCGGCCGTGATCCGATCCGTGATCTGGCGGTCGGCCCTACTGGGCTCGGCGACGCCGGACGGGTGATTATGCGCCAGAATCACAGCGGCTGCATTATGTTTGAGCGCGATCTGCACGATTTCTCTTGGCCAGACGCTCGCCGAATCGATGGTGCCGAAAAAAAGCTCAACAAATTGAATGACTCTGTGCTGATTATCGAGCAACAGCAGGGCAAACACCTCCCTCGGCCGATCCCGCAGCTGAGCCTGCAGATAGTCCCGGGTCAGCTGGGGTGAGGTGAGCGCATCACCCCGTTGCAGCTGCTCGGCCAGATGGCGTCTGGCCATCTCCAGCACCGCTTGCAACTGGGCATATTTGGCCGGACCAAGGCCGTGCGCCTCGCAAAATGCCTGCTGATCCGCCCCCAGCAAGCTGCGTAAAGAGCCGAATTGATTCAACAGCTTGCGTGATAGGTCGACAGCACTTAAACCATTGACGCCGGTGCGCAAAAAAATGGCGAGCAGCTCGGCATCGGAGAGCGCAGTTGGGCCCTGACGCAACAACTTCTCTCTGGGTCGTTCATCTTCCGGCCACTCTTTGATGCTCATTTGTCTCTCCCTCATCCCTGTTGAGAAAAAACATAGCAAAAAATTGCGCGCACCCGACCACACCCCTTGATGCCAACCCCTGTCGTCATCCATTGCCTGTGGTATCTTAGCCGACCAGTCAGAATGAGCCGGATAGAGAAACAGCAGATGAGATTGGCCGATAAACGCATCCTGTTGGGTGTCAGTGGCGGAATCGCCGCCTACAAGAGTGCCGAGCTGGTACGCCGCCTGAAAGATCAGGGCGCCGAAGTGCGGGTGGTGATGACCCGCTCCGCCAAGGAGTTCATCACCCCGCTGACCCTGCAGGCGGTCTCCGGTCATCCGGTGGCCTACAGCCTGCTGGATCCCTCTGCCGAAGCGGGTATGGGCCATATCGAGCTGGCCAAGTGGGCCGATCTGGTACTGATCGCCCCTGCCAGCGCCAACCTGATGGCACGGATGGCCGCCGGCATGGCCGACGAGCTGCTGACCACCCTCTGTCTGGCAACTCCGGCGCCCATCGCGCTGGCACCTGCCATGAATCAGCAGATGTATCTCAACGCTGCGACCCAGGCCAACCTCAAGACCCTGGCCAGCCGCGGCATTCTGCTGTGGGGGCCGGATGCCGGCAGCCAGGCCTGTGGCGATGTGGGCCCGGGCCGGATGCTGGATCCCCTCGAACTGGTGGATCGCTGCTGTCAGCAACTGGCCGCCGAGCCCTTGCTGGCAGGCGTCAAGCTGCTGCTGACCGCAGGGCCAACCCGCGAGGCGCTGGATCCGGTGCGCTACATCAGCAATCACAGCTCCGGCAAGATGGGCTACGCCATCGCTCGTGCTGCCCGTGAAGCAGGCGCAGAGGTGACGCTGGTGAGCGGGCCGGTGACGCTGGCTACACCTACTGGCGTGACCCGTGTCGATGTGGAGAGCGCCGAGCAGATGCATCAGGCGGTGATGAGCTGGGTCGGCGAGTGCGACCTCTTCATCGGCTGTGCGGCGGTGGCCGACTATCGCCCCGAGCAGGTGGCCAGCCAGAAGATCAAGAAGACCGGCGATAACGACCAGATGGTGGTGAAGCTGGTGAAAAATCCCGACATCATCGCGGCCGTCGGCGCCCTTTCAGACAAACCCTTCACCGTCGGATTTGCCGCCGAAACCGTGGATGTGGAACAATACGCCCTCGACAAGTTGCAGCGTAAGCGGCTGGACATGATCGCCGCCAACGATGTGTCCCGCGAGGGGCAGGGCTTCAACGCCGATGACAACGCCCTGACCGTGTTCTGGCAAGGGGGTCAGGCCCCGCTGCCGCTGGCCGACAAGCTGACGCTGGCCCGTCACCTGATCGCCCTGATTGCGCGCCACTACCGGCGCTGAGCGTCCCGATAGCGCAAGACTCACGGCGCCCCGCCTTGCCAAGAGGGGTGCCAACACAAGATCCAACTGAACAAGCGATTCATGACAACACAAATTGAACTGAAGATTCTGGATGCCCGTATCGGTACCGAGTACCCGCTGCCCGCCTACGCCACACCGGGCTCTGCCGGTATGGATCTGCGCGCACTGCTGGATGCGCCAATCACCCTAGCCCCGGGTGATACCACCCTGGTGCCGACCGGTCTGGCCATTCACATCCAGGATCCGGCTCTGTGTGCCACCATCCTGCCCCGCTCCGGCCTCGGCCATAAGCACGGCATCGTGCTGGGCAACCTGGTCGGTCTGATCGATTCCGATTACCAGGGTCAGCTGATGGTCTCGGTCTGGAACCGCGGCAAAGATGAGTTCACCATGCAACCCGGCGAGCGTATCGCCCAGCTGGTGATCATGCCGGTGGTTCAGGCCAGCTTCCAACTGGTCGATGAGTTCAATCAGAGCGAACGGGGTGAAGGCGGTTTTGGTTCTTCTGGTCGCCAATAACAGGCCACACCAGCCCGATGGGCGGTGCTTAATAATAGAATCAAGCCATTGTTTTTTTAGGGGAATCCATGGCAAGCAGTAATCAGAAACAGAGTCGGCGCGATCAGATCCTGCAAGCGCTCGCCCATATGCTGGAAACCAGTCCGGGTCAGCGCATCACCACGGCCCGTCTGGCGGCCGAGGTCGGCGTCTCTGAAGCAGCCCTCTATCGACATTTTCCCAGCAAGGCGCGGATGTTCGAGGGGCTGATCGACTTTATCGAGGATTCCCTGCTGTCACGGGTCAATCTGATCATGGCGGAAGAGAAGGACACCATGGCGCGCTGCCACCACATCCTTCAGCTGCTGCTGGTGTTTGCCGAGCGCAATCCCGGCATCACCCGCATCCTCAACGGCGACGCCCTGCTGGGTGAACACGATCGGCTGCGGGATCGCATCAGCATCCTGTTCGACAAGCTGGAGACCCAGATCAAGCAGGTGCTGCGCGAGAAGCGGCTGCGCGAGGGTCAGGGCTTCCAGCTCGACGAGACCATGCTGGCCAATCTGCTGCTGGCCTACACCGAAGGTCGCATCAGTCAGTTTGTGCGCTCCGAGTTCAAGCTCAAGCCGACCGCCGGTTTTGAAGATCAGTGGCAATTTATCCGCAGCCAGCTGCTGCAGAGCTGATGTTTTTTTCGCGTCATTCAGCAAAAAGAAGGGAGGCCTTGGCCTCCCTTCTTTTTTGTGTCAGTTTTTTATGGCAGAAAAGAAGTACCATATGCGACCCGGACTGTCGCGCTGCGGTGTTAGATTCATCCACCATAAACCTTTTAGAACCTGACAGGACATCCTATGGAACCCGAAATCATTACCGAAGCGCAGACCTGGCTGGTCAATAATCAGGGACTGCTGATCGAATACGGCGTCAATATCGCCGCCGCCCTGCTGACCCTGCTGGTCGGTTATATCGCCGCCAACCTCCTCAGCGGTGGCGTGGTCAAGGTGATGCAGGCCCGCAAGCTGGACACCACCGTCACTCACTTCGTCGGCAGCATCCTCAAGTACGCCATCCTGGTATTCGTGGTGATCGCCGCGCTGGGCCGTGTTGGCGTGCAGACCGCCTCCTTCGTCGCCATTATCGGTGCCGCCGGTCTGGCCATCGGTCTGGCGCTGCAGGGCTCGCTCTCCAACTTCGCAGCCGGTTTCCTGCTGATCATCTTCCGCCCCATCAAGGCAGGCGAGTTTATCGAAGTAGCGGGCACCAACGGTGTAGTACAGTCCGTTCAGCTCTTTACCACCACCCTCACCTCCGGTGACAACAAGATGGTGGTAGTGCCAAACTCCGCCATTCTCAACGGCACCATCGTCAACTACTCGCGCATGGATACCCGTCGCGTCGACATGACCTTCGGCATCGGCTACGGCTCTGACCTGCGCAAGGCCAAGCAGATCCTCGAGCGTCTGGTGAATGAAGAACCGCGCATCCTCAAAGATCCGGCAGCCACCATCGCCGTCGCCGCGCTGGCAGACTCCTCGGTCAATATCGTGGTGCGCCCCTGGGTGAAAACCGCCGATTACTGGGGTGTCTGGTTCGACTTCCACGAGAAGGTAAAACTGACCTTTGATGCCGAAGGCGTCGAGATCCCCTTCCCGCAGATGGTGATGCACATGCAAAAACCGCAGGCGTGATCGCGGTTCTGCAACAACCCACAATGCCAGCCCTCGGGCTGGCATTGTCGTTTCTGGCCCCAGCCCATGGCCGTTTCGATGCATAACCACGCCAACCGGATGAAAACAATTTCAGGCCATCGGGGTGGCCCCAATCATGAGCAAGCGCAAGATCCGCCTTGCTTTCGTGACACATAATCCCAATGTTCTGGTTGTATGCTCCCGACAGTGACCCATTGCGGTAAAAGACAATCGGTAAAAATCTGTTACACGGGCCGCCCGATCGGCTCGCTATAATGCTCGGATAATAAGGTTTGGCGGGACCTTGCCTGCAAGGTTCAAACACAACTTGGCATTTCAGGAATCCTATGAAAAATATCAATCCAACCCAAACCCAGGCCTGGCAGGCACTGGAAGCCCACTTTGCAGCAAACAAAGAGACCCGACTCAAGGATCTGTTCGCGCAGGACCCGAAGCGCTTTGACAAGTTTTCCCTCACCTTCGGCGGCGACATCCTGGTTGATTACTCAAAGAACCTGATCACCGAAGAAACCCTCAAGTTGCTGGTTGATCTGGCCAAAGAGACCGATCTTCGCAGCGCGATCGATGCCATGTTCAATGGCGACAAGATCAACATGACCGAAGGCCGCTCGGTACTGCACGTGGCCCTGCGCAACCGCTCCGACCGCCCCATCGAATGCGACGGCAAGGATGTGATGCCGGAAGTGAACGCCGTACTGGCCAAGATGAAAGGCTTCTGCGAGAAGATCATCTCCGGCGAGTGGAAAGGCTACACCGGCAAGGCGATCCAGCACGTGGTCAACATCGGTATCGGTGGCTCTGATCTCGGCCCGGTGATGATCACCGAGGCACTGCGTCCCTACAAAAACCACCTGCAGATGCACTTCGTCTCCAACGTCGATGGCACCCACATCGCCGAGACCCTGAAGAAGATCGATCCGGAAACCACCCTGTTCCTGGTGGCCTCCAAGACCTTCACCACTCAGGAGACCATGACCAACGCCCTGACCGCCCGCGACTGGTTCATCAACATCGCCGGTGACAAGGCCCACGTTGCCAAGCACTTCGCCGCGCTCTCTACCAACGGCAAGGCCGTGGCCGAGTTCGGTATCGACACCAACAACATGTTCGAGTTCTGGGACTGGGTTGGCGGCCGCTACTCCTCCTGGTCTGCCATCGGCATGCCTATCGCCCTGTCCGTCGGTTTCGACAACTTCGAAGCCCTGCTGCAAGGCGCCTTCGAGATGGACATGCACTTCGCCACTGCCTCCTATGAGCAGAACGTGCCGGTGCTGCTGGCGCTGATTGGCCTGTGGTACAACAACTTCTACGGTGCCGAGTCCGAAGCCATTCTGCCGTACGATCAGTACATGCACCGCTTCCCTGCCTACTTCCAGCAGGGCAACATGGAATCCAACGGCAAATACGTGGATCGCAACGGCAAGCCGGTTGACTACCAGACTGGCCCCATCATCTGGGGTGAGCCGGGCACCAACGGCCAGCACGCCTTCTACCAGCTGATCCACCAAGGCACCAAGCTGATCCCCTGTGACTTCCTGGCGCCGGCCATCAGCCACAACCCGATCGGTGACCACCACCCGAAACTGCTGGCCAACTTCTTCGCCCAGACCGAGGCACTGGCCTTCGGCAAGAGCAAGGAACAGGTCGAAGCCGAGTTCCTGGCTGCTGGCAAAACCCTGGAGCAGGTCAAGGATCTGGTACCGTTCAAGGTGTTCGAAGGCAACCGCCCGACCAACTCCATCCTGTTCAAGAGCCTGACCCCGAAAACCCTGGGTGCCCTGATCGCCATGTACGAGCACAAGATCTTCGTACAGGGCGCAATCTGGAACATCTTCAGCTTCGACCAGTGGGGCGTGGAGCTGGGCAAACAGCTGGCCAACAAAATCCTGCCGGAGCTCAATACCGATGCGGCTGTCACCAGCCACGACTGCTCCACCAACGGTCTGATCAACACCTGGAAAGCGTGGAAAGCCTGATTTATCCGGCCTTTCTGAATGCAAAAGCCACGCTCATCGAGCGCAATGCTGTTCACTTAAGCGGAGCCGCATTGCGATTTACCGGAAAACGGGTCTTTGATATCTTCACCGCCCTGGGTCTCGATGGCCTGGGGCGTTTTTCTATGAACATGACGCCTATGCAGCCCCGCAACTCCGCCAACCTCCGTGGGGTATGGGCTGGCGATAACGCGCCCGCCATCACTGCCATCTGGTTCGCGATGAACTGACAGGCAAACTTGAAGCTCACCTCATTGGGCGCTCGCTGATGAGCTACGGCGGCCTGGCTCGCCTCTCGCCTGACCAGATTGTATCCAAGCAGCAATCCCCACAGATCCTGATAAACCAAGTCCACTTTCTTGCTTCTCAGCGTGATGGCGTTGTGCTGCATCGCGCTTTTGATATCCCGGTATCCCAGCTCGATTTCCCAGCGCTCGTGGTACAGGGTCGCCACCTGAGCTGCGCTGAACCTCACCACGGGCAGGGAGGTAAAGACCGTTTTCTCCTTGCCTGCCACCTCATAGGTCACTGCGCGAACTTGCCAGTGCGTCGGTAACTCGGGGTTTTTCTTGCGAGCCTGAGGCGAGACCGTCATTTGCAACAGACGGTCACCGTCGCCATAGCGCTCAAGTTCCGTATATACCAGCCCCTTGCGTTCAGGGATGAGCCAGTGACGGTCGCTGTCTTCGGCCTGAATTCGCAGCAACAGGTCGGCACCGAAGAAGCCTTTATCCAGCAGGGTCACTGACTTGTCCGGCAATGAGTTAATGAACTCGCTGGCCAGGGGGATCTCCCCTTTGCGGTACGGGCTGATGGCCGCGTTGGCAATGACATGCGAGCGGACATTCATCAGCGTGACCAACCGCAGCATCGGGTAGGGTGTCTGCCGGTTGGTTGAGGTGTTACCCGAGCCGAAATGCGCTCTGAGTTCAGGCATATCCTGGGTTCGGAACAGGGCCCCATCGATGGCAAAGACCTGTAAACCGTGCCACTGGTCTTCAGGGGCGTTGTTGCCCAAATCGATGCAGCTTGAATGGAACTAACTGAGGACTTGGTGATCTGATCACCACCATCCCCTTCAAGTCTGCATCATGGGCACGTCGCTTCACCCCATCACCAACTGGCCTCAATACAACAAATCATTGATTAACCGTGGTTCACTCACCTTCTGGGTTGATGCCGAGGCTATGAGCAACTGGTTTCACCACGACCATCATGGGCGGCGGGGGCGCAGCCAGCTTTACACTGACCAGACCATCTGTACCTTCCTGATGCTCAAGGGGATTTTCAATCTCACTCTGCGGGCCACTCAGGGACTACTCGACTCCCTGTTCGAGTTGATGAATGTGCCGTTGTGCGCACCGGACTATAGCTAATGGGATGGTCGCCCCTCCCCAAAACGGCATCTGAGTGCCAAAGTGGCGAATGTAAGTTCCCACTGATGAGAGAGGCGACCACCATGAAGGCTACGACTATCGGCATTGATCTGGCAAAACATCTCTTCCAATTACATGGCGTTGATCAACATGGCAAGACGGTCCTCAAGCGACAGTTGAAGCGGGATCAGATGCTCTCATTCTTTACCAATCTTCCTCCTAGCC
>NZ_CDBR01000086.1 GCF_000819685.1 Aeromonas allosaccharophila | reverse complement strand
CTGTTCCGACTGCGCATAATGTATATTATGTTAAATTGAATATCTTGTTTCCTGTCACCACTTATTGAACTGTGTATAATGGCAACAATTGATCCTATCTTCGACCGGATGTCTTAAGTGGCTGAATTAACATCAGAACAATTAAAACCCGCTTTTGCGATTGAACAGTTCCCCAAGCTCAGTGAGCTTGACCCCATCCCCTTTGCTGCGCTGCAGCCCAGAGCCATTTCCGGCATCAAGCGTCTCGCCAGTTTTGATGGTGACTGTCCGGTCATGCTGCTCAACGGGTTCCCCGGCGCAGATTATGAAGGCGTTTGCCAGACACTGATTGCCGACTCCAATGGCAAGGATGGTGACCTGTTTGATCTCTGCTATACCGAGAATCTGAACAACCCTTTCAAGCCTATCTGGCTGCGACTGCAACCTGGCACCGGCGTTGAATTCTGTGAAATGGTTGGTGAACTGCTCAAGCTCTTGAGCCACCATCTCGACGCTGAGCGCATCGTGACCCGGATCATGCGCAAGCAGAACAATGATCCGAAGATCGATGATTTTCTCTCCGATCTGGCGGCTCACGTGGCATTGGGGCTGGAGTTCCAGCACCCCGTACTGATCAACCTGCTGATCCATCACGAAGCGCAGGAAGCGCCGGTGATTTATGGCCGCGATCTCAACTGGGATACCCTTTTTGGTTCCATCAACTACCAGACCGAACAAGGCTCTGTCTATGCCAACCAGCACCTGTTGGAGCCTGGCTTGCTGCGCGAAGCCAACGGCGGCTACCTCATTTTGCAACTGGACGAGCTGCTGGATCAGCCGCACCTCTGGTTCAAGCTGAAAAATGCCATGCAAAAAGGCGAACTGGACTGGAACGCCTATCAGGAAGGAAAAACCCTGACCCCCTTCTTCGCGCCTGAAGCGACCCCCATCAAGCTCAAGCTGATCCTGGTGGGTGACCGACTCGACGTGGCAGAGTTCCAGATGCTGGATCGGGATATGTCCGAGCGTATCTTCCTGCGCGCCGATCTGGTCGCAGAAGTGAATATTGAAGAGGATCTGCAGGAGTTTTTGCAGTATCTGGCCTGGGTTCGCCAGCGCTGGAACCTGCTGGACTTCACGCCTGCCGCCCTCGCCGCCCTTTGTCGTCATGCCAGCCGCCTGTGTGACCATCAGGAGTGGCTGTCGCTCTCCGAAGTGCAGCTGGCCGCCATCATGCGGATGTCTGACAGTCTGGCCCGGGAGCTGGGATCCGAGGTGGTGACCGACGAGCATATTCGCGGCGCGCTGGAGGAGCAGGATTACCGCCTCAATTATCTGGTTGAGCAGTCCGATCAGGGCGTCATCGACGGCCAGATCCTGCTGCAAACCGATGGCGAAGAGATCGGCCAGATCAACGGCCTGTCGGTCATTCAGGTCTCCGGTCACCCTTATGACTTCGGTGAACCGGTGCGCCTCACCGCAACCGTCCACCTCGGCGATGGCGATGTGGCAGATATCGAGCGCAAAGCGGAGCTGGCCGGTCATATCCACGCCAAGGCGATGATGATCATCCACGGCTATCTCTCCAACAAATTTGGCGCAGAGAACCCCTCCCCCCTGTCAGCCAATCTGGTGTTCGAGCAGTCTTACCACGAAATTGATGGTGATAGCGCCTCCCTGACGGGCCTGTGTGCCCTGCTCTCTGCCCTCGCCCGCCAGCCCATCTATCAGCACTTTGCGGTGACCGGTGCGGTCGATCAATTTGGCAATGTGCAGGCGGTGGGTGGCGTCAACGAGAAGATTGAAGGCTTCTTCCGGGTGTGTAAAATCCACGGCATCACCGGCAAGCAAGGGATCATTCTGCCGGGGACCAACATCCAGCAGCTCAATCTTTCTGACGAAGTGATTGAGGCTGTTGCCGCAGGCCAGTTCCACATCCACCCGGTGGATCATGTGGAAGAGGCCATCGAGTTGCTGACCGGCTGCGTGGCCGGTGAGCCTGATATGCCCGATACCCTGTTTGGCCGTATTCAGGATCGGTTGGACGAGTTGAACGGCTCAACCGCCAAAGTCGGACTGCTGCGAGCCCTGTTGGGGCGCCTGTTTGGCCGCTGATGAAGTGATCGGAGTTGTTTAGCGAACAACTGTAAGCTAAATTGGCCCGGCTTTGACCCATTTGAAGGAAATACCGCGTGACCGTAGACAATACCACCATGGAAGCCCGCCTTTCCCTGTGCGAACAGGGCAAGAACTCTTTTACCCGTGAAGAGCTGCTGGCTTGCAGCCGTGGCGAACTGTTTGGTGAGGGTAACAGTCAGCTGCCTGCCCCCAACATGTTGATGATGGACCGCATCGTCAAGATCAATGACAACGGCGGCGAGCACGGCAAGGGCGAGATCCTGGCTGAGCTCGACATTACTCCGGATCTCTGGTTCTTCGATTGCCACTTCCCGGGTGATCCTGTGATGCCTGGCTGTCTCGGTCTGGACGCCATGTGGCAGCTGGTTGGTTTCTTCCTGGGCTGGAAAGGCGGCCCCGGCAAGGGTCGTGCGCTGGGCGTGGGTGAAGTGAAGTTCACCGGCCAGATCCTGCCGACTGCCAAGAAAGTGACCTACAAGATCACCTTCAAGCGCGTCATCAACCGCAAGCTGGTGATGGGGATTGCTGATGGTGTGGTCGAAGTTGACGGCCGTCCGATTTACAGCGCCACCGACCTGAAAGTGGGCCTGTTCAAAGATACCACCGCATTCTGATCTGTCTGATTAGTGGTAAAACAGCATTAACGCAAAGGGGCCACAACGGCCCCTTTCCTTTTGTAATGAGTGATGAAGTACCTGCTACTTCATGAAGAGGCCTGAGCCCCGCCCTTCCATGGCGTCACGCCAACCACCAAGCCAATGCCCACGGGCATCCAAGCATTGATACGGACACGCTTCTTTCTGTTTGCCGACCACGCCAGCCTGATAACCACGAGCACGAGCTCTTTCCAGACGGTCCCGCTTCTGTCTCTTCATCATCTACGACCCTCTTCGTGGAACAAAAAAAGCGACCAATTCTGCATCGGTCGCTTTCATCTTTACTCCTGCGAGTGCACCCGGTCAAACAAAAACTTTCACCCTAACCGGGCTATGTGACACAAGGCACTGAACTGGATTAAGTTTTAATTACAGGGAACTTACTCCTGATTTTTGAGTCCTTCCAGCTCTTCCCAGCGAGCAAATGCCTGCTCCAGCGCGGCTTCGGCGGCATTGAGCGCATCCAGTTTCGGCTGGGTTTGCTCGGCTGACAGGGAGAAGAACCCGGGCTGGTTGATCTCGCTTTGCAGCGCATCCAGTTCGGCTTCCAGCTGTTCGAGACGGGCAGGCAACCCTTCCAGCTCAAGCTGCAGCTTGTAGGAGAGCTTCTTGCTCTTCTTCGGCGCTTCGCTCGCGACGGCAACGACCGGTTCGGGAGCCTTGACCGCTGCACTCTTGGCCTGTTGCTGAATGCTCTGCTGTTCGCGCGTCGCCATCATATCGGCATAGCCGCCCACGTAGTCGCTGATGCGGCCATCCCCTTCAAACAGCCAGCAACCGGTCACGGTGTTGTCGATAAAGCGACGATCGTGACTGACCAGCAGCAGGGTGCCGGGGTAGTCGGCGAGCAGCTCTTCCAGCAGCTCCAGGGTTTCCACATCCAGATCGTTAGTCGGTTCATCGAGGATCAGCAAGTTGCTGGGCTTGAGGAACAGCTTGGCCAACAGCAGCCGGTTCTTCTCGCCGCCAGAGAGTGCCTTGACCGGCGTTCGGGCCCGCTTGGGCTCGAACAGGAAGTCCTGCAGGTAACCGAGGATATGACGGGAGCGGCCACGCACCATCACCTCCTGCTTGCCCTCCCCCACGTTGTCCACTACGGTCTGCTCGGGATCGAGCTGCTCGCGGTACTGGTCGAAGTAGGCCACCTCGAGATTGGTGCCCCCCTTGACGGTGCCACGGGTCGGCTCAAGCTGACCTAGCAACAGCTTGATCAGGGTCGATTTGCCGCAGCCATTGGGGCCAACCAGCGCAATCTTGTCACCGCGCAGCACTTGCAGATCGAGCCCCTTGAACAGGGTACGATCACCAAAGTCCAGCCCCAATCCTTCGGTCTCGAATACCAGCTTGCCGGAGCGATTGACCTCGTCCAGTTGCAGCTTGGCCTTGCCCTGCAGCTCGCGGCGCTGGCTGCGCTCCATCCGCATCGCCTCAAGGGCGCGCACTCGACCTTCGTTACGGGTACGGCGGGCCTTGATGCCCTGACGCACCCACACCTCTTCCTGTGCCAGCTTGCGGTCGAACTCGGCATTTTTCAGCTCTTCGACCCGCAGCCACTCCTCTTTCCCTTGCAGGTACTCGTCGTAATTGCCCGGCCAGGAGGTGATGGCACCGCGATCGAGATCGATGATCCGGGTTGCCAGCTTGTGGATGAACTCCCGATCGTGAGAGATAAAGACGATGGCGCCGCGAAAATCCTTGAGGAAATCTTCCAGCCAGTTGATGGCTTCGATGTCCAGGTGGTTAGTCGGTTCATCAAGCAGCAACAAGTCGGGATCGCAGGCCAGCGCACGGGCCAGCGCCACTTTACGCAGCCAGCCGCCGGAGAGACTGTCGAGGGTCACATCGGGATCCAGCCCCAGCAGGGTCAACACCTGACTGATGCGGGTCTCAAACTGCCAGCCGTTCTGATAGTCGAGCTGCTCTTGCAATTCGCTCATCTTGCGAATGTTGGCATCTGACGGATCATGCGCCAGCTCCATGGAGATGTGGTGGTACTGCTTGAGCAACTCACCCACCCCCGCCAACCCTTCGGCAGCATAGTCAAACACCGTCAGCTCGCTGGAGGCCGGTGGATCCTGCTCAAGGCGGGTCACTTTCAAATCTTGTTGCAGCACCAGACGTCCGTCGTCCAGCGGCAGTTCACTGGCGATGACCTTCATCAGGGTGGACTTGCCCGCCCCGTTGCGCCCCACCAGACAGAGGCGCTCGCCGCGCTCGATGGTCAGTTCGGCATTGTCGAGCAGCGGGAAATCACTGAACGACAGACAGGCGCCGTGCAATGTTAAAAGAGCCATGTTTGTTCCTTATTTCATATGAAAAAAACGGGCAGCAGACTGGGTCTGCCCCCGTTTTATCGTCAAATCACGCTCACCCCTGACGGGTGGCCCAGCCCTTGAGCTCCGCCAGCGTGAAGGGCCAGCCGAGCTCGCGGCCCGCCTCGTCACGCAGTACCGGAATGCGCACCCGATAGGCGGCAAGCCACTGCTCATCATCCATGATGTCGCACTGGCGGGTGGCGGCGGCAAGGTCGGCCTCCTCCACCAGCGCCCAGGCCTGCTCACAGAGGTGGCAACCGTCGGTATGAAACAGGGTCAGCATCACGCCTCAGCCTGCTCCGGCGCATGGGTGATGATCCAGCAGTTGTGGATGTGCTGGTTGCGCTCGAAATCCTTCGGTCGCGTCTTCTGGGTGATGTTCTGGGCCTTGAGACCGATAGCCTCGAGACCGGCCAGATCCATCTTGAAGTGACGCTTGTTGTTGGAGAAGACCAGGGTGCCATCGGCCGCAAGCAGGCGCTTCAGGTGCTGCATCAACAGCAGGTGATCACGCTGTACGTCGAAGCTCTCGTCCATCCGCTTGGAGTTGGAGAAGGTGGGCGGATCGATGAAGATGAGGTCGTACTGATCATCGGCTTCAGACAACCACTTCAGACAGTCAGCCTGGACAAACTTGTGCTGACGGCCCACCAGCGAGTTGAGACGCATGTTGTCCTGCGCCCAATTCAGGTAGGTGTGGGACATGTCCACCGTGGTGGTTTCGCTGGCACCGCCAAGACCTGCGTGCACGGTGGCACTGCCGGTATAGGCAAACAGGTTCAGGAAGCGCTTGCCCTTGGCCATCTGGCCCAGCATGCGGCGAGTCTGACGATGGTCGAGGAACAGGCCGGTATCCAGATAGTCGTAGAGGTTGACCCACAGCCGGGCGCCGTACTCCTGCACTTCCATCCGGTGCTGCTCTTCGGAGAGCTTCTGATACTGCTGTTTGCCTTCCTGACGCTCACGCACCTTCAGGATCACCTTCTCGCCGTCCATGCCGGTCACCTTGATGGCGGCCTGAACCATGTCGAGCAGACGCTGACGGGTCTTCTGGGCGGGAATGTCCTTGGGCGCGGCATACTCCTGCACCACCAGATAGTCCTGATAGCGGTCGATGGCGGCGTTGTATTCCGGCAAGTCGGCATCATAGAGGCGATAGCAATCGATGCCATCTTTGTTGGCCCACTTCTCGAGGGTTTTCAGATTCTTGCGCAGACGGTTGGCAAAGTCCTGTGCGACCTCTTTTTGGGAGGCCACGGAGTCCAGTGCGATTTGATAGTTGCGCAGCTGACACTCGAGGGCGCCGTTGAACAGGCGATATTGCTTGTCGGCACGCAGGCGCAGACAGCTGAGCAGTTCGGGTGATGCGGAAAGAATGGAGACTTTCCACCCCTGGAAGCTGCGACGCAGGGCATCGCCGAGGGCCTGGTGCACTTCCAGCAGTGCCGGGAACTCGCCAAGACGCTCGCCATAGGGCGGGTTGGAGATAAGCATGCCGACTTGGCGGGCCTCCCCTTGACCTTCTTCCCCTTCAACAGGGGCCGGCATCGGCAACGGGTTTTCCAACTTGGTGACGTCGGCTTGCTTGAAGGTGATGAGGTGGGCCACACCGGCCGCTTTGGCGTTGTCACGGGCTTTGAGCAGCACACGCTGGTCGGCATCGCAACCAAACAGTTTTACTTCGCAACGCTGCATGCCACGTTTGGCGCGCACTTGCGCTTCCATCATCAGGCTCTGCCACAGTTCGCTATCATGCTGCAGCCAGCGATCGAAACCGAAGCGCTCGCGGCGCAGCGCCGGCGCCATGTCGGCGGCGATAAAGGCAGCTTCAATCAGCAAGGTACCGGAGCCGCACATGGGGTCCATCATGGGCTCACCGGCCCAGCCGCTACGGGCAATCATGGCGCAGGCCAGGTTCTCTTTGAGCGGCGCTTCGCCGGTGCCTTGACGATAGAAACGCTGGTGCAGCGCTGGGCCTGACAAGTCCAGCGTGATATTGGCCTTGCCTTTGCCCAGGTGCGCCATGATGCGAATATCCGGCGACTTCTTGTCCACGTCCGGACGCACGTGACCGCGCTTGGTGAAGCGGTCGACGATGGCATCCTTGATCTTCAGCGCACCATATTGGGTATTGCGAATGGCTGGGTTGGTGCCGGTAAAGTCCACCGCGATGGTAGAGGTACCGGAGAAGTGCTCTTCCCAGGGAATGGTGTGGGCGCCCAGATAGAGATCCAGATCGTCGTTCATCTGGAATTCGGACAGCACCAGCACGATGCGGGAAGCAAAACGACTCCACAGGCAGGCCTTGTAGCCAATCGCCAGTTCGCCTTTGAAGTGGACGCCAGCCACGGTCTCACGGACCTGCTCTGCGCCCAGGGTGGTCAGCTCGTCGGCCAACAGGTTTTCCAGCCCCTTGGGGCAGGTTGCAAAAAATTCTTTCATCACGCTCACGGGGAACCCATAAAAATAGTGCCGCATTATACCTCATCAGGCGGGCTGGAGCATGCAAAAGTCGGCGGAAACAGCAGGATGGAAACAGATTGATAGGGGGCGATAAAGGTAAAAGACCCCATGATCACCTGATGGCGAGATCATGGGGCCAGACATCATTTAACGAATCACTTCATGCGAGCCTTGAAACGGGGATTGCTTTTGCAAATCACGAACAATTTGCCGCGGCGGCGTACCAACTGACAATCGGGGTGACGCGCCCGTGCGGATTTGAGTGAACAGACGACCTGCATTCAGGACTCCTTCTTGCTTGAAAATGCGCCAAAGCGCTTGTTGAAACGGGCCACACTCCCCTCACTCGATACCTGCTTCTGCTTGCCGGTATAAAACGAGTGCGACTGGCTGGAAACATCGAGCGACACATAGGGATACTCCTTCCCGTCTTGCCACGTGTAGCGGCGATCGCTCTTGATGGTTGAACCGACCAGGAAAAAGGCATCTGCCGCCGTGTCATGGAACAGAACCAAACGATAATCAGGATGAATATGAGGCTTCATGGCAACTCCATTTTGTTATGTTATAACAAAATGTAAGTGAGAATAGCTCTCGTTTCAAGCATAAAATGTCGTATGAAGAAAATCGCTTCAGTGAGTGATGTGTTGATGCTGAGGTGAAGGCACTACACAAGCAGAACGAAACAAGAATGAGACACCATGCTTGCAGAACGGAAGACCAAGATACTGCGTGGGTTAGAACACAAGGTGCAAGTGACTGTAACAAGCCTCAAGAGAGGCTGGATCACAACCATGAAGATCAATCAGAATGGGCAAGATGTTCGCGGATCAATTAAGTATCAGAAACGAGGCACTATGGAGGTGACAACAGTAAAAACAGGCAGCGGTGTAATCACAGAGATAAAAAGATTGATGAAAATATATCAACTGACCTGACGATATTGCTCGGTCACGGTAATACGCGGCTTCATCCGGTTATTCATCACCTTGATCACCCCGAAACGCGGCAAGGTTTTACTGGTGGTCAATACCAGATCGGCAGTGAGGTTCAAACAGACGCTAGCCTGATCCCCTGCCTCAATGACCATAAATTCGCCGTTGCCATGGGGTGTATTCATCAGGACCAGATCACCGTTTTGCGGGATCACTTGCGGATGCTGTTCACTAAAAAACCAGCTTTGCGGCATCAGAGGTTTATAAAAGCGACTGACCGCGATGGCATTAAGCACCAACTGAACCTGATGGGGAATACTCCACTCAAGTTCGGCTGCTTTATCCATCAACTGATAATAGAGGGCGGCATCATCGACACAAAAAAGTTGGGTCGTAAACGAGCTGGGCACCAATTGCCGCCCTTTATACTCGGTCGCAAATAACATGTTATCAGACAGGTCCAACATCAGACGGTCACTCTGGGCATCATAGTGCCATTGCCAGCTATCGGTCGGTTGGATAAACATGTTGGAGCCCTTACTTGATAATTACCAGTTGACTTTATTCCATATGCAGGAAATCAGCAACGTCAAATAAAGGGCTCCGCCATCTATTTCTTAAATATTGGTCACAATCTCTTTGACCAACCCCGGCCCTTTATAAATAAAGCCACTATAAATTTGTACCAGACTGGCACCGGCAGCCAATTTTTCACGGGCGGCCATGGCACTATCAATACCACCCACACCGATAATTGGCAGAGCACCATTGAGCGCCTTGGCCAGATGACGGATCACCTCGGTACTCTTGTGCTGCAGCGGACGACCACTCAGGCCACCCGCTTCACCGGCGTGGGGCATGTCATAAATCATCTCGCGCTCGAGGGTGGTATTGGTGGCGATAACCCCATCAATACCATTACGCACCAGCGACGCGGCCACCTGATCTATTTCTTCAAGGCTTAAATCCGGGGCAATTTTAACCGCCAGCGGCACATACTTTTTATATTGGGCGGCCAGCTCTTGCTGACGTACCTTGAGGGCGGCCAGCAATTCATCCAGCGCCTCGCCATATTGCAGCGAACGCAAACCCGGGGTGTTGGGGGAAGAGATATTGACGGCAATATAACCGGCATGATCATAAACCTTGTCCATGCAGATCAGGTAATCATCCTTGCCCTGTTCGATGGGAGTATCTTTGTTCTTGCCGATATTAATGCCGATGACCCCCTGATATTTGGCCTCTTTTACCTTGGCCACCAGATGATCCACCCCCTTGTTGTTGAATCCCATCCGGTTGATGATCCCCTCTGCCGGAATAACCCGGAACAGGCGGGGCTTGTCATTGCCGCTCTGGGGTCTGGGGGTGACGGTACCGACTTCGATAAAGCCAAATCCCATGGCGCCCAGCGCGTCAATGCACTCACCATCTTTATCCAGACCGGCCGCCAATCCCACCGGATTGGCAAAAGAAAGCCCCATGACAGTGACGGGGCGTTTCGGCAAATTCTGGCGGAAGAAACAATCGAGTGGCGTACCGAGAAGGCGGGGCAAATATTTCATGGAGAGATCGTGAGCCTGTTCCGGATTGAGTTTGAACAGGAAATGCCTGGCGATGGGGTACAACATCTTTGCTCCTTAAAGAAAGCCCCGGCAACTGGCCGGGGCTTTGGGTGTAATGTCGGTGTCATGCCTTAATCTGGCAATTAAAGTGCCCGACAATTCAACTGGAGCAGGTTCAACTCTCGCAAGGCCACCGAGAACTTGGCGAACTCGTGGGTACTGGTGGTCTTGAAGTCGGCCAACATATGGGTCCAACGGGACAAGAGTTGCTCATGCTCCGAAATCCAGTCGGCCAGTATGGTAGCGCATTCTCCCTGATCTTTGCACCCTTCCAGTACCACAGAAGTGAGACTGCGTTGCTGCCAGTCAAGATCTTCGCGGAAGGAGGCTCGCGCCATCGCCTGCCAGTGGTTGCCGACCGGCTGATGGTTGATCTGGTCGAGGAACCAGTGCAGATCCAGTTTGGCACCGAGGCGATAGTAAACATTGGCGGCGCGCAGGATATCGGTCTTGTGCTCCGCGGCAATCTGCGCCAGATCCAGGCTGGAGAAGAGGCTGCTCATATGGGCGACCTGACGGGCAATGGCCTCAGGCACCTGTTTCTCCACCCACTTGGCGACAGCCTGACGATGCTCGGCCACTTCGCTCTCATCCATCACCTCGTAAAGGTGCTTCCCTAAGGTCTCGAACGCCGGACGGAAGAAGGCGATATTCTCGCTGATGCTCCAGCTGCGATTGCGGGCACGCAGGAACCAGCGGGTGGCACGGCGCACAATGCGGCGGCTGTAGAACATCAGCTCGAGCTGAGTCTGGGCATCCACCAGGTTGTCGCACCCTTCGATATCGCGCCACAGCTGGTTCATGCCAAACACTTCGCGGGCCATGGCGAAGCAGCAGGCCACTTCCGCCACCGAGGCACCGGTCTCGTCCTTCATCCGGCTGGCGAAGTTGAGCCCCATGTCGTTGACCAACATGTTGGCCACCCGGGTAGCGATGATCTCGCCGCGTAGCGGGTGGTCGGCCAGCTGGGTACCAAACTGCTGCTGTACTTTGGCCGGGAAGCTGGTGACCAGCATGTTGGCGAGGAAGGGCTCGTCGGTCACTTCCGGGCAGTTGAGCTGCTCTTTCAGTACCATCTTGCCGTAGGCCACCAGCACCGCCAGTTCGGGGCGGGTCAGTCCCTGCCCTGCCGCCATCCGCTCGGAAAGCTCCTCATCGGATGGTAGAAACTCCAGCGCACGATCGAGCTTGCCTTCCCGCTCCAGCCCCTGAATAAAGCGCTGCTGCTCTTTGAGTTGTTCAGAGCCACGGAAGCTGGTGACCGAGATGGACTGGGACTGGCGATAGGCATTGGTGATCACGATCTGCGCCACGTCGTCGGTCATCTCGTAGAGCATCTGGTTACGCTGCTTGAGGGTCAGATCCCCTGCCGCCACCAACTGGTTCAGCAGGATCTTGATGTTCACCTCGTTATCGGAGCAATCCACCCCACCCACGTTGTCGGTAAAATCGGTGTTGATGCGACCGCCCTGACTGGCGTACTCCACCCGACCGAGCTGGGTGAAGCCGAGGTTCCCCCCCTCGCCCACGATGCGGGCCCGCAAATCGCGACCATTGACCCGCAATGCGTCATTGCTGCGATCGCCCACTTCCCCATCGCTCTCACGAGCGCTCTTCACGTAGGTGCCGATGCCGCCGTTCCACAGCAGATCGACATTGAGGCAAAGCAGCGCCTTGATCAGCTCGTTCGGGGCCATGCTGGCCTTGTCGGTGCCGAGCAAGGTCTGGATCTCGGGGCTGAGCTTGATGGACTTGGCCGAGCGCAAGAAGATGCCGCCCCCCTGTGATATCAGCTCGCGGTTGTAGTCATCCCAGCTGGAGCCCGGCAGATCGAACAGACGCTGGCGTTCGACAAAGCTCTTGGCCGCATCCGGGGTCGGGTCAACGAAGATGTGCATGTGGTTGAACGCGCCCACCAGCCGGGTGTGCTCGGAGAGCAGCATGCCGTTGCCGAACACGTCGCCGGCCATGTCCCCAATCCCCACGCAAGTGAAGTCGGTGGTCTGGCAGTTGACGCCAATTTCACGAAAATGCCGTTTGACCGACTCCCAGGCACCGCGGGCGGTGATGCCCATCTTCTTGTGGTCGTAACCGACCGAACCGCCGGAGGCGAACGCATCGCCGAGCCAGTGACCGTATTCGAGACTGATCTCGTTGGCAATATCCGAGAAGGTGGCAGTCCCCTTGTCGGCAGCAACCACTAGGTAGTAGTCATCCTCATCGTGGCGCACCACGGATTTGGGCGGGATCACCTCGCCGCCGATGATGTTGTCAGTCACATCGAGCAGACCGCGAATAAACAGACGATAACAGGCCTTGCCCTCCTCCTGGATGACGGCACGGGACGCCCCCACCGGCATCTGTTTGCAGTAGAAGCCGCCCTTGGCCCCCACCGGCACGATGACGGTGTTCTTCACCTGTTGGGCTTTCACCAGACCCAGCACTTCGGTACGGAAGTCCTCCTTGCGATCGGACCAGCGCAGGCCGCCACGGGCAACCTTGCCCCAGCGCAGATGCACCCCTTCCACCCGTGGCGAATAGACGAAGATCTCGAATTTCGGCAACGGTAGCGGCATGTCGGTAATGCTGGAGGGGGCCAGTTTGAAGGAGATGTAGGGCTTGATGTTGCCCGCCTTGTCCAGCTGGTAGTAGTTGGTGCGCAGGGTGGCATCGATCATCTCCACATAGCGGCGAATGATGCGATCGTCGTCCAGGTTGGCCACCTGATCCAGCTTGGCGGCAAGCTCCTCGTGCAGCTTGGCCTGTACCTTGGCGTCCTGCTTGCCGGCCGGATCCAGGCGCTGCTCAAACAGGGTGAACAGCAGTTGGGCAATATCCGGGTAGCGGGTCAGAGTCTCTTCGATATAAGACTGGCTGAAGGAGACGCCGGTCTGGCGCATGTATTTGGCGTAAGCGCGCAGTACCGACACCTGGCGGCCGGTGAGGCCCGCCCCCAATACCAGCCGGTTGAAGCCATCATCTTCCAGCTGCTTGTTCCAGATGGCGGCAAACGCCTGCTGGAAGCGCTGCTGGCTCTGGGCCAGATCAAGGGGCTGCTCGCCGTGCAGCAGCATGGAAAAGTCGAGGATCCAGAACAGATCGCCGCTCGGGGTGCGCACCTGATACGGGGTCTCGCCGATCACCCGCAGTCCCATGTTCTCCAGCATCGGCAACACGTCTGAAAGGTGAATGGGTTCGGTGCGATGGAACAGTTTGAGCCGTACCCGACGATCGTTCTCCTCCTCCTGCGCGCGGTAAAACAGCATGCCCAGCGGCTCGGCTTCACTCAGGTTATCGAGCGCCATGATGTCGGCCACAGCAGAGCCCGGCAGCACATCTTCCTTGTAAGCACGGGGGAAGGCGGTGCTGAAACGGCGGCGCAGCTCGTTACCACGGGCCTCGCCATAATGGGAAAGCAGCACGGAGTCGAGTCTGTCGTCCCAGCTGCGGGCCGCTTCAATCAGGTTGTTCTGTACTTCGTTCACATCCACATCCACGTTGTTGTTGTTGACCCGCACTATGTAGTGGGTCCGCGCCAGCACGCCCTCGGTGAAGTAGACGTTGAACTCCACCTCTTCGTTGCTGCCAAAATATTTCTGCAATATTTGCTGGGTCTTGATCCGCAGCGCCGTGTTGTAGCGCTCCTTGGTGACATAGACCATGCAGGAGAAGAAACGGCCGTACACATCGCGGCGCACGAACAGCCGCAGCATGTCACGCTCCTGCATCTCCAGCACCCCAAGACCGGTGGCCAGCAGCTCCTCTTCACGGGCCTGGATCAGCTCGTCACGGGGGTAGGTTTCCAATACGTTGAGCAGCGCCTTGTAGGCGTGGGAGCCCTTCTCATGACCGGAGGCCGCCATGATGCGCTCGAGACGATGGCTGATAAGCGGGATCTGGGTCGCGCTGGTGTTGTAGATGGAAGAGGCGTAGAGGCCGATGAAGCGATCTTCCCCGATCACCTTGCCATGCTCGTCAAAGCGCTTGATGCCGATGTAATCCACATAAGCCGGACGGTGTACCCGGGACTTGCTGTTGGATTTGGTGAGGATCAGCAGGTCAGAGCTCAGGGCGGCGTGACGGGCGCTGGCAGGCATGTTGCCAAGGCGCTGGCCTACCTCCTTGATGGAGTTCTTCATCAGCCCCAGGCTGGAACTCGCCTGCGGCAGGATCTCGTGATCCCCCTCCACCGCCTTGACGTCGTAACGGCGATACCCCATCAGGGTAAAGTTGTGGGCAGCTACCCATTTGAGGAAAGCAACGCAGGAGGCCACCTCCTCCTTGCTGACCGGGTGCTTGCGCTTGGGCAGTTCGTCGATGATCTCATTGAGCTTGGCCAGCATCGGCTGCCAGTCGCCGACAGCCAGCGCCACTTCACCGGCCACCGAGTTGAGCTCGGTAGCCAGCGCGGCCATCTGCTCCTCGCTGGTGAGGTGATCGATCTCGATAAGGAATGCTGTTTCAACCGAGGTCTGCCCGTCGGTGTTGTCGAGTTCCAGAATGGCGTCAATCTTGCCATCCGCACCGCGAATGAGGTGCAGCGGTTGGTGCAGCATCATGTGGGCGGTGATATTGAGCCGTTTAAGCGCCATCCGGATGGAGTCCACCAGGAAGGGCGAGTCCTGCAGGATCACCTCGACGATGGTATGGGGCGATTGCCAGCCGTGACGGGTCAGCTCGGGATTGTAGACCCGGATGTAGGGATCGGTACCGCTGCGCTGATTGAGGGCATTCCACAGGCTCAGGGCCGCGCCATAGAGATCGCTGTCATTGCGATCGTGCAGGTCGGAGCTCGCCATGTTGCCGTAGAACTTGGCAACGAAGCGCTCGACCAAAGAGGCACTGTTTTTGGGCAACTTCTGATGGATCAGACTGAGAACGTTTTCGAGCAGAACTGAGGTAGGGGCGTCTTTCAATGCCATTTTTATATTCCTTATCGGACGACATTAACCACCGACGCAGAGGCAACCACCCTGGTTACCCGCTGGTGCAGAGTTGTTGCGAAGTGTAATGGCTTGGATAAGGGAAGGCGAGGAAAGGTGCTAACGAGATGTTAAAAACAAGGTGCAGATCACGGCTTAAACTGTGAGAAATTTTGCAAATAACCAAAAATACAGAAATTCCCACTACCTTTGTGCCAGTTTACCGGATAGATAGTGACATAAAGCAGATAAACAGTCGGTAATCTGTTCGACTTTTGTTAATTTATGCGTTCGAGACTGATAAAGCGGTAATCGTCCTGGGTTTTGAGCCGAAAATAGCCATGCACACCATTGATGGCGACAAAGGGGCGTATTTTTTCTATGCCAAGTTCCAGGGTCAATCCCTGTTCGCTGCGCACCACCAGCCGTCTGGCATGGCCCTGATACATCAGCATCACCTCATCGCTATTCAATGAGAGCCGAAAAGTAAACTGCTTCACGCTTGCTCCTGATCACACGACAAATCACACAATAGGGGCAGGCGCATTCACGCCCCTGCCCCGTCGATACTTACTGCTGTAGCGCCTTGCTGACCTTCTCGAACAGATCCCGTGCCAGACCCTCAAGGTTGGCAAGACGGGTCAGCTCGGCGCGGATCAGGGCCTTGCGCGCCTCATCCAGTCGCTTGAACTGGATAAGCGGAGTGATGAGGCGGGAGGCCACCTGCGGATTGACCTCGTTGAGCTCGATCAGCAGATCGGTCAGGAAGCGGTAACCACTGCCATCCACCGCATGGAACTGCACCTGATTGCTCATGGCGAAGCTGCCGATCAGCGCCCGCAGCCGGTTCGGATTGCGAATACTGAAAGTGGGGTGATTCATCGCCTGTTTCACTTCGCTAAGCACATCGGCAGCCGGTTTGCTGCCAATCAGCCGCAGCCAGTTGTCCAGCACCAGTCCATCCTTGGCCCACTTGCCTTCAAAATCGGCCAACAGCGCGGCACGGCATGGCAACAGATAGCCGTTGGCTACCTGCAGTGCCGCTAGGGTGTCGGTCATGTTGTCGGCAGTTGCATACTGCTCGCGCACCAGCGCATCAGCATGCTCCGCATCCAGCGCCGCCAGATAGCCGAGCACTACCCCTTTGAGGGCCCGTTTGGCCATATCGGCATGCACCACCTGATAACCGTTCAGACGCAGACTCTGATAGGTCGCCGCCAAGCGCGCACCAAAGGCCTCGGCAAGACGGGTGTGGATCGCGTCGCGCACCTGATGGATGGCATCGATATCGGCCACCTCGAACAGCTCGGCCAGGGTCGCTTCACCGGGCAACGCCAGGATCTCCGCCTTGAGGGCCAAATCGAGATCGCTGTCGTCCAGAATAGCGACGAAGGCGGCCAACAGGGTTTGGGAGAGTTCAACCCCCTGCCCGTGCTGCACCCGTGCCACCCCGTCGATGACCGCTTTGTTGATCAGCATCTGGGCCGCATCCCAGCGGGCAAACTCGTTGCGGGCAAAGCGCATCAGGAAGGCGAGTGCTTCGTCGCTGTAGTCATAGTGCAACTTGACCGGCGCGGAGAAGTCCCGCAGCAGGGAGGGAACCGGCTTGACCGGCACCCGATCGAATTCGAAGGTCTGCTCCGCTTCCAGCACGTCGAGCACGTTGCCGATGGCCTTTCCCTGATACTGCAACGGGATGACGGCACCCTGTTCGTCATAAAGCTCGATGTCGAGAGGGATATGCAGCGGCAGCTTCTGCGGCTGATCCTGAGTCGGCGGGGTATGCTGGCTCACATGAAGGCGATAGATACCGCTGGCGGCATCATACTCGTCGGTAACGGTCAGCTCGGGGGTGCCGGACTGACTGTACCAGCGGCGGAAACGGCCAAGATCGACACCGGAAGCATCCTCCATTGCCTGCACGAAATCATCGCAGGTGGCGGCCGAGCCGTCGTGACGCTCGAAGTAGAGACTCATACCGACCTGAAAGGCATCTTCCCCCAGCAGGGTGTGCATCATGCGGATCACTTCCGACCCCTTCTCATAGACGGTCAGGGTGTAGAAGTTGTTCATCTCGATCACCACATCCGGGCGGATCGGGTGCGCCATAGGGCCGGCATCTTCCGCAAACTGCGGGCCGCGGACGGTACGCACGTTGTTGATGCGGTTGACGCCACGGGAGCCCAGGTCGGAGGAAAACTCCTGATCCCGGAATACCGTCAGCCCCTCTTTCAGGCTGAGCTGGAACCAGTCTCGACAGGTGACACGGTTGCCGGTCCAGTTGTGGAAATATTCGTGACCGATCACCCGTTCGATACCGTGGTAGTCGCTGTCGGTAGCGGTGGCCGGATTGGCCAGCACGAACTTGGAGTTGAAGATGTTGAGCCCCTTGTTCTCCATGGCGCCCATGTTGAAGAAGTCCACCGCGACGATCATGTAGATGTCGAGATCATACTCAAGGCCGAAACGCTGCTCGTCCCAACGCATGGAGTTGATGAGGCTCTCCATGGCAAAACCGGCGCGATCGAGGTTGCCCTTGTCAACGAAGATCTCGAGGGCCACCTTGCGGCCGCTCTTGGTGGTGTAGTGGCTGCGCTCCACATCGAAATCACCGGCAACCAGCGCAAACAGGTAGCTGGGTTTGGGGAAAGGATCCTGCCACTGTACGAAATGACGGCCGCCATCGAGATCACCGCTATCGACCTTGTTGCCGTTGGAGAGCAGGAAGGGGAACTGGGCTTTGTCGGCGGTAATGCGGGTGCTGTAACGCGCCAGAATGTCGGGGCGGTCCAGATAATAGGTAATGCGGCGAAACCCTTCGGCTTCGCACTGGGTGCAGTAGGCATCACCTGATTTGTAAAGCCCTTCCAGCGCGGTGTTGGCGGCCGGATCCAGCTGGGTGACGATGGTCAGTACACATTCGGCAGGCAGGTTGAACAGGGTCAGACTGCTCTCGCCTTGCTCGTAGTGGTCACAGGGAATGCCATCGATGGCAACGCTCTTGAGAGTCAGCTGTTCACCATCGAGGACGAGCGGCGCATTGTGCTCGCCGTTGCGACGAATGCGGGTGATGGCGGTGACCTGGGTCAGCGGCTCCTGCAGTTGGAAATCGAGGTCGATGGTGTCGATCCAGTAGAGCGGCGCCTGATAATCCTGGCGATATTTGGCCGTCATGGCCTGGGAGTGATCGGTCATTATTGTCTGCTTCCACGCTTGTTAAAGGCGAGAAAGAGGCTGTCACAACCAACTGGCGGGGTCAAACAATTTGCATTACGTCAGATACGCCAGACAAAAAGAAAGGGCGACCGCAGTCGCCCTTGTGCATTACAGGTCGCCTTGTCAGCTGCGTTTGCTGACCTTGGCCAGATCTGCCGTGATATTGGCAGCTTCGATGAGATACTCATCGGGTGCTTCAAAATCAGCGGGCAGTTCATCCAGACTCTTCACCGCCGGCTTGCCAAGACGTGCCAGACGCTCGTTGGTACGTTTGAGCGCTTTCTCATCCTGTTTCGCCTGCTCTGCAACACGTTCCGCCTCGTTGAGGGAGACCGACTTCTTGTCTTTCTCCTCCTTGTAGTCGGCGATGTCCTGCATCACATAGGCAAACTCGGGATCCTTGGCGATCCGGGCATCGTGCGCCGCCTGCAACTTGGGCAGTACGCTGGCGAAGTTGCCGAGTTTCTCGTAGTTGGCGGAGGCAATCTTGTCCCACGGCAACGCATTGAACTCACGGCTTTCGCCCGTCTCTTCCGGAGCAACCGGTGTCGGGAAGCTGATATCCGGCGCAACGCCCTTGTTCTGGGTGCTGCCACCGTCGATCCGGTAGAACTTGGCGATGGTGTACTGCACGTGACCCAGCGGCTGCTCGTAGAAGTCATAGACCTTGGCGAGACTGCGATGCTGCTGCACCGTCCCCTTGCCGAACGAGTTTTCACCCAGGATCAGGGCGCGGCCATAATCCTGCATGGCGGCAGCGAAGATCTCGGAGGCCGAGGCACTGTAGCGGTCGATCATCACCGACATGGGGCCGCCGTAGTAGACGTTGCCATCGTCATCGCCATTGACCGTGATACGGCCCATATGATCACGAATTTGCACCACGGGACCGCTGGCAAAGAAGAGACCGCTGAGGGCGGAGGCTTCGGTCAGGGCGCCACCGCCATTACCGCGCAGATCGATGATCAGACCATCGATCTTCTTCTTGTTCAGGCTGGAGAGCTCCTTGATCACGTCATCGTGCAGATTGACGTAGAAACTCGGGATCTCGATGACGCCAATCTTCTTGCCTTCGGCGTTAATCACCTTGGACTTGGCAGCCCGGTCTTCAAGGCGCACCTTGTCGCGGGTCAGCTCGATCTGCTCGGTCTTGGCGGTTGCGCCCTTGCCGCGCTGGATCTCCAGCTTGACCTTGCTCCCTTTGGGCCCCTTGATGAGCTCGACCACGTCATCAAGACGCCAGCCGATCACATCGACAATCTTGCCATCTTCCTGCCCCACCCCAGTGATCTTGTCATCGGGTTTGAGGTGGTTGGATTTGGCAGCAGGGCCACCAGGCACCAGAGAACGGATGACGGTAAAGTCATCTTCCGCCTGCAACACGGCACCAATCCCCTCCAGCGAGAGGTTCATCTCTGTGTTGAAACGATCGGCACTGCGCGGTGAGAGGTAACTGGTGTGCGGTTCGATGGCGCGAGCGAAGGAGTTCATGAAGAGCTGGAAGACATCTTCGCTCTCGGTCTGGGACATCCGCTTGATGGCGTTGTTGTAACGCTTGCCAAGCAGCTCCTTGATCTCGGGCCACTCCTTGCCGCTGAGCTTGAGACTCAGAGCATCGAACTTGACCCGCTGACGCCACAGCTCGTTGAGCTCTGCTTCATCTTTGGGCCAAGCCGCCCCTTCCCGATCAAACACATAGTTGTCGGTCTGGGTAAAATCGAAAGGAGTATCAAGCAGTTTGAGGGCGTATTCGAACCGCTCATAACGCCGCTGCTGACTCAGGTTGAACATCTCGTAGGCGGGAGCCAGACGGCCTCTTTCGAGGTCGGTGTCAAAACCGTTACGGTACTTTTCAAAACGGCTGATATCAGAGGCCAAAAACAGGTTGCGGCTGTAGTCCAGATTCTCCAGATATTTATCGAAAATCACGGAGGAAAAGGCATCGTCCAGCTTGAACTGTTTGTAGTGCGAGCGGGTAAACAGATTGGTAATTCGCTTGCTGGCCGTAGCATGTTGGCTCTCTTGAGCCAACACAGGCAAATCACTCTCCTTGAGCACCGGCTCGATGGCCTGTGCAAGCCCGGCAAGCGCCAGGCTACAGGCAACGAGGGAAAAACGAATTACGCCATGCTTCAACATTTGTCTCCTTAGAGAACCAAGTGCTCTGATTTGACCCGCACCATCATGCCGGTCTGCAGTTGGACCTGTACATCGTCCTTGGTTACTTCCTTGATGGTTGCCGGAACCGGGAATTTACCCATAACGACGCGCACATCCTGGCCCACTTTCAGCGTAGCGGCATCCACTTTAACCAGCGGAGCGTCAGCGACCGGTGCCTTGGCGGCAGCTTTCGGCTTGGCAGCTACATCAGCTTTCTCGGTTTTGCGCACAGCAGGACGACGGGGCTTCTTGGCCTTCTCATCCTTCTCTTTGGTATTGGTACGACGGCTGGCGAATACGCGCTCTTTGCTCTCTTTCAGAGCTTGCTTGGCGTGCTCGATGTGCTCTTCGGTCAGCAGTTCGCCCGGGTTACCGTCCAGATCAACGCGAGCCTGGCCAGCTTTGAGGCCGTGCAGGTAGCGCCAGCTGGAGGTGTATTGACGCAGTGCGGAACGCAGCATGGTCTTGGAGACTCTGGCATCGTCAGCAAGACGCTCGGCCAAATCCTGGAAGATGCCAATCTTGAGCGGCTTGGCCTCTCCTTCAGCAACGAAGCAGGCCGGGAATTTCTCGACCAGGTAGGCAACGATCTCTTTACTGTTCTTCAGCTTCTCAGTGTTTTCCATGTATAACCTTGGCTTTCATATAAACGCACGGGCACGTCCCGAGCACAACAAAGGCCCCATTATAGAGAGCTTGGGGCCTTTTGCGAACCATCTAGCAATGACTTAGAGCATGCTTTCCAAAATTTGCACCGTTTCTTCGAGGCCAATCCGGTCTTCCTGGTCGAAACGGTTAAAAATCGGACTGTCGATATCGAGCACCCCGATGATCTCGCCACCACGGCGCACCGGGATCACGATTTCCGAGTTGCTCGCGCCATCGCAAGCGATGTGACCGTCGAACTGGTGGACATCGTCAATGAGCTGGGTTTTCCCCTCTGCCACTGCCGTACCACACACCCCGCGGCCGACCGGGATCCGCACGCAGGCCGGTTTGCCCTGAAATGGCCCCAATACCAGGGTCTCGCCCTGCAACAGATAAAAACCGACCCAGTTGATCTCCTCCAGCTCCTGATTAAGCAGTGCGGAGAGGTTGGCCAGATTGGCAATCAGATCGGTTTCCCCCTCCAGCAGCGCCTTGGCCTGCTGGTTGAGGGTGCGATAAAACGGTTGTTTTTCAATCATGATTAAATGAACTTCACTCCCTGATGGTTTGGGGAAGGTAACGCCTGGCCGGGAAATTTCAAATATTTTTTCCACTCCCCACCTCTTGCGCCGTTATTCCCGGGCAACGGAAAGCGCCAATTGCTGGCGTTGACCATTACTCCACTCGATATTTAACAACCAGATCATGACGGGTGATGTACAGCTCCCCACCTGGGTCACCCCCTGCCACTGTCCGTCTATTTGTTCAAAGCTCACCGGAATGGTGCCCATAAACATATCTTTGCCTTCGAGTGTCGCTTTCACCGGTTTGATGGCCGGATCGCCGCCGGTAATAGCGATGGCAAAGTCATGTTCGGCGCGCAGCGGTAATTCCTTGATGGCGACCGTCAGCGGCTTGTCACCAATCAGCACGCTGCAAGGGGTGTGGGAAAGATCACAAATCTGATCTTTTTTCTGGTCAGCAGAGACGCTGTTATCGGCCGAAAACCAGGTGCGATAGGCCATCAGCGTCAATAGCAGCGCTAATACCAGTACCAGGTGCAAAACTTTACGTGCGGTAAGTCTCTCTTTCATCAAAAACAGCCCGATTAAGATGCAATTAAAATAGTTTTTTGTGATCTCGAACAAGGTAAAAAACCGCCATAACGAGACCGGACGGAGCCAAATATATCACTGTTTATACTGTTATTTTACCTGTCAGTTCAGTATCATTCCCATGAAGTTTTCATTTAGCCATCTTTTGCTTTTCCTTTCGTTAACAGATGTTAACAACTGGTCGGCGGTGGCTGATGAAGCCAGTCCGGTTCTCCGGATACAAAACCAAACAACAGCAGCATCGGAAGCGGAATATAACGATGAGCCATACAACTAACCATCCTGAGTACAACTACACCGTTGTTCGCCAGTTTACCGTCATGACGATTGTCTGGGGAATTGTCGGCATGTCGGTTGGCGTACTGATCGCAGCCCAGTTGATCTGGCCTGCTCTCAACTTCGAGACTCCGTGGCTGACTTACAGTCGTCTGCGGCCCCTCCATACCAACGCAGTGATCTTCGCCTTCGGCGTCAGTGCACTGATGGCCACCTCGTTCTACGTGGTGCAGCGCACCTGTCAAACCAGACTGTTCGGTGGCCCGCTGGCAACCTTCGTCTTCTGGGGCTGGCAAGCGATCATCCTCTCTGCCGCCATCTCTCTGCCGCTGGGTTACACCTCCGCCAAAGAGTATGCCGAGCTGGAGTGGCCGATTGATATCGCCATCACTGTGGTATGGGTCGCCTATGCCATCGTCTTCTTCGGCACCCTGATGAAGCGCACCACCTCCCACATCTATGTGGCGAACTGGTTCTTCGGCGCCTTCATCATCACCGTGGCGGTGCTGCACATTGTCAACAACATGGAAGTGCCGCTCTCGGGCATGAAGTCCTACTCCATGTACTCCGGCGCCATGGACGCCATGGTGCAGTGGTGGTATGGCCACAACGCGGTAGGCTTCCTGCTGACCGCCGGCTTCCTGGGGATGATGTACTACTTCGTGCCCAAGCAGGCCGGTCGTCCGGTTTACTCCTATCGCCTCTCCATCGTGCATTTCTGGGCGCTGATCTCCCTCTATATCTGGGCCGGTCCGCACCACCTGCACTACACCGCACTGCCTGACTGGGCCCAGTCGCTGGGCATGGTGATGTCCCTGATCCTGTTCGTACCCTCCTGGGGCGGCATGATCAACGGCATCATGACCCTCTCCGGTGCGTGGCACAAACTGCGTTATGACCCCATCCTGCGCTTCCTGATCGTCTCCCTGTCTTTCTACGGCATGTCGACCTTTGAAGGCCCGATGATGGCGATCAAAACCGTCAACGCCCTCTCCCACTACACCGACTGGACCGTTGGTCACGTTCACTCCGGGGCGCTGGGCTGGGTTGCCATGGTCTCCATCGGTGCTGTCTATCACCTGATCCCGAACCTGTTCGGCCAGGGCCGGATGTACAGCATCAAGCTGATCAACGTTCACTTCTGGCTGGCGACCGTGGGCACCGTGCTCTACATCGTTGCCATGTGGATTTCCGGCGTGATGCAGGGCCTGATGTGGCGTGCAGTCAACGAAGACGGCACCCTGACCTACAGCTTCGTTGAAGCGCTGCAGGCATCCTATCCCTTCTATTTCGTGCGCTTCCTGGGAGGCTGCTTCTTCGTCACCGGCATGTTGCTGCTGGCTTACAACGCCTATCGCACCATCACTGCGCCCAAAGGTTCTCTGGAACCTATCGCCCAGCCAGCCTGATTGAAGAGGTCAACCCATGAGCAACAATAACCGTCACGAAATATTTGAAAAAAGCGTTCCCATGCTGGTGGTCGGCATCATCTTCGCCATCAGTCTGGGGGGCCTGGTTGAAATCACCCCGCTGTTCTTCCAGAAGCAGACCACCGAGCCGGTGGAGGGCCTCAAGCCCTACACCGCTCTGCAGATGGAAGGGCGCGACATCTTCATCCGCGAAGGCTGCACCAACTGCCACAGCCAGATGATCCGTCCGTTCCGTGCCGAGACCGAGCGTTACGGTCACTACTCGGTCGCCGGTGAGAGCGTCTGGGAGCACCCCTTCCTGTGGGGCTCCAAGCGTACTGGTCCGGATCTGGCCCGTGTTGGCGGTCGTTACTCCGATGCCTGGCACCACGCTCACTTGATCAACCCGCGCGATGTGGTACCGGAATCCAACATGCCCGGTTACCCCTGGCTTGACACCAACGTGCTGACCGGCGAGATGACAGCCAAGAAGCTGGCGCTGTTCCGTGATCACTTTGGTGTGCCGTATACCGACGCCGATATTCAGGGTGCCGGGGAAGCGGTCAAAGGCAAGACCGAGCTTGAAGCACTCATCGCTTACCTCCAGTCACTGGGCCATGCCCTGAAATAAGGAGTCTCAAGATGGATTACGGCACATTTCGCGGTCTGTACACCCTGCTGTTGATGGCCATCATGATTGGCATCATCGTCTGGGCTTACAGCAAACGCCGCAAGACCTCTTTCGACGAGGCTGCCAACCTGGTTTTTGCCGATGATGAGCAACCCGGTGCTGATAAAAAGAACGCAGGAGCGAAACAATAATGAGCACTCTGTTTAGCATTTTTGTGACTGTCATCAGTCTGGGAACCATCCTCGGCTGCTTCTTGCTGCTGATGTGGTGCCGCAAGGACAAGATGGGTGTTGAAGAAGGTAAATCGATGGGCCACTCCTTCGATGGCATCGAGGAGATCAACAACCCGCTGCCGAAGTGGTGGACTTACATGTTCCTCTTCTTCATCGTCACCGGTCTGGTCTACCTGGTCGCCTTCCCGGGTCTGGGTAACTGGAAAGGTGTGCTGGGCTGGCAGAGCTCCAACCAGGATGTTCGCTCGCTGGCAGAGTCCAAAGCGGCGACCGTATCGGCCAAGGCCGAAGGTCGCGCGGTGGAGTATGACCGCGAGGTTGCCAAGGCTGACGAGATCTACGGCGCCAAGTTCCGTGAACTCACCTATGAAGCGGACGGCAAAACCTATCGTGCCATCACCGAGATCGCCAAGGATCCGGAAGCCCTGAAAGTGGGTCAACGTCTGTTCCTGCAGAACTGTTCCCAGTGCCACGGCTCCGATGCCCGCGGTGGCCGCGGCTTCCCGAACCTGACCGACAGTGAATGGCAATGGGGCGGTCAGCCGGAGAACATCAAGACCACCATCATGGGCGGTCGCCAGGGGATCATGGCTGCCTGGGGTGAAATCCTCGGCAAAGATGGCGTTCAGGAAGTGGCTTCTTATGTGCTGAGCCTCTCTGGTCGCAAGGTCGATCTGGTTGAAGCGAAGAAAGGTGAAGCCCGCTTTGCCATCTGCGCAGCTTGCCACGGGGCCGATGCCAAGGGCGGTATTGCCGTCGGTGCGCCAGACCTCACCAACAACACTTGGCTCTACGGTGGCTCCCGCGAAGTGGTGGTGCAGACCATCACCCACGGTCGTCACGGCGTGATGCCAGCCTGGAAAGACATTCTGGGTGAGGACAAGGTTCACCTGCTGGCCTCCTACGTTTACAGCCTGTCTCATCAACAGTCTGCCAAATAAGGTTCGCCCGTAACGTTGTAACATGTGATAAACACGTGATTACACAGCAAAAAGCCTCGACTCCTCGAGGCTTTTTGTTATCTTGTGTTGCGTCAAAACCATCTTCCACGTTAATCATTCGTTTCATGGCAGTAGCAATCATGACCCAACCTCTATCCAAACCGTGGTATCGCCAATTCTGGCCCTGGTTTATCATCGCCCTCCCCACTGCCGCCGTGGTCGGCAGCATCACCACCGCCATCATTGCCAGCCAGGATGGGGTCAATCTGGTGGCCGAGGACTATTACAAACAAGGGAAAGAGATCAATCAGGACTTGAGCAAGTTTGACCGCTCCGAAGCGCTCAATATCCGCTTTGGGCTGGAGGTTGACGGCAACGAGCTGACTCTCAAGCCCATCAGCGGCGACATTCCCGCCGGGCAAGCCCTCTATCTCTCGCTGTTCCACCCGACGTTGGCTGGTCAGGACAGCGAACACATGATCACCGCCGATGCGAGCGGCACCTATCGTCTCCATTTCGACAAGCCGCTGGTCGGCAAGTGGCACATTCGGGTCGATGCCTTCGATCACGAGTGGCGATTGCAAGAGACCGTCCAGCTGCCCACCCTGGCCCCTGTCGAACTCGACCCGAAAGGACGCTAAGCCATGACCGGCTGTTCTCACTGTGGTGAGCAGGTTCTCGCCAGCGCCCCCGCAGCTCGTATCCTGCATTCAGGGGGCCATAAACCATGACCCCGTGCTTTCACTGTGGCGAGCCGGTGCCCGCCAATAGTGGCTATTCCCTCGAGATAAAGGGGATTGTTCGCCCCATGTGCTGCCCCGGTTGTCAGGCGGTGGCGGAAACCATCATGGAGTGCGGCCTCGCCAGTTACTACGATCACCGCACCGCCCCCGGTACCAAGGGGGATCTGGTGCCCGAGGAGCTGGCCGCGCTCACCCACTACGACCTGGCCGAGATCCAGCAGGAGTTTGTCACCGAAAGTGGCACCCTTCGTGAAATCCAGCTGACGGTCGAGGGGCTCACCTGCGCCGCCTGTGCCTGGCTGATCGAACGGCATCTGATGACCCTGAGCGGCCTGCGCTACATCAACGTCAACACCACCACCCACCGAGCCCGCATCAAGTGGGATCCGGACCAGCTCTCCCTGAGTGACATCCTCAAGGGATTCGCCCAAATTGGCTATCGCGCCTACCCGTTCCAGACCCATCAACAGGAGGCGCTCTACGCCAAAGAGGTGCGCAGCTATATGTTCCGGCTGGCATTGGCGGGACTGGGCTCGATGCAGGTAATGATGTGCGCCGTGGCACTCTATATGGATCTCTTCATCAGCGTTGAAGATGAGTTCATGGTCTACTTCAAGTGGATAAGCCTTTTGCTCTCCACCCCCATCATGATCTATTCGGCACTGCCGTTTTACGTGGGCGCCTGGCGCAGCCTGAAACAGGGCCACCTGTCGATGGATGTGTCGGTGTCGCTGGCGCTGATCGGTGCCTTTGTTGCCTCTATGTGGGCCACCGTATTCAACACCGGTGAGGTCTATTACGACTCCATCACCATGTTCGTCTTCTTCCTGCTGCTGGGGCGCTTTCTCGAATTGCGGGCCCGGCGCAAGGCGTCGGAATCGAGCTCCAACCTGGCGCGACTGGTGCCCATCATGGCGACCCGCATTGATGATGAAGGGGAACATGAGGTAGCGGCCAAGACCTTGCAGGTCGGCGATCGGGTTCGGGTGCTGGCTGGCGCTACTTTGCCGGCGGACGGCATCATTGTCGAAGGACAAGCCAGTCTCAACGAATCCATGCTGACCGGCGAACAGCTGCCCCTGCTCAAACAGCCCGGCGATCAGGTCTATGCCGGCACCATCAACACGGATGCGCCGCTGCAGATCCGGGTCAGCCACCGCATCGAAGAGTCGCGGATCGCCCAGATCATGCGGCTGCAGGATCATGCTCTCGACGACAAACCGGCCATCGCCCAGATGGCGGATCAGCTGTCGCGCCACTTTATTCTGGTGCTGCTGATCATTGCCGCCGCAGTCTGGACCTTCTGGCACTTCCATCAACCGGATCAGGCCTTCTGGGTCACCCTCGCCGTGCTGGTAGCTACCTGCCCCTGCGCCCTGTCGCTGGCGACCCCGACGGCGCTGACCTCGGCCACCGCCAATCTGACTCGCAACGGCATTTTGCTACGCCGCGGTCATGTGCTGGACGTGCTGACCAAGGCCAACCGGATCGTGATGGACAAGACCGGCACCCTGACCACAGGCAACGTCAGCCTGACGCAGACTCAGGCGTTGGCCGACCTTGACGAGGCGCACTGCCTCGCCATCGCTCGGGCCATGGAGGCGCAATCTGAGCACCCCATTGCCCGCGCCTTCCGGTTGCCCGCCGACAACATCACAGTGCTGCCATCCGCCCGCGAGATCACCCCGGTCATCGGTCATGGCATCACGGCGCTGGTGGATGGCATACGCTACCGCATCGGCAGTGCCCGCTGGCTTGGGCTGGATCCGGCGCAAGAGCACGGCCGCGGTCTGGCTATCTATCTGGCCGACGAGCAGCAGGTATTGGCGCGCTTCAATCTGGAAGATACCCTGCGCCCCGATGCCAAGGCGCTGATCGCGGCATTCAAGGCGGCCGGTCTGCAAACCACTGTGCTGACTGGCGACAGCTCCCTGCAGGCCGACGAGATTGCCCGCGAGCTGGGAGTGGATGAGCTGGTCAAGGGGGTCTCACCCGATGGCAAGCTGGCCTATCTCAAGGCTCGTGAAGCCGAGGGTGATATCAGCATCATGGTGGGCGATGGTATCAACGACGCCCCGGTACTGGCCGGAGCTCACGCCTCGTTCGCTATGGCCGGTGGCACCGATCTGGCGAAAAACAGCGCAGATGCCATCCTGCTGGCCGATGACTTGAGCCGACTGCTCGAGGCCAGAGTGCTGGCAATGCGTACCCGCAAGATCATCATCGAGAACTTCGCCTGGTCCATCGGTTACAACCTGCTGGTGTTGCCGCTGGCAGCCTGCGGCTGGCTCCCCCCTTATCTGGCGGCGGCAGGCATGTCGCTCAGCTCGCTCATCGTGGTGACCAACTCCATGCGTCTCAACCGATGAGGCCGGTGGCGGAAAATAGCTGAAAATGTGGCCTGCCTCCGATGCAGGCCACATTTCTAATTGATAGCGGCTGGCCCCCTGCCCGAACAGGGTTACCATAGGGGACGCTTGCCAAGGATGAACGCCAAGGTACCTCTCATGAATATAATTTTTGTCCTGATCCCCATCGCCATCCTGTTTGTGATCATCGCCGGGGTCGTCTTCTTCTGGGCCATTCGCTCCGAGCAGTTTGAAGATCTCGACCGGCAGGGTTCCAACATCCTGTTTGACGAAGAGCAGCCCGCCCGCAAACCCGCAAAGCCTGCTGACCATGACCCACAACCTTGATCTGGCCGGGGCCTTGCTGGTCGGACTGGCAGGCTCTGCCCACTGTATCGGCATGTGCGGTGGCGTCTCCGCCGCGCTCTCAATGGCGATCCCCGCCAACAAGCAGCACTTCTGGGGACGGCTCACCTATCTGCTCAACTACAACCTCGGCCGGATCCTGAGCTATGTCATTGCAGGCGCCTTGGCTGGCGGGCTGCTGGCGACCACCAGCGAGCTCGGCGCTGGCAAACACGCTATCGCCGGTTTGCGCCTCGTGGCGGCACTGCTGATGATTGCACTTGGCCTTTATCTGGCGGGCTGGTGGCAAGGGATCTTGCTGCTGGAGCGGCTCGGCGCCAGGCTGTGGCCCCGTATCAAACCGCTGGCGGGCAAGTTTCTCCCCTTCACCTCACCGCTGCAGGCACTGCCCTTTGGCATGGTGTGGGGTTGGCTGCCCTGCGGGCTGGTCTATTCCATGCTGACCTGGAGCGCGGCGGCGGGTTCAGCCAGTGGCGGGGCGCTGATCATGCTCTTTTTTGGTCTCGGCACCCTGCCCACCCTGTTCGCGTTGGGGGGGCTTGCCGATCGCCTGAGATACTGGCTTACCCTGCGCAGTTTGCGCCTTGGCGGTGCCCTGCTGCTCATTTTGTTCGGGGTGCATACCCTGTGGATTGGCATTGCTTCCTTTTGAAACCCTATCCAAAACGGATGAGTTGATGGTAAACTTGTTTGATATAAATCAATTATTCGTATGAGCCTATGATCCCGGAAAAGAAACCTGGCAGACGTATCCAGAGCGGTGGCTGTGCAATTCATTGCCAGGATTGCAGTATCAGTCAGCTCTGTATTCCCTTCACTCTGAACGACAACGAGCTTGATCAGCTGGACAGCATCATCGAGCGCAAGAAGCCGATCCAGAAGGGTGAAGAGCTGTTCAAGGCTGGCGACGAGTTCAAATCGCTCTATGCCATCCGTTCCGGGACCATCAAGTCTTACACCATCACCGAGCAAGGGGATGAGCAGATCACCGCGTTCCACCTCGCTGGCGATCTGGTTGGTTTCGACGCCATCCACAAACAGGCACACCCCTCCTTCGCCCAGGCGCTGGAAACCGCCATGGTGTGCGAGATCCCGTTTGAAGTGCTCGACGATCTCTCCGGCAAGATGCCCAAGCTGCGTCAGCAGATCATGCGTCTGATGAGCAATGAAATCATGGGCGATCAGGAGATGATCCTGTTGCTCTCCAAGAAAAATGCCGAAGAGCGCCTCGCCGCCTTCCTGCACAATCTGTCGGTACGCTTCTCCGAGCGTGGCTTCTCCGCCAAGGAGTTCCGTCTCTCCATGACCCGTGGCGATATCGGCAACTATCTGGGGCTGACCGTCGAGACCATCAGTCGTCTGCTCGGCCGTTTCCAGAAGTCCGGTCTTATCAGCGTCAAAGGCAAATACATTACCGTGCTGGATCAGGTCGCCCTTGGCATGATGGCCGGTGCAACCCGACCAGCCTGTGGCTGAGCACTCTTTTAAAGCCCGCTTTCCCTGCCGGATCCTTTCCTCTGGAATGTGATCCGGTACGTTCCAGATACCCTCCTCCTGCGCTAAGCTGTAATAGCTAACATTCTGCTGTCATTGGACTTTTCCAAGGAGGAGAAGATGGTCAAATATCAGAATATTCTGGTGATTATCAATCCAGAAGAGGAGCGTCAAATCGCCCTCGAACGGGCAGTCAAAGTCGCCGAGCTGGACGAAAACGCCCATCTGACCCTGCTGCTCACCATCTATGACTTCTCGTATGAAATGACCGCCATGCTCTCGGTGGACGAGCGGCAAGAGATGCGCGACGGCGTCATTTCACAGCGACGTGAGTGGCTGGACGAGATCCTGACCCCCTATCGGGCACAGGGGATTGCCTGCGAGGTGAAGGTGGTCTGGCACAATCGCCCCTTCGAATGTGTCATTCAGGAGGTGCTGGAGCAGCACCACGATCTGGTGGTCAAGGCCACCCACCATCACAGCTTCCTGCAAACCTTCATCTTTACCCCCACCGACTGGCATCTGCTGCGCAAATGCCCCTGTCCGGTGCTGCTGGTCAAGGAGGGGCACTGGCAACGGGGTGGCAACATCATCGCCGCCATCAACTGCTCAAGCGACGATCCGGATCAGAAACTGCTCAACGAACGGATCACCCAGGAGGGGAGCGATATCGCCGAACTGCTGGGCTCCAACCTCTATCTGGTCAACACCTACCCGGGCACCCCGGTCAACGTGGCCATCGAGCTGCCGGAGTTTGACCCCAACGCCTATAACGAGGCTATCCGCAAACATCATGAAAGCCTGCTGCTCAGCCATGCCGACAAGTTCGGGATTGGTCATCTCTGGACCCGGGTGGCAGAAGGACTGCCGGAAGAGGTGTTGCCGGATATGGCCGAAGAGCTCAAGGCGACATTGATGATCATGGGTTGTGTCGGGCGTACCGGGCTTTCTGCTGCGTTGCTCGGCAATACTGCCGAACATGTGATTGACCGCCTCTCCTGCGACATCCTGATCCTCAAACCGGCTGACTACAGCTGCCCGGTCGACAGTCGTCGCAAACAATCATAAGGTGCCTGGCACCTTGCCCTCCCCCGGGACATGGCTATAATAACGCGCTTATTTGTGTCCCGGGTTTTACGAGCATGCTAGAAGAGCTGAACGCCAAAGATAAATACAGTTTTAACAAACTGCAGAAGCGCCTGCGGCGCAACGTGGGTCAGGCCATTGCCGACTTCAACATGATTGAAGAGGGCGACAAGGTCATGGTCTGCCTTTCCGGCGGCAAGGACAGCTTCGGTATGCTCGACATACTGATGAGCCTCAAAGCCAGTGCCCCCATCCATTTCGATCTGGTTGCCGTCAACCTGGATCAGAAGCAGCCTGGCTTCCCCGAGCATGTGCTGCCTGAATACCTCGCCTCACTCGCTATCGAGTACAAGATCGTCGAGGAAGATACCTACTCCATCGTCAAGGAGAAGGTACCGGAAGGCAAAACCACCTGCTCCCTCTGCTCACGACTGCGCCGCGGTATTCTCTATCGCACCGCCCAGGAGCTGGGTTGCACCAAGATTGCCCTTGGCCACCACCGCGATGACATCCTCGAGACCCTGTTCCTCAACATGTTCTACGGTGGCAAGCTCAAGTCCATGCCGCCCAAGCTGGTGAGTGACGATGGCAAGAACGTGGTGATCCGCCCGCTGGCCTACTGCAAAGAGAAAGATCTGGTGCGTTACGCCGAGGTCAAAGCCTTCCCCATCATCCCGTGCAACCTGTGCGGCTCGCAGGAGAACCTGCAGCGTCAGGCCATCAAGCAGATGATGCAGGATTGGGATCGCCGCTTCCCCGGTCGTATCGAAACCATGTTCACCGCCATTCAGGATGTGATCCCGAGTCACCTGCTCGATCACAAGCTGTTTGACTTCAAGAGCATCAACCGCGACTCCGGCATTATCGATGGCGGCGACAAGGCGTTTGATCCGCCCGAGATGCCAAAGGCTCCGCTGCTGGACATCGACGAGATGGATATGCTGGATGTGATTGAAGTGCGCTAAGCCGCCGTCACAGGGCAAACGCCACGCAATAAAAAAGGAGCGATAATCGCTCCTTTTTTGCTTTCTGGATTGGTCTGTCACTGCGGTGACAGCACCACCAACATCAGCCCTTGTGCAGCCAAGGGGTCAACCTCAGCACCTCACCCTGCAGGCGCAGTTGCCCGGCGGCGAACGCAGCCAGTTGCTCATTGCTCAGCAGCAGATGGCCTTCCTGCCAGGGCAGCGCCTCCTGACGGGCGCCATCAATCAGATAAGCGGTGCCGCTCTGCTGCACCAGGGTAATGCGCACCCCTTCCATCTTCGGCAGGAAGTGCTTGCCGACCATGCCTGCCATCTTGTCGAGCAGCGACTGCATCTGCTGCTGACGCGCCGCCAGCTCGGCCAGCGGCAGCTCGGGGCCGTTCGGTGCGTCGGCCATCACCTGTACTGCCATATCGCAGCTGGCGTGGGGCTCTTTGAGCGTGACCTGCACCATCCCTTTGTCGAGGTTGAGATCATCATCAAACGGCAGTCGCAGCTCGCTATCGACCGTCACCTCGCCCGCGACCTCCTTGTCCTGCGTCGATACCCGCGCAGAGACCAGACCGCAGCGCTGACCATTTTGCGGATCGGTCAGATAAAACCCCAGTCTGGCGTGACCAAACTCCCCTTTGGCAAAGGTCTTCATCTGGCTGTAGAAGGTGCTGTATTGCAGATCCAGCACCGGCTCAGCCAGCGCCAGCCCTGGCAGCAAGAGACTGGCCAGCAAGCTATGGCGCAAGGCCTTGGTCACTCCATATCGACGGGTCATTCAACATCCTTTTGCATCATGCATTGAAATGGTTGGGGCCTTCTGTCACCTCGTTAACCTCTACTGCCACGCCGCAGAGATCCCGATAGAGGATCCCCTTGCAGTTGAAATAGAGCGGTGCCACCCAGATAAGCCCCAACCCCATGGGGATCAGAGCCAGGAAGAAGAGCGCGGTCATCACGCCGTGGAACAGCACAATGCTGGGCCAGCCGCGCGCAAAGAGCTTGAGAGAGATCAGAATGGCCTGGGGCGGCGTCAGGCCGCGCTCCAGCACCAGCGGTACGGTAAAGAGCAGTCCCATGCCAATCAGGGCCGAGGGAATGAAAGAGAGTACGGCGGGCAATCCCAGCAGATCGAACAGCGGGCCAAACAGGCTGGTGAGCAGACTGCCAAGCAAGCTCAACATGCCAAGGCGCACAAAATGGCGGAAGAAGTCGAACACCTGGTTGGCCCGGGCACGCACCCCGACCGACTGCTGCAACCCCAGCATATCGAGGGAGCTGGTCATGGGGGCCATCACCACCGTCATCAGCAAGCTCAGCACCATGGCCACATTCATCTGGTTGTCATCCCCCAGATAGGGCAACAGCAGCACATTGCTAAGCAGGATCCAGATCGCCGTCACCCCGACAATCGCCAGCAGCAGGCCAAATCCGGTACGGCGGGTCTGTTGCCATCCCTCCTGGATGACCCCTTTCAGATCAAGGCGGTAGCCCTGGTTCAGAGACTGCTCAAGGGAGCCGCCAATACGCATTTTATTACTCAATTGACTATCCAATATCTAAAACGACCAAATCAGGTGGCACATTATAGCGATTTGGCCTGCTATTCGTAGCCGTTTTTCCTGCGCACTTGCGGCTAATTCGGGCCAAAAAGCCTTTGATTTCATGGATTGGCTGCATAGAATGCGGCCCTCTTTCAACACGATGGCCACTGGCAGGGGTGAGACTGGCGGATGATGAACAATCCACAGGTAATTGTCGCGCTGAACAAGATCAGCAAAAAATACGATGGCAAGGTGATCCTGAGTGACCTTGACCTGGAAATCTACGATGGTGAATTTCTTACCCTGCTGGGCCCTTCCGGCTGTGGCAAGACCACCCTGCTGCGCCTGCTGGCCGGGCTCGAATCGGTCGATGGTGGCACCATCCATCTGGCCGGTGACGAGATCACCCATATCCCCGCCGAGCACAGGCACATCAACACCGTGTTCCAGAGCTATGCGCTCTTCCCTCATATGACGGTGTTTGAAAACGTCGCCTTTGGCCTCGAGATGCAGAAAGTGCCTGCCAGCGAGATCCGCCAGCGGGTCGAGGAGACCCTCGCCATGGTGCAGCTCACCGAGCTGGCCAACCGCCGCCCGGATCAGCTCTCCGGCGGCCAGCAGCAACGGGTCGCCATCGCCCGCGCCGTAGTCAACAAGCCCCGCCTGCTGCTGCTCGACGAATCCCTCTCGGCACTCGACTACAAGCTGCGCAAGCAGATGCAGAGCGAGCTCAAGGCGCTGCAGCGTCGCCTTGGCATCACCTTTGTCTTCGTCACCCATGATCAGGAAGAGGCGCTCACCATGTCTGATCGCATCCTGGTGATGGAGGGCGGCAAGATCATCCAGCGCGGCACTCCGCGCGATATCTACGAATCGCCAGCCAATCTGTTCGTGGCCCGCTTTATCGGCGAGATCAACGTGATGGACGGCAAGCTGATCAGTCAGCGCGAGCCTGCTATCTGGCAGGCCGAGGTAGAGGGGCGCGAATGCCTGCTTCATACAACACTGCCATTCCAGCCAGACGACAAGGTACTGGTGCTGCTGCGCCCGGAAGATCTGCGCATTCTCGATCAGGATGACGATCAGAGCGGCGCACTGCGGGGCAATATCCGCGAGCGCAACTATAAGGGGGCAACGCTGGATTCAGTGATCGCGTTAGAGAGCGGAAAACAGCTGCTTATCTCTGAGTTCTTCGACGAGGATGACCCCGACTTTGACTACCGTCTCGGTCAGGAGGTGGCGATCCACTGGGTCGACAGCTGGGAGGTGGTGCTGCCCTATGAGCCTCATTAATCTGCGGGTAGCGCACAGCTTTGCCCACAACGGCTTTCGCAACGGGGCCATCGCGCTGATCCTCGGCTGGCTGACGCTGTTTGTCTTCCTGCCCAACCTGATGATCATCGGCGTCAGCTTCCTGACCCGTGACGAGTCCGAGCTTATCGCACCGCTCTTTACCCTGAGCAACTATGGCCGCCTGCTGGACCCCCTCTATTTCGAGGTGCTGCTCCACTCCCTCTGGCTGGCGCTGCTCGCTACAAGCATCTGCTTGCTGGTGGGTTACCCCTTTGCCTGGCTGCTGGCCCATCTGCCAACGCGTATCCGCCCGCTGCTGCTGTTTCTGGTGGTGGTGCCGTTCTGGACCAACTCCCTCATTCGTACCTATGCGCTCAAGGTGCTGCTCGGCACCCGGGGGCTGATCAATGGCTGGCTGCTGGATCTGGGGCTTATAGAGCGGCCGCTGCAGATGATGTATACCGAGGTGGCCGTCATCATCGGGCTGGTCTATGTGCTGCTCCCCTTTATGGTGCTGCCGCTCTACTCCAGCATCGAGAAGCTGGATGGCCGTTTGCTGGAGGCAGCGCGAGATCTTGGCGCCAACGGCTGGCAGCGGCTGGTACGGATCATCTTGCCCCTCACCCTGCCCGGCATCATCGCCGGTTGTCTGCTGGTGTTCCTGCCCGCCATGGGGATGTTCTATGTCTCCGACTTGCTGGGGGGCGCCAAGCACCTGCTGATCGGCAACCTGATCAAGACCCAGTTCCTCAACAGCCGTGACTGGCCCTTTGGCGCCGCCATCAGCGTGATGCTGACGGTGCTGATGGCACTGTTGGTCTACTGCTACTGGCGGGCGGGCAAGCTGCTTAGCAAGAAGGGGGAGCTGGCATGATACGCGCACTGAAAGCTCTGTTCCTGCTGCTGGTGTTTGGCTATCTCTATGTGCCCATCGGGGTGCTGATCGCCAACTCCTTCAACCTGTCGAAATATGGCATCGACTGGCGCGGCTTTACCCTGGGCTGGTATGAGAAGCTGTTTGCCAGCGCCAGCCTGATGCAGGCCGCCCAGCACTCCCTGACCATCGCCGCCCTCACCGCCACCGCAGCCACCCTGATCGGAACCCTCACCGCCGTGGCGCTGTTTCGCTACCGCTTTCGCGGCAAGCAGTACGTGAGCGGCATGCTGTTCGTGGTGATGATGTCCCCCGATATCGTGATGGCCATCTCCCTGCTGACCCTGTTTGTGGTGACCGGCATTGCGCTCGGCTTCTGGTCGCTGCTGATCGCTCACATCACCTTCTGCCTGCCGTTCGTGGTGATCACCGTCTACTCGCGGCTGTGCGGTTTTGATGTGCGGATGCTGGAGGCAGCGCGGGATCTGGGGGCTGGCGAGTGGATCATTCTGCGCCGCATCATACTGCCGCTGGCGCTACCGGCGGTGATGGCGGGCTGGCTGCTCTCCTTTACCCTGTCGCTGGACGACGTGGTGGTGAGCTCCTTTGTTACCGGCCCGGCCTACGAGATCCTGCCGCTCAAGATCTACTCCATGGTCAAGGTGGGGGTCTCCCCCGAGGTCAACGCCCTAGCCACCCTGATGCTGGTCGCCTCCCTCGGGATGGTGCTGCTGGCACAACTGTTACTGCGCAAACGGCAGGGTTGACCCTGCCCGTTTCGTCCCCGCCACCTTTGGCGAACTCTGTCACGGTGGGCCGCAAGGCCCCATAACCCCAAGGAGTTATTGATGACAATCCAACACCAGGCCGGCGCCCTGCTGGCAGCCGCCCTCACCCTCACCACCCCGCTGCTGAGCCAGAGCGCTCACGCGGCCGACGACAAGGTGGTCTACTTCTACAACTGGTCGGAATATGTGCCGGACGGTCTGTTGGAGCAGTTCCAGCAAGAGACCGGTATCAAGGTGATCTACTCCACCTACGAATCCAACGAGACCCTCTACGCCAAGCTGAAAACCCATGGCGACGGCTATGACGTGGTCGTGCCCAGCACCTATTTCATCTCGAAAATGGCCAAAGAGGGAATGCTGCAGCCGCTGGATCGCGCCCAGCTGCCCAACTTCAAGCACCTCGACCCTACCCTGCTCAACCACGAGTACGACCCGGACAACCGCTACTCCATCCCCTATATCTGGGGCGCAACCGGGATCGGCACCAACACCGACATCATCGAGCAACCCGTTACCAGTTGGAAACAGCTCTGGGCACCGGAGTGGAAAGAGAGCCTGCTGCTGATGGACGATGCCCGCGAGGTGTTCCATATCGCGCTGGCGCAGCTGGGCTACAGCCCCAACACCCAGGACAAGGCGCAAATTGCCGAAGCGTTCGAATACCTGAAAAAGCTGATGCCCAACGTCAAGGCGTTCAACTCCGACAACCCGGCCGACCCCTTTATCGCAGGTGAGGTCAATATCGGCATGCTGTGGAACGGCTCGGCCTACGGCGCCCAGCGCGAATACCCCTCCATCCAGATGACCTACCCCGAAGAAGGGGCGGTACTCTGGATGGACAACCTCGCCATCCCGGCCAAGGCCAAGCATGTGAAAGAGGCCCACGCCCTGATCAACTTCCTGATGCGCCCCGATGTGGCCGCCAAGGTGGCCGAGGCGATTGGTTACCCCACACCGGTCAAGGATGCCATTCCCCTGCTCACCCCGGCGTTTCGCAACAATCCCATGGTCTTCCCGAGCGACGAGATCAAGCGCAAGGGCGAGTTCCAGTCCGATGTAGGGGATGCCTCCCGCCTCTACGAGCAGTACTTCCTGCAGCTGAAAGCCATGGTGGCCAAGGCGGGTTAAGTCGGCGGTTAATTGACCCTGATGGGTTCAATAAATTAAGGGGGCAATATTTGCCCCCTTCTCTTTTCATAATCGCCAACATATTCAGAGTTGCCCCTTTGTGTAGATATGGGCAAAATATGTACGTTTATGGAAAATGACTGTACAGTATTATCGAAACCGCGAATGTCCGCTTACACGATTGCGAATCGACCTACGACCCTCAACACATCCTTTCTCAGAGGCACAAAACTATAAGGTGTGGGATTATAAAGCAATCCCACACCAATGTTTTATATCACTATGACTATTTAGCCAAACTGGAATTTTTCAAATGGCAGTTGGCGAGGCCTTTATAAGAAAACTGTACTTAGTAGCCTTTACTATTTTTTATATTCAACAAGTAGTCTATCCTTTGTAATATACTTTCCAATTTCATAGTCAGGATTCCATGTTGCTACATTATGCGCGCCGATTGCAATTGAGCTTGCAACCCCGGCTAAAAAAGTGACAGGATTAGGTGTAACCGCCGCAGCCATTATAGCTTTTCTTCCGATGGTATACACACGACATTTCATATCCATACTTTCAATTAATTTCTCAAGAGTCGCAACCGTATTACTAACGTTACCTGAACCAATCTTTTCAATTTCGAACGACTTTTTTTCTCTTAATAAGTTTTCAACTTGACTATCCGATAAATCTTTAAGTGAATAAACGCCAATATCCATATATATTACCTCTAGGTTTGTGTTAAGATGCCCTGATTATTTTGGTAGCTAACATTTTGTTAAGAGAAAACAAATTGCTGACTACAATTCGAATTCGTGACAAAGTCATAAAAGCAAACTACTTTATCATTTTGTGCTACTTGTTGTTTCGACTTATCTTTAAGTAAAGAAATAACTTTATCATAAATATCAACATAATCTGTTTTTTTGTTTCATGATCTCTCGTTGTTTTAATGTTTAATACAATGTAATACCCCAAATTAACGACAATAAAGCAATTGCAGAGTATGGATATTATTTTTCCAAGGGAAGAATGCCCATAAAATCACAAAAGCTATTCTGTATATATTCAAAAATTTGACGCATTGAAAAAATTTTAACATCCTACTCTAACCACCTGGGTCCATGCCATAGATATGCGGAATCTTTCCTCATTCTCCGATAATCGAGTTCACTAAATAACTGCTCTAAATAGTGCTACATCTTGCCGAAAGCCTTGCGGTGTAAAACATCGCTACCATCAGGTGACAAAGCTGGCTCAAACACCCCTCTTCTAGAGGCTGTACGAGTGCAGTTATCTACTATTCTGAACAACTATGTAGTATCCAGCATCCCGTATCCTAGTAAACAAGATGGCTACCGCAAGGAGGTTCAGATCCCATCACGCTGCTTTATAACTGGATGTAATATGAAGCAACCACCAGGCATCTCGGCTGCCATTATCACTCTATAGAGCCTGATGAGTAAGGTATCAAACGCAGACCATTACAGTCAGCAAAAAGTTCTCTATCGGACTGATTTCTTTCTCATTTTTTGATGAAGGTCAGCCTTGTTGTGTGAACGAAGATAGGATACGCAGAGGGTATTCCAGTAGACGACCACATCGTGCAAGAGCGGTAAAACAACTGGGGAGGTTATTGCGCCCACAGTCCTTTCAATACCAACAGCCCTATCTCTGTCGTCAGAGCTCCCACCAAACTCAGCACTAGTTGACTCGTACTCTTAGCCAAGGGGTTTAAGACAAGATGGCCAAAGCCTATTAATTCTGCACTTTTTCATCACCCCTCAGGGGGTGTAGATTGGTTGAGGGGGCAAGCGTTGCCCCCTCTCTTTTTTCATGACCCCTCGAGGTATCACGGAAAACACGTTTTTCGCCGGTATCGCGGGTGGCCTGAGCCAATCAGGAGTATTCATGTCCGATCTGACCCTCTATTTCGCTCCCGGCACCTGTGCCATGGCTGTGCAGATTGCCCTGCTGGAAACCGGCGCCCCGTTTACTGCCCGCCAGCTCAATCTGGCTGCCGGTGAGCAGCGTTCGCCCGAATACCTCGCCATCAACCCCAAAGGACGGGTGCCTGCCCTTGTCACCGAGCATGGCACCCTGACCGAGACCCCCGCCCTGCTGCTCTATGTGGCGCAGTGTTTCCCCGATGCCAAGCTGGCGCCGCTGGACAACCCGTTCCTGCTGGCCCGCATGCAGGAGGTCAACAGCTTCCTCGCCTCCACCGTGCATGTCTCCCACGCCCACGGCCGCCGTGGCAGCCGCTGGGCCGATGACGAGCAGGCCATTGCCGCCATGCAGCAGAAAGTCGCCAGCAATATGCGCGATGGCTTTGCCCAGATTGAGCAGCACTATCTGGCAGGCCCCTGGGTACTCGGCGAGCAGTTCAGCGTGGCGGATATCTACCTGTTCGTGGTCGCAGGCTGGCTGAAAAGCGATGGGGTCGAGATCAGTGAATTCCCCAAGGTTGCCGAGCATTATCAGCGTATGTTGACCCGTCCGGCGGTCGCCAAGGCGCTGACCAACTAACCATAAAATCAGTAACGATGGGTGTCAGGGCTCTGCTGACACCCTTCCTGCCTCCTCCCCTGCACTTCTTCTCTCGCCTTTGAGATCGTTTTCACAATTTTGCTGTTTTGCCGTGGCTGTTTTCCGGTAGATGGCCTACCTTTAATCCATCACGCAACCGGTTGCGTAACCGGTTGCCTAGCGGTTCACAGATTGATGGGCCAAGGCCTGATGAGGTGCTGTATGAAACGAGGCGTACTGCTCAATGCTCCCCTGAGTGCTCTGGTGGCACAAATGGGCCACACTGACGAGATCACCGTCTGCGATGCAGGCTTGCCCATTCCGGCCGGTCCGGAGCGGATCGATCTGGCGCTGATGGCGGGGACGCCCAGCCTTGCAACCGTACTGACCGCCCTGCTCACCGATCTGGTGGTGGAGAAGGTGATCATGGCAAGCGAGATCAAGCAGATCAGCCCCGCCGCCCATCAGGCGCTGGTCGATCAGCTTGAGGCCCACGCCACCGCCCAGGGCAAGCCCATCACTATCGAATACTGCCTGCACGAGGAGTTCAAAACCCGCTCCCGCCAGAGCAAGGCCATCGTGCGCAGCGGCGAGGTCACTCCCTACGCTAATATTATTCTCTGCGCCGGTGTGGCGTTTTAAGCCTCTTCAAGGACGCTGCAAATGAGCACAACCTCCCCCCTCTCACCCATTCTGGAGCTAACCGGGATCGTCAAGACCTTCCCCGGTGTGCGCGCCCTCGATGAAGCGGGTCTGCGGGTCTATCCGGGCCAGGTGATGGCCCTGCTCGGTGAAAATGGCGCCGGCAAATCCACTCTGATGAAGGTGCTGACCGGTATCTATCAGGCCGATGCGGGCAGCGTCAGCTACCGCGGTCAGCCAGTCCACTTCAAGGGCCCCCGCGACTCCCAGGATCAGGGGATCAGCATCATCCACCAGGAGCTGAACCTGCTGCCGGAGTTGTCGATTGCCGCCAACATCTTCCTCGGTCGCGAACCGCGCACCCGTTTTGGCAGCATCGATCACCAACAGTTGCGTGAGCGGGCCAGCGGTCTGCTGGCACGACTTGGTGTCAAGCACGGCCCGGATACCCGACTCGGGGATCTATCCATCGGCGAACAGCAGATGGTAGAGATCGCCAAGGCACTGTCGTTCGATGCCAGCGTCATCATCATGGATGAACCCACCGATGCGCTGACCGACACCGAGACCGAGCAGCTGTTTGTGGTGATCCGCGAGCTGCGCCAGCAGGGTTGCGGCATCGTCTATATCTCCCACCGCCTCAAGGAGATCTTCCAGATCTGCGATCGAGTCACAGTGCTGCGCGATGGCAAGTGGATCGGCGAGAAGGCGGTAAGCGATCTGGACGAAGACAAGATCATCGAGATGATGGTGGGTCGGCGGCTGGAAGAGCAGTATCCGCGCCTTGAGCGCGAGCTCGGCCCCGTCAGCCTGCAAGTGAAGGATCTGGCAGGTCCCGGCGTGCGCGGGGTGAGTTTCTCCCTGCGTCAGGGAGAAATTCTGGGCTTCAGTGGCCTGATGGGCTCCGGCCGCACCGAGCTGATGAAGCTTATCTATGGCGCCAGCCCCATCAGCGCCGGCGAAGTGGAAGTGGACGGTCATGCTCTGGTGCCCAAGCCCAAGAGCCCGGCCGACGGATTGGCCGCGGGCATCGCCTATATCTCCGAGGATCGCAAGGGCGATGGGCTGGTGCTGGAGCTGTCGGTGCGCGAAAACATGAGTCTGTGCGCCCTCGACGAGTTCATCAGCAACGGCAAGATTGACGGCAAGGCCGAGCGGCAGGCGGTGAGCGACTATGTGCGCCTGTTCAATATCAAGACCCCGAGTCAGGATCAGCTGATCAAGCTGCTCTCCGGCGGCAACCAGCAGAAGGTGGCCATCGCCAAGGGGCTGCTGACCCGGCCCAAGGTGCTGATCCTCGACGAGCCGACCCGCGGCGTCGACGTGGGGGCGAAAAAGGAAATTTATCAGCTGATCAACCAGTTCAAGAAGGAGGGGATGAGCATCATTCTGGTCTCCTCCGAGATGCCGGAAGTGCTCGGCATGAGTGATCGCATCATGGTGATGCACGAAGGGCGCATCAGCGCAGAGTTCAACACCCGCGACGCCAATCAGGAGAAGCTGATGGCGGCGGCAGTCGGTAAACAGTGGCAAGCAGAGCAAGAGGCATCCCAATGACAACCCAAACCCTTTCCCGCCGTGGCGTCATGAGCAAGGCGTGGTGGATCGAGAACAAATCCCTGGTCGCGCTGCTGGTCCTGATTGGTGTGGTCTCCTTCCTGAGCCCCAACTTCTTCACCGCCGACAACCTGCTCAACATCCTGCGCCAGACCTCGGTCAACGCCATCATGGCGGTCGGCATGACGCTGGTGATCCTCACCGCCGGTATCGATCTGTCGGTCGGCTCGGTACTGGCCCTGTGCGGTGCGCTGGCGGCGACTATGGTCGCCATGGAGCTGCCGATCTGGCTGGTGGTGCCCCTCACGCTGGGGGCCGGTGCCCTGCTTGGCGGCGTCAGCGGTCTGATCATTGCCAAAGGCAAGGTGCAAGCGTTCATCGCCACCCTGGTCACCATGACCGCCCTGCGCGGCATCACCATGGTCTATACCGAGGGTCGCCCCATCTCCACCGGCTTCAGTGACGGCGCAGATCACTTTGCCTGGCTCGGTACCGGTTACCTGTTCGGTCTGCCGGTGCCCATCTGGCTGATGGCCATCGTCTTCCTGCTCGCCTGGTTCATGCTCAACCACACTCGTCTCGGTCGCTACATCTACGCGCTGGGCGGTAACGAGTCTGCCACCCGCCTCTCCGGCATCAATGTGGATCGAGTGAAGCTGGCGGTGTATGGTCTGTGCGGCGCGCTCTCGGCGCTGGCAGGGCTTATCGTTACCTCTCGCCTCTCCTCTGCCCAGCCGACGGCGGGTATGGGTTACGAGCTGGATGCCATCGCCGCCGTAGTGCTCGGTGGTACCAGCCTGATGGGCGGCAAGGGCCGCATCATGGGCACCCTGATCGGTGCCTTGATCATCGGTTTTCTCAACAACGCCCTCAACCTGCTCGACGTATCGTCCTATTACCAGATGATCGCCAAGGCCAGCGTGATCTTGCTTGCCGTGATGATCGATAACAAAAGCAACCGTTAATAAGACAAGCCACACACAAGGAATGAAATGATGAAAAAGCTCAATACCCTGCTCGCTGCCGCCATCATGTCCGTGCTGGGCACCGCCCAGGCCGCCGATCAAACCCTGGCGATGGTGGTCTCCACCCTCAACAACCCCTTCTTCGTCACCATGAAAGAGGGTGCCGAAGCCAAAGCCAAGGAGCTTGGTTACGAGCTGGTGGTACTGGATTCCCAGAATGACCCGGCCAAAGAGCTCTCCAACATGGAAGATCTCACCGTGCGCAAGGTCGGCGCCATCCTGATCAACCCCACCGACTCCGAAGCGGTCGGCAACGCCATCCGTCTGGCCAACCGCGCCAACATTCCGGTGCTGACCCTGGACCGCGGCGCCGCGCAAGGCGAGGTGAAAGCCCACATCGCCTCCGATAACGTGGCGGGCGGCAAGCTGGCCGGTGACTTCATCACCGAAAAACTGGGTACCGGTGCCAAGGTGATCCAGCTGGAAGGGATTGCCGGTACCTCCGCCGCCCGTGATCGTGGCGAAGGTTTTGCCCTGGCCGTGGCAGCCAACAAGCTGCAGGTACTGGCTTCCCAGCCTGCCGACTTTGACCGCACCAAGGGTCTGAACGTCATGGAAAACCTGCTGGCGGCCCACCCGACCGTACAGGCAGTGTTCGCCCAGAACGACGAGATGGCGCTGGGTGCCATCCGCGCGGTGCAGGCTGCCGGTAAAGAGGTGATGATCGTCGGCTTCGACGGCACTGACGATGGCAAAGCCGCCGTTGCCAAGGGTAAACTGGCCGCCACCGTGGCCCAGCAACCTGCCCTGATCGGTGCCATCGGCGTCGAGACGGCCGACAAGGTGCTCAAGGGTCAGCCGGTCGAGAAATCCATCCCGGTTCCGCTGCAAGTGGTCAGCAAATAAGTGCACAGGGGGAGGCTCGCCTCCCCTTTTTCCCCTCAGTCGCGGTGCCTCCCGGCTTGAGCTCACTCAGTCATTGTGTTCAAGCCAAGATGCATCAGGAGTAGTCAACATGAAACGTCTCGTCGTTCTGGGCAGTGTCAATGCAGACCATGTGCTGCGCGTTCCCCACTTTCCTCGCCCGGGTGAAACCCTGACCGGTCACAGCTATCAGGTGGTCCCGGGTGGCAAGGGGGCCAATCAGGCGGTCGCTGCCGCCCGCCTCGGCGCCCCGGTCTCCTTTATCGCCCGTATCGGTGATGACGCCATCGGCCACCAGATGAAAACCGGCTTTGCCAAAGATGGCATCGACGTGAGCGCCGTCGAACTCGACGACACCTTGCCCACCGGTATCGCCATCATCTATGTCAGCGATGAGGGGGAGAACAGCATCGGCATCTCCGCCGAAGCCAACGGTGCCATCACCCCTGCCGTGGTGAAAAACCACGAAGCGATGATCGCCGACGCCCACACCCTGCTGTTGCAGCTGGAAGTGCCGCTCGAAAGCGTGTTCGAGGCGGCCCGTTTGGCCCGTGCCCACGGCACCCGGGTAGTGCTCA
>NZ_CDBR01000085.1 GCF_000819685.1 Aeromonas allosaccharophila | reverse complement strand
GTTCATGATCTTGCCCTGCCTTCAAACCCTGTTAGAACAACACGAAATAAATTTATTAGTTATTGGCCACCATCAACACTTGATCGACTATTCACTAGCGACCCAGTTTATCAGAACACTGCGTATCCCTGTACTTGTTTATCCGTTAGATAAATACATATAAATTTGATATTCATCACCAGATAGGCAAGATGGACTTTCTTTGAATGCGAGATACAATGTGCATGGAGATGGCATTCCTCCATATGCATAAGCACACAAACCGCCACTGTGGCTAATGATGCCTACGTTTCAGTCCAGGTCAGGGCTGCGTAGCTATATGCACCACTGTCCTGGAGTCTCAGCACTAAAGGACGAAATGATATGCTTAATTCGATTCTGGCCATCAGTTGTGGTGCCTCACTCGGCGCCATATCAAGGTGGTTATTGGGAACAGCGCTCAATGCTATCTTTCCCACTATTCCCCCGGGGACTCTCATTGCAAACTTGCTGGGAGGCTATCTGATTGGAATCGCTATCGCGTTCTTTTCGGCAAACCCGGCCCTCTCCCCTGAATGGCGCCTGCTGGTGATCACCGGCTTTCTCGGTGGCTTAACCACCTTCTCCACATTTTCTGCTGAAGTGAGTTCATTACTGCAAGCAGGACGATTCGTCTGGGCCGGGGCCGCCATTGGTGTTCATGTGGTCGGCTCACTGGTGATGACAATTGCAGGAATGTGGTCGATGTCTATGTTGCAACGTCTATGACTGGAGGATTTATGAAAGGCTATCAATTAACTTTTTACACTAGGCAAGATCGTTCAATACAGGGTAAACCATTAGCACAATGGTTGGTTGAACAAGCGAAAAACCTCGGTATCCAGGGTGCGACATTATTAGCGGCTAATGAAGGGTTGGGACATGATCGCCGGTTACACTCTGCTCATTTTTTCGAACTGTCTGACCAACCATTGGAAGTAACACTCGCGGTAACGGAGAGTGAAGTCAATCTTATGTTTGATGCCCTTAAAAATAATCATGCCAGCGTATTCTATACATTAATACCGATAGAATTTGGCATGTCTGGCGAACGAGATTCAGGTAATTAGATAAAACCAAACTGTTCTACATAAGTTTAATATGCCGCCACTCATCAATATCTGACCCGTGGCGGCATCAATCAACCATCATGTTTTATGCTTTCATTGCCTGCTCCAGCGCAACGGCAACCGCGACAGAGGCACCCACCATGGGATTATTCCCCATACCGATCAATCCCATCATCTCCACATGAGCAGGAACCGATGATGAACCGGCAAACTGGGCGTCCGAGTGCATGCGTCCCATCGTGTCGGTCATGCCATAAGAAGCTGGCCCTGCCCCCATATTATCCGGGTGAAGTGTCCGGCCGGTGCCGCCACCTGATGCCACAGAGAAGAATTTCTTGCCCTCAAGCAGACGCTCTTTTTTGTAGACACCCATTACAGGATGTTGGAAGCGCGTAGGGTTGGTGGAGTTGCCCGTGATGGCGACATCAACCTGTTCATGATGCATGATAGCGACACCTTCACGCACATCATCCGCGCCATAACAGCGAACCGCCGCTCTCTCCCCTGCCGAATAGGCCTTCTCACGAACAATCTTGAGCTTGCCGGTGGTGTAATCAAACTCGGTCTGAACGTAGGTGAAACCATTGACCCGCGAAATAATCTGGGCCGCATCTTTTCCCAAGCCATTCAGAATGACGCGCAGCGGATTTGTCCGGGCATTATTTGCTGAACGAGCCAGACCTATCGCCCCTTCTGCTGCGGCAAATGATTCATGGCCCGCACAAAAGGCGAAACAGTCGGTGTCTTCACGCAGCAGCATTGACGCCAGGTTGCCGTGCCCAATCCCCACCTGGCGATCGTCGGCGACAGAGCCCGGGATACAGAAAGCCTGCAAACCTTCGCCCAGGGTCTGTGCGATGTCAGCTGCCGATACCTGACCTTTTTTCAGTGCCGCGGCGGCGCCAATCAGATAGGCCCAGCCAGCATTTTCAAACGAAATGGGTTGGATTGATTTGACGATTGCCCTGACATCGACGCCTTGCTTCAGACAAATCTGCTCGGCGGCCTCCAGCGAGGCAATATCATAGCTGGCAAGGAATGGGGTGATCTGTGCGATACGTCTCTCGTATCCTTCAAAGAGTGCCATGGTCTTGTCCTTATTCTTTGCGCGGGTTGATAGTTTTAACTGCCTCGGCAAACCGGCCATAAGTGCCCGTTGCCTTCCGTAGCGCATCCTCAGCCCCCATACCTTTCGATATGTGATCCATCATCACGCCAAGCTGAACAAACTTGTACCCGATGATTTCATTGTCGCTATCAAGCGCCAATTCAGTAACATATCCCTCCGCCATCTCCAGATAGCGAGCGCCTTTCAGATTTGTGCCGTACATGGTACTGGTCACACTGCGCAACCCTTTACCCAGGTCTTCCAGACCCGCACCAATAGGGAGCCCCCCTTCAGAAAATGCAGTCTGGCTGCGCCCATAAATGATTTGTAAAAACAGCTCCCGCATCGAGACGTTGATGGCATCACAAACCAGGTCCGTGTTCATGGCTTCCAGAATGGTCTTGCCAGGAAGGATCTCGGCGGCCATCGCTGCCGAGTGCGTCATTCCGGTGCAGCCAATGGTTTCAATAAGCGCCTCTTCGATAATGCCATTTTTGACATTTAACGTGAGCTTGCATGCGCCCTGCTGAGGAGCACACCAACCCACCCCATGAGTGAGGCCGGACACATCGGTCACCTCTTTGACCTTGATCCACTGCCCCTCCTGAGGGATCGGGGCAGGCCCATGATTGGGACCTTTGGCCACGACACACATCTGCTCAATTTCATGAGTTTGCATCATGATACGGATACTCCTTCATCTCGGTGAGTTATCCAAAAACCATAGGCCCATACCAATGATGATGATGTGGGTATGATCAAAGAAATGCGCGAAAACCTTAATGTATGTATGAGTACCTGCATTCGATGGGGATCAATGAAAAGCGCACCGCCCCTAGCGTCCCCCGTGCTTGTGAAAATTCATGGCAAGGTGCAGCCAAGAGACATCATCCAAAGACACCGCCACGGTGTTTATAACAACATGATTAAAAACAATTTATTTATAAAAATGGGAGGCCATGCTGCCTCCCTGCACACCTGTTTCTTACCTGTTTAAAACCAGCTTTGTACTGCCTCTCTGGCCGGGATCCCACCTGCATGTACCACCTTGTCATCGATGACGACAGCTGGCGTAGACATCACCTTGTACTTCATGATCTCGGGCAAGGACTCGACTTTCTCAAGCTGGATCTCGACCCCCAGCTCATCCACCACCTGCTGGATCAGTTGAACGGTGTTCTTGCAGTTGGCGCAGCCCATGCCCAGCACTTTTACCTTTTTCATCTCATACTCCTCATCAAGAAATTAACGGCGATACGAAGTTAAACACCCACCCAACCAGCGTGAAGGAGACCAGTAGCACCAGCAGCAAGGTGCCCAGCAGTGGCCACTTCATCACTTGTTTGAGCAAAATAAACTCGGGAAAACTGGCCGCCACCGTGCTCATGCAAAATGCCAGTGTGGTGCCGATGGGCAAACCGTTGACGATCAGGCTCTCCATCACCGGGATCACCCCGGTCGCATTGGAATAGAGGGGAATGCCGATCAGCACGGCAGCCGGCACTGACCACCATTGGCCTGCCCCCAGGTGAGCCGCAAGCCAGCCATCAGGGACAAAGCCATGAAGCGCGGCGCCGAGCCCCACACCGACAATGACCCAGAGCCACACCCGTTTGAAGATGGTGAGGGTTTCCTCTTTGGCAAAGGCATGACGCTTGGCCAGCGAGAGGCTCGGGGCATCGGCATGCTGCTGGACGATATCACCTTGCTGATGCTGCCCTTGCTTGAGGGCCTCGGCGGCAAAATCGGCCAGCCAGCGCTCGGCCTTGATCTTGTCCAGAAACGCCCCACCCAGCATGCCAACCGCCATGCCGACCACCACGTAAATCAGGGTGAACTTCCAGCCCAGCAGACTGACCAGCAACAGGACGGCCACTTCGTTGATAAGCGGTGAGGTAATGAGAAAGGCCATGGTGATCCCGAGCGGGATACCGGCCGAGGTGAAGCCGAGGAACACCGGGATACTGGAACAGGAGCAGAAGGGGGTGATGGCTCCAAAGCCGGAGCCGAGAAGATAGCCCAACCCTCTGTGCTTGCCCGCCAGATAGTCCCTCACCCGTTCAACATTCAGGGAGGCTCGCAGCATGGCCACGATATAGATCATCACCAGCAGCAGGGCAAAGATCTTGCTCACATCCTCCACGAAGAAATGCAGCGCATCCCCCAGCTTGGTTTGTTGGCTCAGGCCCAACTGCTGATAGACCAGCCAGCTGGCAAGATCGGTGAAAATCTGAAACATAATGGCTCCATCAACATCGGTGTTATCCAGAAGACGTTGCATGTCCGCAAAGGATGCTCATATTTTCCGTTTTTTTTACCAGTGCCGCGTTCTCTCGGTTTTCACCCAGCTATTCGCGCCATCAATCACTGAATACCAGCGAGTCCAGGACTCCTTGCCCGCTATGAACGCCCCCTTCTGTCGATCCGGCCGATTTGCTACGAATGAGATATCCCGCAAAGCTCCGCGCCGCGCTGGCAGGATGGTCATCTATCTGCACGGTGAAGATCCCCAGCTCACTGATCAAATCCGTCACCCGATGCAGCTCTCCTTTGCGTACTATCCAGGCTGGCATGGCTCTGGGAACAGGATGTAAGCGGCGCATCAGTGACCAGGCCTGATATTGGAGTGGGTCAAGCATTGCCAATTTTGTCGGGATGTCCGCCCCAAACAGACAATGCCCACCGCCTTCCCCTTGGTTTTTAAGTACCCAGCTGTCGGAGGGGGCCGCTTTGATAAAGCATGCGCTATCAGGGGTCACAGGATGCATCTCACCCAACACGCCTCTTACGGTATCAGCCTCTTGCGAGGTCAGGCCAAATGCAGCGAATCCCTCTTCTCCCAAACGCGACAGCAGCATTTGTACTCGCTTGCTGGTCGCCAATTGCTGAGCGACCGTGGCATTGACGGCGACTCTGTGTCGCTCAATCAACACACGAGTCGCCATCAGCGCCTGACAGCATCTCTGCTCGTTGAGATCGGCTGCCTCATAATCCGAATATTGGTATCCGGCCCGCAGATAGACGGTATCGAGGGGGCCGACACCATCGAGGATCAACCTGTTGTTGGCGCCCGTGCTCAGCTGATTATGCAGTTCACGAAAGGTTCTGCGCCGGGTCTCAATTCCTTTGCGCTGGAGAGCCAGCTCAAGCAGGTGTTGATCAAACACATTGTTTTCATGCTCCTGCACAATCATCAGAAACCTTGCCGGGCCAGTGTCGCCAAACTCGCGCTTAATCTTGAAAGTGGCCTCGGCAATGCCAGCTGACAACCCTTCAATGGCGTCATTGCCGACAAGTTCCCCCATCGCCTTGGGTGACAACTGCCCATATTCAGCAGGCCATTGCCGCTGTAGATAGTGGTGCAGTTCATGTATTCGCTGACCAAATGGCCCCATACCCGCGGCGATGCCATTGAACTCGACCAGCTTGTGGCCATCGCGCTGGTCGTCCATAAAGTCGCTGCGCATGATAAGCAGTGACAGCCGGGGTGCCTTGGTGGCTGATGAGTGGATCTGTTGATGCATGCCAAGCAGCGCTGAGAAGAAGGGGTCGCCTGCCGTGATGGGGTGAATGGCATCGTATAAAAAACCATGATCCTCAGAGACGGCATAGATCAGTTTGCTCAAGGTCTGAGCCGCACTTTTCAAATGCTGGTAGCCCGCTCTGCTGATCGGGGTAGGTGTCAGGGTAAACGGGGTATGCACGGCAGAATAGAGCGACTCTTTAAAAGCGACACCATGGGTTAATGCCCACTCGACTGCATCATCCCTGATTTTCTGAATGCCAAGAGAACTCATCATTCACTCCTGAATATTGACTCACGAACCGCAACATCGGGTTGCCCGGTACTCATCTCCCCCTGAGACGCCAACATGGCAAACCAGTTCAGCCATATCGGGCTGGCCCCAATGGCATGACGGTCAAGGCAGCCAACCAGGAAACCTAGGATGAGTAGCTGGCCGAAGCCAAGAAAAAATAAAGAAAAGGCCAAGGAGAACACCTTGGCCTTTTTGCTGAATAGAGTTCATGGCTTACTTCACCGCCGGGGTGAAGCAGCAGACCCGCCCCGAGCTGTCCAACCTGACCTGACAGTCCAGAGAGAGCTGCTGACGCAAGCGCTCCCTGGCTCGCAACAGACGCGACTTGGCGGCGGCAAGGGTCAAACCGGATCGGGCGGCATAATCCGCCTGCTTCATGCCCTCCAAATCACAGTGTCTGAGAATATCCCGATCAGCCTGAGCAAGCTTATCCAGCACTCTGGGCAAACAGCCCGCCAAGGAATCGACCGCATCGATCTCCCCCTGCTGCATAGCCAACTCGTCAGATAGTGGCAGCAACGGGCGTTGCCTGCGGCTTTTATCAATCACCAGATGTCTGGCGACTTCAAACAGCCAAGCCCTGGCATTCTCGATGGCGCAGAACTTGCCCTGCTGGCGGATTGCCCGCAAGAAGGTCTCTTGCAACAGGTCATCGGCATCCATCGGGCTGCCAGATTGCTTGAGTAGCCACCCATAGAGCTCATGTTCATGCTGCTGCCATGCCGTCATCAGGCAAGGTGGTGCCCCGGTTGGATCGGTCACTTGATGCGTTTTCCCTGTGCATCCACTACCTGCTCGCCATCCTCCTTGGTGAAGGCCCCTTGCTGAGGGCTCGGCAGGATATCCAGCACCAACTCAGAGGGACGGCACAGCTTGGTGCCAAGCGGCGTCACTACGATGGGGCGGTTGATCAGAATGGGATGCGCCAGCATGGCGTCAATCAACTCGTCATCGCTGAATCTCTCCTCGGCCAGCCCTAACGCTTCAAAAGGCGGCACGTTTTTGCGCAGCAGGTCGCGCACCGGCATCCCCATGGCGGCAATCAATGCAACCAGGACCTCACGGTTTGGCGGTGTCTCCAGATAGTGGATAACGGTCGGCTCAACGCCTGAGTTACGGATAAGCTCCAGCGTATTGCGGGAAGTGCCACAGGCCGGGTTGTGGTAAATGGTGATCTGGGTGTTATTCATGATTAAGCCTCTGCGTTGAGATAGTTGCGTTTCATTCTAAGCGCCACATTGACCAGAGCGATCAAGACCGGCACCTCCACCAGCGGGCCGATCACACCGGCGAACGCCTGATCCGAGTTCAACCCGAACACGGCGATGGAAACCGCAATGGCCAGCTCGAAGTTATTGCCGGTGGCAGTGAAGGCGATGGAGGCGTTCTTGTCATAGGGAATCCCCAGCTTCTTGCCAACCAGGAAGCTGGTGAAGAACATCAGCACGAAATAGACCACCAGAGGCACGGCAACTCGCAGCACATCCATCGGTAACTCGACGATCATCTCGCCCTTGAGGCTGAACATCAGCACGATAGTTGCCAGCAGGGCGATCAGCGTGATGGGAGAAATAGCCGGAATAAAGCGCTCGGTGTACCACTTTTCTCCTTTAGCCTTGACCAGATAGTGACGGCTCAAAAAGCCTGCCAGGAAGGGAATGCCAAGATAGATCAGCACGCTTTCGGCGATATCCAGCATGGTGATATCCACAGCGAAGCCCTGCAAACCAAACAGCGGCGGCAGTACGGTAATAAACAACCAGGCCATGAAGCTGTAGGTGAGGATCTGAAAACCGCTGTTGAGCGCCACCAGGCCCGCACCGTACTCCTTGCTGCCACCGCCGAGATCGTTCCACACCAGCACCATGGCGATGCAGCGTGCCAACCCGATCAGGATCAGGCCCACCATGTAGTCCGGGTAGTCATGCAGGAATGTCAGGGCGATGACAAACATCAGGATGGGGCCAACCAACCAGTTCATTACCAGTGAGAGGGTTATCGCCTGACGGTCGCGAGTCATGGCGCCCATGGTGCCGTAGTTCACCTTGGCCAGCGGCGGATACATCATCAGGATAAGGCCGATGGCGAGCGGCACATTGGTGGTACCGACCGACATCGCCTCGTTCCACTGGGCCACCTGAGGGAACAGATAGCCAATCCCGACCCCTATGGCCATGGCGACAAAGATCCAGAGGGTCAGATTGCGGTCGAGAAAACTCATTTTTTTGCTGACGGGCAGATCGCAGCAGGCGTTGGTACTCATCAAGAGACTCCATGAGGGGTGGATGAAACAAAGGACTCAACCCGGGCAAATGCCCCTGTTGGTTGCACCTTGGCAGTAAACTCGCGCGGGTGCATGTCACCCCGCCCTGTGGACAGGGTGACACAACGCTTGCAGCGCTTTCACGCCCACCGGTTCGACAGCTTGCAAGGGCACCACGGCATAACGCTTGGCATGCTCCTGCTTGACCGCGTCGATATGGGGCTGCTGGCGATACGCTCGTTGGGCCAGCAGTGGCGAGGTGACACTGGCCGGAGCCAGCATGTGATTGACCACCCAGGCCCAGGGCTCGATACCGGCGCGGCGCAGGTCGGCTTGCAAGTTGGCAGCCTCCTGTACCGGAGTAGGTTCGGGCAGGGTGACTATCATCACCTTGGTCTGTTTCGGGTCTTGCAACTGCATCATAGGGGTGGTGAAGTGCATCCCCTTGCCCCCCATCTGACGGGCAATCTCCCGGTGATAGGCACCGGTCGCATCGAGCAGCAGCAGGGTATGGCCAGTGGGGGCGGTATCCATCACCACGAAGCGCTTGCCTGCCTCGCGAATGATCCGCGAGAAGGCCTGAAACACGGCAATCTCTTCGGTACAGGGGGAACGCAAATCTTCTTCCAGCAGTGCGCGACCCTGAGCATCCAGACTCGCCCCCTTGGTGGCCAGCACCTGAGCACGATAACGCTCGGTCTCTGCGTGGGGATCGATACGGCTGACCTCCAGACTGGGCAAGGCGCCAGCCAGGGTCTCTCCCAGATGGGCTGCGGGATCTGAGGTGGTCAGATGAACCGGCAGCCCCCGACTGGCGAGCTCAACGGCCACTGCCGCAGCCAGGGTGGTTTTACCCACACCGCCCTTGCCCATCAGCATGATGAGCCCGTGGCCATCGCTGGCCAATTCATCGACCAGTTGCTTCAAGCCAGGATGTGGCTCAGTAGTTGTGCTCTCAACCTCATCAGTCCCAGTGACCGGTGCTGCACCCAGTAACTGGCGCAGGCTCTCCACGCCCACCAGGTTGGTCGCCAACAGCGGCACTTTGTCTTGTGGCAGCCTTGCCAGCAGCGCTGGCATATCAGCCATCGCCTGCTGCTCACGTTGCCATACGGCTGTCGCCAGGGGGTCATCCGCCAGCTCGCTTTGCGGGAAGATGCCATTGATAACCAGTTGCTGATTGGCAAGGCCGATAGCGGCCAGTTCGTCATGGGTACGCGCCACTTCCCGCAAGGTTGAGGCTTGCGCTCGGGCCACAAGAATAAGTCGGGTTTTCCCCGTATCTGAGAGGGCCGCAACGGCCTCTGCGTATTGGCTACGTTGTTTTTCCAGTCCCGCCAGCGGCCCCAGACAGGAAGCATCGCCCTTGCCTTGCTCCAGAAACTCGCTCCATGCCCCCGGCAGTTGCAACAGACGGATGGTGTGACCGGTCGGAGCTGTATCAAACACGATGTGGTCGTATTCCCCCACCAGGCTGCTGTCGGTCAAGAGCGCGGTGAACTCGTCAAAGGCGGCGATCTCTGTGGTGCAGGCACCGGATAGCTGCTCTTCAATGCTGCGCACCACGCTGTCGGGCAATTTGCCGCGCACCGGGCCAACGATACGTTCGCGATAGGCTTGTGCGGCGGCTTGCGGGTCAATCTCCAGTGCTGATAACCCACTGACTGCCGCGATGGCGGTAATGCTGTTACCTATCTGGGTGTCGAACACCTGGCCTACGTTTGACGCCGGATCCGTGCTGACCAGCAGTACCCGTTTGCCACTGTCACACAAGGCAACTGCACTGGCACAGGCCAGCGAGGTTTTACCCACCCCGCCCTTGCCAGTGAAAAAGAGAAACGGGGGTGCATCATTGAGAAACGAGTAGTTCAGCAACGGGGACATGAGAGACTCCTATCAGGAAGAACGAGACAATTGACCGAACCGAGAACTTGCCAGCCAAGCGATGACGCTTAGCAGCAACCACTGCTGCCGGAGCAGCAGCCACTCTTGACGATCCCTTTGATAGCACCGGCTTTGTTGGGCTCGACTGCTGGCTGTTCAACGTCTTCGCAATCGACGTCAGCCGCTTTCTGTGACTCAAGTCCGGCATAACGCATCAATTCAGCGCGGCTGGGATAGCGACCGGTGAGCACCACCTGGCCATCGACCAGCGTCACCGGTAATCCTTCTTCCCCGGACAGTTCCAGGAAGGAAGCCACTGCCGGGGTCTCGGCGAATACCAGAGGTTGCTGCGCCAGATTGAACCGGAACAGTGAAGCCCCCTGCTGCTTGATCCATTCGGCGTCACCGGCAAAGGTGACCAGTGCCTGATCCACCTCTGCGCCACATACGCCGCTGGAGCAGCACAGGGCCGGGTCGAATACTTGTATCAGTCTCATGGTCTACTCCTTATTGCAGCATGGCTGCGCAGGTAATACATGGGGTGAGCAGCCAGACTCAGCCCTCATCACCCCGCAGGCTTCCGGATGACCGGCGCAGCACTCCTCGGTGAGGTAACCGATCAAGTCGAGCATCAGGGGAATATTGGCGCGGTAACGCAAGAAACGGCCCTCTTGCTCCACCGAGACAAGGCCTGCATGCAGCATGGCTTTCAGATGGAATGAAAGAGTGTTCGGGGCGATATCCAGTTCACTGGCAAGCTGGCCAGCGACCATCCCCTCCAGCCCTGCCTTGACCAGCAGACGCCATACATCGAGGCGGATACCGGATGCGAGAGACTCGAAGACTTTAGTGGCTGTATCTTTATTCATTTGAACCTCTTCATTCACTTCATGAGTACAACTATACAAGAACAGTTGAAATGATCAACCCACCCAAACCTTGCTATTGATGTATTTAGGTACAGTTGCTGTTTACACAACACTCTTCGCGGAAAAACGCGATGATCTCTTCCAGCACTTCATATTGGGAAACGCACAGCAGGGTACGGCTCTCCCGGTTCTGCTTGACCAGACCAACCGAGACCAGCGCGGCAATGTGGTGGCTCAGGGTCGATGCGGGAATGGCGAGCTGCTTTTGCAACTCTCCGACAGGCAGGCCCTGCTCCCCCGCCTTGACCAAATGTTTGAAAATGAACAACCGAGTCGGATGCCCCAACTCTTTCAATGCCTTGGCAACTTCTTCCAACTCCATAGCTCACTCTCCTTGATGGAACATATTTCGATAATACCAGAAATATCTTGACCACCCCAACATTTCGATTATTTTGGAAATATAGTAAATCAAAGAGGACATGAAAATGAATGACTGGTTAACCATGCTGACAGATGCATCTCAGATGTTTTTGTTCCTGGCCTTCGAGCTCTCTGTGCTGTTTCTGGTGATCAGTGCCGGGGTCAGCTTGATCCGCCAGAAGATCCCCGATACCAAAATCCAGGCCATGCTGGGAGCACGAAGAGGAAGGGGCTATTTAATCTCTGCGGCACTGGGGGCATTGACGCCCTTTTGCAGTTGCTCAACCATTCCGATGCTGCGCGGACTCTTGTCTGCCAAAGCCGGTTTTGGGCCAACCCTGACCTTCCTGTTTGTCTCGCCGCTGCTCAACCCGATCATCGTCGGCTTGATGTGGGCCACCTTTGGCTGGAAAGTGACGGTGCTGTATGCCGTGATTGCAGCAGGCGTGTCTGTACTGGCGAGTATGCTGCTGGACATGCTGGGGTTTGAGCGTCATGTCATTGACCCCAAAGAGGCCAAGCAAAGCAGCTGTGGCACCGGTTGTGGCACCACGACACAAAAAACTGCCAGTGTGAGTGCAACCGCCTGCTGCGCAAGCAATGCTATCAAGTCCGTCAAACCGCTAAAGGCTCAGACATCCTGCCGTACTGCGCAGCCCGATGAGACCGCACCCACTCTCTCTTGTTGCGCAGATGGCACTGTGGCACTGACCCAAGCCCCTGTCATTCCCACGGCCCTCGCCAAAGCGCGTATCGATGCCTGGCAACAATTCAAAGAAGTGCTGCCTTACTTGTTGCTGGGGGTGCTGATAGGGTCATTTATCTACGGTTTTATCCCCGCCGAGTGGATTGCGGCCCACGCCGGGGCAGACAACCCGCTGGCGATCCCGTTCAGCGCAGTCGTGAGTATTCCACTCTATATCAGGGCAGAAGCCGTTATCCCTCTGGCATCGGTATTGCTTGGCAAAGGGATGGGCATGGGGGCGGTGATGGCACTGATTATCGGTAGTGCAGGAGCCAGCCTGACCGAGGTGATCCTGCTCAAATCAATGTTCAGAACCCCGATGATCGCGGCGTTCCTGACCGTCATACTGGGGATGGCCGTCATGATGGGCTACCTGACCCAACTGCTGTTTGCATAAATGACAAAGGGCCTTCTGAAACAGAAGGCCCTTTTGTGTGTAACTGGTTGCACCATGACTATCATGGGCGACGGGGCCGCAGCCAGCTTTATTTATTCACATGTGACGAGTTTGTTCCGAGTACGGAGAGATGTCTTGATGTCTTTGCGGCGGCCACAGGGGAGCACGGTCACCTTGCGGTAGTACCAGATACCTTGCGGAGAGAGCCAGAGATTTACTATGAAGATTCCTGATCCATCCACATCAAGTGGATTACCAAGAGGTCTGAAGGGGGTAATTAGCTGTAACTTATTGAATTGCAGAAACAAGTGGTGGCCCTACCAGCCACATCCCGGCACTCGAGTCCCCCGCCTTGGCTGCTACCTTCCGGTCCTGACCAGGTTGACGAGTTATCAATGCGAGCCCAAATAAATCAGGCACTTGGGGATGGAACTGATTGCCATCACAGTGTTCTGAAACCTCAACAAGCGAGAATCCGCCGCAAGTACGGTCATCCACATCAAGTGGACATGCTTAAATGGGTAACAAACAGGGCAATCCTACCCGCCCTCCCCCGTACACTGCAAGCACCTCATTAAAGACCCCATCCCCTCCCGCAGCAGCTCAACAATCAACCCAATATTGAGAGAAATGAAATCTAATGGTAACTTTGGGTCTCACTTAAACCCGAGGTGACATATGGCTACGAACACAGGCAAAGGCTATCGACAAGGTTCCGTCAACGACCGTACCCAAGTTCAGAACCCGGTTAATGGGAACTGGACGAAACGCGATACGGATAGCGGCAAGTTTATCGAGCAGAAACAAGGTGGGGATCCCTTCAAAGGGGTAGCCAAAGAAACCGACAACCGTCGGAAGTGAGTTCATCGATGACCGACCAGTGTTCTTGTGGCCAGCCCCTCAACCATTCAGTTGTGTTCCATCAAAACGGGCAGAAACTCAAAAGCTGCCCGAACTGTTCAGAACAGGCTGGCGTTCATGTGTTCTATCGGGCAGGAGAATTCGGATTCAGACGGATGGCTGGTGTAACCAGGATACAATCATGGTGCCGTGGCTGCCGGGCCAAGCATCGCTACCGGCTTGACCCAGTCAAAACCTGCTAAAAAGGAGCCCGGCAAGGGCTCCTTGGGTTGTTATTAGCTGCATGTTCCCCATATCACACCATCAGTACCACACTCGGTGGTATAGGTGCCGTCTACTTGAGTGACGGTTTTGACATAGTGACCGAGCTCGTTGTAGCGAACTTCAGTTTTCACCCCGGTTGTGTCTGTGGTGACTTGAGTCTTCGCCCAGAAACGGGCATCTGGCTCGATAGTCTGGTCTTCGAAACCATACGGGAGCTGTTCCAGAGCAGACCCCAGATCAGCCATATTGAGGGTATCGATAGTATCAGCCACACCAATCCAGTCGTTCAAGAAGGGGAAGCTGCCAGCTTGACGGTCGTAGATGAACTCACCGGTGGACTTAACGTCACCATTAGTGGCCTCTACGGCTACATGGCGTTGCGTTACCACATCAACCAAGTTGTCGATGACACACTCTTCAAAGCTATTAGCCTGGAAGTTCACCAAGTTGGACAACTCATACAGTTTGTTACCAGCTACGTGCTCGATAGCCTCTTGCACACCACAGGCATACGGAGAGTCATCCCCACCTTTTGACTCGAAACTGTACTCGTTGACGTATTTGTAGCTAGCAGTCTTGCGGAAGTGACGCTCGCTGTAGGCCAACTGTCGGATCACCTGCGTGAAGTCAGAGGATACCTTTGCCAACTGAGTAACTGCACGATCATCCCAATAGACACCCTGTTCACGATACCAGGCATTGGGGTAGGCGTTATCTAGGTCGCGATTGTCACCGATGTGGTAGTCCACATAGGCATAGAACGCATCTGGGTGCTGCTTCTTCAACACTTCAGTCTCCCCGAATGATGCCTGCAGACCTCGGACGATTTCCATCGCCACAGTAGCAGTCTCGGAATCCCCAGAAGCGATGTAGTCAGCGTACAGCTTCTTTTCTGAGATGTTGTAGTGCTTGATCACGCGGTTGGTAGACTCTCGCAGCTCGAACGCGATCTTCTCTCGCTTCAGCTGGTCGGCCATGACTGACTGGCAAGTCAGAGCACCATCGTTGGCCAACTGCTTTTCCACATCGCTCCAAAGGACAGTCGTCAGCGGAGTAACGTGGAGGAGGTCATCGTTGGAGATCGGGGTAAACTTGGGAGGCAGAACCATCTGGTATGCCTGCTCGACAACGCCAGTATCAAGGTCAACCGCACCAACAGGTACGTCCACAACCAGAGGCACGTATTCGGCACACTGCTCTTGGGCACCGGTAAGCTCCATACGGTAATCGCCGAGCTCTGTGGTGACAGAGCTGGGTTCGCCTGCGTCGAGCCGCTTGTTGAAGTTCAGGTCCAGGTACACTGTGGCACCCTTGATGTAACCATCGATGGCCTTTCCTTGGATAGAAGATTTAACGGCCGGAGGGTTGGTGCTATCGCTGTCACTGCCCCCTCCGCCGCCACAAGCTGAAAGAGCCAGACAAACCCCTATGCATACCCACGAACGAACTGTCATCAGTTTCTCCTTGTTCCCTATATTTTCATAACGATTCAATAGACCGCTCCAAAGGAGAAATACTAAAGAATCTGCAGATATATTTATGTGATTGATACCGTTTTCATGAGAGTGGACATTGTCCTACATGCCTATGATTCCATTGAATTTACCTCCATCCCACGTAAGATCCTCTGCACGCTGGAGAGACTGATCCCCGTCCGGCGTGCGATTTCGGCCTTAGCTAGTCCCCGTTCAGCAAGTGACAGCACCTCCTCCCCTTTAGCCATAGCAGTCGGCTTGCGACCTTTGTAGACCCCACGCTGTTTTGCCATTGCAATCCCTTCTGCCTGACGCTCCAGCATCAGCTCCCGCTCAAACGTGGCGATGGCACCGATCATGGTCAGCATCAGTTTTCCGGTAGGTGTCGAGGTATCGATACCCAGATTCAAAATCCTCAGAGCAACCCGCTTAGCGTGCAGGTACTCCGAGATCTCCAACAGGTGACGAGTGTTGCGAGCCAAACGATCCAACTTGGTCACCATCACCACGTCTCCCTCACGAACAAAATCCAGCATCAACGAGAGCTGAGGGCGGTCATCTTTGGCCCCGCTCACTTTCTCCTGGAATATCTTGCTGCACTCGGCCAGTGCCTGAAGCTGGGCATCCAGGCTCTGCCCCACAGTGCTGACACGTGCATATCCCACCAGTGCCATAGTCTCCTCCTGGTCAATAGGGCAAGGTACACTGACGCGACCGGTCAGAAGGTCGAAAGGAACCCATATGACCGGCAAAAAGTGGCACTTTCGCTCGCGTCACACGGGCTTGGTCTATTGACCTGTGCCAGTGATACAAATGAAAACGGGCCACTCCGTGATGGAGGGCCCGCAGGGGTAGTCAACCAGATGCTCTGGCTGCTCTATCTATTGGTCATGCAGGGTGCCGACCGGGGGATCTCAATGACGCGTCGCCCCGCCCTGCATCCGCAATACCTTGGCCAGCTCCTCGGCATGAGCCTTGTCACGGGCGATGAGGCGGATCATCAGGGTTCCCCCTGCAATGGCAACCAGAGTCACCGAGGTCAGGATCATTTTGTTCATGGGTAGTCCTCTTCGTTCATGTTGTAGAAGTGTGGCGGCATGTAGCGGGCCATCATCGCGTTGACGATGACAGACGCGAACGCCGTCAGGGCTGCTTTCAAAGCGTCCAGCAGCAGGGCTTTCGTGAAGTCGTTCATTTCGATTACTCAGGGGTTATCTTCAGGCGGTAGACCTCCATCCGGTGATAGTCGAGAAAGTTCCTCTCCCAGAGCCGGTAGAGGTCCATGGTGGTGGCCAGCGGCCGCTCTCCACACCAGAGCTGGGAGGCCAGCCCGGCGTTGAAGTCAAAATCAAGATCCTTGACCAGCTCGCCACCGAGGTAAGTGAACTCGGTGACGTAGGCCATCCCCCAGCTACCAGCCCGTTTTTCCAGACGGATTTCGACCGGACGGTAACCCCCCGTGTCAGCGGAATAATCGGGACTGCGGAAGTTGAGGGTCAGGGCAGTGGCATCGGGGTAACTGCCGGTGACCTTGGTGAACAGAGCCTGTAGCGGTTTGGATGGGGTCATAGCAGCCCCCTGTCGGCAAACGAGACGATGTCGTGCTGTCCCACCACAAAGTGGTCGAGCACTCGCACGTCTACCATCTCGAGCAGCTCCTTGAGACGAGTGGTAATCGCTTTGTCTGCATCTGAAGGGTCGACCATACCGGAGGGATGGTTGTGGGCCAGAATGACCGCTGCGGCGTTTCTGTTGAGAGCCGCCTTGACCACCTCACGGGGGTGAACGGTGCCCGCATTGATGGTGCCGAAGAACAGCTCCTGGTAATCGAGCAGTCGATGTTGATTGTCGAGCAGCATGACGGCGAACACTTCCCGCTCGTACTCCCCCATCTTGAGCCGAAGGAAGTCTGCTGCCGCTTGGGGCTGGGTGAAGGCTTGGCCCAGATGCCGCTGTCGACTCTCCAAAATGGCCAATGCCTGATTGATGATGTGATCGCCCTGTCCAGGATGATCGCCGTAGTTGTGTGACATAACAGTAACCTCGCGTCGTTTGGGTACACGAGTTACTTATGCCAAGGATGTACAAGACTATTGAATGAGTTTCAGGCGGGTATAAGTAGAGCAAGCAGGACCTTTATTGGTCAGCCCCCTTAAAAATTTTTAGATAAAAGTCACGGTTTTGCTCTTCATAGCAAGGTATGTTTTCGCCAATCCCTGCCATTGGGGCACATCACCAAAGCTAAATGTTTTTAGCTTAATATCAACAGCTTGTGTATAAGGAGAGACCCTTGTCTGTCACCCAATTCATCCCCGCTCAGCCCAATGAATTTGCCTACTTTGACATCCAAACATCGGAAGCCTGTGATGTAGTTCTCGAGCGTCACCCGTTAATCGGCTTCCTGACCAAATCATACGAAACAGTGCAAGGTGAAGTCGTCATAGAAGCTTGGCCAGTGTCTACCGTTGGTGAAAATGTTACCCCCAACTTTATTCAACGTCACGATGGCACCTTTACCGATACTCAAGGTGAACGCACCTGCTACTCGATCATAGACATGATGTACGAACGAGGATTCGAGCCTGATAACTCTATAGCCCTCCCCCCCGAGAATCCGAAAGAACTATCAGAATTCGTTTGGCGTCCCCTGCGGAACCCGCAAAGCTAATATCTGCTGATTTTGGATCTGGCCCTTTTGCCCGCTGTCAAAGGCAAGGGGGCCATTTCGGATGTTCAATCTGCTGAAATTTCATCTGTTTATAGAACTTTTTCTGTATGAAATTTCGTAGAAAAAGTTCTTAAAAATGCCAAAATTTCAGCAGAATGGCTGCTCTTAGTCGCCCCCTATGGCTCTGTGTATCCCCTTTTCCGGGCGATAGGTGCATCTAAAGCGTCATCCCTGCCCCATTGTGTTTCAGCCAGGAGACTTGCTTCTGGTAATCCGGCAGCACCTTATCGACAGCATCCCAGAATGCAGCGTTATGGTTGCGGTGGAGCCGATGGGCCAATTCATGCACAACGATGTAATCCAGCACAGACAGCGGTGCCATCAGGCAACGCCAGTGGAAATTCAGATCCCCCTTGGTCGAACAGGAAGCCCAGTGATGCTGCAGCTCCATCACTCTGACTGTCCGGTAGTCTACTCCAAGTTTGGGAGCGTAATAGGCAACTCGCTTTGTTACCCTGGCCAATCCCTTATTGCGATAGAAGTGTTTGAACAGCTCCATTCCCCGATCAGCTCTGTCACGCCTCATCAAGAAGTAACCATTCTTGAGGATCAGGTCTTCCTGCTGATCATCCACCAGCTTGAGGCGATAGTTGCTGCCTAGATAGGGGAACCCTTCACCACTGACAAACTGACGCTCGACATGAGTTCGGTTAAGGTCTTCCCACTCGGCCAGATTACGATAAATCCAGCTACGCTTCTGCTCCAGGATCTGCTCGATTTTTTCGGCATCATATCCTTCTGGAGCCAACACTGACACGCTGCCGTCTCGCTCAATAAAGATGCTGGTCGTCTTGCGTTTGCTCTGCTTGAGCCGGTACTGGATGTCTTTGTAACAGAGCATCAAATCGACTCACTACTGTCTGCCATATGGCTCATGCCCAATACCTCGGCACTTCGACGACGAGCCAGAGCAACAACCTCAACCGCCAGCTGTTCTCGTTGAGATTTCAACTGCGGTACTCTGCTGAGAAACAGCTCTTTCTTGATTTGCCCTTTCAGGTCCGATACCAGATCGGCCCTTTCCCAAAAATCCAGATTGCCGATATTCTCATTCAGCAATTCCATGATCTTGTCGAGGCATGCTTTCACCTGCTCCACATACTCAGTCAAATTGCCACCAGTAAAGGCGATACTGACGATCAAATCAAAGAAGGGATCTTCGACTTTGGCATCGGGACCTCGCCCCGCCAACACATCTTTACGCAAAGCAGCCAGCTCAAGCATCATCTGCTCCCAGTTGCCAGCGTGCTTCTTGATGATCTCCTCCAGCTTCTCGCTCATCTTTTTGAAGAAAACCGGGTCATCTTCCGCATTTACCTTGCAGTGCTTACGGATGGCATGTTCCATTTCGCTGGCTTGAGCCTTCAAGTCAGGCTCTTGGGCGTTCTGGGTCATAAAGCTGTCGCTAAACAGCTCCATGGGCTTGATCTTGGGGTTTATGCCTAGGCTGATCAGGTGTTCGTCTATAAGCTTGCGGATCTTCTCGCCCACCCCGCTAAAGCTCATGGTCTCGTCTTTATAACGCTGCTTCGCCTTCGCCTGAATGTGGACAAACTGGTACATGGGGATCTTGTATGGATTAGCCAGAGCGCTTGGCATGACGATATCCATACTCTGCAAAAATTTTTTCAGGAATACGTTGAAACTGTCCCGCCGTCTGGGGTCTTCCAACACTTCGATAGCATTCAACTGCACCTGATAATGTTCATCTGGCCCCAGCTTTTGCATCACCATGGCTTCAATTTGTTGAACGTCAGCATCGGTAAAAAGTTGTAGCAAGCGGCGATAACGGCTCTCAAGTACCGGCAGTTCACTATCGATACTCTGCAAACTGTTCAGGATATCGTTTCGATCATCCTGTGAGTACATAGCGAGAGCTTCGTGCAGATGATGGGCCAAACCGATGTAATCGACGATGTAGCCACGAGTCTTCTCCTTGGCGGTTCGGTTTACCCTCGCAATGGTTTGCAACAGGTTGTGTTCCCGCAACTTTTTGTCCAGGTACATCACCTGTTCGATGGGGGCATCGAAGCCGGTAAGTAGCATGTCACAAACGATCAGGAACGCGACACCCGTATTGGGATTGGCCTCGTCAAATTTTTTCTTGAAACTCTCAACCGCATTGAGCTCGTTAGCCTGCTTGCGAGCCTGAATAAATGCAGCCGACTCGTTAGTGCCATCCGAAGAGATAACCACTGCAGTCTTGAGGAACTTGAGTCGAGCCAACCACTCATGGCTTACTGACGAGGGCGGCTGTTTTTCGTAAGCAGCAATCTCTTCGGCCAGAGCCTTGTCAATCGCTTCCTGATAACGGATAGCTGCCAATTTGGAAGAGCAGACAACCTGAGCCTTGAAACCGGATGGCAAAATATTGCGAAGGTAGTGTTTTACCAAATCTCTGGCAATGGCCTCAATACGGGCCTTGGCCTCCAGAATATCCCCTTCCGCCCCATACTTGCGGCGGATAGCCAATAGCTCAGCCTCGGAGCGATCTTTGAACAGGTCTTCGAACTTTGTATCGAAACCAGACTTATCGTTGATGGCACTATCGGCAGTCTTTCCCTCGTAGAGGATCTGCAGGGTAGCCCCATCATCTACCGCATCTTGCAGTTTGTACTTGTCGATATAAGCATGTTCCTGACTGGTGCCGAACCGCTTCCAGGTCGGAGCAGTATGATGCTCGGCGATCAGTGGCGTGCCGGTAAACGCGATACGTGTAGCCTTGGGAAAGGCGTCAAAGAGATTATCTGAGAGGCTGGCCCTATCCTTGCCGCTACGCTGGGTACGGTGAGCTTCATCAATCAGGATCAGCACCTCTTCCCGGTTACTGATCACACCAAAGGGCTGATGTCGAACAATCTCGGTCTGATAATCGGCACTGACCTCTTCGATCTTGTCCTCGTCACCACTGGCTTGAGCGGCAGCATAGTCAAGGTCGAGCTTCTTTTTGACCGATTCAGGCAGGAAACGGCTATCATGCTCACGAAACTTGTGGATCATCACCATATTGAGGTTGGAGCTGTCATTGGCGAGCTGGCTCTTGGCCTCTTCGGTACTGCTAATCTCAATCACCTTTTCGTCAGTGAGCACCGCCGTTTCCGTCAACTGCTCCTCAAGATCAGTGCGATCGTTGACCATCAAGACCTTGTAGCGCTTCAACTGGGAACAACGACGCAGTCGACGAACCAGAAACACCATGGTCAGGCTCTTGCCGCTGCCCTGGGTATGCCATACCACCCCGGAGCGTCGCAACCCGGTATCTCCCTGCCGCATACGCTCGATGATCTTGAGCACAGCCCGATATTGCTGATAGCGGCAGATCACCTTAACTCGGGCACCACCCGTATCCATAAACAAGGTAAAGCTGCGGGTAATGTCGAGCAGTCGCTCTGGCTTTAGCATCCCCTGCACCAACTGCTCTTGAGGACGATGGCGACCGACCTCAAGAGCAACATAGGGCTCTTCATCCGGATAGATGGTCTTCCAGTTGAAATAGTACTCCTCGGTCGAAGTGAGGCTGCCGAAACGGCAATCGTCACCATAGGTGCTGATCATCAGCTGATTGGTGTAAAAGAGGGCGGGCTCACCTTCCCGTAGCTTGCTGTGCTCAGGCTCTCGCAGATCGGCGAATCGCCGCAGCTGATTAATCCCCTCAGCCATGGGGTCGGAGCAATAGTCAGCCAGCAGCTTGCACTCAATCACCACCAAGGGCATGCCATTGACGAACAGCACGATATCGGGGCGGATATGCTCTTTGCTGTGGCCAGGGGTATCTATGCGAAACTGATTAATGGCGGTAAAGGTGTTGTTCTGCCAGTTATCGAAGTCGATCAGCTTGACCACCGGGTCGGCCTCGCCGGTCACTTCATTGCGGTCAAGCTGCCACTTGTAGAGACGCTGCAAAAAGGTCTCGTTGGCCTCCAGGAGCTTATGGGTGCCGAAATCGGTGACATCACCGAGCAACGTCTCAAGTTGGCTATCGGTCAGCCAGTGCTGGCCATCCTCGGTGGTGTTGATGCGATCCACCGCCTTTTTAAAGGTATCGGGGAGTACCATCTGCCGGAATGAGGAGCGAAAGCTGGTAGCCGGATCTTTGGGCACACCCTGTCCCAAATCATGCACTTCCCAACCCATCACCGCCAACTGGTCCAACAGCGGCTTTTCAACCTCCAGGTACTCCGACATCCGTACTCTCCCTTCAATCGAGGCCAACAACCAGCCTCATATCGCTATCTTATTGTTATCGCTAGACGCTGACTGGCACCTTACCGGTTAGCAGATCTCGCATCAAGCCCGCTTTTTTTAAGTGCAACTGTCTAAGCGTCTTCTTTTCCTTAGACAGCAATTCATTTAACTGATCCAATACTCTTGCAATCAAACCCTGTTCAGCCTCGCTTGGCATGGGTGATGGGATTCTCTTAATTACATCAATACCCAATGTAGGAACACCACTATTACTATTCATTTCAAAATCTATAGAGGATAGGAACTGTTCACTTCTTACCAACCACAACAAATAACTAGGTTCAATACCTGCCTTTGCTTTCATAACCACTAACGTATGTGAGAAAGCCTTTTTGGCCATACCGTATTTACGTGCAAAACCAATACGTCCTTTACGGGCAAATATCACATCATCGCACTGGTAATTACATCTCTCTAGCTGCTTATTAAACTCAGCTTCTGAAATATGCTTACATTTAGAAAGCTCGAACTCATCATCGCCATCAAAATTCTCCGTTGACGCAATAGGAACACCACCGAACTTAATACTGTCTGGGTACCTATGACTAGGATTAGGGTCTATGACTTCAGCGATTAAATCAAATCTATTAACGTTCCACCCACATGGAATCGGCCCCAAAATTGAATCAATGTAGAGCTCAGGTGCATCATGAACGCTGGGGCGAAGCTTGCCACTCGCAGGATCAATCCCACGGCTGAACAGATCTGCCATCATCCCCTGCTTCGTAACAGATAACTTATTGATCTGCTTCTGCGTGTTATGGATGATCATGTCAATACTTTGAAGAATATCCACCACTTTTTTCTGCCTGTCCTTATCACTGGGATAACGTACAGATAGAATTCTCCCCAAATCTTTTGGGACATGAGGTACACCGGTTCCAGTTCTTCTTGCCTGTATCCAGGCAAAATGAAGATCAAGAAAGTAGTAGAGATACTCTGGCAAAATATCATCATTTGGAGCCATTTTTGCAACCGTCGATGCAACTACTCCCACTTGCCCACAACCAACTAAGCCTGAGCGTTCGCCATCCCACAACATGAGCAAGTCTTTTGCTCCAGCAAGCACGGCCCCCGATGTTGCTGCATACCCATCTTCCAGTCCTTGTAAACCTGATGCCCCCAAATAACGGAGGTATCCAGTCTGCCATGTATCACTGGTTTCCGTTTTTTTCCCCTTTTGGAAAGTAACCAGCTTGCCAAGTGGTTTTTCTATCCATCCAACAGGCAGATGCTCATTATTCATACCCCAGCTCCTTTAGGTACTTAGCCAGCGTTTGAGCCGCATCGTTACGCAGCTCAGTGATTGCCTTGGCCGTCACCTGATATTTGCGATGTAGATTTTCAATGGCGGCAATCCGCCCCAACTGCAGGGCACGCACATAGCCCTGATAGTTGGAATCCAATTCGCTCTTAAAGCGAGCCAGGATAAGGCTCTTGGCCTCGTCAGGGGTAATAGACTGGCGAGCAGCCTGCAGCAGTTGATCCCGTCGCAGTTCGGTCTCCTTGATCTCCGCCTTGAGGGTTTTGAGTTCACCCTCCGCCGCTTTATCGGCAGCCAACACCTGTTCGATCTCGCTCACCCGCCGCACGGCCTGCTCGCCTTGAGTAGCGATACGCGAGATCAGCGTCTGGTTGCTCAGGGTCAGACCATGTTCTGCCGCCAGCGCCAGGATCTGCGAAGAGACCGCAAAGTTCTGTTCCTTGGCAGTCAGCCCCTGCTGATAATCACTGGCTTTGCTGCCCTTGGGCACTGCCGCAGCAAGCTTAACCTCGGTAAAAGCATCCTTAATCTGATACTTCAATTGCTGCACACAGGTCGCCACCAAGGCTTTACGCTCTTTCAGTTCCTCTTTCAGTTGGCTGGCATAGGCAGCGGGGAGTACCGGGTTGTCGTCGGAAGGCTCGTACTCCTCCTCTTCAGCGGCATCGAAGCAGGCTTGCAGCTCGTTGATACGGGTCTGCTTATCGGCCAAATCTTTGATGATATCGCTGCACTGGCTGGCAAACAGCACTTCATCCGGAATCAACTCGGCGTTCCAGCCGCTGGCAGCCACCGACTTGAGATCGGCTTCCAGCGACTTGAACCAATCAGCCAACGCCCCCCGTACCTTGTAGGTATCGAGCAGATTGACTGGCAGCAGATGCTGCTCGATGGTGTTCAAGGCGTTACGACGCAGCGAGAAGACCCCGCTATCGCCTAACTTGTTATCACCGAGAGCAGCAAAAGCAGGCAGTTCGCTTTGCCACCAGCTATCCAGAGCCTGCTGAAATTGCAAATGTTTCTCCAGCACCGCCGGGAACTTCTCGATATGAGGTTTGATGGCTGACAACGGTTCAAACTGCTCGACAAAATCGAGATAACGATCGCAGTTAGCTCTTGGAACAAACAGACTCTGCTGCAAACCAGGATAGTCCTGCCACGTGCTGGCTTGTGCGGCGATCTCATCGGCAGGGATGCCACCGTTTAGATGGGCCCGCACATCTTGCGGCTCAGGAGCTGGGCTGTTGTCGACATAGCGGCGGATATTGAAGTTGAAGTCTTCTTCAGCCAGCTTGATTACGCTAACTCGCTTGGCATACCCATCGATATCTGGATCAGCCGGGTTCGCCAGCAAGGAGCGATAAACACGGGTGATCTTTTCGATATCTTCCGGTCGCAAACTGTTCTGGGCCTTTCCTTCGCGGTACTCCCTATCAGCATTGATAAAGAGTACAGAGTCCCGCTCTTCTGCCCCAGATTTATTGAATACCAACACGCAAGCCGGAATACCCGTGCCATAGAACAGCCCGGCAGGAAGGCCAATGACCGCTTCCAGAATACCTTTCTCGACAAAGTGCTTGCGACAAGCACGCTCTTCAGCTCCCCGGAACAGCACACCATGGGGCATCACCACGGCCATTTTGCCGTTGGCCTTAAGCGATGCAACCATATGCTGAACGAACATCAGGTCTGCCTTCTTTCCCCCCTCCGGCATAAAGACATCGAAGCGGCTCTTGAGCTTCATATCTGCCTTTTTGTAGTTCTGGGAGAACGGTGGGTTGGCGATCACCCGATCAAAGGTCCGCACTTCACCGGCTTCGGTCAGATGCAGAGGGTTGGCAAGGGTATCGCCATTCTCGATATCAGCCCCGCCTGAACCGTGCAGGATCATGTTCATTTTGCAGATAGACCAGGTGCCGCCGTTATCTTCTTGGCCAAACAGGTGCAGATTGCGGACGTTACCACCCGACTCCTGAACATAGTTGCGGCTCTGGATCAACATGCCACCCGAACCACAGGTGGGGTCATAGATTTCCATCTTCTCCTGAGGTTCCAGGATCTCGACCAGCAAACGAACCACTTCAGCCGGGGTATAGAACTCCCCACCCTTCTTGCCCGCACTGTCAGCAAAATATTTGATCAGGTATTCGTAAGCAGCCCCCAGCAGATCGGGAAACTCGAAGTCATCGTTGGAGAGCGGGATCTGGTCAAAGTGCTGGATAAACTCGATCAACCGGGCATCGGGGATCGGTGTTTTACCAACCTTACGGTTAAAGTTGATGTGCTTGAGAACCCCTTCCAATCCTTTGCTGGTGTTCTCTTCCTCCAATGCCGCCAACGCCTTGTTGAGGCCTGAACCGACGTTATCCTTCAGGTGCTTGAGGCTGCTCCAGTGGGCTGCTTTGGGTACAAAGAAGTCGAACAGGTCGGCATCGCTCAACAGATCCTGAATGTCATCATCGTCGAGCCCGTCGGCCTTGAGCTGCTTAGCCTTATCGGCGTAATCCTTGTCGAATTGGTCGGACATCCGTTTAAGGAACAGAATGCCGAAGATGTACTCCTTGTACTCAGAGGCATCCATCTTGCCACGCAGAATGTCGCAAGCCTTGAACAGCTCGCGGGATAGTTTGGAGAGAGTAAGTTTAGCCATGATACGGGGATCCATAAGCCAACATCAGGCGGCACCAAAGTGGCCTGACTGGCTGTGACTGCAAAAATTGGCGTTAACCTACCACGATGATGGGATTGAGGAAAATCGAATCTGCCGAGAAGGCGGGTAGATGTAGGCAGAGTGCCTCTGAAGAGGCGCTCCTCATGTTGGCAGCTATGAACCTGTATGATTTCTATCCTGAAATCCAACTGGCTCGATGAACAATATTCCTGGCTGGTTCATCGAGCCGCACTTCGGCTACTTACCCGTTTCCATTGTCAAGCGTTGCACACGGGCTTTGAGAGCATCGTGCTCCTCGGTTAAAGCCCTCATTCGAGCTTCATGCTCAGATACTTTATCCCCTCTGGAGGTACAGGCGAGCGTAACAAAAGCACCAACGACTACACCACTTGCCAGACCAATCACTAAAGGCTCAAGGACATCAGCCCTGTTATAATCGAACATAAACTGACTGCAAGACTCTGGTGAACCTGCTCCCCTGATTTCTTTTTGATATCCAAACTCAAAGCATGCGAATTTCGCTGTCACCGCCTGCTTCTGAGTCACCGTTAGCTGTCCCTGCTTTTTATCATCCCTTGGCATACGCTATCCTCATCCTCGTAAAACGTTGGCACCACATACAGACCGGCAACAATAGCAGCCTCCGAAGTAATATTACTCTCTACAAAGGCCAAAGCTTATACATGAGAAAATTTCATGAATAGCCGTTTTTGCGTTGTTCACAACGAAAACGCGAAATGGGGTCTTGGGGAGGAAAAAAGAGGGGTTGTATTGCTTCCGCCGATCCGTATAGTCGGGGTTGTCGGCGGGCAGACGCCCCCGCACATCGCACCTTGGCTCACGCCATAAGCCCTCGGGGGGCGCCAATTACCCGACCTGATTACCGCCGCTTGGAACACACTCATCCTAATTTTAGTTCCAGCTGCGGTCATCGAAGGAGAGACACCATGTCTCAAACACAACAAGTTGACCTTGAGTTTGCCTTGGCCGATGCAGGCCACTCCCTGACTATCGACTTTGCTGCTGTCAAAGAGCAGTTCCCCATTATGGATGTCGCCTCGGCCCTGACCGGGCAAGACGTCAAGAAAGTCGGCTCCAACACCTATCGACTGGATGATGCCAGTTGCCCACTGTGCGGCCATAATGATTGCTTCACCCTCTATCCTGACGACGATAGGTTTAAGTGCTTTAGCTGTGATGAACATGGGGATGTGCTCGATCTAGTCGTCAAGTGCGACAAAGCCCGTAGCCCTGCTGATGCAGCCCGCTTGCTTCTGCTGGGCGAGCTGTCAGTCGCCCCGACCGTTCGCAAGGTGGTGAAGCTGGAGCAACCGGTCTACATGGCCCCACCTGCTCGCCTGCAAGAACTCTTCAATCTCGCAGCTAGTCACTATCAGTCCCGTCTGGATGTAGACGAACTGATGGAGCGGCGTGGTCACTCTGAGGAGGTGCTGGTGGGGCTGGATATCGGCTTCTCAGGTGGCCTGAACAAGGCACTGAAGGATGCAGGGTTCAGCCAAGAAGAGCGACTGGCCTCCGGTCTGGTCAAGCCTCGCAACGACGCCCCAGATCTGCTTCGTGACTTCTTCCCGAGTGGCGTCTATGTGTTCCCGCACTTCGACCGCAACGGACAAGTCAGCCGCTTCACTTTCAAGGACCCAAACAAGCAGTATCAGTTCCAGCTGCCGAGCCAGCACTGGCTTAACGGGGTGCAGTTCTACGGAGAAGAGAGCCTGAATGCCCCCGGCCCTGTCGCCCTGGTAGAGGGGGAAAATGACCGCCTGTCGCTGGTGGATGCAGGTTGGCCGGGCCCTGTGCTGGCCACCATCGGGACACTGTCACAGACACATAGATGGTCGCCCCGGT
>NZ_CDBR01000084.1 GCF_000819685.1 Aeromonas allosaccharophila | reverse complement strand
TAACTGACTGGCATTAGCCTGACCGGCGCTCTTTTTGATCGCGACAGCTGGGGTCGCGGGGGCATGTGGCGCGGGATCACTGCGCGCTGTTTTGCCCGTTATTGTCGTGATGGCTGCGCAGGCGGATGTTGATCATCTCCACCACCAGCGAGAAGGCCATGGCGAAGTAGATGTAACCCTTCGGAATGTGCAGATCCATCCCCTCGGCCATCAGGGCAAAACCCACCAACGTGAGGAAGGAGAGGGCCAGCATCTTGATGGTGGGGTGGGCATCGACGAAATCACCGATGGATTTGGCGGCGAACATCATGATGAAGACAGCGATCATGATGGCCAGTACCATCACCGGCACGTGATCGGCCATGCCGACTGCGGTGATCACCGAGTCGAGGCTGAACACGATGTCCAGAATGGCGATCTGGATCAGGGTGCTGATAAAGCCAGAGGCCGCTTTGCTGACACTCTCCGGCTCGGCTGCCCCTTCCAGGGTGACGTGGATCTCGTGGGCACTCTTGCCGATGAGGAACAGGCCCCCCAGCAGCAGGATCAGGTCGCGGCCGGAGATGGCTTCACCCAGCACGGTGAACAGCGGATCGGTGAGGCGCATCACCCAGGCCAGCGAGAGCAGCAGCAGGATCCGCGTACCCATGGCGAGCCCCAGACCCAGAATGCGCGCTTTCTGACGCTGCGCCTCCGGCAGGCGACCCACCAGGATAGAGATAAAGATGATGTTGTCGATACCGAGCACGATCTCGAGCAGGGTAAGGGTGGCGAGTGCGACCCAGGCAGAGGGATCAAGAACCCATTCCAGCATGATTGAACCTTGGTTGAAAATTGGTTGGAAAATTGAAGCTGCGCATTCTAGCAGGGGCGCCAGCGCTTGTCCCTGAGGGGGGAAAAGATAAAAATGGTGGCCATCGCAAGGGAGGCAGGCATGTTTCGATTAGGGTTCATCATCAATCCGGTCGCCGGGATTGGCGGCGCAGTGGGGCTCAAGGGCAGTGACGGGGTGGTGGCCGAGGCGCTGGCCCGTGGCGCCGTGCCCAAAGCGCAGGAGCGGGCGCGGCAAGCCTTGTTGCCACTGTGCGAGTTGACGGTACCGTTCGAGCTGCTGACGGTGGCGGGAGAGATGGGGGAGACAGTAGCCCGCGAGCTGGGGTTGCCCTGTCGGGTCATCTATCAACCGGCCGGGGAGAGCACCTCGGCCGATGATACCCGCCACGCCGCCGAGTTGATGCGCGAAGCCGGGGTCGATCTGCTGCTGTTTGCCGGTGGCGATGGCACGGCGCGGGATATCTGCGCCGCGGTGGGGGAGTCTTGCCATGTGCTCGGCATTCCCGCGGGGTGCAAGATCCACTCCGGCGTCTACGGGGTGACGCCCGCTGCCAGCGGGCGGGTGGTGGCGCGGATGATCGCAGGGGAACTGCTCAGCCTGATCGATGCCGAGGTGCGCGACATCGACGAGGAGGCGTTTCGCGCGGGCAAGGTGCGGGCCCGCCACTACGGTCAGCTGAAGGTGCCCGGCGATCTGCGTTATGTGCAGGCGGTCAAGCAGGGGGGCAAGGAGTCTGAAGAGCTGGTGCTAGCGGATCTCGCTGCCGGTGTGGTAGAGCAGATGGAGACCGATACCCTCTATCTGATGGGCTCCGGCAGCACGGTGGCGGCCTGCATGGCCGAGCTGGGTCTGGAAAATACCTTGCTCGGTGTGGATCTGGTGGAAAATGGCCGACTTATCGGGCAGGATCTCAGCGCCGCCGAGATCCTGACCCGGATCCGCGGCCGTCGCTGCCGACTGATCATTACCCTGATCGGCGGACAGGGACATCTGTTCGGGCGCGGAAATCAGCAATTGAGTCCAGAGGTGATTCGGTGTGTCGGGCTGGACAATATCCAGGTGCTGGCAACCAAGGCCAAGCTTGCCGCGCTTGCGGGCAGGTCGCTGCTGGTGGACACCGATGATCCCGAATTAAACCGGGCGTTGCGTGGTTATCTGCGAATAACCACGGGATACAAGGATCAGGTCATCTACCCGGTGGCCAACCCGGAATAGGACGCAGGGATGCTGCTGGCGTGGCGCCAGAGAGCCGCAATCAACCGGATTGCGGTTCCATACCCCCGAATTTTTTGCCGCAAATGAGGCTGCGTTACATGACGATTCACGATTTTGAGCACAAGTTGTTGGGACTGATCGACAGCATGGTTGCCACCGCAACCGACGATGAGCTGTTTGCGGGGGGTTACCTGCGAGGTCATATCTCATTGGCGGTTGCCCGGGCCGAGCTGGAAGGCAAGACCCTGGTGCGGGACGTCAAGAGCTATGTGTTGCGCAGCCTCAACGAGGCCATTTTGCAAGGTGAGCTCTCCGAAGAGGATGAGAAACTGGTGCAGGCAATGTGGATTCGTTTGCAACAACAGGCAGAAGCTTGATCGGATACACAGTTCAAACAGAAGTTTGAGTTTATTCTTCCCTGAAGTTAGTGAAAGGTTAATAATAAGTTTCGCCTTTTGTTTCAGGGATTAAACTATGGCCTCCTCCTCACGCATTGCCAATAAACTGCCGCTCGAGATGCTCTATCACTGGGAGCGGCAGTGTCCTGATCGAACCTACCTGCGTCAAACCATCAACCGCGAATATGTCGACTTCACCTGGGGTGAAGTGGCCGATGAAGCGCGGCGGATGGTGACGGCCTTGCGCCACCTCGGGCTGGTGGCCGGTGACAAGGTGGCGCTGCTCTCCAAGAACTGCGCCCAGTGGTTTATCGCCGATCTGGCGATGCAGATGGGGCAGTATGTGAGCGTGCCCATCTACCCGACGGCCAACGTCGATACCATCGAATATGTGCTGCGCCACAGCGAAGCCAAGGCGATCTTCGTCGGCAAGCTGGATGACTGGAAGAGTCAGGAGGCGGGCGTGCCCGCCGATCTGCTGCGCATCGCCTTCCCCTACGACACCATGCCGGCCAGCCACCAGTGGGACGACCTGCTGGAAGCGCACGAGCCCATTGCTGACAGCCCGGTGCAGGCCCCTGACTCCCTGTTGAGTCTGGTCTACACCTCCGGCAGTACCGGCAAGCCGAAAGGGGCCATGCTGAGCGTCGAGCGCTACGCCTGGTCGTGCGAGAAGCTGGTGGAAACGGTGGGGCTGTGCGCCAATGATCGCGGCTTCTCCTACCTGCCGCTGGCCCACATTACCGAGCGGGTCTATGTCTACGGCGGCAGCCTCTATGGTTGCGCCGAAATCGCCTTCCCCGAATCCCTCGACACCTTTATCGAAGACGTCAAACGCTGCCGTCCCACCGTCTTTATCTCGGTGCCGCGGCTGTGGGCCATGTTCCGCATCAAGATCCACGAGAAGCTGCCCCAGAAGAAACTGGCGTTGCTGCTCAAGATCCCGCTCATCTCCGGCCTTATCAAACGCAAGCTGCAAAAGGGGCTGGGGCTGGATCAGGCCCGGGTGCTTGGCTGTGGCTCGGCGCCGGTCTCCCCTGCGCTGCTGCAGTGGTATCTGAGCATCGGCCTCAAGGTAACCGAAGCATGGGGCATGACCGAGAACCACGCCTACTCCACCATCAACTACCCGTTCCGTGCCGACAAGATTGGCACCGTCGGCAAGGCGGGGCTCGGGGTGACCATCAAGATCTCCGACGAGGGGGAAATCCTCTGCCGCTGCGAAGGGATGATGCTGGGTTACTACAAGGATCCCGAGCACAGCGCCGAGGCCATCGATGCCGAGGGGTGGCTCCATACCGGCGACATGGGCAAGCTGGACCGGGAGGGTTACCTCACCATCACCGGTCGGATGAAGGATGTGTTCAAGACCGCCAAGGGCAAGTATGTGGCGCCGGTACCCATCGAAGGGTTGCTGGGGCAGGAGCCCATCATCGAGCAGCTCTGCGTGATTGGTTATGGCATGCCCCAGCCCATCGCGCTGGTGCAGCTGGCCGAGAGCGCTATGAAAGGCAATCGGGACGAGATCAACGCCAGACTGGAAGCGGCCCGGGTGCGGGTCAATGATCAGCTGGAATCCCATGCCAAAATTCGCGGCATTCTGGTGGTGAAGAGCCCCTGGAATATCGAAAACGGCGTGCTGACCCCCACCATGAAGATCAAGCGTCACCTGCTGGAGCAAAAATATGCCCATGTCGGGGATCGCTGGCCCTCATCGCAAGTGGTGGTGTGGGAGGAGTAAATCCCCCTGTTCTCGACATCGCGATATCAGACAACAACGGCCCTTGATGGGCCGTTGTTCTGTTTGGGGCTTGCTGACGAGCCCCGGTGTTGAAGGTTGCCGCAAAGGCGCCGCTGGCTAGATTAGTGCCAGCGCGGCGGCCAAGTCGGCGATCAGATCATCGGTATCTTCCACCCCGATGCTGAAGCGGATCAGATCGTCATTGACCCCGGCGGCGAGGCGGCTCGCCTCGTCCATGGCGGCGTGGGTAGTGCTGGCCGGATGGCAAGCCAGACTCTCGAGATCGCCGAGGCTCACCGCCTGCACGAACAGCTGCAGGTTGTCGAGCAGGGTGGCACAGCGTTCAAACCCGCCTTCAAGTTCAATACTCACCATGCCACCAAAACCGCTGGCGAAGGCGCCGAGGGCGTCGTGGCCCGGGTGGCTGGCAAGCCCCGGGTAGATCACCTTCTTCACCGCCGGCTGGGCGGCCAGAAACTCGGCCACCTTCTGCGCGTTGTGCAGGTGGGCATCCATCCGCAGTGGCAGGGTCTTGACCCCGCGCTGCAGCAGGTAGGCCTCCTGCGGGCCGATGGGGGAGCCGATGTGCTTGAGGGCCACGGTGCGCACTGATTTCATCAGAGCGTGGGAGCCGGCCACTACCCCGGCGATGATGTCGCCGTGACCGCCCAGATACTTGGTGCCACTGTGCATCACGATGTCGATGCCAAGCTCCAGTGGGCGCAGCAGGTAGGGGGTAAGGAAGGTGTTGTCACACACCGTGATGGCCCCCACCTTGCGGGCAGCCTCTACCACCAACCGTGGGTCCACCACCTTGAGGGTGGGGTTGGTCAGGGTTTCGAACAGTACCACCTTGGTGGCGGGACGGATGTTGGCCAGCAGATCCCGATCGCTCTCGTAGGCGGTGACCTTGATACCGGCGCGGCTGAAGGTCTGCTTCAAGAAGGCATCGGTGCCGCCATAGAGCGGGCCGATATAGGCCACCTCATCACCGCTGTCGGCCAGCGCATACATGATGGCGCTCACTGCCGCCATGCCGCTCGCGACTACCAGCGCTTCATCGGCCCCCTCTAGCGCAGCCAGTTTCTGCTCCAGCTCGGCGGTGGTGGGGTTGCCAAAGCGGCTGTAGATAAAGCCCGGTGCCTGACCGGCGAAACGCTCCTTGCCCGCCTGAGCGTTGAAGTAGCTGAAGGTGCTGCTCTGATAGAGCGGGGTGGTGAGGGCGCCGGTCTGGGGATCGATCCGCTGGCCGCTGTGTACGCTCATGGTATTGAATTTCATCGTATTACTCCGTTCTGGCCAGCTGTCGGCCCTGATGTTCCGTGTTTAAAATCGGTATGAAGGGGCGCCGCTGGCGTCCCTCCCGCTGACATATTTTCTCGGGTGATAGCCATCCCCCCGCGGGTTCAGGCGGTTTCCCGCTCCCGCTGCGATCTTGGTTGCGATGGCGCGGCATAGTTGCTGGCATAGGGAGCGGCATCCTGAGCGGCATCCTGAGCGGTATAGTGACGCGCCGCCACATCCGGGTGAGAGCGCAGCCGCCCCTTGAGCACATTCTCCCCCACCTGATAGAAGAGCGGGTTGGCCGGGTCACTCTCCGGCCCTTGCGCCTGCGCCGCCAGCGCGGGGGAGAGGGTGAGCAGTGGCACGATGGCATCGAGCCGCGCCGCCATAAAGAAGGCGCAGGAGAGGCGCGATACCCCGGGCGGCGGGCTCACCACCCGATGCAGGGTCGCCTTGAGATAACCGTTGGAGGCCAGCTCAAGCAGCTCGCCGATATTGACCACCAGTGCCCCCGGCAGGGGCGGTGCGGAGATCCAGCCATCGGCCGTCTCGACCTCAAGCCCGGAGTGATGGTCCTGCATCACCAGCGTCAGGTAACCGGGATCCTTGTGGGCGCCGACCCCCTGACTGTTGCCGCCCGCCTCTTGCCCCGGGTAGTGAATGAGCTTCATGTGCTGGTAGGGGACGCCACGAATGCTGTCGTCAAACACCCCGACCGGCTGTTCCAGCACCTCGGCGAAGGCGGCGAGCAGGGTGAGGGTAATATCGCTCAGTCGCTCCTGCCACCCCAGCAGATGGGCTTTCATCTCGGGCAGGGCGGTCGGCCACTGGTTGGGGCCGATCAGCCGCTGCCAGGGTTCACGGATCTGCGCCGCAGGCAGGGCCTGCGCCTCATTCATGATATCGAACTGCTCCCGCAGATCCGGTCGTTGGCGGGTCAGCTCGGCACCGACCCGGTTGTAGCCGCGAAAGTGGGGGCTGTTGACCATCTGCACCGCCAGCTTCTCCTGCTCCGGCAGAGCAAAGAAACGCTCTGCCAGCGCCATGGTTTCCCGCTGCTCGGCGTCACTCAGGCGATGTCCTGTCAGATAGAAAAAGCCGACGTCGCGGGCGGCCGCAGCCAACTTGGCCAGCATAGTGCGACGCTGGTCGGGCACCCCCTTGAGGGCAGCCAGATCGATGATCGGCAGTGATGACTGTTCCATGTACACCTCCTCACTCTTTCGTTATCTCTGGCGCCATCTCTTGCACTGCCTCCGCTGTTGGCAGGCCTGATGAGCGGCAAACGGGTGGCACGACAGCACGGCGGTATGTGCTTGCTGTATGGCGCCATCTGGAATGAGGGTGATGCTACTGTTCGGTGTTATAAGACGGAAACAACAAATTATTCTTAGTTATATACAAAATTCGAAATGGAATTCGGTACTTGATGGGGTGGCTGTTTATTGCGCAGCCGTTGAGGGGGGAAGGGGAATGATAAGGGGAGGAGGGGCAACCAGAGGCAAGCTGCCAGCGGCAAAATGACCAAAACAGAAAATGCCCAACACAGAAGGGAGGCTGATGCCTCCCTTCTGTTTGACCGGGTTATCACCTGACCGAAAGGCAGGCGAGTGACCGCGCATCTCTGGCCTTAACCGCCTGTTGGCGCTCAGTAACCCAGGGTAAAGCGCTGACGCAGGTGAGCCGGTTTTTCCGCCTCGTTCAGCACCCCATCGGCCAGATCACCGGCGGTGATCCCGGCAGGCTGCTCGCCACTGAACAGCACCTGATCGCCACCCAGTCGATAGCCGCCGCGCTTCTCACCCGGTTCCAGGAACACCGGGGGAGAGACAAAGCGCCAGTCGAGGGCAGTTTCACCGCGCAGGGCAGTGAGACCGTCGCGGGCCGCCAGTGCCCCTTGTTTCCACTCGGCCGGGAATTGTGGGGTATCCACCAACTGCACACCGGGAGCGACCTCCAGACTGCCGGCACCACCGACCACCAGCAACCAGCCATTGATGGCTTTGGTCGCCTCGACAATGGCGCTGGCCCCTTTGAGGTACTGGTCGTAGATATCCGGCGCACTCCAGCCCGGGTTGTAGGCGCTGATCACCCGATCGTGCCCCTTGAGCACCTCGGCCAGCGCATCCGGGTTCTGGGCATCCACCGCCACGGCGGTGACCTGCGGATGGGCGGCCACCTTGCTGACATCGCGGACGATGGCGGTGACGTGATGGCCGCGGCTGACGGCCTCGTTGAGGATGGCGGAACCGACAAAACCGCTGGCACCGATCAGGGCAATCTTCATGGAGAACTCTCCTTCACTGTTGGAATGAGGCTATCCTACGCCCTCGGATGTGATTTAATAATCACCTCAAAAATGCATTCACTTATAAGCTGGATTTAATAATGGAACAGCTCAGACGTTACGCCATCTTCGCCGCCGTGGTGGAAGCGGGCAGCATGACAGGGGCGGCCAAATCCCTCGGCATGACCCCCTCTGCGGTCAGTCAGCATATTAGCCAGCTGGAGAGCCTGCTTGGACTGACCCTGCTCCATCGCTCTACCCGTCGCCTCAGTCTGACCGAGGCGGGGGAGGTGGTGTGGCAAGGGTGCCGGGCGTTGCAGCAGACCCTGAGCGAGACCGAGCTGCGCCTCTCCGAGGTGCGCGACGCCCTGCTCGGTGAAGTGCGGATCACCGCCCCGGTGGGGATGGCGGGCCAGCCGCTGGCACTGGCCCTCTCGCCGCTGTTGCAGGCCCACCCCGGTCTCACCATTCAGATCATCGCCGACGACGAGAAGCGGGATCTGATTGCCGAGCGGATCGACGTGGCGCTGCGGGTCGGCAGCCTGCCCGACTCGACGCTGGTGGCCCGCAAACTGGGCCAGACCCGGATGCTGCTCTGTGCCGCCCCCGCCTATCTGGCGCGCAAGGGGACGCCGCGCACGCCCGCCGATCTGGCGACTCACGACTGGCTCTGTGGCGACATGCTGGGCAATGGTTTGCTGCTACTCGATGAGAAGGGGGGCGAACACAGGGTCAGGTTCAAGCCCAGGGTGCTCTGCAACAACGTGTTGCCCCTGCGCCAGTTTGCGCTGGCGGGGCAGGGGATCTCGCTGCAACCGGAGGGGGAGATTGGTGAGGATCTGGCGCTGGGGCGTCTGCTCGAACTGCTGCCCGGTTTTCGGGTGGCGCCGATGGAGATCCACGCCATCACGCCGCAGCGGGAGATCCCGGAGAAGGTGCGGCGGGTGGTGGAGGCGCTGCGCAGCTATTTCGGCACCACGACGTCGGCATGAGCTGCGCCTCAATGGCTGGCAGAGCGCGCCCGATTATCCTGAAGACCGCTTGCCCAGAAGAGCGATGACCCAGAAGAGCGATAGCCCAGATAAGTAGATGGGTGGACAGAATTGTGAAGCAAGCTTAAAACGAGCAGACATTGCGCACTTGTTGTTTGAGCCAGTTCAGCCCCGCATCCTGATTGGAACTTTTGTGCCAACTCATGTAGACCGGGCAATCCTCCGAGATCCAGGGGAGGGGGTAGCTGGCCAGCGCCAGGGTATCGCCCAGCATATCCATGTGCCACTGGCTGGCAACGCAGAGCCAGTCGGTACGGCTCACCAGATGAAGAGCCGTGAGCAGGGAATCGCTCTCGTAGGCGATCTGACGGGGTGGCAGCGGTGCCTTGGTCAGGGTGTTGAGTAACAGGTTGTCGAGCCGTCTGGCCTGCAGCACCACATGCTTTTCGTTGAAGAAGGTGGTCATGTCGGGGGCCTGGCGGATCCGCGGGTGATCCTTGCGGCAGGCGATGCGCAGGGGCTGGGACATGATCTGCTCGTTTTCAATACTCTGCTCGACCATGGGTTTGGTCGCCAGCACCAGGTCAACGCTGTGCAGATAGAGACTGTTCTGGCGCAAGGCTTCATCCTGCACCTGGGTGTTCCACTCCAGCTGGCAGTTGGGGGCTTGGATCTGCAGCAGGTTGTTGAGTTCCGGCAGGAAGAAGACATCGATATCAGGGACGCCCGCGATGCGAAAAGTGCGCCGACTGGTATGGTGATCAAACAGGTCGGTGCGTTGCAGACTGCGCTCCATATCATGCAGCGGCACCATGATTTCGTGGTGCAGGCTCAGCGCCCGTGCCGTGGGGGTAATTCCCCGCCCCTGACGGACAAACAGCTGTTCGCCCACCAGCGCCGTCAGGCGGCTGATGGCCTGGCTGATGGCCGAGGGGGTCATCTCCATCATCTCGGCGGCGGTGGTGACGCCCCCATAGCGGATCACAGCATCCAGGACGCGAAAGAGATTCAGATCAACGTGGGACATGATGGCTACCGTTAAGCAACGTTAAAGCATCAGGATACTGTTCTGCCCCTTGTCAGGCCAGCATTGCCTGCGATAACTGTGATTTTTCCCTCTCCTCAAGCATTCCCCATCTTGTTGCGAATGCATTCGAACAGGCTCTGCAGGCAGGCTTGATCCCGGTCGGCGGCCCGCACCGCGCCATACATATGGCGACGGATACCGCTGCCGAGGGGGCGGGCGCAAAGCATCCCCTGTCTGACAAACTCCTCGCTGGCCCAGCGCGGCAGGGCGGCGACCCCGAGTCCGGCGGCGGCCATCTGCAGCATCACCGAGGTGTTGTCCACCAGCTTGCAGCGAGCGGGCTCCACCCCGGCGGGTTGCAGAAAGCGACTGAAGATATCCATGCGGCTGCGCTCCACCGGGTAGACCAGCAGCACCTCCGCTCCCAGATCGCCCGGCTCGATACGGCTCTGGTGGCAAAGGGGGTGATCCGGCGCCATCACCAGAGTGAGATCGAAGGCAAACAGCGGCTCGAAGTGGAGATCGCCACGGGCCTGCACGTCCGAGGTGAGCAGCAGGTCGAGCTGGCCGCCGAGCAGGGCATTGATGGCATCAAAGCCCGGCACCGATTCTACCTCCAGATCCACCCCTGGCCACTGGCGGCGAAACTCGGGCAACAGTGGCAGCAGCCACTGAATGCAGCTGTGGCAATCGAGCGCCAGATGCAGCCTGCCCGCATCGCCGCTCTGCAGGGCCTGCAGTTGCTTCTCGGTCTGGGCCAGGGCGGGCAACACCTGACGGGCGAGGGTGAGCAGCTGGTTGCCTGCCGCGGTCAGCACCAGCGGGCGGCTTTTGCGCAGGTAGATCTCCAGATTGAGGCGAGTCTCCAGCTCTTTGAGCTGGTGGGAGAGGGCGGACTGGGTGAGGTTGAGGGTCAGCGCCGCACCGGCCAGCGAGCCCTGCTCGGCCAGCGCGGTCAATGTTTTCAAGTGTTTGATCTCTATCCCTGAATTGCTTGGCACTGCCATAAGATGGCTCCTTGTGTGATTGCGTATGGCGCCGATGTTGCTGGCAGCGGTGGCCTAGTCTGGCTGTTAGCCTCCTGCGCTGCTTGATCCTGCCTTCTTGCTCCTGTGCTTCTTAACTCTTGTAAAAACGGGCTTCTGTATCCTTGCGGTGAACCTTACCTGCGGTCAGTTGAGGATTCTTTGAGAGCCAGTTGAAGAGGATTCAATAGCCAGCGTCACCTTATCTTGTCATTTTGGATGTGTAAACATCTGGATGGCTAAATCATCCAGTTTCCCATCAGATGAATGAGCATAAGGAAATGAACCTATGACACGCGCACACACCCTGGGCTTCCCCCGTATCGGCGCCAAGCGCGAGCTGAAATTTGCCCTCGAATCCTACTGGCGTGGCGAGACCACTCAGGCCGAACTCGTTGCCGTGGGCAAGACGCTGCGTGAACGCCACTGGCAGGCCCAATATGCCGCCGGGGTCAATCTGCTGCCGGTGGGGGATTTTGCCTGGTACGATCAGGTACTCGGCACCAGTCTGCTGGTGGATGCGGTGCCTGCCCGTCACCGCCATGGCGAGACCGATCTCGACACCCTGTTCCGGGTGGCCCGCGGCCGTGCGCCGACCGGCCCGGCGGCGGCCGCCGCCGAGATGACCAAATGGTTCAACACCAACTATCACTATCTGGTGCCGGAATTCAGCCGTGACCAGCGCTTCAAGCTGGGCTGGCGCCAGCTGTTTGACGAGGTTGAAGAGGCCAAGGCGCTGGGGCTGCCGGTCAAGGCGGTGCTGTTGGGGCCAATCTCCTACCTCTGGCTTGGCAAGGAGAAAGAGAGCGGCTTCTCTCGTCTTGAACTGCTCGATCGTCTGCTCATCGTCTATCAGGAGATCCTGGCCAAACTGGCCGCCCAAGGGGTGGAGTGGGTGCAGATTGACGAACCTGCGCTGACGCTGGACTTGCCGGACGAGTGGCGTCTGGCCTACCTCAACGCCTACGAGCGCCTCGCGGGCCCCTGCAAGCTGCTGCTCACCACCTATTTCGGCTCGGTGGCCCATCAGCGCGACATCATCACCAGCCTGAAGGTGGATGGCCTGCATCTGGATCTGGTGGCCGCCCCCGAGCAGCTGGAGACGCTGGTGCCGCATCTGCCCGCCCAGTGGGTCATCTCCGCCGGGGTGATCAACGGTCGCAACGTCTGGCGCGCCAATCTGGCCAAGCTGGCGCCGACCCTGAAGGCACTGAAAGCCAGACTCGGCGAGCGGCTCTGGGTAGCCTCCTCCTGCTCCCTGTTGCACAGCCCGGTGGATTTGACCCTGGAGCAGGAGCTGGATCTCCAGACCCGCAGCTGGTTCGCCTTCGCCCTGCAAAAATGCTTCGAGCTGGGGCTGCTCAGAGAGTATCTGGATGGTGGCGAGCTCGACAAGATCACCGCCTACAGCCAACCCATCGTCGATCGGGAGTCCGACAGCCGGGTCCACAAGCGCGCGGTGCAGTCCCGGCTCGCCAGCCTCACCAACAGCGACTTTGATCGCCACAGCCCCTATCCGGTCAGGGCCGAGCTACAGCGCTCGGATCTCAAACTGCCGCTGCTGCCCACTACCACCATCGGCTCCTTCCCGCAGACCTCGCAGATCCGGGTATTGCGGCAGGATTGGCGCGCCGGTCGCATCGACGATAGCGCCTACGAGGCGGGCATTAAGGCGGAGATCCGCGATGCCATCAAGCGTCAGGAGGCCATCGGGCTGGACGTGCTGGTGCATGGCGAGGCCGAGCGCAACGACATGGTGGAGTATTTTGGTGAGCTGCTGGACGGCTTTGCCATCACCCGCTTCGGTTGGGTACAGAGCTATGGCTCTCGCTGCGTCAAGCCGCCGGTGATCACCCGCGATATCGACCGCCCGACCCCCATGACCCTGGCGTGGACCCAGTTTGCCCAGAGCCTGACCGACAAGCCGGTCAAGGGGATGCTGACGGGCCCCGTGACCATCCTCTGCTGGTCCTTCCCGCGGGAAGATGTGAGCCGCGAGCAATCCGCCCTGCAAATCGGGCTGGCCATTCGCGACGAGGTGGCTGATTTGGAAGCAGCGGGCATCAAAATCATCCAGATCGACGAACCGGCGATCCGCGAAGGCTTGCCGCTGCGCAAGCAGGATCATCAGGCTTATCTCGACTGGGCGGTGCGCGCCTTCCGTCTGAGCGCCAGCCCGGTGGCGGACAGCACCCAGATCCACACCCACATGTGTTACAGCGACTTCAACCTCATCATCGAGGCGGTGGCGGCGCTGGATGCGGATGTGATCACCATCGAGACCAGCCGCAGCCAGATGCAGCTGCTCGAAGCGTTCGAGCGCTTCAACTACCCCAACGAAATCGGCCCGGGTGTCTATGACATTCACTCGCCGAACGTACCGAGCCAGAGCTGGATTGAGGGGTTGCTGCGCAAGGCGGCCAAGCAGATCCCGGCCGAGCGGCTGTGGGTCAATCCGGATTGCGGCCTCAAGACCCGCGGCTGGGAAGAGACGGAGGCCGCGCTCAAGGTGATGGTCAATGCCACCAGGGCGCTGCGGGCCGAGCTGGCGTAATCTGCGCAAGCCGTGACCGCCATCGATAAGGTGGCGTGCTGACAAACGAACGAGAGAGGGGAAGCCACTGCTTCCCCTCTCTTTTTTCGTTGGCCACTTTTTCCACTGGATCCTGAACCTTGCCGCAGCCTGCTTTGCACTAGGCTCAGAGTGGACAGAGGTGGATGGAGTCGCGGCCATGAGAATCAGTCTGGGGAGCGCAATCCTGTGGGGGTTGCTGATGTGGCAGAGTGCCTTGGCAGCGCCAGCTCCCGAGTTGAAAATGGCCTATTTTGACGACTTCGCCCCATATTCGTGGCGTGACGAACAGGGCAAGATGCGCGGGCTGATGATCGATGTGATGGATCGGGTGGCGGCGCAGATGGGGCTGCGGGTGCGCCACGAAGGCTATCCGTGGCAACGGGCGCAAAAAATGGTGCTGATGGCGCAGGCAGATGGCTTCGTGACTGTCGCCACATTGGAGCGGCGCACTTATACCCTGATGGTGGAGGAGCCAGTCACATCGACGATCATGACGATATTTACTCAGCTTGGCCACCCCCGGATGGCGGAGTTTCAGCGAGCCAGCCGCTTGAGCGACCTCAAGACGTTCACCTTTCTCGACTATCTGGGCAACGGCTGGGGCAAGGAGAACCTTGCGGGCTTCACCGTTCATCACACCATCAATGTCGATAATGTTTTCAAAATGCTGGCGGCGGGTCGGGGCGATCTGATGGTGACCGATCCGCTGGTGGCACGCTTCAAACTCAACCAGCTGGGGCTGTCCGGGCTGGTGGTCGAGGTGCCGCTGCGACTTGCCTCGACCCCGTTCAACCTCTGCATTGGCAAACATTCCCGCTTTAATACCCGGGTGAATGAATTCAGCCGGGTACTGCAACAGTTGCGGCAAAGTGGCGAGTTGGCGCGTATCGAAGCGCGCTATCGTTGATGCGCTGTTGCCATCTGCTGTTTTTCCACTGCGTGTCTATCTCGGCGTCATATCGGCGATGGTTGCCCAGAAGGCATCGATCAAGGGCCCCTTGCTGTGGGGCGGACGAATAAGCCCGATAGTCCAGCAGGCTTCGCCATCTCTCAGGGGCAGGGTGAGTACATCCGGGTGCTCTATGGTGGTGGAGGAGGGAACCAGGGTCCAGGCGATCTCCGCGGCTGCGGTGGCGACCCCGGCTGCGAAGTCGTTGACGTACTGGATACCCTGAAAACGCAGTCCGCTCTGGGCCAGATAGTTCATCAGGTGATCGTAAAACGATGGCGCCTTGTCCCGGCGCAGGATCGCCAGCGGTTTGTCCACCAGATCCGCCAACTCCCTCACATCGCGGTAGCTGGTGGGCAGCACGGCGACAAAGTGGGCCTCGACCACTGGCAGGGCGTGCCACCCCTTGGGGGCGGGCAGGCGGCAAAACCCCAGATCCAGCTTGCCTTCACTGAGCGCCAGCAGCTGGTGGTGGGTGGAGAGATCGTTGAGCTCTATGGTCACTTGCGGCCGCTCGGCGCGAAAGCGGGCGATGGCGGCGGGCACCAGGATCTTGGTGGCCACGCCAAAGCCGATGCGCAGGGTGCCGACGTTGCCCGCCAGCACGTCGCGGGCGGTGCGCGAGAGCTGCTCGCTCTGGACGACCACGGCGCGGGCATCCTCATACAGCGCCCTGCCCAGTCCGGTCAGGCGGGTGCTGCTGGCGTTGCGCTCGAACAGCTCGCCGCCCAGCTCCTCCTCCAGCCGCCTGATCTGTTTGCTGAGGGCCGACTGGGTAACATGCTGGCGCACCGCCGCCTGGCCAAAGTGCAATACCTCACCCAGGGTGACGAAGGCTTTCAGATCCCGTAGCTCCATCAGGGCTCCTTTCATTCCTGTCGGGAATGCTGAGTGGTCATATTTGTCATTGGACGGAATTTTAGAAGTATTGGATGCTGATGCCAATTCATTTCGGGCGCTCCCATACAGGAGCGCCGAGTTATCAAAGATGGCTGACACCATCAGCGCAGAAGGAGCAACACCAGATGCATCACCACAAGTTCAACGACTTCCCGAGCGATTTTCTGTGGGGCGCCGCCTCCGCCGCCTATCAGGTGGAGGGGGGCTGGAATGCCGATGGCAAGGGGCCCTCGGTGTGGGATCTCTTCACCAAGCTGCCGGGCAAGACCTTTGAAGGGAGCAACGGCGATGTGGCGGTGGATCACTACCACCGCATGGAGGAGGATGTGGCGCTGATGGCCGAGATGGGGCTAAAGGCTTACCGCTTCTCGGTGAGCTGGCCGCGCATCTACCCCACCGGTCGGGGTGAGGTGAACGAGGCGGGTCTGGCCTTCTACGAGAAGCTGATCGACACCCTCTTGGCCCATAAGATCGAGCCGGTGCTGACCCTCTACCACTGGGATTTGCCGCAGGCGCTGCAAGACGAATATGGCGGCTGGGAAGATCGACGGATCATCGCCGATTTCGAGCGCTACTGCGTGACCCTCTATCAGCGCTTTGCCAACAAGGTGAAGTACTGGGTGTCACTCAATGAGCAGAACTACAACCTGACCAATGCCTATCAGCTCGGCACCCATCCGCCCGCAGTGCAGGATCGCAAGCGTTTCTTTGCCGCCAACCATATCGCGTTTCTGGCCAATGCCCGTGCTATCAAGGCGTTCCGCCAGCATGTGCCAAATGGCCTCATTGGCCCGAGTTTTGCCTATTCCCCTGCCTATCCGGCGTCGTGCGACCCGAAAGATATGCTGGCCTATGAGAACGCCGAGGAGTTCAACAACCTCTGGTGGCTGGATGCCTACTGCTTTGGCCGTTATCCCCAGGCGGCGCTCGCTTACTTGCGGGAAAACGGTGAGGCGCCGGAGATCCTGCCGGGCGATTTGGAGCTGCTGCGCGAAGGCACGCCTGACTACATCGGCGTCAACTACTACTACACCCTGACCTATACCGATAACCCTCTGGGCGGTCAGACCCTGCAGCGGATCAACACCACCGGCAAGAAGGGCACCACGCCGTCAAGCGGCATTCCGGGTCTTTACAAGACGGCGCCCAACCCGCATCTGGAGACCAGCAACTGGGACTGGGCCATCGATCCGACCGGGATGCGCATCGCCCTGCGTCGTCTCTCTTCCCGCTATGGTCTGCCGCTGATGATCACCGAGAACGGCCTCGGCGAGTTCGACAAGCTGGAGGCGGGCGACAAGGTGAACGATGAGTACCGCATCGATTATCTGCGCAGCCACGTCAAGGCGTGCCAGGAGGCGATGCAGGATGGCGTCGAGCTGCTCGGCTACTGTGCCTGGTCGTTCACCGACATCCTGAGTTGGCTCAACGGCTATCAGAAGCGTTACGGCTTCGTCTATGTGGAGCGTGACGAGCAGGGTGGGTCCCTTCGCCGGATCAAGAAAGCCAGCTTCCACTGGTACAGCCAGGTGATCGCCAGCCAGGGCAAGTAGCTCTGACGGTTTATCGCGTCGCGTAACCAGCGGGCCCGGGCAATCCCCGGGCCCGCGCTGTTTGTGGCGGGGGAGAGGGGACAAGCCGGTTTCTCACCGTGCGACTCATCCCTGTTTGCTGATTTTTGTCCTGCCAAAGCCGCCGACCCCTGCTATTATCTGCGGCCGAACATGAGCCAATAAAAATCAGGATATTGTGATGACTGACCACACGTTTATTCCCGGCAAGGACGCGGCGCTGGAAGACTCCATCGAACGCTTCCAGACCAAGCTGCAAGCCTTAGGCTTTGATATCGAAGAGGCCTCCTGGCTCAACCCCGTGCCGAACGTCTGGTCGGTGCATATTCGGGACAAGGAGTGCGCCCTCTGCTTCACCAACGGCAAGGGTGCCAGCAAGAAGGCGGCACTCGCTTCCGCCCTTGGCGAATATTTCGAGCGTCTCTCCACCAACTACTTCTTCGCCGACTTCTATCTGGGCGAGCAGGTTGCCAACGGTGATTTCGTGCACTACCCGAACGAGAAGTGGTTCCCCATCGAGGGTGACCAGTTCCCGGCCGGTCTGCTCGACAGCTTCACCCGCAAGTTCTACAACCCGGACGGTGAAGTGACCGCCGACATGCTGGTGGATCTGCAGTCAAACAACGAGGAGCGCGGTATCGTCGCGCTGCCGTTCGAGCGCCAGTCCGATCACCAGACCGTCTATATTCCGATGAACATCATCGGCAACCTCTATGTCTCCAACGGCATGAGCGCCGGCAACACCCGCACCGAAGCGCGCACCCAGGCGCTCTCCGAAGTGTTCGAGCGCCACGTGAAGAACAAGATCATCGCCGAGGCCCTGAGCCTGCCGTTGATCCCGGAAGAGGTGATTGCCCGTTATCCGGGGATCGCCGCCTCCATCGCCGCGCTGGAAGCCGAAGGCTTCCCCATTTACAGCTTCGATGCCTCCCTGGGTGGCCGCTATCCGGTCATCTGCGTGGTGCTGCTCAACCCGAGCAACGGCACCTGCTTTGCCTCCTTCGGTGCCCATCCGCGCTTCGAAGTGGCCTTCGAGCGTACCGTCACCGAGCTGCTGCAGGGCCGTGGTCTCAAGGATCTCGACGTGTTCGTGCCGCCGTCATTCGACAACGAGCAGGTAGCGGATCACCACAACCTCGAGACCCACTTCATCGACTCCTCGGGCCTTATCAGCTGGGATCTGTTCAAGCAGGATGCGGACTTCGAGTTTGCCGACTGGGATTTTCGTGGCACCTCGCAGGAGGAGTTTGATCACCTGATCGGCATCTTCCACGAGCTGGAGCAGCCGGTCTATATCGCCGACTACGAGCATCTGGGGGTCTACGCCTGCCGCATTCTGGTGCCGGGCATGTCCGACATCTATCCGGCCGAAGATCTGCTGCTGGCCAACAACAACATGGGCGCCAACCTGCGCGAAGTGATCCTGGTGCTGCCATCACTGGAGTGGGATGCCGAGCAGTATATGGCGTTGTTTGATCAACTGGATGAAGAGGGGCACGACGAGCGCACCCGTGTCCGCGAGCTGCTGGGCATCGCCGCCGCCAAGGGCACAGCGTTGCACACTCTGCGCGTTGGCGAGCTGAAAGCCATGCTGGCGCTGGCCGCCGGTGAGCTGGAGACGGCGATGGATCTCATCGACTGGACCATGGAGTTCAACCAGTCAGTGTTCACTGCCGAGCGAGCCAGCTACTACCGCGCCCTGCGCGCCTGTGTCGAGTTGTTCCTCGACGAGGAGCGGGATCCGGAGCAGTATCGCGCCGTCTTCACCCGCATGTATGGCGAAGAGACGCTGGCCCAGGCATGGGCCAATGCCAGTGGCGAAGCGCGCTTCCACGGGCTGGAGGCGGCCGACTTGTCGCTCTCCCAGTTCCCGCTGCACCAGAAGCTGCTGGCGGCCTACGAAAAGCTGCAAAAAGCCAAGCGAGCCCATCACTGGGCGTGATCGTTACTGTAAAGGAAGGGGCCGTGTGGCCCCTTCTGTTTATCGTGCGGCAAGGCACGGGTTTGTTATTCAAAGATGAAATAAAAAACAAAAAATACCCCTAATGGGGTTGATGACAGGGCAGGGGATGTGCAACCGGACTGCAAAGATATCTTGCCAATACCAGCTTTACGTGCATACCAATAAATTCTTTAAAATCATTGTATTAAAAACGTGGCATTTCTGTTTCAGCTGAAACCTGGTGTAAACTGGCGCAGCCGTTGCACTAAAATATTTGTAGTAAAATTACATTCGCAGTCTGATAAACTTGATCAATGTCAATTTTGGCCATTTGGGCCTTTGTTATGATTTCAACAGGCAAAACATTCAGGTAGAAAATAATTGAAAGCTGAATCCCCATTCGATTGTCTCAAGCCCGAAGCCATCGCTGCACTGGCTGAAGACATCACCTATGCCAAGGCCACCAAGCCGGCATACAAGGTCATTCCACTGGCCATCACCGCAGGCGCTTTCATCGCCATCGCGTTTATCTTCTACATCACAGTCACGACCGGTTCCGGCTCTATGTCTTGGGGCATGGCCAAGCTGGTTGGTGGTCTCTGTTTCTCCCTCGGTCTTATTCTGTGTGTGCTGCTCGGTGCCGAGCTGTTCACCTCCACCACCCTGACGCTGGTGGCCAAGGCCGCCAATCGCATCAGCTGGGCACAACTGCTCAAGAACTGGGGTCTGGTTTACTTCGGTAACCTGATCGGTGGTCTGCTGATGGTTGGCCTCATCATCATGTCGGCGGAATACACCGCGGCGGATGGTCAGTGGGGCCTCAATGCCCTGAAAGTGGCCCAACACAAAATTCACCACACCTTCTTCGAAGCGGTGGCGCTGGGTATCCTCTGTAACCTGATGGTGTGTCTTGCTGCCTGGATGGCCTTCGGTGCCCGCAGCGCGACTGACAAGGTAGTAGTCATGCTGCTGCCGGTTGCCATGTTCGTTGCAGCAGGTTTCGAGCACAGCATCGCAAACATGTTTATGATTCCGGTTGGTATCGCTATCCACAGCGTGGCTAGTCCGGAATTTTGGCAGGCCATCGGCCAGGATCCGGCAACCTTTGCTGACCTGACCGTATCCAACTTCGTCCTACACAACCTCATCCCTGTTACCATCGGCAATATCATCGGTGGTGGCGTGATGGTTGGTCTGACTTACTGGTTTATCTTCCGTCGTCATCATTAAGGATGATTTCGGGATACTACATCAATACCGTGTGAGGTAATGAAAAATGGCAGAACTTAACGAACAGTTCCAAAAAGCATGGGAAGGCTTCGCGGCCGGTGAATGGCAGACCTCTGTCAACACCCGTGACTTCATCCAGAAGAACTACACCCCGTATGAAGGTGACGAGTCCTTCCTGGCTGGCGCGACCGAAGCAACCACCAAGCTGTGGGACAAGGTCATGGAAGGCATCAAAATCGAGAACCGCACTCATGCGCCGGTCGATTTTGATACTGACCTGCCCTCCACCATTACCGCACACGATGCCGGTTATATCGATCAGAGCCTGGAGCAGATCGTTGGTCTGCAGACTGACAAGCCGCTGAAGCGCGCCATCATCGCCAACGGCGGTATCAAGATGGTCAAGACTTCTTGCGAAGTGTACGGTCGTCAACTGGACCCGATGGTCGAGAAGATCTTCACCGAGTACCGCAAGACTCACAACCAGGGCGTGTTTGACGTTTACACCAAAGACATCCTGAACTGCCGCAAGTCTGGTGTTATCACCGGTCTGCCGGATGCCTACGGCCGTGGCCGTATTATCGGTGACTACCGTCGTGTCGCTCTGTACGGTATCGACTTCCTGATGGCCGACAAACTGGCTCAGTTCAAGTCCCTGCAAGCTGACCTGGAAAACGGCGTCAACCTGGAAGCCACCATCCGTCTGCGCGAAGAGATCTCCGAGCAGCACCGTGCCCTGGCACAGATGAAGGTGATGGCTGCCAAGTACGGTTGCGATATCTCCGTACCGGCCAAGAACGCCAAAGAAGCCGTACAGTGGACCTACTTCGCCTACTTGGCGGCAGTCAAGTCCCAGAACGGTGCCGCCATGTCCTTCGGTCGTACCTCCAGCTTCCTGGACGTGTACATCGAGCGTGACCTGAAGAAAGGCCTGATCACCGAGCAAGAAGCCCAGGAGCTGATGGACCACATGGTCATGAAGCTGCGTATGGTTCGCTTCCTGCGTACCCCGGAATACGATTCACTGTTCTCCGGCGACCCGATGTGGGCGACCGAGACTCTGGCCGGTATGGGCGTTGATGGCCGTACCCTGGTCACCAAGAACAGCTTCCGTATGCTGAACACCCTGTACACCATGGGCCCGTCCCCTGAGCCGAACCTGACCATCCTGTGGTCCGAGAAGCTGCCGGTCGGTTTCAAGAAGTACTGCGCCAAGGTATCCATCGAGACCTCTTCTGTTCAGTACGAGAACGATGACCTGATGCGTCCGGACTTCAACAACGATGACTACGCCATCGCTTGCTGTGTGTCCCCGATGGTGATTGGTAAGCAGATGCAGTTCTTCGGTGCTCGTGCCAACCTGGCCAAGACCATGCTGTATGCAATCAACGGCGGTATCGACGAGAAGCTCAAGATCCAGGTCGGTCCTAAAACTGACAAGGTGACCTCCGAGTTCCTGGACTATGACGATGTCATGTCTCGTCTGGATAGCTTCATGGATTGGCTGGCCAAGCAGTACGTTGCTGCGCTGAACATCATCCACTACATGCACGACAAGTACAGCTACGAAGCCTCTCTGATGGCGCTGCATGACCGTGACGTATATCGCACCATGGCGTGTGGTATCGCAGGTCTGTCCGTAGCCGCTGACTCCCTGTCTGCTATCAAGTACGCCAAGGTCAAGCCGGTTCGTGACGAAGATGGCGTTGCCATCGACTTCGAAATCGACGGTGAATATCCGCAGTTCGGTAACAACGACGCTCGCGTCGATGACATCGCCTGTGACCTGGTTGAGCGCTTCATGAAGAAAATTCAGAAGCTGAACACCTACCGTGGTGCTGTTGCTACCCAGTCTGTTCTGACCATCACCTCCAACGTGGTATATGGCAAGAAGACCGGTAACACTCCGGATGGCCGCCGTTCAGGTGCTCCGTTCGGCCCGGGTGCAAACCCGATGCACGGTCGTGACCAGAAGGGTGCAGTTGCTTCCCTGACTTCCGTCGCCAAGCTGCCGTTCGCTTACGCTAAAGATGGTATCTCCTATACCTTCTCCATCGTTCCGAACGCGCTGGGTAAAGATATGGAAGCCCAGAAAGCCAACCTGGCTGGTCTGATGGACGGTTACTTCCATCACGAGTCCAACCTGGAAGGTGGTCAGCACCTGAACGTTAACGTGATGAACCGTGAAATGCTGCTGGACGCCATGGAAAACCCGGAGAAATATCCGCAGTTGACCATTCGTGTATCCGGTTATGCCGTTCGCTTCAACTCTTTGACCAAAGAGCAACAGCAAGACGTCATCACCCGTACCTTCACCGCTTCTCTGTAATCGAGACGCAGTGAGTAAAAACCGGCGCCAAGGCGCCGGTTTTTTTATGCATGCAATTCAGGGTAATGGATCTCTAGATAAGCGCCATCGTAGCCACAAGGGTTGTCATGGGACCTGTGAACAGGGTTATGGTGCAGGTGTTGATCAGGGGAGTCCTTTGAACGGTCTGTCACGTGAGCACGCTTTATTCGCGCGCTATCACTCAATAGGGCGGTTACCTTGCCTGTCATTTCGTCAGAGTTGCACTATGGCACGGCGAACAGGCTACGGGTTAACTGAATCGCCCCCAGTTCCCTAGTGAATCGCCCCCAGTTCCCTAGACACCTCACAGCCTTAAAATGAGGCAACTATTGGAGGTGTTATGACCCGTCAGCGTTATCCAGAAACATTCAAAATCGAAGCCGTTAAACAAATCACCGAGCGCGGGCGGCCGGTGGCTGACGTTGCACGAGCCCTTGGGGTATCCAGCCACAGTCTGTATGCCTGGCTCAGACAGTACGGTAAGCCCGCTGACCAGCAGCTCGAAGAGTCTGCCTTGCAAGCCGAGATACGCCGCCTGAAAGCCGAACTGCGCCAGGTCACCGAGGAGCGCAATATCCTAAAGGAGGCCGCCGCGTACTTTGCCTGCGAGTCAAGGAAAGGTACGCGTTCATAACCTCCCGACTCGACCGCTACAGTGTCGTTACCCTGTGCCAGACCCTGGGGGTTCACCGAAGTGGCTTCTACGCGTGGCTGAAACAGCCCACATCGCCACGACAGCAGGAGGACGAACGGCTGATCGGATTGGTCAGGCAATCCTGGCTGGAAAGTGGTGCTGTCTACGGCTATCGCAAGATCCATCGCGACCTTCGTGACGCAGGGGAAGCCTGCTGCAAGCACCGTGTGGCCAAATTAATGAGGCGGGAAGGGCTGCGTTCGCAAACAGGCTATCAACGCCGCAAGGGGCATTATGGAGGCAAGAGCACGCAAGCTGCCCCAAACACGCTGGCACGTCAGTTTAAGGTGCCAGCCCCCAACCTCTCCTGGGTGACTGACATTACCTACATCCGCACTCAAGAAGGGTGGCTGTACTTGGCGGTGGTGCTCGACCTGTCCTCTCGCCAGATCGTCGGCTGGGCGATGAAGTCACGCATGACGACAGACTTGGCGGTTGATGCGTTATTGATGGCCGTCTGGCGGCGCAAGCCCAAGCAGCCGGTACTGGTGCATTCGGATCAGGGCAGCCAGTTTACCGGCGGCGAATGGCAGGACTTTCTGAAGGCCCACAACCTGAGTTGCAGCATGAGCCGACGTGGCAACTGCCACGACAACGCGGTCGCCGAGAGCTTCTTCCAGTTGCTCATACGGGAGCGGATCAAGCGCAGGATTTACGCGACAAGAGATGAAGCCCGCAGCGATGTGTTTGACTATATCGAGATGTTTTACAACCCAATCAGGCGTCATGGTTCCAATGATGGGCTGTCGCCGGTAGAGTTTGAAAGGCAGTTTATTTTTCAGCAACAGAGTGTCTAGAAAACTAGGGGCGATTCAGTAGCGAAGTTATCCCCGTTGTGTGAAGCCAAGGCCACAGAGGTATAGTGTGAAAAAAGCTAATGAAAACAATGCCAATCAGGCTTAACTGACTGGCATTCAGCACATAGGTACCGGTTTGTCATTGCGAGCGTGTGCAGAGCAGAGGTTAAACCACGCCCTGAGTGCGCAGGTAATCCTCGTAGGTACCGCCGAAGTCGCGGATACCGTCTTCGCTCAGCTCCAGGATGCGGGTCGCCAGGGAGGAGACGAACTCACGGTCGTGGGAGACGAAGATCAGGGTGCCCTTGTACATCTCGAGCGCCAGGTTCAAGGATTCGATAGATTCCATATCCAGGTGGTTGGTCGGTTCATCCATGATCAGGATGTTGGGGCGCTGCATCATCAGCTTGCCGAACAGCATGCGGCCCTGTTCACCGCCGGAGAGCACCTTGACCGGCTTTTTGATATCGTCCTGAGTGAACAGCAGACGACCGAGGATGGAGCGAACCGCCTGCTCATCTTCGTTCTCCTGTTTCCACTGGGCCATCCAGTCAAACACATTGAGATCGGTGTTGAAGTCTTCGGCGTGATCCTGGGCGTAGTAGCCGATCTGGGCATTCTCGGACCACTTGATGGTGCCGGTATCCGGCGCCAACTCTCCGACCAGTGTCTTGATCAGGGTCGATTTACCGATACCGTTGGTACCCAGAATAGCGACCTTCTCGCCCACTTCCAGCATCATGTTGAGGCCCTTGAACAGGGGCGCCTCGCCGTAGCCTTTGGACAGACCTTCAATTTCCAGGATGTTGCGGTAGAGCTTCTTCTCCTGCTCGAAGCGGATGAAGGGGTTCTGACGGCTGGAGACCTTCACTTCCTCAATCTTGATCTTGTCGATCTGCTTGAGGCGGGAGGTGGCCTGGCTGGACTTGGAGGCGTTGGCACTGAAACGGGAGACGAAGGATTGCAGATCGGCGATCTGGGCCTTCTTCTTGGCGTTGTCGGCCAGCAGACGCTCGCGCGCCTGGGTGGCGGCCAGCATGTAGTCATCGTAGTTACCCGGATAGACGCGCAGCTCGCCGTAGTCCAGATCCGCCATGTGGGTACAGACGGAGTTCAGGAAGTGACGGTCGTGAGAGATGATGATCATGGTGCTTTCACGATCGTTGAGCACCTGCTCCAGCCAGCGGATGGTGTTGATATCCAGGTTGTTGGTCGGTTCGTCCAGCAGCAGGATGTCAGGGTTGGAGAACAGCGCTTGTGCCAGCAGCACCCGCAGTTTCCAGCCCGGCGCCACTTCACTCATCGGGCCGTTGTGCTGTTCGATGGGAATACCGGCACCCAGCAGCAACTGACCGGCACGCGCTTCGGCGGTGTAGCCGTCATATTCAGCGACCAGCCCTTCCAGCTCGGCAGCCTTCATGTAGTCGTCGTCGGTCGCTTCGAGGTTGGCGTAGATGGCATCGCGCTCGGCAATGGCTGCCCACAGCTCGGTGTGACCCATCATGACCACGTCCAGGACACGGGTATCTTCGTAGGCGAACTGATCCTGGCGCAGCTTACCGATACGCTCATTGACGTCCAGGCTCACATTACCGCCGCTGGGCTCAAGATCGCCGCCGAGGATCTTCATAAAGGTGGACTTGCCACAGCCGTTGGCGCCAATAAGGCCATAGCGGTTGCCGCCGCCAAACTTGACGTTGATGTTCTCGAACAACGGCTTGGCGCCGAATTGCATGGTGATGTTATTGCTGCTTAACAAGATAAGTGTCCCGGTTGGTCTGTCAAATGGCGCGCATTATGGCACAGATCCCCAAAAAGTTTTAGCAAGAACTGTGATCTGGATCGGTCAGATGGCTATTTGGCCGCAGAGGGAGCCACCATGAAAAAAGCCGGCACGAGGCCGGCTTGCGTGTGTCATCCCATCATCAGTGGGAGGTGGCGCCAGAGGCACCGAGCCCGGTTTGTGAACGAACGAACTGCGGCAGGAACTTGGCATGCTCGTCAGCGGCGTTCTGGGAGCTGTCGGTGATGGAGAAGAACCAGATCCCGGCGAAGGCCAAGCCCATGGAGAAGAGGGCAGGGTATTCGTAGGGGAAGATAGCCTGGGCATGACCCAGCACTTTCACCCACACGGTCGGGCCCAGGATCATCAGGGTCACCGCGCTCACCAGTCCCAGCCAGCCACCGTAGACGGCGCCACGGGTGGTGAGACGGGACCAGAACATGGAGAGGAACAGCACCGGGAAGTTGCAGCTGGCGGCGATGGAGAAGGCCAGACCCACCATGAAGGCGATGTTCTGCTTCTCGAACAGGATCCCCAGACCAATGGCCACCACACCCAATACCACAGTGGTGTATTTGGAGACGCGCAGTTCATCGGTCTCGTTGGCCTTGCCCTTCTTCAGCACGCTGGCATAGAGGTCATGGGAGACCGCAGAGGCGCCCGCCAGGGTCAGCCCGGCAACTACTGCCAGAATGGTGGCAAACGCCACGGCAGAGATGAAGCCGAGGAACAGGCTGCCACCCACCGCATTGGCCAGATGGACTGCCGCCATGTTGGTGCCGCCCAGCAGGGTGCCGGTGGCATCCTTGAAGGCCGGGTTGGTGCTGACCAGCAGGATGGCGCCAAAGCCGATGATGAAGGTGAGGATGTAGAAGTAACCGATAAAGCCGGTGGCGAAGAAGACGCTCTTGCGCGCTTCCTTGGCATCACTCACGGTGAAGAAACGCATCAGGATATGGGGCAGACCGGCGGTACCGAACATCAATGCCAGACCGAGCGAGATGGCGGAGATGGGGTCAGCGACCAGACCACCCGGACTCATGATGGCGATCCCTTTCTCGTGTACCTTGACCGCTTCGCTGAACAGGGCGCCGATATCGAAGTTGACCGATTTCATGACCATGATGGCCATGAAGCTGGCACCGGAGAGCAGCATCACTGCCTTGATGATCTGCACCCAGGTGGTGGCCAGCATGCCGCCGAACAGCACGTAGAGCACCATAAGGATACCGACCAGCACCACGGCAACGTGATATTGCAGACCAAACAGTAGCTCGATCAGCTTGCCGGCACCGACCATCTGGGCGATCAGGTAGAGGGCGACCACCACCAGTGAGCCGCAGGCGGAGAGGGTGCGCACCTCAGTCTGCTTGAGGCGATAGGAGGCGACATCGGCGAAGGTGTATTTGCCGAGGTTGCGCAGCCGCTCTGCGATCAGGAACAGAATGATGGGCCAGCCCACCAGAAAACCGATGGAGTAAATGAGGCCATCGTAGCCGGAGGTATAGACCAGCGCGGAGATCCCGAGGAAGGAGGCGGCAGACATATAGTCACCGGCGATGGCCAGACCGTTCTGGAAGCCGGTGATACGACCACCAGCTGCATAGTAATCCGAGGCCGAGCGGTTGCGCTTGGAGGCCCAGTAGGTGATGAATAGGGTAGCGGCCACAAAGACCACGAACATCACGATGGCCGACACATTGAGGGGTTGGCGTTGTACTTCGCCGGTCAGCGCATCCGCTGCCAGCAGGGGGGAGGAGGCCAGTGAGGCCAACAGCAGCAAGTTGCCTTTCATGCTTTTTGCGCTCATGACTGCACTCCCTTGAGGATTTTCTGATTCAGCTCGTCAAACTCGCCGTTGGCCCGAAACACATAGATGCCGGTCAACACGAAGGAGGAGAGGATCAGTCCCACCCCGACCGGAATGCCACGGGTGACGGTGGTACTGTCGCTGAGCGGGGTGCCGAGCCAACCGGGGGCAAAGGCGATGAGCAGAATAAACGCCAGGTAGAGTCCCAGCATCAGAGCCGAGAGGGCCCAGGCAAAACGCTGGCGCTTGGCGACCAGCTCCTGGAAGTTGGGATCTTGCTGGATCCTCAGGTAGCTTTGCTGTTCCATTGCAGTTCTCCATGACATGAGTGTCAGCGGTGGATGGGGTAACCCCGACGAGCAGGCAATCTGCTAATGTAAGCAAAATGTGAATTAAATGTTATTTCTCGACAATTAGACTTTGGGATAAGTGAGCGGCGAGCCACAGGTCAGGCGCAGGTAGATGAGCGCGGCCGTGGTGGCATCGGCAAGGGCATCGTGGGCGGGCAGGGGGGGCAGCGCCAAGTGACGGCAGATGGCACTCAAGTGCAGGTCGATGGCCGCATCGGGATAGCGGCGATAGAGGTGGTCGTGATAGAGCTGGCTCACCTCGATCCCTCGCTGGGGCAGGGTTAATCCCCACAATTTCTGGCAGGCGAGATTGAGAATACGCAGGTCGTAGGCGATGTGATAGCCCACCAGTTCACGGGGGCCGATAAATTCGAGCAACAGGCGCAGCGCGGCTTTCAGCGTCATCCCCTGTTGCAGATCCTGATGGCGCAGGCCGTGGATCACCACCGATTGGCCGGTCAGGCTGGCCGGTGGCTGCACCTTGATGGCGAGCGCCTCGCCGGTCAGCAGCCGGTTACCCTGAATGCGCACCGCCCCGATGGAGACGATCTCGGCCTGCTCGGGATTAATACTGGTGGTCTCGAAATCGAGGGCGATCCGTTCATTTTCCGGGGGGGTGGCAAACAGCGGTGCGAACTCGCCCGTTCGGAACGCACGGCCATACCAGTAGCGTCGAGCGCGGCTCAACATGGCTATTGTCTCAGACGAAAGTGCAAGGTGAGCCACTGCTGGAACTTCTTCACCTGATGCAGCGCCTGGCGCAACAGATCCCGCTCGCTGTGGCTGAGATCCTGTGTCTGCACCCGACTATTGCCCCCCTTGAGCTGGCTGCGCAGCCTCAGCCGGATAAAGAGCCGGAACGCCTCCGCCAGATTGCTGCCATAGTCGGCACTGAGCCGCTCGGCGGCCACCAGCGCATCGATGCGCCCCAGGGTCGAGGTCTCCAGTATCCCCCCCTCAAGGGCCAGCATGCGGATGCCGTGTACCAGCGGGAATAGGCCGCCCCGCTTCAGATCCAACCCTTCCGGTGGCTGCTCCAGCCTGCCAAACAGGGTGAGCGGGGCATGGAAGGCCACCGCCGGTCGCACCATCTCCGCCAGCAGATCCCGCCTGTCGGCCAACTGCTCGCGCAGCGCTCTGGCAACCGGCAGATGCAGCTGGCGATCACCTGCGATGGGGTGAGCATCGGCCAGGGTGGCGAGCCAGAGCAGCTCATCCTCCTTCGCCGTGGTGCAGGCGCTGGCAATGGCTTGCTGCCACTCGCTGCCCGTTTTTACCCAGGCCGGATTGTTCACCATCACCTGCCCGGGGCAGAGGGGGTAGCCGAGGCGTTCCAGCAGGGCGCTGAATTCGGCCAGATCGGCCTCTTGGGTGGGCCATGCCAGCCCCTCAGGCAGGATCAGGGCGTTGTCCTGATCGGTTTTGAGGATCTGCTCGCTGCGCCCCTCCGAACCCAACATCAACAGGCAGACGTTATCCTGCACTTCGGGGGGGATCACCAGTGCAAAGGCTTTGGCGATCAGCTGTTCGTTGATGGTGGCGATTAGCTTCATCAAAAAGGCGGTGTGGATCCCCTGGGCAAACAGCGAGCGGGTCAATTGTTGCTGCTCGCGGGCCACCGCCTCCAGTGCCGGCAGGCTGTCGGCACGGGCGATGCGCAGGGTCAGCACGTGGGAGTGGGTCGAGAAGAGCCCCAGCACCTGGGTCAGTTGCAGGATCCCCGCCACTTCGTTGCCGCGCCACACCACCAGTCGCTTGATGCGATGGCGGGTCATCAGCAGCAGGGCATCAAACAGATAGCTCTCCAGCGGCAGACCAATCAGCGGTGCGGGGGTCAGTACCGAGAGGGGCGCCGTCAGCGGTAATCCCTTGAGGGTTAGAGCATGGAGCAGGGTCTTGCGGGTTGCCAGCGTGAGGGAGCCGTCATGAGCGGGGTAGAGCAGGCAATCGGTCCCCTTGCTCACCATGGCTTCGGTCGCCGCCAGCAGTGACAGCTTGCTGTCGACAATGAGCGGTGGTTGCAGATGACCGAGCTCGATGCGGGTCAGGATAAATTCCGCCAGATTCTTCTGACCCAGTTGCTCGCGTTGCTCCTGCTGTTGCTGGCGCTCGGCCAGATTGGCGGTGAAGTAGCTGGCAAACTGCGGGTCCTGCTCACAGAGCGTCAGAAAGGTGTGACGAGGGATGAGCTGGCACAGGCTGTCTTCCAGTGCGGTAAAGCGGTGGCGGCAACGGCCGTCAAACTGGGCGCGCACATCGAACAGATCATCGACCCCGTAATCACCAAACGGGTGGTGAGGGGCCGACTCTTCCACCGCTCCCTTGATGATGAGATAGAGACCGGGAGGTTCGTCCCCCTCCTTGAGCAGCAGATCCCCGGCCCGAAAATAGCAGAGCGAAAGGTGGCGGGAGAGTCGCTCGCGCGCCTCATCGTCCAGTCGGTCGAACGGTGGTCTGGCAAAATTGAACAGGGTTGACATGACAGCGTCCTCTGCTGGCTTGCGGCACTCATCCAGCTCCCAGTGTGACAAAGGGAGGGGGAGGCGACCAGCCGACTTTAGTCTCAGCTGTACCGGATGATAACACTCTGATAACGTTGTGGTATGACCAGTGAGTCAGTTTCAGGGATCAAGGAGAGGACAAGGGAGATGGAAAAACCAAGGATCAAGTGCGAGATCCACGACGGGATTGCCGAAGTGATGCTGACGCGGGGGGATAAACTCAATGCGCTGGACCGCGCCATGTTTAGCGCCATTGACGAGACGCTGACGCAACTCGCCCGGCACAAGGGGCTGCGGGCGGTGATCCTGCACGGCGAGGGGCGGGCCTTCTGCGCCGGGCTGGATGTGAAATCGATGCTGAGACAGCCGGTAGCGGCGCTCGATATTCTCAAGCGTGAAGCGGATGAAGCGACCAATCTGGCCCAGCGGGTCGCCTATGGCTGGCACCAGCTGCCGGTGCCGGTGATTGCGGTGACCCAGGGGGTCTGTTTTGGCGGTGGTCTGCAGATTGCCCTTGGCGCCGATTTTCGCTTCAGTACCCCCGATTGCCGCTTTTCGGTGATGGAGATCAAGTGGGGCATCATCCCCGACATGAGTGGCAGCGTCACCATGCGTAACCTGATGGGGCTGGATACCGCCATGGAGCTGGCCATGAGCGGGCGCGAGCTGGATGCCGTTGAGGCGAAATCCCTCGGGATGGTGAGCCGGGTCTGCGCCGATCCGCTGGTGGAGGCGCGGGAGTTTGCCCGCACCCTCATCACCAAGTCGCCGGATGCCCTGGCGGGGATCAAGCAGCTCTACAGTCAGGCCTGGGCCCGCAGCGACGAGGCGATGCTAAAAGAAGAGACCCGGTTGCAAAAACAGATCTTGGGGCGCCCCAATCAGTGGCGGGCCACCTTTAACAGCCTGTTTCGCTGGCGTCTGCCCTTCGGGCCACGCCGCAATTCGCTTTGAGATGAGGTGACAGGAAAAAGAAATGGCAGCCGAGGCTGCTAATGCCAGTCAGTTAAGCCTGACTGGCATTGTTTTTATTAGCTTTTTTCACCGCATACTTCTGTGGCCTTGGCTTCACGCAACGGGGGTAACTTCGCTCCCTTCGTTCCGGCAGCACAAACTGCCCCGCTTGTTTCTCCAGCTCAGCCACCCGCTTCGGGATAGTCCCCGGTGATAGGTACGGCATGCAGCTCAGTTCATGGATAAGATAGACCGACGCCATGTGAAAACTCAGCTGACTCGCCGTGTATCCCTTTAGACTCGCCGCCATCTTCACCATCTGGCTACGCAGCAGGTTGTACGCCAACAACACGCCCCACAGCTCTTGCCGTATCCCCGCAGCCTTCTTGCTACGCAGGGTCAGTCGGTGTTGTTGCAGGCTGTGCTTCATCTCCCGATAGCCCAGCTCGATTTCCCAGCGATGGCTGTAGAGCTCGACGATGTCAGCTCCCGGGAAGCGCATCGGGTCAACCATCGAGGTCAACACTTGGCGCTCCTTGCCGTTGATAGTGCGAGTCAGCAAGCGGGCTTCCACCGTGTCCGGTAGTTGCGGCCACTTCTTCCTCGCCTGTGGACTGGTATTGAGATGCACCAACACATCCTGACGCCCCAGCTTGCGCACCACCTCGTATTGCGTGCCCTTTTTGAGTGGCAGCAGCCAGTGGCGCTCGCAGCCGGTGGTTTGCCAGGCATGGAGCAAGCCAAGCGAATAGAACCCCTTGTCGAACAGGGTCAGCGAGTGGTCTGGCGTGCGTTCGATAAGCTGCTCGGCCAGCACCATCTCGTTGACGGCGCAGCTTTCCATGACGGCTTGCGTGAGCAGATGGCTGGTGAGTTCCATCTGGCAGAGCATGCGCACCTGAGGATAGGCTGTCTCGCCATGCTGGGTGCCGGGCTTGGCAAACGCTGCGGTATTGTCCGGGGTATCGGGGGTGCGCCACATCACGCCATCGACGGCGAGCAGTTGCAGCCCGGCCCAGCCTGGGTGATTGGCCTGTTGGTGCCAGCGCGAGGCGGTCTCGTGAAACAACCGCTCGATGCTCTTGTCCCCGAGCTTTTGGCGGGCTTGCAGGAAGGCGCTGGGGGCAACAAAGGGACGGTCACCGGGCAACAGGAT
>NZ_CDBR01000083.1:262-38070 GCF_000819685.1 Aeromonas allosaccharophila | reverse complement strand
CCCGACTCCATCCCCAAGGTGCCAGCTGGGTGACATCGGCCTGACAATATGGGCAGCCACTGCATGCCGGTAACTGAGTATTGAGCGAGGTAATGGTGTGGGGTGCAGTGAGCTCTTGCTGAGCAACACGGCGCTGGCGCAGTGTTAACTGGGGAAAGAGGGACAACAGGTGTTGAAAGGCTGGGGTATCCATGATGGTAGACCTCAAGGTGATGGCCTACTTCAAGCTTAGCCCTTCAACACGTAATTGGGACAGCGCCATGAAAAAGGGCCCCGCAGGGCCCTTCGCAACAACCGGAATAACCGGACGGGTTAGATGGCCCAGCCACCGGCATAGAAGACCACCAGCGCCAGGGCGATGATGACGGTGCCGACGTTCAGCTTCTTCCACTCGGCAGCGAAGATGCGGCCAACGACCAGTGCCACGAAGCCCAGCATGATGCCGGTCACGATGTTGCAGGTCAGTACGATGAAAACGGCGCACAGCATGCCGGCGAGGGCATCGACCGAGTCGCTGAAGTCCAGCTTGGTGACGTTGCCCAGCATCAGCAGACCGACGTACATCAGGGCCGGTGCGGTGGCGTAAGCCGGCACCAGATAACTCAGCGGGGAGAGGAAGATCATCAGCAGGAACAGCACGCCGACCAGCGCAGCGGTCAGGCCGGTCTTGCCACCGGCAGCGGTACCTGCGGCGGATTCGATGTAGACGGCCGCCGGAGCACCACCCACCACGCCAGCCACCATGCTGCTGACGGAGTCGGCAGTCAGGGCCTTGCCGCCGCTGATGATATGGCCACGTTCGTTGATAAGGCCCGCCTGACCGGCCACGGCACGGATGGTGCCGGTGGCGTCAAACACGGCGGTCATCACCAGCGCCAGCACGGTCGGAATCACTACCGGATTGAGGGCGCCCAGCAGATCCATGCTGCCTACCAGCGAACCTTTCTCGCCAGTCAGGCTCGGCATGGCGAAGAAGCCCTGCCAGGTCACTTTCGGATCGAAGATAAGGCCGAGGATGGATATGGCGATAATTACCATCAGGATGCCGCCCGGCACCTTGCGACGCTCCAGACCGAATATGGCAGCCAGACCCAGCACCGTCATGATGACCGGGAAGGAGGTCACTTCACCCAGCTGAACCGGCAGACCGGCCCCTTCGTTCTTGATCACCATGCCAACGCCGTTGGTGGCGATCAGCAGCAGGAACAGACCGATACCGATGCCGGTGCCGTGAGCGATGCCGGAGGGCAGGTTATCCAGGATCCACTGGCGCACGCCGGTGACGCTGATCAGGGTAAACAGCACACCCATCAGGAAGATGGCGCCCAGCGCGACCGGAATGCTCAGTCCCTGACCCAGTACCAGACTGAACGCGGTAAAGGCGGTGAGGGAGATGGCGCAACCGATGGCCATCGGCAGCTTGGCCCACAGACCCATCAGCAGGGAGCCGAAGGCGGCGATCAAACAGGTTGCCACGAAGACGGGGCCCTGCTCAAAACCGGCGGCACCCAGCATGTTCGGCACCACTATGATGCTGTAGACCATGGCCAGGAAGGTGGTCAAACCGGCCAACAGCTCCTGGCGCACACTACTGCCGCGCGCAGAAATGGAAAAATAAGAGTCCAAAAAGCCGCCCTGTGCTCGATTGGCGGCCATATCTTGCTTTGCCATAACTTATCCTGAAAGTGTGAAGGAAATCGTTTGCTTTTGTGGCGCGCAAAATAGCAAGAATTCGTGGCAAATACAGCGGATAACCTGACTTTTTCGTCACTATTTTACATTTTGAGCTCACTTGGAGCTCTTTGTCAGACTCAAGTGGTGAGAGTTTGTAAGGCAGGGATCAAATGGTCGGGCGGTGGGAGAACCGTGAGGAAAAAAGTGGGGAACAACAAAAAACCCGCCTAGGCGGGTTTTTTTAATTCTTGCAGAGCTGTCAGCGATTGGCGTGAGCCATCAGCGGCATGCTCAGGCTTGAATTACAGACCAACTACGTTGGCAGCAGCCGGGCCTTTCTGGCCTTGCTCGATGGTGAACTCAACGCGCTGACCTTCGTCCAGGGTTTTGAAGCTGGTGGACTGGATAGCGGAGAAGTGTACGAACACGTCTTTGCTGCCGTCAGCCGGGGAGATGAAACCAAAACCTTTCTCAGCGTTGAAGAACTTAACGGTACCAGTCATTTTGTTAGACATAATGATTTCCTTAAATAGTGTTGAATGCCACCTGGATGGCAATTTTTGATTTTTCGTCAGCAATACGTATGGGGAGCACTAAAGAAGGAGAATTATTTGATAAGAATTATCCGAGGATAACGCTTATGCTAATCACTGCTTTACTAAAATGACTGCCTAACATAATCAGGTCTGAACTGCCGAACCATCGAGAAAGATTAAAACACGCTCTCATTTTTAAAGCAAACTTTATCTCAATATTAATGTTTTGTAACATCCGAAAATCTCATCTTTTATAGTAAACATGATGCATTTCAACTGCATAGCGAAATCAGCAAGGATTCGCCTTACCCTGTAGAAAGCCGGGTTTGGCTTTTTTGTCCTGACTATGTAGCCAGTTCTGGCAAAAAATATGAAAAAAATGAAAGGGTAGCGATGGCTGGTGGCGTCTGTTTGCTTGGGTGTCGAGCCCGTCATGCCAAGCAACCATTTGACGCCAGGATTAACGCCAGAGCAGCGAACCAGTTAACAAGAGCAAATCGGATTCATCGTGCGCAGGCCAGAAATGCAAACGCCCGCTGGCACCAAGTGCGAGCGGGCGTTTTGGAAGCTGGGGGTCAGCGCTTGCTGCGAAACTTGTTGCTGACCGAGTCGATCCAGCTGAAGGTTTCTGGCAGTACCTGATTTTTGGCGCGTTCTTTGGCTTTCTCGCGGGCCAGCTTGGAGGCTACCTTGGCCGCTTCGGCGCGGTCGGCGACAATTTTCAGGCGACCCTCTTCGCGGATCTTGTTCCGCTCTCCGTTGCTCAGCTGGTGGTCTGCATTGGCTTGTGCCTTTTGCAATAACAAGGCTATCTCGGCTTTTTCAGCCTCGGTCAGATCTTTCATTTCCAGCTTTTTCACGGCGCGCTCCTGCGGCAGGGGGGTTAGATACCCTAACACAGTTGTGCCGATCACTTCTTATGCAATCGGCATTTAGGCCGCAAAAATGCGGGTTTGTGCCAGATCTCCGTTATTTCGCTGCCACTTTCCCACCTGTTTGCCACATTTCAGTTTATGGCGAGGGGGGATGGCACTCCTTGCTCCTCCGGCTCGACGTGGATCAGCACGATGGCGTGGGGCAGTTGTTGCATGATGGCGTGTTCGATGCGATCACAGATGTCGTGGGCTTCGCCGATGCTCATCTGCGGGGGCAAGGTGAGGTGAAAGTCGATATGGCGGCGGCGACCGGCACGACGACTGCGCAGATCGTGAAAACCGCTGGCGGCGGGACAGCATTCGGTGATGATGCGGCTGGTCATTGCCAGCTCTTCCGGGCTCATGCTCTGGTCGATCAGCGGTTGGAAGGCCTCGTTGAGCATGCTGATCGCCTCTCTGACAATAAAGATGGCGACCGCAATGGCGACCAGCGGGTCGAGGAGGGCGAGGGAGTGGCCGAACAGACCGGCCAGCCAGATGCCGCCAAGACCGGCGGCTACCCCGGCGGAGGTGAGCACGTCAGCCTTGAGATGGAGCGCATCGGCAGCCAACGCGACCGACTCCTCCTCTCTGGCGACTTTATATAGGTAAGCCGATACCCCGCTGTTGACCAGCGCCGAGATCACCATCACCAGTACGCCCCAGCCAATGCTCTCGATGGGGCTGGGAGCTATTAGCTTGTCGACGGCTTCGAAGATGATCCAGCCTGCGGCCAGCAAGATAAGCAGTGCTTCGATGACGCCGGAGACATTTTCAATCTTGTCGTGGCCATAGGGGTGACGCTCATCGGGCGGGAGATCGGATTTTTTTACTGCGAACAGGGCGATAAGGGCGGCGACCAGATCCATCGCGGAGTGGATGGCCTCCGAGATGATACTGACCGAGCCACTGGCGAAACCGGCTACGACCTTCATGATAATCAGACTGATATTGGAGCAGACCGACACCATGGCGGCTCTGGTTTTTCTGTTCATGTCACAGCTTCCTGAATAAAAACGGATATTTCGGTGCGGCGCGCATTATATCCGGCTGACCGGAAATAACCTATTCGGTGTTGTAACCTGATGTTTCTGGTGATATTGCGAATGCTTATGAAAATGGTGACGGCTTGAACGGCAATAAATAATGGGTGGAGTTTATATTTATCCATAAAAATATCTCGAAAGTGATGCGTTAATATAAGCATGACAACATTTAATAATGCGAATTACTCTTTTTCGGTCTTTCCTGTCGAGGTTGTGTGGCGTCAGTGTTCCGGGGGCTGAGCACTGCATTTTTTGGGCGAGAATGAGGCTGGATCCGGATGCCGCTGGAGGGTATGCTGGGTCTGGTGATGGTCTTGCACCATCCCACCAAGCGTACTGAAGTTGATGATTCGGATGGCATGCTGGCTCCCATGAGGAACCAACTGTCTGGGTAACATTTTTGGAGTTTGATGATGAGTAACAAAGAACATCACAACGGCAAAGATGCCAAGAAAAAACCGCAGATGTCACTGAAAGAGAAACGCGAAGCCAAACGTCAGAAAGCAGATCTGAAAAACGGCAGCGCAATGAAGTAACGCTCCTTTACTGCTGTTCCTTCGGAGCCAGTACAAAGCCAGCCTGTAATGGGCTGGCTTTTATGTTTCCGGGTTCGGGGCTGTCGTCTTGAACTGATGAATGTCTAGGGCTTGGCGCCGTACACCTCGAAAATTCGCTGATAGCTGCCATCCTTTTTCATTGCCTCGAGACGAGCGTTGAACAACTTGAGGGCATCAGCCGAGCGAAAGGCGAAGTGATAGACAGTGGGTGGGAAGAGGTCCGCTTGACTGACCTGGTTGTGCTCGTAGCGTTCGCCAGCCTGCGCCGTGGCGATCAGCTGGTCCAGATAGTAGTAGAACACCCGCTCTTCCAGTACCACCGCATCGACCCTGCCGCGCATCAGCTGGTGCACCTGTCCCTGCTGCTTGGCCACCTCCTCATAGTGAGGATTCTGGTTGGCCATGGTGGCAAACTCGCCCCCCAGAATGATCCTTGCCCGTTGAAAGGCGGTGACTCGTTTTGAATGCAGATCGTCCAGGGTACTGATATGGGTAGTGCGCAGGCTGAAGATCCGGTTATGGAAGGTAATGACGGGGCGGGTCAGAAAGAGGGGATCAACCATGCCGGGTCTGACGTTGATGATGGCATCCAGCTTGCCTGATTCGAACAGGCGGAAGGTGCGCTCCAGCGGCAGATATTCAAAGCTGGGCTCATAGTCGCTACCGGCGAACGCCTCTTTCAACAGATCCAGTTCGATGCCGCGGTTATCGCCTTCGATGACATAAGGAGGGATGGCAAAGCTGACCCCTACCTTGAGCGGTTGTGCCAGTAGTTGTCCGGGGAGAAAAATCGCCAGCAATAGCAGCATCCGGGCAATCGGTTTCATCGCACCTTTCATCAAGTGCTCCTGTGGCGCCGGTTCATGGCTGAATATGGGCCGTCACTAATAGAATACTCTTCCCTGCTGGTAGAGGTGCTCGGCTTGAATTAAAAAGACCCTGTTTTATCAGGGTCTTTTTAATATGTCTGTTCTTAGAACGGGATATCGTCGTCGAAATCCATCGGTGGTTCGTTATATACCGGCGGCGCAGATTGTGGCTGCTGGGCCGGACGGCCATAACCGCCTTGCGGCTGCATGTTTTGCTGCGGAGCCGGCGCCGGGCGCTGCTGGTTCATCGGCTGCTGGGCAGGCATGCTCTGCTGCGGCTGACCCCAGTTACCCTGGGATTGGCCACCCATGTTCTGGCCCATACCCTGACCGCCTTGTGGACGGCCACCCAGCATCTGCATCACGCCAGTGAAGCTGTCGACCAGCACTTCAGTGGTGTAACGCTCCTGGCCGCTCTGATCTTGCCATTTGCGGGTTTGCAGTTTGCCTTCGACATAGACCTGGGAGCCCTTCTTCAGGTACTCGCCAGCCACTTCGGCCAGTTTGCCCATGAAGACAACACGGTGCCATTCGGTACGCTCTTTCTGCTCACCGGTCTGTTTGTCGCGCCAGGTTTCAGAGGTAGCCAGAGTAATGTTGGTCACAGCACCGCCACTCGGCATGTAGCGTACTTCCGGGTCTTGCCCGAGGTTACCGATCAGAATGACTTTATTGATGCCTCGACTGGCCATAATCTCTCTTCCACCTTTATATTCCGGCCAGACTGAAAGCCTGGGCCAACCAAATGAGTTACCGCGCTTTTATCTTTCCCCATGTTGTTATCATATTGAACAACATAGTTTTTCTATATCCGTTGCAGCAATCAGGCTGATGTTTATCCATTACCTGGCTCACGTTTAGCCCCCAATAGTAACAGTTGATCACTCCGTGGGCGAGCGGTTGCTGGCATGGATTGAGGGTGGGGCCCCCTGCTTGGTCAGGGGATGACGGCACTTTTGTTCATAGTGAAAAAGGATAATGGCGATAGATAATGCCTGTCTATTCATCCAGTAGTCTCTATGCCATACTGACTCGCTCAGGTTTCTGTATCGAGCGTGCAACAAGATGGAAAAGATCGTGGTCCGGGGTGCTCGCACCCATAACCTCAAGAACATCAATCTGACCCTGCCCCGCGACAAGCTGATCGTGGTCACCGGCCTCTCCGGTTCGGGCAAATCCTCTCTGGCGTTCGATACCCTCTATGCCGAGGGGCAGCGCCGCTACGTGGAGTCCCTCTCCGCCTATGCCCGCCAGTTCCTCTCCCTGATGGAGAAGCCGGATGTAGACCATATCGAGGGGCTCTCGCCCGCTATTTCCATCGAGCAGAAGTCTACTTCCCACAACCCGCGCTCGACCGTCGGCACCATCACCGAAATCTACGACTACCTGCGTCTGCTGTTTGCCCGGGTCGGTGAGCCGCGCTGCCCGACCCATGCCATTCCGCTCGCCGCCCAGACCATCAGCCAGATGGTGGATCAGGTGCTGGCCCAGCCCGAAGGCGCCAAGCTGATGCTGCTGGCCCCGGTGGTGCGTGATCGCAAGGGGGAACACGCCAAGCTGCTGGAGAATCTGGCGGCCCAGGGTTACATCCGTGCCCGCATCGATGGCGAGGTGTGCGATCTCTCAGACCCGCCCGCGCTGGAGCTGCACAAGAAGCACACCATCGAGGTGGTGGTGGATCGCTTCAAGGTGCGCGATGACCTGGCGTTGCGGCTGGCCGAATCGTTCGAGACGGCGCTGACCCTCTCCGGTGGCATCGTGCAGGTCGTGCCGATGGATGGAGAGGAGGGGGCTGCCCCCATGACCTTCTCCGCCAACTTCGCCTGCCCGGAGTGCGGCTACTCCATGTCGGAGCTGGAGCCGCGCATCTTCTCCTTCAACAACCCGGCCGGTGCCTGCCCGACTTGTGACGGCCTCGGGGTGCAGCAATATTTCGATCCGGCCAAGGTGATCGGCGATCCTGCCATCAGCCTGGCCAACGGCGCCATCCGTGGCTGGGACAAGCGCAGCTTCTATTACTTCCAGATGCTGAAATCCCTCTCCGAGCACTACAAGTTCGATCTGGATACGCCGTGGGAAGATCTGCCGCCGAAGACCCAGGAGGTGATCCTGCGTGGTTCTGGCCGCACCGAGATCGAGTTCCGTTATATGAACGATCGCGGCGATGTAGTGGTGCGCAAGCACCCGTTCGAGGGGATCCTGCACAACATGGAGCGGCGCTACCGGGAAACCGAGTCCAACTCGGTGCGCGAAGAGCTCTCCAAATACATCGCCAACAAATCCTGTACCAGCTGCGGTGGCAGCCGACTGCGGGAAGAGGCGCGTCATGTCTTCGTCGACAACCGCAACCTGCCCGCCATCGCCGAGCAGTCTATCGGCGATGCGCTCGCCTTCTTTGAAGGGTTGAACCTGACCGGCCAGCGAGCCCAGATTGCCGAGAAGATCCTGAAAGAGATCGTCGAGCGACTCGGCTTCCTGGTGAACGTCGGCCTCAACTACCTGAGCCTGTCGCGCAGCGCCGAGACCCTCTCCGGTGGTGAAGCCCAGCGGATCCGGCTGGCGAGCCAGATCGGTGCCGGTCTGGTAGGGGTGATGTATGTGCTCGATGAGCCTTCCATCGGCCTGCACCAGCGCGACAATGAGCGGCTGCTCAAGACTCTCACCCATCTGCGCGATCTCGGCAACACCGTCATCGTGGTGGAGCACGACGAGGATGCCATTCGCCTCGCTGACCACGTGCTCGATATCGGCCCGGGGGCTGGCGTGCACGGTGGAGAGATTGTTGCGCAGGGCACCCCCCAACAGATTATCGACAATCCGGAATCGCTGACCGGTGACTACCTCTCTGGCCGCAAGCAGATCGCCATCCCGGCCGAGCGCACGCCACTCACCGGCAAGTGGTTGAAACTCAAGGGGGCGAGCGGCAACAACCTGCGTAACGTCAACCTGGATCTGCCGATCGGGGTGATGACCTGCGTCACCGGCGTCTCCGGCTCCGGCAAGTCCACCCTGATCAACGACACCCTGTTCCGTATCGCTCACCGTGAACTGAACAAGGCGACCGAGTCTACGCCTGCGCCCTATCGCAGCGTCGAGGGGCTGGAGCATCTGGACAAGGTGGTGGATATCGACCAGAGCCCCATCGGCCGTACGCCGCGCTCCAACCCGGCCACCTACACCGGTCTGTTTACCCCGATCCGCGAGCTGCTCTCCGGCACCCAGGAGGCGCGCTCTCGCGGTTACCTGCCGGGCCGTTTCTCCTTCAACGTCAAGGGCGGTCGCTGCGAGGCGTGTCAGGGGGATGGGGTCATCAAGGTGGAGATGCACTTCCTGCCGGATGTCTACGTGCCTTGCGACGTCTGCAAGGGCAAGCGCTATAACCGCGAGACCCTGGAGGTGAAATACAAGGGCAAGAACATCCACGAGATCCTCGACATGACAGTGGAAGATGCCCGCGAGTTCTTCGATCCGGTGCCGGCAGTGGCGCGCAAGTTGCAAACCCTGATGGATGTGGGCCTCTCTTACATTCGCCTTGGTCAGTCAGCGACCACTCTCTCTGGCGGCGAGGCGCAGCGGGTCAAGCTGGCGCGGGAGCTCTCCAAGCGGGATACCGGTCAGACCCTCTATATTCTGGACGAGCCGACTACCGGGTTGCACTTCCACGACATCCAGCAACTGCTCAAGGTACTGCACCAGTTGCGGGATCGCGGTAATACCATCGTCATCATCGAGCACAACCTGGACGTGGTGAAAACTGCCGACTGGATCGTCGATCTGGGGCCGGAGGGGGGCGCCGGTGGCGGCCGAATTTTGGTGACGGGGACGCCAGAGGAGATCTGCGGCCATAAAGAGTCTCATACAGCTCGTTTTTTGCGACCGCTATTGACCAGATAAACCGTTATAATCGGGGGGCCTTTGGCCCCTCTTTACTATGAAAATCGGGAGCCTGCAGGTGCGGCTCGTGTAATGCGGGCAGGCTGGGTATCACGGCATCATGGTAATGGATATATCGGGTTATGGCTCAGGCTCCGCGCACGATTGATCATCAGTTGGCTTACTCCATGTTCCCCATCTGGCTGGGGGCTATCCTGCTGCTATTGTTCCTGCTGGCCTGGGCCCAGATCCCGGCGGCCAGCCGGATTGAAGAGCAGCGCATGAAGGATCACCTGCTGCGAGTAAGTCGGGTGGTGCAGTCCGATGTCGCAGCTCTGGATGCATTCAGTCGGGATTGGGGCATCTGGGATGATAGCCACCGCTTTATAGGCAACAGAAACAGGATGTACATCGAATCCAATCTGTTCAACGACATGCCAATGCGGGATTTCAGCCTCAACCTGATGAGCTTTATGGATCTCGGGGGGCACGAAATCTGGACGCGCACCCTGCTTCCCGATGCGCCCGGGATCAATCCTGATCAGTTTCCCTATTTCCTCGACGAGCTGAAAAAACAGCTCAAAGAGCAGTCTATGGCGCAGGGTGGGGCCAACCTGCATGGCATCCGAGCCTCCCAGTGGGGACCACTGATGTACTCCTGGCAGCCGATCAGAAACAGTGACGGCTCTGCGCCGTTCAACGGTTTTTTGCTGGTGATGCGTTGGCTCGACACCGCTTATCTCGAGCAGGTATCGGAGCGAACCGAGCTGCCACTGGCGATCTCCCATACCAATCTGGATGTCACCACCTCCTTCAAACCGTTGAAATCGCAAATGACCTATCGCCTGATTGACCTGGGGCTGGATCGGCTGAGGGGAGAGGTGCGGCTGCTCAACAGCGATAACCTGCCGGTGTTGACGCTGGTCATTGAGGAGGAGCGCAAAGTATTGGGCAGTGTGCTGGAGGGGGCGCTCTGGACCTTTGTGGGCATGCTGTTTATCAGTTTTGTCTGCATCATGATCGCCATGTACCGACTCAACAGTATTGTGCTTACCCCGTTGCAACAGCTGGTGTCGGCGTTGCAGCGTTTTGGCGATCGGCCAGATGTCAATTTGATCCCGTTTATCGACAGCAGTGCCGAAATGGCGACCTTGAGTGGCAAGTTCAGGGAGATGGCTAGCAAGGTAAACCAGCAACACGATGCGTTGCTGGAGCGATCCTGTCAGATGGAGATGGCGGCGTTCACCGATCCCTTGACCCGTTGCTTCAATCGCCGCTATCTGGATGGCTGGTTGCAGGCTAACGGAGCCAAGCCTTGTTTGCTGTTGCTGCTGGATCTCGATCATTTCAAACGGATAAATGATCGATTTGGTCATGACATCGGGGATCTGGTGTTGAAGCAACTGGCTGAACTGCTGCGCAAGCTGGTGGTGAGTGAATCAGAACCGATTATCCGACTGGGGGGAGAGGAGTTTTTACTGTTGTTGCAGGTGGATAACGAACAGGAGTTGGCGTTGCGAGCCGAATACCTCAGGCTGCGTGTTGCCCAGCACCGCTTTGGTTTCGAAGACAGGCCGCTATGGTTGACGGTGTCGTTGGGGTACTGTCGCTATCCGTTGCATCCTGAATGTCCGGATTCATTCTGGAGCCACAGTTTCAAGCTGGCTGATATGGCGCTCTATCAGGCCAAGTTGGGAGGGCGCAATCGGTGGTGCGGGTATGGCGGTTCCCCGTCTCCTCGCGATGTGATGGGCCAGACTCCGGAACAGCTTGTCGAAGGGGCGGTTCTCACACAATACTCATCTGCAAGCCTTGATTAACCGTGTTTTACCAGGACCAGATAGGCCAGCGCGACAATAAAACCGAGCAGGATAAAGAGAAAGGATCCGATTCCCCACACGGCCGCGAGAAAGGCCCCCACCTTTTGCCATCTCGACTCATTCTTCATAAATAAACCATTACCTCCCAATAACTTGCGTGGCGCAAAAATACGCTGATTTGCTCATCTTAACAACAATTAATCGTTGTCCAGTACGGCTGAAAGGTATCATTGGTATACCTCTTTTGGCGTTGGGTGCGGGCGGCGCAGGTATCCAGGAATGGGCATGGCGGCGTGTTATCTGGGGGAACGACAAGATTGGGATGGTGCGCAAAGATGTCACAGCAATCGATTTATTTCTGTGCAACTTTTGCTTCAGGTCAATAACTTTGCATTTACAAGGGCATATAGTCAGCGGGCTTACAGCATCAAATGAAAACAAAAAAAGGGATTACGTGATGAAAAAGTTACTTCCTCTGATGATTGCCGCTGCAGTGACCTCTCCTTTCGCCATGGCCCACCAGGCTGGCGATATTCTGGTTCGTGGTGGTTTGGCTGTAGTGTCTCCCCAAGAGAGCAGCGATGACGTATTGGGTACCGGTGAATTCGAGATTAACAGCAATCAACAGCTTGGCCTGACCCTCGGTTATATGATCACCGACAACTGGGGTGTTGAGTTGCTGGCTGCAACCCCCTTCTCCCATCGAGTGAGCACTCGCGATCTTGGTGAGATTGCCAAGGTTAAGCATCTGCCTCCAACATTGATGGCTCAGTACTATTTTGGCGATGCCCAGAGCAAGGTTCGTCCATATGTTGGTGTGGGTGTGAACTACACCACCTTCTTTGATGAGAAGGGGGTGGGAGCACTTGATGGTGCGAATATTAGCCTTGATGATTCTTGGGGGTTGGCTGGTCAGGTTGGTATCGATATGGCTGTTACTGATCGCTGGTTTGTAAACGGCTCTGCCTGGATTATGGATATCGATACCGATGTGAAAGTTGATGGTGTTGGTACCTTCAAAACGCATATCGACCCGATGGCCTTTATGGTGGGTGTTGGCTACCGCTTCTGATGATTTGATGCTGACAGCGGCCCTGAAAGGATTGCCTTTCATTTGATGGGGCCTACCTCCTTGTGTCCCGGCACCAGACGCTCTTCCATTTCCGGCGGTATGGCCACAACTGCCCACGCCCTCACAATGTGGCTTGTGCGTACGTTTGCCCTGACGGAGGCTGATGATTAAGGCTCTGTCAAAATTATGTGTTGAAAGGCTGTACAGATCTAATTGTCACTAGACACCGGCCTGAGGCCGGTGTTTTTCTGTTACTTTAGTGCGATCTTCCTTCGGTATCAATTGCATACCTTTCTTGAACAGGCCATTGCACAGGGTTGCGAACTCATCGTCTTGCGGCGTTCGGGGTGGGGTTAGTTGCATATGGGCTCCTGCGGTATGGGGTCGTGGCTGCGTCAAAGGGTTAAAGCAATACCCGTTTGGGCTCAGTTTGGTCAAGTTTTCTGGTCGGCCGCCGCCAGCGTGCATGGCTGGCGGCCAGTCAATCGCCCTTGCGACTTGCATCCCCCCTTGCATCACCCCAGAGTGAGGCGCAGACTGTTTGGCCTTGTTTTTATGCGATTCGATTCAAGGCAACCATCATGACTCCTGCCATCAACCTGCTGAAGAAGCTCAAAATTCCCCACAAGCTCTACCCCTACGAGTGCGAAGCCCACGACGATTTCGGCAAGCATGCCGCGACCCAGCTCGGGCTGCCGGAGGCGCAGGTGTTCAAGACCCTGGTCGCCCATCACGACAAGCAGGCGGTGGTGGCCATCGTTCCCTCATCCGGTATGTGCAGCCTGAAACAGCTGGCCAAGGCGACCGGCCTCAAGAAGGTGGAGATGATGAAACCGGCGGAGGCGGAGAAGCTGACCGGTTACAAGGTGGGTGGCATCAGCCCGCTGGCCCAGAAGAAGCTGTTGCCTACCGTGCTCGACGAGTCGGCGCTGCAGTTTGACGAGATCCTGGTGAGTGGCGGCAAGCGCGGCCTCTCGGTCGGGGTGGCGCCGCAGGATATGCTGACGCTGATGAAGTGGATCGCCGCTCCCATCGGCGAAGAGTAGTGCCGGGCTCGGCATGATCCCGCGCTCCGGGCCGGTGGTGGCCCGGATTGCACCACCTGTGATCGGGCGCGCAAGCCGCAACTGGCCCGCCCTCAACGGGGGGAGAGCCAGTCTATACTGGGTGAACCCCGTTGTATGAGTTCAGCCATGATCTATCGACTTCTGTTGCTCTGCCTCTGTGTATCCTTCCCCTCTGCCTTGCTGGCTGCCACCCGTTTTACGCTGCTCAGTCCTGAAAACAGTCAGGATATGCGGATGCGTTATTACCGTGAGGTGATGCAGCTGGCGCTGGAGAAGACCCGCCCCGAATATGGCGATTACGAGTTGCTGGACTCCTTGCCGATGAACAAGGCGCGGATGCGGATCGAGGTGCAGGAGCAGGGCGAAAACGCCCTGTTTATTGTCGACAGCTGGCCCTATCAGGGGGAAGCTGTGGCGGGTCAGGGCGCGGCGGATCAGGTGGCATCGATCCCGTTCCCGATCGATATGGGGATCCTCGGCTATCGGGTCTGTTTCGTCGGCTCGGATCGCGCTGCCGAGCTGGTGCGGGTGAACACCCTAGATCAGTTGCGCCACTTCACTCTGGGGGCGGGCACCGGCTGGCAGGATGCGGTGATCCTGCGCCACGGCGGATTGACCGTGCATGAGGTGGATAACTACGAGTCGCTGTTTCGCATGGTGGCGCGCGGGCGCATCGACCTCTTCTGCCGTGGGGCCAACGAGATCCTGCCGGAGTGGCAATCTCATCAGGGCAAGGTGGCCGGGTTGACGATCGATCGCCATCTGGCCCTCTTCTATCCGCTGATCCACGTGTTCTACAGCAATGCCCACTATGTTCAGGAGCGCGAGCGTCTTGTGCGCGGTCTGCAACTGGCCTGGCAGGATGGTTCCCTCAAGCGGCTCTGGCGTCACCACTTCCAGTCCTCGCTGGTGTTCGCCAATCTGGGGGCTCGCCAGATCTTCCGGCTCGGCAACCCGCTGCTACTCAAGGCGGGTTTTGACTATCGCCCCTACCTTTACAATCCGCAGGCGGATGATTTCGGTTCACTGCCCTGAGCCGGGTTATCAGGTGCACTGGCTCTGATAGAGTAAGGGAGAGATCGTTGCCGCCAAGGAGATGGCCCATGCGCGTATCTGCCCGCATCCTGCTCTTCATCGCGTTGCTGCTGCCCGCCACCGGCAGCGCGGCCCCGGCCTTTACGCTGCGTACCTGCCTCGAAAACAGTGACTCCTACCCCTGGCTGCTGCAATCGGGCGAGGGGGTTGTGCAGTATCACCTCAAGGCGGTTGCCACCGCCCTCAATGCCGAGATCGAGCTGACGCCGCTGCCGTGGAAGCGCTGCCTCTCGCAGGTGAGCAGTGGCCAGATGGATGCGGCCATCAAGATGAGTTACAGCGTCGAGCGGGCGACCAAGGTGGGGGGTTATCCCATGCGCGGGGGCAAACCCGACCCCGCCAAGCGGCTGCTGACCGAGAGCTACAGCCTCTATCAGCTCAAGGGGGGCAAGAGCCAGTGGGATGGCACCACTCTCAGGGTCAAGGGCATGGTGGCGGCCCAGTCGGGATTTTCCATCGTCGACTTGTTGCTGGCGGCGGGGGCCGAGGTGGACGACTCCAGCCGTGACCCGCTGATCATGTTGAAAAAGCTGGTGATGGATCGGGCGCAGGCGACGGCCATCCAGACCGAGGTGGCTGACAGCATTCTGGCGGCCCATCCCGAGCTGCAGGCCCGTATCGAGCGGCTGTCGCCGGTGCTGGTGGAGAAACCCTACTATCTGGTCTTCTCTCACCACTTCTATCAGGCCCATCCCCGACAAAGCCGGCAGGTGTGGGATGCCATCGAGCAGGTGCGCGACTCAGCTGCCTACCAACGTTACGCCGCGTCGCTCAGAAACACGCCTCCGGCGGGGGAGTAGGCTGATGGACGCAGCTGGCCAAAAAGGGGAAGAGACCATGGGGTGGTGGCTGGGTCGGGCGCCCGCGCTCGGGGGCTACACTGAAAGTACCCCTTCAGCCAATGCCCGGTTTATGTCCCCCCTGCATCTGCTGGCCGCCGTTCTGCCCTGCATGTTGTCGCTGACCGGGCAGGCGGCCACCCGGTTTACCTACATCAGCCCGGAGAGCGAGCGGGACCCGCGCACCACCTATGATCGGGAGTTGTTGCGGCTCGCCCTCGACAAGACCCGCGACCAGTTTGGCGACTATGAGCTGGTCCCCGCACCGCCCATGACCAAGGCGCGCGAGCGGCTCAGTATGCAGCTTGACAGCTACCCCAACCTCTTTGTGATGGACAGCTACAGCAGCACCAGCGAGGGGCTGGGGCTCACCTATGTCCGTTTTCCCATCCATCTTGGGATCGTCAGTTACCGCATCTGTTTTGTCAGCCCACAGCAAAAGGCGGCGGTGAGCAGAGTGACCGACCTCAAGGGGCTGCGCCAGTTCACCTTTGGTCAGGGCAAGGGGTGGCTGGATGTGGATATCCTGCGCTACGCCGGGATGGAGGTGGTGGAAGTGGAGGGGTACGAGAAGCTGTTCAAGATGGTGGCGCGGGGTCGCTTCGATCTCTTCTGCCGCGGGGCGAGCGAGCTGCGCAGCGAGCAGCTCACCCACAAGGAGATAGCGGATCTGCTGGTGGATGAGGCGCTGTTGATCTACTACCCGCTGCCCCGGGTCTTCTACACCAACCCCAATAATCGCGAGGCGCTGCAACGGGTCGAGCAGGGGTTGCAACTGGCATGGCAGGATGGCTCGCTACAGGCGCTGTGGCGCAAGAGTTTTGGCCCGGCCATCGCCTTTGCCAAGTTTTCCCAGCGCAGACTGCTGCGGCTGGATAACCCCTTTCTCGAGGGGATCAGCTTCGATTACCGCCCCTACTTCTACAACCCGCAGACCGATCGCTTCGGTGATTATTGAGGTGCCTGCCGCGTGCGACAGAGGGCCAGCCAGGCCTCGGCGGTGCGCGACAGATAGCGCTCGCTCGGCCAGATCACCCCGAGTCTCCAGCTCAGTTCGGGCTCCAGCGGCCGCAGCACCAACCCATCGGGCGTCAGCCGGTTGCAGACCGGCTCCGGCAAGAAGGCGACCCCCATGCCGCTGCGTACCATGGCGGTGAGAAAATCCCACTGGCTGCTGCGCGCCGCCACCTGAGGCACAAAGCCCGCCTCCTGACACGCCTGCTCCAGCCGCTCGCTCAGGGTAAACGCCTGGGTATAGAGCAGGAAGGGCTCATCCTGCAGGGATTCCAGCCGCAGCGGTGCCTCGCCATGCCAGCGCGGTTGATCAGGCAGCACCACCCTAATCGGGTATTGATCCAGCTCCAGCGCGCTGAGGGCGCCCCCCTCTTTGGTCGGCAGCATGGTGATGGCGAGATCCAGCTCCCCCTCCAGCACCGCCTGTTCGATACGGCGACCGCCGTACTCCACCAGTGTCAGCTCCACCTTGGGATAGCGGGTGCGGTAGGCGCGGATCAGATCCGCATAGACGTGCCCCACCATAGGGGGAATGCCGAGTGTGAGGCGACCGTGTTGCAGGCTCTGCAGATCCGCCAGTTCGGCCTCCAGCTGCTGCATCTCCGCCAGGATGGTCTGGGCCCGGTTGAACAGCACCTGGCCGCTGTCGGTCAGGGTGAAGCGACGCCCTTCCCGGTTGAGCAGGGGTTGGCCCAGCTCCTCTTCGATATTGCGGATCATCTTGCTGATGGTGGGCTGGGTGACGAACAGCTTTTCGGAGGCGCGGGTGAAGCTTTTTTCCCGCACCAGTTCGACAAAATAGCGCAGGGCGCGAATATCCATGGACTCTCTCGACTCGTGTTGGCGGGTAGGGGATGAAGTATGCCTATGCGGCATGAATTTGATAATTTTAATTCATTTCTGGCAGGTTTTGCTCAACTCTATACTGTGAGCCGGTTCACAGAAAGACGATGATCATGAAAGCCCTCTGCTTGCGCTGGTTACAGACTCCCTTCCAGATTGTGTTGCTGGCAGCCATCTGGCTGCTGGCCGATATCGCGGTGCGCACCCTCCATCTGCCGCTGCCCGCCAACCTCACCGGCATGTTGCTGCTGCTGGCCTGCATCCTGCTTGGGGTGGTCAAGGCGCAGTGGTTTGAGGCCGGTGCTCGCTGGCTGCTGGCGGAGATGCTGCTGTTCTTCGTCCCCGCCGTGGTGGCGGTGGTCAACTATCAGGATCTGTTGCTGGAGGAGGGGTGGCGCATCATGGTGGTGCTGCTGGTGAGTACCACCCTGGTGCTCGGCACTACCGCGCTGGTGGTTGACAGGGTTTACCGCCTCGAACTGAAACTGGCCCGCCGGAGTCGCCGTCATGTCTGATACCCTGCTCGGGCTGCTCTGCTTCGCCCTGACCCTGATCTTCTACTACGCCAGCAAATGGCTCTATGGCAAAAAGCGTATCCTGCCGCTGATGCCGCTGCTGCTGGCACCGACCCTGCTGGTGGCGGTGGTGCTGCTGTTCCACATCCCCTATCAGGATTACATGGCCGAGTCCCACTGGCTGCTCTGGCTGCTGGGCCCCGCCACCGTTGCCTTCGCCGTGCCGGTCTACGAGAACCGCCAGCTCATTCGCCGCCACTGGCTGTCGCTGTCAGTGGGGGTGTTCGCTTCCGTCATCATGGCGGTGGGCAGTACCGTGCTGCTGGCCCGCTGGCTGGATCTCTCCGACATGCTGCAACGCAGTCTGGCGATGCGCTCCATCACCACTCCCTTTGCGGTAGAGGCGACCCGCGCCATCGGCGGTCAGAGCGATCTCACCGCGCTGTTTGTGGTGCTGACCGGAGTGATTGGTATGGCGGTGGGGGAGAGCGTGCTCACCGTGCTGGCCATTCGCAGCCGCCTCGGCAAGGGGGCGGGCTTTGGTGCCTCGGCCCACGGTGCCGGTACTGCCAAGGCCTATCAGATGGGCAACGAGGAAGGGGTGGTCTCCAGCATGGTGATGATGATCGCTGGCATGGTGACCGTGCTGCTGGCGCCCCTGCTGGGCCAGATGTTCTGGTAGGCCTAGTTTCCCTTTAGAAGGCGGCTCGTCCCGGCGCTACACTCTAGGGAGCGTGTATTCCCGGGATGAGCAGTATGACCTTTCATCGCCTCGCTTTCTTCTTGCTGCTGTGCAGCCTTTCCCTCCTTGCCGCACCCCTGCGGGCGAGCGATGTCTTTACCCATATCAGCCCCGAAAGCGAGCGGGATCAGCGCACTCTCTATTTTCGCGATCTGTTGCAGCTGGCGCTGGAGAAGACCCGCGACAGCTTCGGTGACTACGAGCTGCGGGCCGCGCCGCCGATGAATCGGGTGAGGATGCGGCAGGTCGTGCAAACCCGGCAATATCCCAACCTGTTTGTGGCTGACAGTCAGCGCCCGGCCGCCGAGAGTGGCGAGCTGGATTACGTCCGTTTTCCGGTGGAGCTGGGCATCCTCGGTTATCGCATCTGCTTTGTCAGCCCGCAGCAGGCCGATGTGGTGGCAAGGGTCAATACCCTGGCCCAGTTGCAACAGTTTCTGCACGGGCAGGGCCGTGGCTGGCAGGATGCGGAGATCCTGCGTCATGGGGGATTCAAGGTGCAGGAGATCGACAGTTACGAGCGGCTGTTCAAGCTGGTGGCACGTGGTCGCATCGATCTGTTCTGCCGCGGGGCCAACGAGCTTTTTATCGAGCAGGAGCAGCACAGTGATCTGCCCGACCTCATCGTGGATCGGCGGGTGGCACTGAACTACCCCTTCCTCCACCTCTTCTACACCCACAGGGATAATCAGGCAGCCATCCGACGCATCTCGGTCGGGTTAAAGCTGGCGTGGCAGGATGGCTCGCTGCAACAGCTCTGGCTGCGTCACTTCAAGCCCTCCCTCGATCAGGCGCAGCTCTCCAAGCGCCTGCTGTTCGAGTTGGCCAATCCGCGCCTTGATAAGGTGGACTTTGACTATCGGGCGTACCACTACAACCCCGTCAACGGGACGTTCGGGCCCGGGCTGCCTTGATCCTGATGGTTCCGTTACCGGATAAAGGGCAGTATCTGCTGATGTGTTTAAACATGCCAAATTGGCATGTTTTTTATTATTTAAATTCATTTTTTGAAGGTTGCTGTGCTGCATATACTGGGGGTCGCTTCACGGTTTCACGTTTGCATCTATCCGGCTGTTGCCTTGCCGATGCGGGCCTGAACCGTCCTGCTGCGGCGTCTTGATGTTCTGCATGAAGGCGTCCATCACTGGGCCGGGATCGATCCCGGCAGGTATTACAGCTGACGGAGCCTTGTTATGTTTAATCCCCACCCTCGCGCCCTGATTGTCGAAGGGGGCGCCATGCGCGGCATCTTCGCCAGCGGTGTGCTCGATGCCTTCGTGGAAAGCCACCACTACCCGTTCGATTTCGTCATGGGCGTCTCGGCCGGTGCCACCAATCTGGTCTCTTATCTGAGCGAGCAGCCGCGCCGCAGTCATCACATCATCACCGAGCTGGCTTGTAGCAGCGACTTTCTCGACCCGTTGCGTTTCGTCAAGGGGGGCGATCTGGTGGATGTCAGCTGGCTCTGGCGCACCAGTCGCTACCGCTTTCCCCTCGACCTCGATACCTTCTCCGCCTGCCGCATCCCCTTCTATGCGGTCACCACCGAGGTGGCGACCGGCGCGGCTGTCTACCTGCCGGTGTGCCCCGACAATATGGACGAAGTGCTGACCGCCACCTGCGCCCTACCGGTGGTGCAGCACGAGACCCCCTGTGTCGATGGCCGCCCCATGGCGGATGGCGGGATCAGCGACTCGATCCCGGTGATCGAGGCTTATCGGCGCGGGGCGCGGCGGATGACGGTGGTGCTCTCCGAACCGCGCGGGTATCGCAAGAAGCCGGCCCGCTTCTGCTGGATGGTCAAAGCCTTGCTGAAGACCCAGCCCGCGCTGGCACAGGCGATGCTGGCACGGGATGTGGCCTACAACCGGGCTCTCGATTTTATCGCCAATCCCCCTGCCGACTGCGAGATTGAGGTGATCGCGCCACCGGCCGATTTTCCGGTCTCCCGCTTTACCCGCGATGCGTTCAAGCTGGAGTCCGGCTATCTGCAGGGCTACTGGCAGGGGCGCCAGAGCCTGCTGCGGGCCCGCAGTGAGGCGCGAGCTGTGGCCTGAACGGCTGATGGGTGCTGAGCATCACGTGCTGAACATAAAAAAGGGGAACCTCGCGGTTCCCCTTTCGCATGCTGGCGCGGCGGCAGCTGCTTACAGCATCTGCTTGAGGCGATAGAGCAGATCGAGCGCCTGGCGGGGGGTCAGCTCGTCCGGGCGCACCGCTGCCAGCTCTTCCACCACCGGATGGGGTTGCGGGGCGAGAGTCACCGGAGCCGGGCGAGATTCACCGGCGGCCACCGGAGTGGCGCTCTCCAGCTCGTGCAGTTTGTGGCGGGCCTGCAGGATCACCGATTTCGGTACCCCCGCCAGCGCCGCTACCTGCAGGCCGTAGGAGCGGCTGGCCGCGCCTTCCTGTACCGCGTGCATAAAGGCGATGGTGTCGCCGTGCTCCACCGCATCGAGGTGGACGTTGGCCAGCCCTTCCATCAGCTCCGGCAGACGGGTCAGCTCGAAGTAGTGGGTGGCGAACAGGGTGTAAGCGCCAATCTTGCTCGCCAGCTGCTCGGCGCAGGCCCACGCCAGCGAGAGGCCATCGTAGGTGCTGGTGCCGCGGCCAATCTCGTCCATCAGCACCAGACTGCGGGCGGTGGCGTTGTTGAGGATATTGGCGGTCTCGGTCATCTCCACCATAAAGGTGGAGCGGCCGGAGGCGAGATCGTCCGATGCCCCGATGCGGGTGAAGATGCGGTCGATGGGGCCGATGCGGGCGCTGTCGGCGGGCACGAAGGCACCGATATGGGCCAGCAACACGATCAGCGCAGTCTGGCGCATATAGGTGGATTTACCGCCCATGTTGGGGCCGGTGATGATCAGCATCCGCCGTTCCCGCTCCAGCCGGATCGGGTTGGCGATAAAGGGATCGCTCATCACCTGCTCCACCACCGGATGGCGGCCCGCTTCGATGATGATCTGATCCTCATCGATGAGGGTCGGGCAGCGATAGTCGAGAGTCTCGGCACGTTCGGCCAGGTTGGCCAGCACGTCCAGCTCCGCCAGCGCGGCGGCGGACTCCTGCAGATCGCCGAGGTGGGGCAGCAGGGCATCGAGCAGCTCTTCGTAGAGTCGCTTCTCCAGCGCCAGCGCCTGAGCCTGTGCTGTGAGCACCTTGTCCTCGTACTTCTTCAGCTCATCGATGATGTAGCGTTCGTTGTTCTTGAGGGTCTGACGGCGGATGTAGTGGGCGGGCACCAGATGGCTGTTGGCCCGGCTCACCTCGATATAGAAGCCGTGCACCTTGTTGTAACCCACCTTGAGGGTGTTGATACCGGTCAGCAGCTTCTCCCGCTCCTCGATGCGGGCGAGGCTGGCGGTGGCGCCGTTGGCCAGATCCCGCAGCTCGTCCAGCTCCTGATTGAAGCCGTCACGGATGACGCCGCCATCGCGGATCAGTACCGGCGGCACCTCCATCACCGCCCGCTCCAGCAGGTCGAGCAGCTCGGGGAAGGTGCTGGCGCGCTCGGCCAGTTGCTGCACCGCCTCGTGTTCGTTATCCGCCAGCAGGCGCTGCAATTCGGGCAACTGGGCGAAGGCCTGCCGCAGCCGGGTGAGGTCGCGCGGACGGGCCGAGCGCAGGGCGAGACGGGCCAGCACCCGCTCCACATCGCCTACCTGACGCAACAGGTTGCCCAACTCGTCATAGAGGTTCTGCTCGATGAGCTCCTGGATGGTGCTCTGGCGGCCTTTGAGGATCACCCGATCGCGGATCGGCTGGTGGATCCAGCGCTTGAGCAGGCGGCTGCCCATGGGGGTGGCGGTGCGATCCAGCACCTCGGCCAGGGTATTTTCATAGCCACCGGCTAGATTCTGGGTCAGCTCCAGATTGCGGCGGGTGGCGGCATCCATGATGACGGCGTGATCGGGCTGCTCGAGGCGCACGCTGCGAATGTGGGGCAGGGCGGTACGCTGGGTGTCCTTGACGTACTGCATCAGGCAACCGGCGGCGCACAGGGCTGTCTCGCTCTGGTCGACGCCAAAGCCCACCAGATCCTGGGTGCCGAACTGTTGGCACAAGAGCTTGCGGGCGGTGCCCAGCTCAAACTCCCACTCGGGGCGACGGCGCAGGCCACGGCGACCTTCGATGTGGTGCAGGAACTCGAACGATTCGGGATAGAGCAGCTCGGCCGGATTGGTGCGTTGCAGCTCCGCGAGTAGCGTCTCTTCCTTGTCGAACTGGTTGATGAAGAAGCGGCCGGAGCCGATGTCCATGGTGCCATAACCGAAGCGGCGGCCATCGTGGTAGACGGCGGCGATCAGGTTGTCCTGTCGCTCGCTGAGCAGCGCCTCGTCGGAGACGGTGCCCGGGGTGATGATGCGGATCACCTTGCGCTCCACCGGCCCCTTGCTGGTGGCGGGATCTCCCACCTGTTCGCAGATGGCGGCGGACTCGCCGAGCTGCACCAGCTTGGCCAGATAGCCTTCGATGGCGTGATAGGGCACCCCCGCCATCGGGATAGGGCTGCCCGCCGACTGGCCGCGCTTGGTCAGGGAGATATCGAGCAGCTGGGAGGCCTTGCGGGCATCGTCATAGAACAGCTCGTAGAAGTCGCCCATCCGGTAGAACAGCAGGATCTCCGGGTTCTCGGCTTTGAGGCCAAGGTACTGCTGCATCATAGGGGTGTGAGACGATAGGTTCCCTATGATTTTAATTGAATTTTCTTCTGTATTCATATGTTTTTAAAAGACTTTTTGTTTGTTGTGTGTGTCTCGTCATGTCAGTTTATGTCATCACATGTCAGAGCTTCTTACTTAGAAGCGTAGTTTTTGGCGTATCTTTTTTAGCGTATAATCTAGGTGTTACAGAAAAAGATACGTTTGTGAGTGACGTGACGGCTAAAGATCAATTCATAGAGGTGCATTTATGAAGGGTAACAAACCGCTGACTACCAAAGCAATTGAGGCAATGAAGCCTGGGGATGCAGAGAAGTCTGATACTGGGGAGTCTCGCGGCTTAAGGGTTAGATGTGGTAAAAGTGGTAAAAAGACATTTTTCTACAGATTCAATAGCTTGGATGATCCTAGGAAGCAAAAGAATGCACCTATAGGTGCCTTCCCTTCCCTAACACTGTCAGAAGCTAGGGTCAGGCTGGCTGAATTAAAGTTATTAAGAGCCCAAGGGATCTGTCCAGCAACATTCGTTCGTGAACAAAAGACCAAAGAACGCTCTCTAAGAAGAAATGAGACACAGGTAAAGCCCGCAGACACGTTTACTGTTGGTGATATGGTTGAGCTCTACCTTTCAGGGAGAATTGAGGATCGGTATACCGCATCAGGCGAAGTTATTGCTGGTGCAAGGAAAAAGAAAGGGCAGTTGGAAGTAAGGAGAATGTTGTACCGTGACGTTGTTGAAGTCTTGGGTGATTTTCCTGTTGAATCAGTTAATAGTAAAGACATTGTGAAGTTAATTCACGGGATAATTGACCGTGGTGCTAGTGTTCAGGCTGGTGCTGTTTTAAGAGAACTATGTTCCAGTTATGATTATGCTATTGGGGTTGGTAAGTTAAATGATGATTTCGTAAACCCAGCATTCTTGGCCAAGAGAGTTATAAAATTTGCAAATGTGAAAATCACCTCAAAGAAACGCTCTAGAGTCTTGGATGATAATGAACTTAAGAGGTTTTTAGAATGGCTACCAAGTTCGGGTTTTACTGACACCCAAAAAAGTATTCTTAGAATGACCCTGTGGACGGGATGCAGGACTGGAGAGCTATGTCAGGCATTTTGGGAAGATATCGACTTAAATAATAATGTTTTTCATATTAAAGACTCTAAAAATGGTACGTCACGTGATGTGCAGTTGTGCAGCCAAGCGGTGGCATACTTAAAGGTGTTAAGGTTAAACAATAATCTTTGTGTTTTTCCTTCATTATTAACCAAAAAGCCCATTTTACAAAAAGCGCTAAGTGAAAAAGCTTGGAGATTAAGGTCTGAAGGACGAATGATCGATATTGCAGATTGGACGGCGCATGACCTAAGAAGGACAGTTAGAACGGGATTGGCAAAAATGGGGTGTCCATCTGAAATAGCTGAGGCTGTTTTGGGGCATGCGCCTAAAGGGATCGTTGGGACTTATAATCTTCATAGATATAACTCAGAATGTCGCGAGTGGCTCCAAAAATGGGCAAACCACTTAGATGAACTAATAGAAACTACAGGTTAAACAGGGAGGAGAACCTCCCTTTCCAACTCACCAGTGTTGTTAGTTAGTATCAATAGATATAGCTTAGTAGTAAGCCGACAGTACGAAGTATCATATAAGAATAGAGAGTCATAGTTAATTTCGAGGAATTTTATAAAGAGCCTGTAAATAATTCTGTGTAACTGCCCACTCCATTACAGGTGACCGTTCAGACGATCACCGAACTCGATAATAAAGCGATTCAGGGCAAGCTTCCAATTCTGGATTGGCATGGTCCATTTCTTTGAAGCCTGCTGTATCGCGAGGTACGCCACTTTTAGCGCCGAGTCGTCGGTCGGGAAGAGCTTCCTTTGCTTGGTCGCCTTGCGCAGCACGCTGTTCAGCGACTCGATAGCATTGGTGGTGTAGATCACCTTCCGGATGGCGGGGGGATACTCGAACAGTGTGATCAGATTATCCCAGTTGCCCTGCCAGGAGCGCGTTATCTGCGGGTACTGGCTATCCCAGCGCTCGCCGAAGGCCGCCAGCGCCTGCTGAGCCTCACGTTCCGTCGCAGACTGGTAGATCTGCTTCAGATCCGCCGTCACCGCCTTGTAGTCCTTCCAGGAGACATAGCGCAGCGAGTTGCGCACCATGTGGACGATACACAGTTGCACCTTGGTCTGGGGATACTCCACAGCAATCGCATCAGGGAAGCCCTTGAGACCGTCCACACACGCAATCAGGATGTCTTCCAAGCCGCGATTCTTCAGCTCGGTCAGGACCGACAGCCAGAACTTTGCCCCTTCGGTCTCGGCCAGCCACAGGCCCAGCAGCTCCTTGTGCCCCTCCATATTGATGCCCAGTGCCAGATAGAGCGACTTGTTGATCACCCTCTGGTTCGCGCGGATCTTCAGCACAATGCAGTCCAGATAAACGATGGGATAGAGCGGATCCAGCGGCCGGTTTTGCCATTCGTGGACCTGCTCGATGACACGTTCGGTCACCTTCGATACCAGCCCCGCCGAGATGTCGGCGTCATACATCTCTTTGAATGCGTCAACGATATCCCGCGTGCTCAAGCCCTTGGCGTAGAGGGCGAGGATCTGGTCGTCCATCTGGGTCAGGCGGGACTGGCCCTTGCGGACGAACTGAGGTTCGAAGGACGAGTTACGGTCACGAGGCGCCTGGATAGTGACCTCTCCGTGCTGCCCTTTTAGGCGTTTGGCGGAATAGCCATTGCGATTGTTGCCGGTCCCGCGGCCTTGTGGGGCGTGTTTCTCGTAGCCCAGATGTTCGTCCATCTCGGCATTGAGCGCGGTCTCGACGGTGAGCTTGATCAGCTGTTGGGTGAGGGTGCCGAGATCTTTTTCAGACTTGATGTCTTTGGCCAGCTCAGCGGCCAGTGCTTTGAGTTTGTCTTGGTCCATTTGCTTACCCACGAAGGTATCCTTTTGAAAAAGTTACTTATTCGTGGGCGGTTACACAATTGGATTTACAGGCTCTTTATAAAGGCCATTTTTATTCCTTCTTAACCAATAGCGAAACTCCAGATCTTGCATGGTTAATCCATCTATGAACACTAAGTATTCTATAAATAAATCATGTGGGATTCTCGTTTTATCTTTCATTACGTTTCGGTTGTTTTTCTTTGGTTTGTTCTGCCACATAAATTTATAAACGTAGTTACATAGCTTACTTAAGTTATATATTTTCTTTTTTAATAAAGGTCTTCCTTTAGCCTCCGTTCTGGCTGGTATATGCTTTCTATTGATTTTATTACGCATATGTTTAAATTTTGACTTTGAAATTTGTTCGCTGATAACATGAATATGAGGAATCCACATTCCCATTTCGTAATCATAATCTACCTCTACACAACCTACAGCACATGAGGTTATGTTAGAGTTCTTCAGATAGCATCGAAACTTATCCTTGACAAATTTAAAGTCTATATCGTATATCCTTTTGTCAGAGGACAGAATGGGATAGGGGATATAAGTTACAAACAACGTATTTGGAGAGTTAGCAAATAGCTCTACTATGCTTCTGGTATATTCTTTTCTATCAATTGATATGCATATAGGGCACGCTAGGCTGCAACAGCGCTCTTCAGGGGAGCAATCTAGAAGCTTATGCATGAGTTGCTTTGCCTCAATACTATTAGAGCGCCGTAAGGCATTTATTCTAAACATAAGCTCTTTCCAACTTAATCTATGGCTAAGTTCGTCCCAATTCTCATTTAAATATCTGTCATTTCTCATGGCTATTCCTCTGTCTAAATATTGGTTTTAGGTAGTGACTGCATCCATTCGGAGATCTCGGAAGAAAGCCATCCTGTGGTTTTACTACTGAGTCTTCGGCCAGAGGGGAATGTGCCCGCTTTTATCTTCCGGTAAATAGTAGGGATGGATATGCCACATACTTGGCTAACCTCTTTGATTCGCATGATTTTGTCTGAGAGCATGAACCTTCTCCTTTGCAGAGTTCATGTCCCCTTTACAGATGGAGTCTCTTAGTGATTGTGATGCTCACAAAAAGCAGATTTTCTCTATCGCTAGAGTAGTAATTAGATATGGGTGGTAGAAGTAATTCACATATAATTCAAAGTCTTGTCGTGTTAGTTACCGTTTTTTGTTGATGTGAAGTTTTTTGTGATGTTCACAAATTAATGTGGAAGAGTGTTTTGATATGTACGTCACGGCAGATTACGAGTCTGGTTTGTGAGGCTCACAAATAACTGCCTATTACAAGGAGGATGTTTTTTGTGATGCTCACATCACTGTTGCTACATCTTCTTGGATCTCATCAGTCCCGTGAGGTAAGGTGGTACCTTTCTAGTTGTGCGCCTTTTCACATGGGGAATGGGGAATGAAAGGAATAAAATCGGAGGAAACTTTAGATGAGCTATTTGATGCGTTAGATGAGTCGTTTGATGATGATGTTTCTGTTATCGAATCCCCTGAATCAATAGACCGCTATGCTGCTACCTTGAGAAAGCAGAATTCAGTGAATAAGATTGTCGAATCTGGGATGAAGACAATAAAGCTGAATGTTGACTCCGCTCTTCATGAACACTTGAAAAATATCTATGAAAAGGCAGGTTTTGAATATATAGATAGAGGTGATGGAGGTAGTTTCAAGACAGCAGATCTATCTGCTGCATTATCATATTTCTTATGCGTTAATTCTGGCGATATATGTTTCGATGATTTATTCGGATACAAAGCTTATCTATATGGTATGTATTCAATAATACAGTACAGGAAAAAAAATATTGGAGATGGAAAAGAATCGATATGTGATTTTTTAAATAAAAATAAATATAAGTTCTTTAATAAGCTGGCATACAAAGATCGATATGGTGACGAATGGAGCAAAGATAACATCAAGATTTTCTATGAAAGTGAGGCGGTATCTAGTGTGATTTATTTTCTAGCAGAAAAGAAAAGGTTAAAGCTTCGCATGAAAAAGTAAGCTAATAAAATGCAACAGTATGTTGGCTGCCCATCTAAAGTGGCTATCGATAACATTTAGATTTGAATGGTATTGAAGTTGGTATAAAAATACTTTTTTGAAAAATGGGCTTAACACTAAGTTAGTGTAGATATGTTCATTTCTGGAGTTGAACTTTGCTTTTTACATATTATTTGACTTCAAAAAGTGAGCATAAGATCAACCTAGCTTAGTGAATAGTGTGATATTTTGGGAGAGAGTTGAAGTTCTCCGATTGCATACTTTCATAAAATTCTGCCACAAGAGCACGGCTATACGCTGACTGATGATGAACAGTTTAGTTGTTAACTTTGTAATAATGAGAGAGCTGACCTTGGGCGCTGGTTCGCCTGCGAGAGGATGCTCGACGCCGCTTGTTGTAGAATATTTTGCTTCGTTAGATTAGCGGTTTCCACTGCAAAATCAGCGTCTCTAATACGAGATCTAGCAGCATGAACGTTTTCCGACACATTTGCTTGATTACGAAGGACTGAATCGAAGCGATTTTGCACGGCTCCTAACTCTGCGCGCTTGCTGTCAACCACCTCAATATAATAATCAAGATTAGCCATAGCCAATAATGAAGCTGGTCTGGACTGTATACTGCCTACATATGCTGGAACCCCGGGCCCATTAACATGAGTGACTGTATAACTGTTATCGGCAGCATTGTACGCTATCGTGGCATGGCCAGTCGTCGCGAACGCCATTTGCGTTAGGGTAAATGAACTGTTGATGTCTATGGTGATGGTTTGGTTAGCATCAGCCCCCACCTGAAAAGAGCCTACGTAACCTCCATTTAACAAATGCTGGCCACCAAAAGTAGTGTCATTTGCCACTCTGTCAATTTCTGTTTTCAAGGAGTCATACTCTTTCTGCAGTGCGGCTCTATCATCAGCATTGTTGGCACCATTAAGAGACTGTTGCGCTAAAACACGCATACGCTGCAACATGGAACTCAGCTCCTCCATTGCACCTTCAGCTGTCTGCGCCACAGAAATACCATCGTTGGCGTTACGGTTCCCCTGAGCCAATCCATTAATCTGGGAGGTCAAACGGTTCGAGATCTGCAGACCAGCAGCATCATCTTTTGCACTGTTGATACGCTTGCCAGAAGCAAGCCGAGTGTAAGAGATATCTAACGACTTGATGATGTTGCTCTGATTACGTTGCGCATTTAATGATGAGCCATTGCTATTGATAAACATGAAAATAATTTACCCCCCCCCTAAGCATGTCTTTTAATTATCTGTATTTATGGCTTTTTACTTTCCATTTTGCTTTTCACCGTCAGGCTCTGTTCCGGGTAAAGCATTCGCCTTGTTACTTATTGTATCGGCCAAAGCGGAACTCTCTTTAGCGGAATAGCTTCAAGTGAACCATCACTCAGGAAGTTATGAGAGGCTCATGCCCACTCACTACAAGCAACTCGTCGAAAGTACTGGTATGCCACGGGCTGAAACAACAACTCCTGTTGCAGCGGTTGTAGAGGTATGCATACGAAGTTGTTGCTTGAGTGCTGTGGGTAAGGGAATCAGGAGAAGAAGAGCAATAGGTGGGTTAGCATGTCTTATAAGCGTACTAAAGAGCGTATTATTTTTTGTTTTTTATAAAAAAAGACATATTTTTCAATGGATAAATACTAATGCATCATGGGCGTGTGGGCGCTCAGATTGGTGCCGGGAGCGGAGCCTGTGGCGCCGCTGGCTTGGTGTTGTGCGGTCATGTTCTGTTCCAGAAGGGGCCTCTGCGGGCCAGTGTCTGCGGTGATGAGCCTTGAGCTTGATGGCGCCATTCTACACATAAGCGCCGCGACGGGGGAGCGGGTGTTCCGGGGGCGGCTGCTCGGCACTATTGAAGGCATGGCACCGGAGCAACCTCCCATTGCAACAGGCAAGGGCGGTTGCCGTGGCGGTCTGCCGTGGTTGCGGGCGGTGGTAGCGGGATCGCATAATGTGCCTCTTGAGCGGATCAGCAGGAGTCGTGATGAAACTGGATGCAGAGATAGAGCACCTTGCCATTGAGCTGGGACGTGCCCTCGGTCAGCGGGGCTGGCTGGCGGCGACCGCCGAATCCTGTACTGGCGGCGGGGTGGCCAGCGCCATCACCGACATTGCGGGCAGCTCCGGCTGGTTCGATCGCGGGTTTGTCACCTACACCAACGAGGCCAAGCAGCAGATGTTGGGGGTGAGCAGTGAGAGCCTTGAACAGCATGGCGCGGTGAGCGAAGCCGTGGTGCTGGAGATGGCCCGCGGCGCGCTGGCCCACTCGTCGGCCGCCATCAGCGTGGCCATCAGTGGCATCGCTGGCCCCGGTGGCGCCACCGAAGACAAGCCGGTCGGCACCGTCTGGTTTGCCTGGGCCGATCGCAACGGCCGTCACCACTCTCTGCTCGCCCGCTTCGACGGGGATCGTCGGCAGGTGCGCCAGCAGGCGGTGAGACAGGCCCTGTCGGGTCTGTTGGCCCTGCTCAGATAAATTGGGCTTGATACTGTATGAATAGACAGTATACTTAGCCCAACTTCACTTCTTACTCACGATTTCCAGCGGAGATTGGCATGGATCAGAACAAACAGAAGGCACTGGCGGCTGCGCTGGGTCAGATTGAAAAGCAGTTCGGCAAAGGTTCCATCATGCGTCTGGGCGACAGCAAGACCATGGATATCGAAGCCATCTCTACCGGCTCCCTCTCGCTGGACGTGGCGCTGGGCATCGGCGGTCTGCCGTGTGGCCGTATCGTCGAGATCTACGGCCCGGAATCTTCCGGTAAAACCACCCTCACCCTGCAGGTGATCGCGGAAGCCCAGAAGAAAGGCAAAACCTGTGCCTTCGTCGATGCGGAACACGCACTCGACCCTATCTATGCTGCCAAGCTGGGCGTCAACGTCGACGACCTGCTCATCTCCCAGCCGGATACCGGTGAGCAGGCGCTGGAAATTTGCGACATGCTGGTTCGCTCCAATGCCGTTGACGTCATCATCGTCGACTCCGTGGCGGCCCTGACCCCGAAAGCGGAAATCGAAGGCGAAATGGGTGACTCCCACGTCGGCCTGCAGGCCCGTCTGATGTCCCAGGCGCTGCGCAAGCTGACCGCCAACATCAAGAACGCCAACTGCCTGTGCATCTTCATTAACCAGATCCGGATGAAGATCGGCGTCATGTTCGGTAGCCCGGAGACCACCACTGGTGGTAACGCGCTCAAGTTCTACGCTTCTGTGCGTCTCGATATTCGTCGTATCGGCGCCATCAAGGAGGGCGACGAAGTGGTCGGTAACGAGACTCGCGTTAAAGTGGTCAAGAACAAGGTGGCCCCGCCCTTCAAACAGGCTGAATTCCAGATCTTCTACGGCGCCGGTATCTCCAAAGAGGGCGAGCTGGTGGACTTGGGCGTCAAGCACAAGCTGATCGACAAGGCCGGTGCCTGGTACAGCTACAACGGCGAGAAGATCGGTCAGGGCAAGGCCAACGTCATGAAGCTGTTCGCCGAGAACAAGGTGATGGCTGGCGAAATTGAAGCGCGCCTGCGCGAACTGCTGCTCTCCGGTGCCGTGCCGGCAGAGAAGCCGGTGGCAGCGGCCGCCGAAGAGTTTGAAGACGAAAGCGAACAAGAGTTCGAATAAGGTAAAGGAGGCCGGGTTGATACCCGGCCTTGTCATTTATGGTCGATGAATCTCTCCCCGAACCCGTTGAACTCTCCTTTGAAGAGCTGTTTGCCGCTGCCCGCGCCTTTGCCATGCGCAGTCTGGCCCGTCGCGAGAGCGCCGAGTCCGAGCTGGCCAACCGGTTGCGCCAGCAGGGTTTCAATGAAGAGGTGATCGAGGCGGTGGTCGACTACTGCCGCGGTTACAACTGGGTCAATGACGAACGTTACGGTGGCATGGCAGTGCGAGCCGGTGCAGCCAAGGGGCATGGCCCCATCAAGATCCGCTTCGATCTGCGCCGCAAGGGGCTCGATGATATGCAGATCGATGCCGCCTTCGATCAGCCGGAACTGGACTGGTTCGAACTGGCGTTTGCCCTGCTCGAACGGCGTGCCCGGGTGGCCGATCTGGCGGATTTCAAGCTGCGGATGAAGTGGCTCAAATATCTGCTGGGGCGCGGCTTTACCCAGGATCAGGCGCGTTATGCGATATCAACCCTGCAAGAGTCGGCCTCAGAGTAGCGGGGCCGGTGCCTTGTCGTGTGGTACAAGGTCATGAGACGAAGCCTTGCCTGCTCTGTTGTCAGACATATTGATCACGTGACTGACTTTCTGTTTCGGCCAGTGCCGATGGCCATACTGCCAGCAGCGGTGACAGCATTCCCGCGGCACTCTTTCCTATTCTATGCACCACGCGCTGATACCCCTTATCTCGCATTTACAGGATTTTTCCTGCCCATTCAGTGGCTTGAGGGACGGGGATGGCGAAAGGCCGGTTCTGCCGTGCCACATGGCTATTTTCCACTGCTTTTGGCCTGATCCCCGGCTCAAAAAGCCTCTGTTTGCCTCCCTTTTCTCTTCGTATCCGTTTATGCGCGCTTTTTCGCCCGTGACGGGCCTGTACGTTTTACTTTACCCCGCAGAAAACTTACATTAATGCGGTTAAAAGTCCGTATTCGAATCAAGCAGGATTTTCCATGTATATGTCCACGTCAGAGATACGCGCTGCGTTTCTCGAGTATTTCCGTTCCCAGGGACACCAGGTTGTCTCCTCCAGCTCGCTGGTACCGCATAACGACCCGACCCTGTTGTTTACCAACGCGGGTATGAACCAGTTCAAGGATGTGTTCCTTGGCGCAGAGAAGCGTGCCTACAACCGCGCCACCACGTCCCAGCGTTGTGTCCGTGCCGGTGGTAAACACAATGACCTGGAAAACGTCGGCTATACCGCCCGTCACCACACTTTCTTCGAAATGCTGGGCAACTTCAGCTTCGGCGACTACTTCAAGCATGACGCCATCAAGTTTGCCTGGGGTTTCCTGACCGAAGTGTTGCAGCTGCCGAAAGATCGCCTGCTGGTGACCGTCTACGCGACTGACGATGAAGCCTTCAATATCTGGGAGAAAGAGGTCGGTGTACCGGCCGATCGCATCGTGCGCATCGGTGACAACAAGGGTGCCCCTTACGCTTCCGACAACTTCTGGGCGATGGGTGATACCGGCCCGTGCGGTCCCTGCACCGAGATCTTCTATGACCACGGCGATCACATCTGGGGTGGCCGTCCCGGCTCGCCGGAAGAGGATGGCGACCGTTTCATCGAGATCTGGAACGTGGTGTTCATGCAGTTCAACCGTCAGGCTGACGGCACCATGGAACCGCTGCCCCGTCCGTCCGTGGATACCGGCATGGGTCTGGAGCGTATCTCCGCCATCATGCAGGGTGTCCACTCCAACTACGAAATCGACATCTTCCAGGCGCTGATCAAGAAAGCGGCCGAGATCGTCGGTACCACCGATCTGAGCAACCAGTCCCTGCGCGTCATCGCTGACCACATCCGCTCCTGCGCCTTCCTGGTGGCAGATGGCGTGATGCCGTCCAACGAAGGTCGCGGCTATGTGCTACGCCGCATTATCCGTCGCGCCGTGCGCCACGGTCGCAAGCTGGGAGCTACCGACGTCTTCTTCTACAAACTGGCTGCCGAGCTGGCGGTGCAGATGAAGGATGTGGGCGCCGAACTGAGCGCCCAGCTGCCGCTGGTCGAGCGCGTACTGCGCATCGAGGAAGAGCAGTTCGTCCGCACCCTGGATCGCGGTCTGCTGCTGCTGGAAGATGTGCTGGCCAACCTGGGCGACGCCAAAGTGGTGCCGGGTGAGGTGGTGTTCAAGCTCTATGACACTTACGGCTTCCCGGCCGACCTGACTGCTGACGTGGTGCGCGAGCGCGACATCGGCATCGATGAAGAGGGCTTCACCGTCGAGATGGAGAAGCAGCGTGCTCGTGCTAAAGAGGCCTCCAGCTTCGGCGTTAACTACAACGAGATGCTCAAGCTCGACTTCGAAACCCCGTTCACCGGTTACAAGAACCTGAGCGAGCGCACCCGTGTGCTCGGCATCTACAAGGGCACCGAAGAGGTGAATGGTCTGATCGCCGGTGACGAAGCCGTCATCGTGCTGGAGCAGACCCCCTTCTACGCCGAGTCTGGTGGTCAGGTGGGCGACAGCGGCACCCTGAAAGTGGACGACGGCATCTTTGCCGTGACCGACACCCAGAAGGCGGGCAAGGCGATCATCCACAAGGGTTACATGGAGCTGGGTACCCTGGAGAAGGGCGCCGAAGTGGAAGCCGTGGTCGATGGCGATCGCCGTCAGGCCATTGCCCTGAACCACTCGGTGACTCACCTGCTGCACGCCGCCCTGCGCCAGTCGCTGGGTGATCATGTGACCCAGAAAGGTTCTCTGGTGGGGGCCGAGCGCATGCGTTTCGACTTCTCCCACTTCGAGGGGTTGACCATGGCGACCATTCGTCGCATCGAGGAGCTGGTCAACGCCCAGATCCGTGCCAACCACGAAGTCAGCACTCAGGTGATGGATCTGGACGCCGCCAAGGCTGCCGGCGCCATGGCGCTGTTTGGTGAGAAATATGAAGACGACGTGCGTGTTGTGCGCATGGGCGACTACTCCACCGAGCTGTGTGGCGGTACTCACGCCAAGCGCACCGGTGACATCGGCTTCTTCAAGATCATCGCCGAGAGCGGTATCGCCGCCGGTGTGCGTCGTATCGAAGCGGTGACCGGTAAGGGCGCCATCGACTTCATGCACCAGCTGGCCGAGCAGTTTGAAGAGGCTGCCGCACTGGTGAAAGGCGATCAATTCTCCATCGGCAGCAAAGTGCGCCAGATCCTGGACAAGTCCAAGATGATGGAGCGCGAGCTGGAGCAGATCAAGGCCAAGCTGGCAGCCCAGGCAGGGAATAGCCTGCTGAGTCAGGTGATCGAAATCAACGGTCAGAAGGTGTTGATCGCAGCGCTGGAGGGAGTGGAACCAAAGGCTCTGCGGGGCATGCTGGATGCACTCAAGCAGCAGTTGAAATCTTGCGTTGTATTGCTGGCAACCTGTACTGATGGCAAGGTCAACCTGATTGCCGGTGTTACCAGTGATTTGACCGGCAAGGTCAAGGCCGGTGAGCTGGTCAATCTGGTGGCCCTGCAGGTGGGTGGCAAGGGCGGTGGCCGTCCGGACATGGCACAGGCGGGTGGTACCCAGCCTGAGGCGGTGCCGGCGGCGCTGCAATCCGTTCACTCCTGGCTTGAAGAGCGCCTGTAATAGGGCGAGGTGATCTGTGGCACTCTATGTACAGAAGTACGGCGGCACCTCGGTCGGCACACTGGAGCGGATCGAGGCGGTAGCTGAGCGGGTCGAGCAGACCCGCGCCCAGGGACACGATGTGGTGGTGGTGGTCTCCGCCATGTCGGGCGAGACCAACCGGTTGCTGGGCATGGCCCAGCAGCTGGATCCTGATGCCAACCGGCGCGAGATGGATGTGCTGGTCTCCACCGGTGAGCAGGTCACCATAGCGCTGCTGGCGATCGCGTTGAACAAACGCGGTTGTCCTGCGGTCTCAATGACCGGTGATCAGGTGCGGATTCATACCGATTCCGCCTACGGCAAGGCGCGCATCACCCACATCGACACCGAGCTGGTTCAGGCTGAACTGGCTGCGGGCAAGGTGGTGGTGATCGCCGGTTTCCAGGGCCGTGACGAGCATAACGCCATCACGACCCTGGGCCGCGGCGGTTCGGATACCACGGCGGTTGCCGTGGCGGCGGCCATCAAGGCCGATGAGTGCCAGATCTTTACCGATGTGGATGGGGTATACACCACGGATCCGCGCATCGAGCCCAAGGCGCGTCGTCTCGACACCATCACCTTCGAGGAGATGCTGGAGATGGCTAGTCTCGGTGCCAAGGTGTTGCAGATCCGCTCGGTGGAGTTTGCGGGCAAGTACCGCGTCCCGCTGCGGGTGCTGTCGAGCTTTATCGATGGAGAGGGAACCTTAATCACATATGGAGGTGATAGGATGGAAGCTCCCCTGGTATCCGGGATCGCTTTTAACCGCAACGAGGCCAGCCTGACCATTCTGGGCGTGCCGGACAGACCAACCGTTGCCGCGCAGATCCTGAATCCGATCAGCGACGCCAACATTGATGTCGACATGATTGTGCAGAACACCCTGGGAGATGGCACCGCCGATTTCACCTTCACGGTGAATCGTGACGACTATCGCCGTGCCCGGGCACTGCTGGAGGAGACCGCCACTGCGCTGGGCGCCTCCTGCGTGCAGGGAAATGGCGAGATTGCCAAGGTTTCCATTGTCGGTGTCGGCATGTGGAACCATCCCGGTGTTGCGCGCACCATGTTCAAGGTATTGGGCGAGGAGGGGATCAACATGCAGTTGATCTCGACCTCTGAAATCAAAATCTCTGTGGTCATTGACGAGAAGTATCTGGAGCTGGCAGTGCGCGCCCTGCACGCGGCTTTCGGTTTGGATCAGGCACCGCAGGAGCAGCCCTTGGGCTAACAATCTCTGATTGATTTAGTTTCAACCATTTACCATATCGGTATCTTTGTAAGATAATGTCGCATATCGATATAAAAACAAAACAGGATACAGGAGCAAGCGAATGCTTATTTTGACTCGTCGTGTTGGGGAAACCCTGATGATTGGTGATGAAGTGACTGTCACCGTACTGGGCGTTAAAGGCAACCAGGTCCGTATCGGTGTGAACGCACCGAAAGAGGTCTCCGTGCACCGCGAAGAGATCTACCAGCGCATCCAGGCCGAGAAAGTACCGGGCCAACCGGGCTTCTAAGCTGCGTTCATGGCTGTGACAAGGCGACACCCTATGTGTCGCCTTTTGTTTTTCTGGCCCCCGAAAAATCGCCCTGCAAGGTGCGAAACTGCGGGATAAGTGCCGATATTGTTTGAATATTCCACGCTTTGACCAAATGCTGAGCGAACGCGCTTTTTTCTCCAAAAAAGTGTTTGACTAAAAATCCCTGTGAAGTATTATCAGCCCCGCAAACGGAGAGGTGGCCGAGAGGCTGAAGGCGCTCCCCTGCTAAGGGAGTATGCGGCTTATACCCGCATCGGGGGTTCGAATCCCCCCTTCTCCGCCATTTGCGCCCGTAGCTCAGCTGGATAGAGTACCTGGCTACGAACCAGGTGGTCAGAGGTTCGAATCCTCTCGGGCGCACCATATTACGACTCAAGCAAGAGTCATGTGTTGACCATTAGCAAGTCGACACTTTGGAAAAGGCTTACTGATAAGTAAGCTTTTTTTATCGTTTTAAAACAGGGCGCCCGTAGCTCAGCTGGATAGAGTACCTGGCTACGAACCAGGTGGTCAGAGGTTCGAATCCTCTCGGGCGCACCATTTAAAACGACTCAACGATTTATGAGCGCCCGTAGCTCAGCTGGATAGAGTACCTGGCTACGAACCAGGTGGTCAGAGGTTCGAATCCTCTCGGGCGCACCATTTTTCAAGCAGTACCAAAAGTTTGTGAGCGCCCGTAGCTCAGCTGGATAGAGTACCTGGCTACGAACCAGGTGGTCAGAGGTTCGAATCCTCTCGGGCGCACCATATTTCAAGCAGTATAAAAAGTTTATGAGCGCCCGTAGCTCAGCTGGATAGAGTACCTGGCTACGAACCAGGTGGTCAGAGGTTCGAATCCTCTCGGGCGCACCAT
>NZ_CDBR01000083.1:0-234 GCF_000819685.1 Aeromonas allosaccharophila | reverse complement strand
TGTCTGTCTGTCTGTCTGTTCTTGTCCTCTTTTCTGCTCCCCTTCGGTTATTGCGCCGCGCTCTTCTGAACGGTGCAACCCCTTGCCACCCTTTGCCTCATCTGCAAGCGGGCTGTATGCCTGCTGTTGCTGCGGGGGATTGCGCGCAGCTCATCACTCAGGGTTTGGCTATCAACATCCTGTAAGGCCTGTTGAGGCGTTCTGCGGGCAATAAAAAAGGATGCCGCAGCATCC
>NZ_CDBR01000082.1 GCF_000819685.1 Aeromonas allosaccharophila | reverse complement strand
CGGCCATTACCAGCCTTGGGATAAAACGGCTCGATGACTTCCACCATGTTTTGCCATGGCAGAATCTGCTCCATGCGGGACAAGAAAATCTCTTTTCTGGTCTGACGGCGCTTACTGCTGAATTCACTGTCGGCGAAGGTAAGTTGATGACTCATGATGAACCCTGTTCCATGGCTCCAGATGACAAACATGATCTCATATCAGGGACTTGTTCGCACCTTCCCTAGGTGACAGGGCTCAGGCTTCGAGGTCGGCGGTAATATCGGGTACAAAGGTCTGACTGGTCAGCGGTGGGCGCTCATACCCTTCGGTCTTGATGGGGGGGAGCTTGATGGGCTCGTAGTGGATCGCCTCGTAGGGCACCTTGCCCAGCAGATGAGCGATGCAGTTGAGACGGGCACGGCGCTTGTCGTCTGCCTCCACCACGAACCAGGGGCAATCCTCGGTGTCGGTGTAGGTGAACATGTCATCCTTGGCGCGGGAGTATTCGACCCAGCGGGAGCGGGATTGCAAGTCCATCGGGCTGAACTTCCAGCGCTTGATGGGAGTATTTATCCGCTCCTTGAAGCGCTTCTCCTGCTCTTCGTCGCTGACCGAGAACCAGTATTTGATCACCGTGATGCCGGAGCGGATCAGCATCCGCTCGAACTCGGGGCAGGCGCGCAGAAACTCGCGATACTCGGCATCGCTGCAAAATCCCATCACCCGCTCGACTCCGGCCCGGTTGTACCAGGAGCGGTCAAACAGCACCATCTCACCGGCGGCGGGCAGGTGGGCAACATAACGCTGAAAGTACCACTGGGAGCGCTCCCTATCGGAGGGGGCGGGCAGCGCCGTGACCCGGCAGACCCGCGGGTTGAGCGGTTCGGTGATCGCCTTGATGACGCCCCCTTTACCGGCGGCGTCCCGTCCCTCGAACAGCACCACCACCTTCAGTCCCTCCTGCTTGACCCACTCCTGCAGCTTGACCAGCTCCTCCTGCAGATGGGCGAGATGGTGCTCGTAGCACTGTTTGTCCAGACGTGGCCGCTTCTTGATCTTCTCCTTCGCCATGCACTTCTCCTTTTGGCATCCTTTCATGGGTGACTTCTTTGAGTCACTGCCAGCTTGCACCAGGGAGGCGTCCCCTGCCAAGGGTGACGTGATACACTGCCCGCCCATCGCTGGCAACAGGAGATAACATGAAGCATTTTATGGAGATAGCGGGCCGCCGGATGGCCTATCTGGACGAAGGGCCGGGCCCGGTGCTGCTGTTTGGCCACAGCTATCTGTGGGACAGCGCCATGTGGGCGCCGCAAATCGCCGCGCTCAAGGGCAGCTATCGCTGCATCGTCCCCGAGCTGTGGGGCCACGGTGATTCCGACCTGCTCCCCGACGGTGGCTGCACCCTGGCCACTCTGGCGCGCGATCATCTGGCATTGCTCGATGCCCTCGGCATTGAGGAGTGCGTGCTGGTGGGTCTCTCCATCGGCGGCATGTGGGGCGTTGAGCTGGCGCACATGGCGCCAGACCGTATCAAGGGTCTGGTGCTGATGGACAGCTTTGTCGGCCTCGAGCCGCAGATCACCTGCGAACGCTACCTTGGCATGCTCGCTGCGATCGAGCAGCTTGGTTCCATTCCGGCGCCCATCATTGAACAGGTTGCGCCCATCTTCTTTGCCAACCAGCCCGATGCCGCCTTGCTGGCCGAGTTCAAGGCGCGGCTGGCCAGCTGGCCAAGCGACAAGATCGCCGCCATGGTGGCAGTGGGGCGCAGCTTTGTCACTCGCGAAGATCGCATCGAATGGATGGAGGAAATCACCGTTCCCGCGCTGGTGATGACCGGCTGCGAGGACAAGGCCCGTCCGGTGCTGGAGGGCTATCTGATGGCAGAGGTACTGGGTTGCCCGTTCAAGGAGATCCCGGCGGCCGGTCACATCTCTTCAATGGAGAACCCCGCATCCGTCAATCAGGCGCTCGGTGAGTTTCTGGCTGCGCTGTAAGCCAGACGCAAGTTATAAACAAGGGAGCCATTGGCTCCCTTGTTGCGTTTGATGATTGGGCCGAAACCTATCGATGCGCCTGTCAGCTGACATTGCGTTACCAGATATAACCCAGCGCAAAGCCTGCATAGAGTTCGCCATCGTGCTGGACGATGGGACTGTTTTTGATGTCCCGATCATACCATTCGTAGTTCATGGCAAACATGCCAATCCAGTTGGGCGTGAAGCGGTAGCTGGTGATCAGGGCCGCCATCGGGGAGAGGGTGGTACCGGTATCCCAGGCGGGCCGCTGGGCGGTCGCTTCACTCTCGGAGATGCCGCCGAAGTAGTAGTTGGCCATCTTGTCGCTGCGCAGCATCAGCCCCATGCCGGGCATGATTAGCAGGTTGTCGCGCAGGATGGGGAAATCGGCCCACAGGAGCAGCTCCTGTCCCTTGCTGCGGCCAGTGACATCACTGTTGGCGCGGATGGTCAGCAGGGCGTAAGGGGTGACGATGTTGCCGCCAATTCCCCCTTCCAGCTGCCACTCACGCTGCTCCATGCCGCTGAAGGCGGGCGAGTCCTCGGGATCCAGATTGCCAAAACGGACCCGGCCATAGCCGTAGAGGGCGACGTTCTCATCCTTGTGGAAGTAGTAGCGGGCCCGATCGCCCAGAAACATCAAGTCGTCGCCGAAGTAGATAAAGCCGGGGATGGCGTAGACGGCGTTGTCCTGCGCTTCGTAGCGGGCCTGCCCCCCGATCAGGGTTGCGCCCACCACCAGCCCTTGTGGCACCGGACTGGTGGGGCTGTCACTGGCCAGCATATCGACCGAGCCGAGATCGATCTCGGCCTGTACCGGGGTCACGGTGGCAAGCAGCAGGGCCATTAGCCCGCCAAGGGTGGTGCGACGTGAAAGGGTCATAAGCGCTCTCTGGGGGTCAGTGGCTGAAGGTGTGGCCGCAGTGGCCGGTTATTTGACGGCATGTGCATTGTCTTCCCGTTTTGGCCAGGCATTGATCACCGCCTTGACCAGGGTGGCGAGGGGAATGGCGAAGAAGACCCCCCAGAATCCCCACAAGCCGCCAAACACCAGCACGGCGATGATGATGGCCACCGGATGGAGGTTGACCGCTTCCGAGAAGAGCACCGGCACCAGCAGGTTGCCATCGAGGGCCTGAATGACCAGATAGGCCACCATCAGCCAGGCAAACTCTGGGGTGAGTCCCCACTGGAACAGGGCGACCATGGCCACCGGCACGGTCACTACGGCAGCGCCGATATAAGGGATCAGCACCGAGAAGCCGACCGCGACCGCCAGCAGCACCGAGTAGCGCAGCCCCATCAGGGCGAAAGGAACATAGGTGGCGATACCGACGATCAGGATCTCGATCACCTTGCCGCGGATGTAGTTGATGATCTGGTTGTTCATCTCGACCCACACCCGGTTGACCAGGGTGCGGTTGCGCGGCAGGAAGCGGCGCAGGCTGCCCATCAGTACCCGCTTGTCCTTGAGCATGAAGAAGACCATCAGCGGCACCAGAATGAGGTAGATCATGATGGCCACCACGTTGACCAGCGAGCTGAGGGAGGCGCTCACCAGATGTTCGCCGCCACTGAGAATGCGCTGGCGAATATTGTCGATGACGGTCTCCACCAGACTGACATCAATCAGCTCGGGGTATTTGTCCGGCAGGGTGCGCACATAATCCTGAGCGTGAGTCAGCATGGCGGGCGCCTCTTTGGCCAGATTGATCCCCTGACTCACCAGCGTCGGGATAAGACCCAGCAAGGAGGCCACCGCCACTGCAATAAAGAGGATCAGAATGACGCTGGTGGCCAGGGTGCGCGACAGCCCCGCTTTTTGCAGCCGGGCGACCGGCCACTCCAGCAGATAGGCCATTACCAGCGCCACCAGCAGCGGGGCCAGCAGATCGCCAAACAGCCAGATGATGGTGAAGCAGAACACCAGCAACAGGAAAAGGGTAACGGCATCGGGATCGGAAAAACGGGTCTGATACCAGCGCTTCAATACTTCTAACATGACTGCATCCTTACATCACTGGGGCTCAAGATGGCTGTTTCGCCCCGACAACCAACTGCAAAGAGAGGGTATTGTCCGGTTGTTGCTGCATCTCGACATGGTGGCCCTGACGGTGCAGATAGGCCGGAATATCCTGCCGGGAGCCCGCATCGGCCAGCCGGATGGTGACGGTTTGACCGCTTTTGGCCTCCCGCAACCAGAGCTTGAGCCGGATCAGCGGCTCGGGGCAACGCCAGGGGGTCAGGTCGAGAACTTCCATGGGGACTCCATCAGGCAGGTGGCCGCTATTATGGCCGTGATAAGAGCGTGAAACAACGCTTGTAGCCCTTGATGGGCAAGGGTATTCTGCCGAGGCCCTTTCTGATGGAGATAGAGATAACGTGGCACGCTTTTCCCCCCTGATGGCATCGCTTCCCCTGCTGGCTTCCCTGATGGGCGCCACGTTTCATGCCGAGGCCAACAACCAGCTTCCCGACATCGGCACGGCCGGGGTGGCGGCCCTGCCTATCGAGCAGGAGGTGCGTTACGGCAACGCCTTTATGCGCTTTGCCCGCGCGGGCCTGCCGATCATCGATGATCCGGTGCTGAGCCAGTACATCGACGATCTGGGTCAGCGACTGCTGACCAACGCAGATGGGGTGCGTTTCCCGTTTACCTTCTTCCTCATCAATGATCCCACCATTAACGCGGCCGCCTTCCTCGGTGGGCGGGTCAAGGTGCACACCGGCCTGTTCCTCTACGCCGACAGCGAGAGCGAGCTGGCCTCGGTGCTGGCTCACGAAATCACTCACGTGACCCAGCGCCATATCGCCCGTTACATGGAGGCGCAGGCGAGCAGCTCGGCAGTGACCCTGGCCGGTCTGGTGGGCTCCATTGCGCTGGCGGTGATCAACCCGACCGCCGGTATCGCCGCGCTGCAGACCACGCTGGGCCTCTCCATGCAGTCTGCCATCAACTACACCCGCGACAACGAATATGAAGCGGATCGCATCGGTATGAAGACTCTCTATGATGCCGGTTTCGATCCCATGGGGATGGCCAACTTCTTCCAGAAACTGGCTGCCGAGTACCGTTACGCCAGCAAGCCGCCGGAAATGTTGCTCACTCACCCGCTGCCGGAGACCCGGATCAGCGAAGCCCGTGCTCGTGCAGGCAGTTATGGCCGCCGCGACTTGCCGCCCAGCCTCGACTTCTGGCTGGCCAAGGTGCGTATTCAGGTGCGTTTTGGCACCGATACTCCGCAAGGGTTGCTGAGCTACTTCGATACCCGGATCCAGAAGGGGGATTACCCGCTCAAGGATGCCGCCATCTATGGCAAGGCGCTGGCGCTGATCCAGCTCAAGCGCACCGACGAAGCGGATACCCTGATGCAGGAGCTGGCGGCCCGTCATCCGGAAGATCTCTTTATCGTCGATGCCCAGACCGACATCGATCTGGCCAAGGGGCGCAGTGCCCAGGCCATCGCTCGCCTCGAGAAGTTCCGCAGCCGGATGCCGGACAACGAAGTGGTGGTGGTCAACCTCGGCAACGCCTACCTCGAGAGCGGCAACTACAAGAAGTCCATCGCCATTCTCGACCCCTATGCCCGCGAGCATGAAGAGAACAATCTGGCTTGGAACCTGCTGGCCGATGCCTATCGCAAGGCGGGCCGGATGACCGAGCTGCATATGGCGCGGGCCGAGATGCTCTCGCTGCGCGGGGATTATCAGGCGGCCATCGACGAGCTGATCGTGGCGCGCGGCACCACCAGCGACCGGATGACTCTGGCTCGTCTGGAGGCGCGCATCACCGAGCTGGAACGCGCCAAGAAGGATCTCGACAGCCTCAAGGGCTAACGACAGCTGGCATTGGCCAATCCAACAAGGGCGCACCACGGTGCGCCCTTGCTGTTTATGGCGGTAGTGTTGATGTGGGTAACAGTGATAGCTGCGATGGGCTAGTGACTCACGCTGCTGCCGGCCGCCTTGAGCATCTCGATGTTCGACGGGTCCAGTTCACCGATCAGCGTTTGCTTGAGCTTGCCCTCACTGTCGAGCAGATAGCTGGTAGGCAGGGCGCCCGGGCGCGGGAAGGGGAGGCTGGCCACCGTATTGGCGATCAGCAGCGGCACCTTGATCTCATATCGGGTTGCCAGTTGCCCCAGCTCTGCCGGGGTCATCGGGTCGTAGTTGATCGCCACCACAGCGATCTCGCCCTCCTCCGCCAGCGCGTTGAGGCGCGGCATCTCCCGCAGACAGGGAGCGCACCAGGGGGCGAAGTAGTTGACCAGGAGCGGCTTGCCGGCAAAGTGGCGCAGGCTGAATGACTGCCCTGTTGCATCGGTAAATTCGGCGGCGGGCGTACAGGCGCCCAGCAGGCCAGCCACAATCAGCCAACAAATTCGTTTCAATTCCTTTCCACTGCCGCTTACCCTGACCATCACTTTCCCCTACAATAGCGCCGTTTCTAGTCCCATCTTGCGATTAATCAGGGAGTTACCATGAGCGAGACCCAAATCTACCACAATCCGCGCTGCTCCAAGAGTCGCGAAACCCTGGCCCTGCTGGAACAGCACGGGATCGCCCCTGATGTGGTGCTCTATCTGGAGCAGGCCCCGAGCGAAGATGAGATCCGCAACCTGCTCTCTCTGCTCGGTTTTAGCGATCCGCGCCAGCTGATGCGCACCAAGGAGGATCTCTACAAAGAGCTGGGATTGGCCGATGTCAGCGGTGATGCCCTCATTCGTGCCATGCACCAGCATCCCAAGCTGATCGAGCGCCCCATTGTCATCAAGAATGGTCAGGCCCGTATTGGTCGCCCGCCGGAGCAGGTGCTGGAGATCCTCAAGTGAGCACCCGCTTCGCACGTTGGCTGACCCTGGTCGGCTTCTTCGGCCTGTTGGGCTGGGTCATCCTCTGGCATCTGTGGCTGTCACCCCACCCGGACCTCAACCCCTGGCTGCTGCCGGTGATCTGGACGGTGCCGCTGCTCTTCCCGCTCAAGGGGATAGTGCAGGGCAACCCCTACACCCACGCCTGGGGCAACTTCGTGTTGATGCCCTATTTCCTGCACGCCCTCACCCTGATCACCACGGATGAGGGGGAGCGATGGCTGGCGGTGGTGGAGCTGCTGTTCACCACTCTTGCCTTTGTCGGCACCATCTATTACGCCCGACTGCGTGGCCGGGAACTGGGCTTAAGCATTCGCAAGAAGAAAGATGAAACCAACTGATGACAAACGCCCCGCAAGGGGCGTTTTTTATGGGGAAGCAGAACTATCCGCGGGGATCACTGTGCCCCTTGCGCTGCCCGATATTGGGCCAGCTGCTGCTGGCTAAAATCCATCAGCTGGGGATAGAAACGCAAAAATCCCGCCTCGCATGTTTGCCACTGCGCCTCATCGAGGGTCAGCAGCGCCTCTCCCAGCGGTACCGGGCGGCGCAGTCGGCGGCCGATGCCGTTAAGCGCTTGCCCCAGCCCCTCCCTGTGGCGGTAGGAGGCGATCCAGTTCTGTTCGGCCATCCGCTTGAGGGGGAGCGGCAGTCCATCCGGCAGATGTGGGTGATCCGCCAATAGTTGGCGGTAGCTCTGCGATAAAAAGTCGGGCAGGGGCTCGGTGCTGAACCGCCCCCAGTGCTGGCTCAGCCAGTGGTCGTAGATCATATCCACCACAATGCCGCCAAAGCGGCGCCAGGGGGCTTCGAAGCTGGCAACGGCCGTCTTGTGCTCGGGGTGGCTGTCGGTGAAGGCGTCGATTTTGCGGTGCAGCCAGATCCCCTCATCGAAGTGGGCCGCAAGAGCGGTGGGCAGCGGCCCCTTGATAAAATCCCCCAGCAGGTTGCCGGTGAGGGAGCTTCGGGTGTGGGCCGCCAGATGGAGATGGGCCAGAAAATTCATGGAAAAGTCGCTTCGCAGAGGGACAGTGCCGCTGAGCCTAGCGGATCCGCTTCCCCTTGCCTATGGCTGCCATGACATTGTGATCGGCAGGAAGGGCTTTCACCGGGCCGCCAATAGTGGGTAAATAGGGTTTTGCCTCGCGACATTTCACCGGATTGAGAGAAGGAGTAGCCATGATGTTGACCCTGATCGAGGGGGCCGAGATTTTCAGCCCCACCCACCTTGGCCAGCAGGATCTGCTGGTGGCCGATGGCCGCATCGCCTGGATGGGCAAGGGGTTGACGGTGCCTGCAAACTGGCCGCTGAATCGGGTCGATGGTCGTGGCAGTTATCTGGTGCCCGGGCTGGTGGATCCGCTGGCCCATATCACCGGCGGTGGCGGTGAGGGGGGCTTTGCCTTTCGCACCACGGAACTCGCGGCATGCGAGGCACTTAAGGCCGGTGTCACCACCCTGGTGGCGGCGCTCGGTACCGACAGCCTGACCCGCACTCCCGCGCAGGAGCTCGGCAAGGTGCGGGAGTTTCGCGCCGCCGGGGTGAGCGCGTTTATGTATACCGGCTCCTACCATCTGCCGGTCAAGACTCTGACCGGCACGGTGGAGTCGGACATCATCCTCATTCCCGAGGTATTGGGGGTGGGGGAGGTGGCCATCAGTGACCACAGATCCAGTGCGCCGACCCACCACGAGCTGGCCAGGCTTGCCAGCGAGGCGCGGGTGGCCGGACTGCTTGCGGGCAAGAGCGGGGTCAGCTTCTTCCATATCGGGGATGGCAAGGGGGCATTGGCCCCCCTGCGAGCACTGCGCGATGAGACCGATATCCCGCTGCGCCAGCTCTATCCCACCCACTGCAACCGCAACCCCTGGCTCTTTGCCGAGGCCATCGAGTGGGGCAAGGCGGGGGGCTGGGTCGACCTCACTACCTCGAGCTTCCCCGATCTGCTGGAGGATGGTGAACGGGTTGCCGCCGATGGGCTGGTCGAGTTGCTGGCCGCGGGCGTGCCTGCCGAGCGCATTACGTTCAGCTCGGATGCCAATGCCAGTCTGCCGCGCTTTGATGGCGAAGGGCGGCTTATCGAGATGCGCTGCGGCCAGATTGCCAGCCTGTGGCAGCAGTGCGTGCGCGCGACCCGGCTCGGTGTATCGTTGGAGAGGGCGTTGGCCGCGGTGACGAGCAATCCGGCGCAGGCGCTGGGGCTTGGCAGCAAGGGGCGTATCGGGGTCGGGCAGGATGCGGATCTGCTGCTGATTCATGCCCGGACGTTCGCTATCGAGCGGGTGATGAGTGGCGGCCAGTGGCGCGGATAAGTCATAGCTAAAGCAAGCGTGCGGTATACCCGGATAACACAAGCCCGACAGTCGTGTCGGGCTTTTTCGTGTTGGCTGCGGGCAAATGCAGTTAGATCGCCAGAAATCCGAGGATCAGGATGGGGCCGAGCAGGCTCAGGATAAAGCCGGAGACGATGGCCACCGGCACTACCTGAATGCCCCCCGATTTCTGGATGACCGGCAGGGTGAAGTCCAGCGCCGTGGCGCCGCCGTAACCGATGGCGGCCGAGGGGTGGCGACGCATCAGGACCGGAATGATCAGGATGGCGATAAGCTCGCGGCCCAGATCGTTGATAAAGGCGGCCGAGCCCAGCACCGGGCCCAGTTTATCGGCCACCAGAATGCCGGAGAGCGAATACCAGCCGAAGCTGGAGCTCAGGGCTAGGCCGTGGCTCAGGGGCATGCCCAGCAGTTGGGCGGCCAGCAGGCTGCCGATCCAACTGCTGACGATGACAGTGAAGGCGATCTTCATCCCCCAGGGATTGAGCAGGATCTGCCGCAGTCGCATGCCGGAGTTGCGCATCTGCACCCCGATGAGAAACAGCAGCAGCATCAGGGCCCACTCGCTCCACTTGTCGATGGGCAGGGCGCGCAGATCCACCAGCAGCCCGAGCAGCACGCCGCCGAGCACCACAAAACAGAGCTGCAGCGACTCCCACAACAGATGCAGCTTGCTCGGCATCCTGGCATCGTTTGCCTCGTGGGTCGGCGGCGTGCGCTGGTCGAGCCACCAGAGAGCCAGCAGGTTACAGACCGTGATCGCCGCCAGCATCACCCCGGCGACCTTGAAGATCACCGCCAGATTGCTGCCCAGGTTCTCCACATAGGCAAGCCCGAGCCCCATCAGAAACAGGATGAGGTAGACCATCTTGCCCAGACTCTGGTTGACCAGCTTGATCAGTCGGGCAGAGGAGAGGGGAACCAGATAGCCGATTGCCAGTGGCAACAGGATCAGCAACACATTGAGCAACATCGAGGCCTCGATCACAAAAACTGATAAAAATACCACCTTATCATTACTTATTGGCTCTGTGTCACATATCTCTCGCTTTCATGGCCGAAAACAGCCCTTTTTTGAGGGTGTTGTTACTTTTTTGCCACAACTCGGCTGTTTGTGAAGGTTCTGTGCGAGCCCGAGTGAACCAATGAAATCAAGTTGATCCGATCGGGGGGCTGATCTTTTGCTCTGCAAGGGGGTGCATAAAGCGATTTTGGAGCCGGTTTGGCACACATCACGCTTTTCTCTTGCCACTGATATGATTGGGGTATAAAAAGGCGGTATCTGAATAGCCATTGAAACGGCTGTTTATGCAAACAAAGTGCTGAAAAATACGCAAAGAGCGAATAAAAATAGAGCGAATTCCCTGAAGACCCTCGTTCTGTATTGTTTTTTCACTATCCGGGTGATATTTTCGCTGAAGGTTGCCATCGGTTAACTTTTTGTTAAATGGACGATGGTTGAGTCACGCCCCCTGCGGCGTCTAGGGACAGACAAGGTTGTAATGGATGAGCGACGTTGCCGCACTGGAAGTACGTGATCTGCACAAATATTTTGGCACCCACGAAGTGCTCAAGGGCATCGACATGACCGCCCACAAGGGGGATGTCATCTCCCTTATCGGCTCCTCAGGCTCGGGGAAGTCGACCTTTCTTCGCTGTATCAATCTGCTCGAAACTCCCTCATCCGGCACTGTCTCGCTCCATGGCGAGCTGATTGCCATGAAAACCAACCGGGCCGGTGAGCGGCAGCCACAAGATATGCGTCAGGTGGAGCGGATCCGCAGTCGGCTGGCCATGGTGTTTCAAAGTTTCAACCTCTGGTCACACATGACCATCATGCAGAACATCATCGAAGTGCCGATCCAGGTGCTCAAGGTGCCCCGTGCCGAGGCGATCGCCAGAGCCGAGCATCTGCTCAACCGGGTCGGGCTGTGGGAGCGGCGCGACTACTATCCCGGCCATCTTTCCGGTGGTCAGCAGCAGCGAGCAGCCATTGCCCGTGCGCTGGCGGTGGAGCCCGAGGTGATGCTGTTTGACGAACCCACCTCAGCGCTGGATCCCGAGTTGGTGGGGGAGGTGCTCGGCCTGATGCGCGAGCTGGCCGAAGAGGGGCGCACCATGCTGGTGGTGACCCACGAGATGTCGTTTGCCCGGGATGTATCGAACAAGGTGATGTTTCTGCATCAGGGGCGGGTGGAAGAGGAGGGCAACCCCAAGGAGATTTTCGCCCATCCCAAATCCGAGCGGTTCAAGCAATTCATCTCCTCCATCTATTGATGGCGGAGTGTCGAGTTACCCAATCAACTGTTTTATCAAGGAGAGATACATGAACAAGCTGATGCTGGCGACTGCCGTAGTCACTGCCCTCGCGTCCGGTAGCCTGATGGCCAAGGAGTGGAAAGAGGTACGGATCGGGGTTGAGGGTGCCTATCCCCCCTTCTCCTGGACCGAGCCCAGTGGCGAGGTGAAAGGTTTTGATATCGACATCGCCAACGCCCTGTGCGAAGAGATGAAGGTGAAGTGCACCCTGGTCAAGCAGGACTGGGACGGCATCATTCCGGCGCTGCTGTCGCGCAAGTTTGACGCCATCATCGCCACCATGGACATCACCGAAGAGCGCAAGAAGAAGGTGGACTTCACCCAGAAGTACCAGCACATTCCGGCCCGCTTCGCCGCCAAGAAGGGCACTGACGTCAAGCTCGACAAGGCTTTCATGGATGGTAAAACCGTGGCGGTGCAACGTGCGACCTCCATGGATACCTACATCACCGACAACTTCCCGAACGCCACCATCAAGCGTTACGGCACGGCTGACGAAGCCTATCTCGATCTGAAATCCGGTCGTGTCGATTATGTGATGGCCGACTCTGCCGCCATCACCGACGGTCTGCTGAAGAAGGAAGGGGGCGATGCCTACGAGTTCGTTGGTCCGAAACTGACCGATCCCAAGTGGTTTGGTGAGGGTGCCGGTATTGCGGTGCGCAAGGCTGACAAGGATCTGAAAGAGAAATTCAACGCCGCCATTCTGGCGCTGCGTGCCAACGGCAAGTACAAGGAAATCAACGACAAGTACTTCGACTTCGACGTTTACGGCGAATAAAACCAGAGGACGTTTACGGCGAGTAAAGGCAGTTCCCTCTCCCTTTGGGAGAGGGCAGGGTGAGGGGACTTGTGACGTTTTACTCAACGACAAGTAACAGGCCGATCGGCTCACCTCGCCAGTAGTCCCGGGGCCCATGTTCTCTGTGTGGAGCAATGGGCCCTATTAATTGCAATGGAGCTGCCCATGTTTGATTTGAAAGGATACGAAGCCTCGCTGCTGGAGGGTGCCTGGGTCACCCTGGAAGTGGCGCTGGCCTCTCTGCTGCTGGCCTTGCTGCTGGGGATGCTGGGGGCGCTGGCCAAACTCTCTCCCTACAAGTGGGCCCGGGCCATCGCCACCGGCTACACCACCATTATTCGCGGCATCCCCGATCTGGTGCTGATGATGCTGCTCTTCTTTGGCGGCCAGGTGCTGATCAACGGCATCTGCAGCTGGGTCAACGAGGCTTACAACAACTGGTTGCTGGAAAGTAATCCCAATCAGGAGTGGGTCTCCCTGCTCCCGGACTATATCGATATCAGCCCCTTTGTGGCCGGTGTCGCGACCATCGGCTTTATCTTCGGCGCCTACATGACCGAGACCTTCCGCGGCGCCATTCTGGCAGTGGACAAGGGCGAGCTGGAGGCCGCACGCGCCTTTGGCATGCGGGCAACTCAGGTGTTTGTGCGGATCCTCTTCCCCCAGATGATGCGCCACGCCCTGCCGGGGTTTGGCAACAACTGGCTGGTGCTGCTGAAAACCACCGCGCTGGTCTCCATCATCGGCCTTGATGACATGGTGCGCAAAGCCTCGCTGGCGGCGGGTTCAACCCAGCAACCTTTCACCTTCTACATGGCGGTGGCGCTGATCTTCCTGATCTTCACCGCAGTCTCCACCTCGGCGCTCAAGTGGGCCGAGCGCCACTATGCGATAAAGACGAGGTAAGCCATGGATTTCTCAATCATTCTCAAAGAGTGGCCCACCTATTGGGAGGGGCTCTATACCACCGTCTGGCTGGTGGCCCTCTCTCTGCTCCTCGGTCTGATGCTGGCGGTGCCCATGGGCATCCTGCGCAATAGCCGCAACTGGCTGATCAAGGGGCCGATCTGGGCCTATATCTACTTCTTTCGTGGCACCCCGCTGCTGGTGCAGCTCTTTATCATCTACTACGGCGCCGCCCAGTGGGAGTGGCTGAAAAACAGTGCCGCCTGGTCGCTCTTCTCCGAGGCCTGGTTCTGCACCCTGCTGGCCTTCACCCTAAATACCGCCGCCTATACCGCCGAGATCGTGCGCGGGGCGGTGCACAATATGCCGCGTGGCCAGATTGAGGCGGCCAACGCCTTTGGCATGACCCGCTGGCAGACCCTGACCCGGATCATTTTGCCCAACTCGTTTCGTCGGGCACTGCCTGCCTACAGCAATGAGGTGATCTTCATGCTGCAAGGTTCGGCGGTGGCGGGCATCATCACCATCGTCGATCTGACTGGTGCGGCGCGGATCATCAACTCCCGCTACTACAGTCCGTTCGAGGCGTTTTTGACCGCGGGTCTGCTCTATATGCTGCTCACCTTTGTCATCGTCTGGCTGTTCAAGAAGTGGGAAGCGCGCTGGCACGCCCACCTGCGCCCGCGCAATGTGTAAGGGTTGATCTGCCAAGATGACCGAAAATGGCCCCGCCTGTTGCAGGCGGGGCCATTTTTCATTTTCGTCGGCTTTTTCATCTTCGTCGGCGGCCCACCCGGTTTGCCAAATAGCGGCCGAGCAGGGAGAATGCAGCACTCCCGAGCGCCGCCAGCTGTTGGCTGCGTGCCTTATCCCCCAGTTCCCGAGGTTTTATGTACCGGATATTGTTTGAGCATCCCGCTTTCCTGGTTATCGACAAGCAGCCCGGCATCGGCATGCATGACGAGAAGGGCGACGGTGAGGCGGTCAATCCGGGGCTGGTCAATCGCGTGAAGGCCGATACGGGTCTGACTCTCTATCCGGTGCACCGGCTCGACAAGATGACCTCCGGGCTGGTGCTGCTGGCCCGCACTACAGAGGCGAATCGCGAGCTGAGCATGGCCTTTGCAGCCCGCGAGGTGAGCAAGCAGTATCTGGCGCTCTCCGATCGCAAACCGAAGAAGAAGCAGGGCTGGGTAAAAGGGGATATGCAAAAGGGGCGTGGCGGCAGCTGGCTGCTGGCGCGCACGCTGGAAAACCCCGCCATCAGCTGGTTTGATTCGGTGTCGGTGCGCGAGGGGCTGCGGCTCTATCGCATCAAACCCCAGACCGGCAAGACCCACCAGATCCGGGTTGCCCTCAAAAGCATCGGCGCCCCCATTCTCGGGGATGAGCGCTATGGCGGTACGCCAGCCGAGCGTGGCTATCTGCACGCCTGGCGGCTCAGCTTCACCCTGGCGGGCGAACCGTTCGACTTTGTCTGCCCGCCCTCACTGGGGGCCGAGTTTGTCACCCCCGAGCTCACGGCCGCCATCGCAGCCCTTGCGCCCTGATGTTTATGCGCCGAGAGCCTGACGCCATGATCCATTCAGCAAAAGAGCGTGATGCATCCAATGCCTCTGACGGGAGCACTCCGCGCTGGATCCTGGCCGACTTTGACGACACTCTGGCCCCCGGCGACAGCCACGCCGGTCTGCTGCGCTATATCCTGCGCCGCCGGATCTGGCCGCTGCTGTTGTTGCCGGTGATTGCGCTGGGGGGGGTGGTCTATCTTGTTCCCAGCCAGCGGCGGCGCGGTATCTCCCTTATCTGGTGGGCCATCACCCTGGGGCTCTCCCCCTTGGAGTGGCGCAAGCTGGTGCGTGGCTATTGTCGCACCAGGCCGGGACTGTTTCGTCAGGCTCGCGATCTGCTGCAACACGAGGGGGGGCGCTGCTGGGTGATCTCCGCCAGCCCCTGCGCGCTGGTGCGAGCCCAGCTCTATCAGCAACTGCCCGGTCAGTTGCCCCATCGGATCATTGGCTCGCAGATGCACTACCGTTTTGGCGGCCTGATGCCGCGCTTCTATTGCCATGGTCAGCACAAGCTGCTGCCGGAGATCTGCGCCCTCGATGCCGAGCTGGCCTTAAGCGACAGCCTGCACGATCTGCCGCTGCTGGGGTTGGGGGAAGAGGCGTGGTTGATCAATCCGACGCCTACGCGACTGCAAAAGGCTCGGGCCCGTTTACCCCATCTGATGGTCAAAAACTGGCAACTGTAAGCCAAAGCTGACAGCCATGCGGGTCGTCACACTTTGATCCGCAGGGTTGTGGCTTGAATGTCACAATCCATTTACATCTTTTGCTGCCAGCTGTGAAAAACTATCTGCGGCCCACCTCTTCTCTTCCTGCTACGCCCTGCCTCTAATGAAACAAGTTGTTAACACTTGTCGCACCACTGGTGCTGCAATCCGTTTTAACCGAATCAAGAGCAAGGAGCGCCCGATGAATGCCACCTCTTCCGCCACCCATACCATCAATCCGCTGAGCTCGAATCCGTTAGGAACGGACGGTTTCGAGTTTGTCGAGTACACGGCCCCCGATGCCAAGGGGATTGCCGCCCTCAAGAGCCTGTTTGTCTCGCTCGGGTTTGCCGAGATCGCCAGGCACAAACACAAGCAGTGCTGGCTCTACCGGCAGGGGGATATCAACTTCGTGGTCAATGCCGAGCCCCACTCCCAAGCGGAGCAGTTTGCCAGCCTGCACGGGCCAAGCGTCTGCGGCATGGCGTTTCGGGTGAGCGATGCGGGCAAGGCCCAGCAGTTCGCCATCACCAAGGGGGCAAAGCCCTTTATCGGCAAGATTGGCCCGATGGAGCTCAATATTCCCGCCATCTACGGTATCGGCGAGAGCACCCTCTCCTTTGTCGACCGCTATGGTGACAAGGGCTCCATCTATGACGTGGACTTTGTCTTCTACCCCGACTGGCAGGCCCGGATGGTAGAGGTGGATGCCGGTCTTGTCGAGATCGATCACCTGACCCACAACGTCCATCGCGGCAATATGGATGTCTGGTCCAACTTCTACGAGCGGATCGGCAACTTCCGCGAAATCCGCTACTTCGATATCGAGGGCAAGCTGACCGGGTTGCATTCACGCGCCATGACCGCTCCCTGCGGCAAGATCCGCATCCCCATCAACGAGTCGGCGGATGACAAGTCCCAGATTGAGGAGTATCTGCGCCAGTACAAGGGGGAGGGGATCCAGCACATCGCCATGGCCTCCAGCGATATCTACCAGACCATCCGCACCCTGCGCAGCCGCGGTACCGGCTTTATGCCGACCCCGGATACTTACTACGAGAAGGTGAATAGCCGGGTCGAGGGGCATAAGGAGGATCTGGCGGCCCTCAAAGAGCTGCGCATCCTCATCGACGGCTCCCCCACCAAGGATGGCATCCTGCTGCAGATCTTCACCGACACCGTGATTGGCCCGGTCTTCTTCGAGATCATCCAGCGCAAGGGCAACGAAGGGTTTGGTGAGGGCAATTTCAAGGCACTGTTTGAATCGATCGAGCTGGACCAGATCCGCCGCGGCGTGCTGGATGGCGGCGAGGATGAGAAAGGTGCCCGCAAAGAGGGAGCGAGCGATGCGTAACTGGATTAACTTTCCCCACCGGGAGGGAACCCACTCCCGTCAGGCCCATGCCGACCTGCCGGAACAGGCCATCTATGAGCGCGAACTGGGGCGCAGCGGCTTTTTCGGCCCCGCCACCCACATGCACCACAAGCATGCCCCCACCGACTGGAGCAGTTGGGAAGGGCCACTGCGGCCACGGCTGTTTGACTTAAATGCCCTGCAAGAGGAGGTGAGATCGCTCTCCCCCTGGGTGGCCCCCGACATTCTCAGCAACCCCCATTGCCGCTACCGGATCTGGCGGCTCTCCGAGGCGATGCCGTTTCTGGTGCGCAATGCCGATGGCGACGAGCTGCTCTTTATCCACGAGGGGAGCGGCGAGTTCTTCTGCGACTACGGCCATCTGACTTTGCGTGATGGCGACTATGTGGTGATCCCCCGTGGCACCATGTGGCGCATCGAACCCGACGCGCCCATGTTCATCCTGATGATCGAGGCGACCAACGACAGCTACCAGCTGCCGGACAAGGGGCTGGTGGGCAATCACGCTATCTTCGACCCGGCGGCGCTCGATGTGCCCGCCATCAACGCGCGCTTTTTGGCTCAGCAGGATGAGAACCCCTGGTCGCTGCAGGTGAAACGCCACGATCAGGTGTCGGTCATCACCTGGCCGTTCAACCCGCTGGATGCGCAAGGTTGGCACGGGGATTTGTGCGTGGTGCGCCTCAACTGGCGGGATATCCGCCCGCTGATGAGCCACCGCTACCATCTGCCGCCGTCGGCCCACTCCACCTTTGTGGCGAGCCGCTTCGTGATTTGTACCTTCGTGCCGCGCCCCATCGAGAGCGACCCCGGCGCCCTCAAGGTGCCCTTCTACCACAGCAATGATGATTACGACGAGGTGCTCTTTTATCACGCGGGGGATTTCTTCAGCCGGGACAATATCGAGCGGGGCATGGTCACCTTCCACCCTGCCGGTTTCACCCACGGCCCCCATCCCAAGGCGTTTGCGGCAGGGCAGGCCTATGCCAAGAAATTCACCGACGAGGTGGCGGTGATGCTCGACACCCGCGATGCGCTAAACGTCGGCAGCCTGTGCGAAGGGATCGAGAACACCCGGTATGTCTCCAGCTGGCAGCGCCCGGACGCTGCTGCCAGCAAATAAGGAATCGCTTATGAAATTGGCAACATTGAACAATGGCAAGCGCGATGGTGCTTTGGTGGTGGTGAGCCGGGATCTGACCCGGGCGGTGCGTGTGAGCGAGATTGCTCCCACCCTGCAGGCCGCCCTCGATGAGTGGGCCGAGCTGGCCCCCAAGCTTGAGGCGGTCTATCAACAGCTCAACGAGGGCCGCGTGGCCGAGGCGTTCCCCTTTGACGAAGCTGCTTGTCTCTCTCCGCTGCCGCGCGCCTACCAGTGGGCCGATGGCAGCGCCTACGTCAACCATGTGGAGCTGGTGCGCAAGGCGCGCGGCGCCGAGATGCCCGAGAGCTTCTGGCACGACCCGCTGATGTATCAGGGGGGCTCCGACAGCTTTCTCGCCCCCCGTGGGCCGATTGTAATGGGCTCCGAGGAGTGGGGGATCGATTTCGAGTCGGAAATCGCCATCATCACCGACGATGTGCCGATGGGGGTGAGCCCGCAGGGGGCCACCAGCCACGTCAAGCTGTTGATGCTGGTCAACGATGTGAGCCTGCGCAACCTCATTCCGGGGGAGCTGGCCAAGGGCTTTGGTTTCTTCCAGTCCAAACCGTCCAGCGCCTTCTCGCCGGTGGCCATCACCCCGGACGAGCTGGGGGATGCGTGGCGCGATGGCAAGGTGCTGCTGCCCCTGCGCACCCATCTGAATGGCACCCTGTTTGGCGCACCGGATGCCGGGGTGGATATGACCTTCAGCTTCTTCGAGCTGATTGCCCATGCGGCCAAGACCCGTCCCCTTGGCGCTGGCTGCATCATCGGCTCGGGCACCGTCTCCAACTACGATCGCAGCGCCGGTTCATCCTGCATCGCCGAGCGCCGCATGCTGGAAATTCTTGATTGTGATCAAGCTACAACCTCCTATTTGCAGTTTGGTGATAGAGTGTCGATCGCGATGGAAGATCGCTCTGGCCAAAACCTGTTTGGCACCATCTCTCAACAGGTGGTGCCTGCGAGCGGTCAGGGAGGTTGATGGCCAGCGCCGGTTGGTGGCAAACCTATTCGGGATATGTCCGGATCACGACGAGCCCTCAACCGGTGCCGGATACACAAGGAGGCAGGTGGCAAGCACCTGCCGGGCTTCGGGCCCAGATAAAAAGCAGGGACAGATTATGTTGCAGTTGTTTGGCTATTGGCGTTCGTCGGCAAGTTTTCGGGTGCGGATCGTGTTGCAGCTCAAGGGGCTCGCCTACGAGCAGCATCCGATCAATTTACGGCAGGGCGAACAGCGCGAGAAGGCCTATCGCCGCCTCAATCCGCAGGGGTTGGTGCCGTTTCTGGTGGATGGCGATCTGCAGATCGGTCAGTCCGTCGCCATCATGGAGTACCTCGACGAGACCTATCCCGCCTACTCCCTGATGCCCTCGGCCCCCGAGGCGCGGGCCCGGGTGCGCCAGATCGTCAACATGATTGCCTGTGACATCCACCCCCTCAACAATCTGCGGGTGCTGGGCTATCTGGAAGAGCAGGTCAGGGCCAGTAAAGCACAGCAAGCAGACTGGTATCGCCACTGGATTGACGAGACCTTCACCGCCCTCGAACAGCTGTTGATGACCACCGCCGGTGTCTACTGCGTCGGCAATGAAGTGACTCTGGCCGACTGCATGCTGGTGCCCCAGGTCTATAACGCGCACCGTTACGACATGACCCTGGACGATTACCCCACCATCCGCCGCATCGTCGCCAATTGCGAACAGTTGCAGGCCTTTATCAAGGCAGCCCCTGCCAGTCAGCCAGACGCGCAGTGACAACCTGACATACCGAAAATCGCGGGATGGCATCAGCACGCCATCCCGCGCCCCATCTCCCCTCATCTCTTCATTTCCCCCTCTCTATGCTTTTTGCGTATCTCTTGTTTACGCCTGAATGCCACCAGAAATCCCGCACCTGTCACATTTATCAATATTTTTAATTGGCCTGAGCCGATTGGTTAGTGTTTTGAGTTGTTAATCACACTCGGATTAATTGATTAGGCCTAGTATCGCCACGCCTGAGGTATAGGCGAAGGGGAGATGCGAACAGGTCGCCTATCAGGGGGCGCCCAGGTCTTTGTCGATTGTCCCGCGATTTGTCCGCACCTCTCTTTTTTCATTTTTTACGGTTTGATGGCCCGCACTGCCCGGCCCGTGTCACTGTGGCTATCCCTTGCGACAGCGGCAGGTTGACTGGCGAGCCACCGTTTATTTGCAACCACTCTGTGCAACAAGGAGATCTCATGCATTCCTTCAAAAAGTGCGTCGTCGCACTCTCCATCAACCTTGCCCTCTTCTCGTCGGCATTCGCCTGCACCACCTTGCTGGTTGGCAGTGAGGCCAGCGCCGATGGCTCCATGATGGTGGCCCGCAGCGCCGACAGCGATGCCCTTAAAGCCCAGCATTTCGTGATCCATCCGGCCAAGCAGGGGCAAAGTGGCGTGCACAGCTCCAAGGCTCACAACGGCGCCAATGATTTCAGCTACCCCTTGCCGAAAAACTCCCTGCGCTATACCACAGTGCCGAACTGGAAGACCCAGCTGCACGGCGCTACCGGGTTCAACGAGAAGGGGGTAGGGGTGAGCGGCACCGAGTCCATTTTCGCCTCACCCGACGCGCTCGCCTTTGACCCCTATGTGGAAGACAAGGGGATCACCGAGGATGACATTCCCGATGTGCTGCTCTCCCGGTCCACCTCGGCCCGCGAGGCGATAGCCTTGCTTGGCAACATCATCGAGACCATAGGCGCGGGAGAGGGATTTGGCGTTGCCGTGGTGGATGACAACGAGCTCTGGTATCTGGAGACCGCCACCGGCCACCACTGGATGGCGCAGCGCCTGCCGAAAAATCACTACTTCGCCTCTGGCAATCAGGGCCGCCTGCAGCAGTACGATCCGGCCAGTGTTGACATGATGGGCTCGAAAAATCTGATTGAATTTGCCACCGAGAAGGGGCTCTACCATCCGCAAAAAGATGGGGCGTTCAACTTCTCGAAAGCCTATACCCGCGATGACGAGCGGGATCGCACCTATAACGATCCGCGGGTCTGGACCATCCAGCAGATGTTCAACCCCTCGCTCAAGCAGGCGGTGGATGCCGGTCGCCAGTTCCCGGTCACCCTCTCCCCAGAGAAGAAGATGACGCTGGAGGAGGTCAAGGCGGTGCTGCGCAATCACTATGACGGCACCGAGCACGATCCCTACAGCAAGGGGTTGAATGGTCAGGAGCCGTGGCGCCCCGTCAGCGTGTTTCGCACCTATGAGTCCCATGTGATGCAGGTACGCCCCTGGATGCCGCGTGAGGTAGGGGAGGTGACCTATGTGGGCCTCGGCATGGCGGACTTGACAGCCTTCGTTCCCTACTACAGCGGTCTGGAAGCCTATCCGGCGCACTATGCCATGGGTAGCGACAAGGCCGACAGCGACTCCATCTACTGGAAATATCGCAAGCTGCAGACCCTGGTGATGACCGATTACCCCAAATTGGCCCCCATGGTGAAGCAGGCGTACCAGAGCTGGGAGGCGAAGATCGCCAAAGAGCAGAAAGAGATGGAAGCCAACTATCTGAAAACGGTCAAAACCGACAAGGCCGCTGCCAACAGCATGCTCAACGACTTCAATCTGCGGGTGATGCAGGAGGCCGAAACGCTGACCGACGATCTGACCAACCAGATCTTCACGGTGCGCACCCAGGATATTCAGGCCGATATCTTCTTCGCCAACAAGGCGAAAAAGGATTAATCGCGACGCACTCATCATGCCAAAGAGGGGCCCAGATGGTCAGCCTGAGCGGCCGCCGGGCTGACCGGTTCCTCTGATCACTTTCCCTCTATCGATGCCGGAGCCTGTGCTCCGGCATTTTTCCTCTATGACATCCCGCCAATGTGTCTGGCCCGGGCAGTGGATTTCGCTACCCAATACGAAAGCAGAGACTTTCATTCAGGTTTTTATTTCGCCTTTCAGCATATCAGGCATGTGATCAGCTACCCACTTTTGGTTATCTGATGGCTTTTATGCAGCTTTTCTGTGTTATTTATCACTACCCATTGATTCGACTGTGATGGGCACTCTCTTTATCCATCTCATTTTTTCTCGTTAATCCAAGGCGTTATCGCTTCATCAGACGGCTGTTTGCAGAAAAAGCGGCTGCTTTCTGAATAAGGTGACCGCGCCGCCGGATCTCGTCACGGCATCATATCCGTCACTACTCACAGGACTACCGCAATGCAGATTGTCGACCGATTTTTGGGATACACCGCTATCAATACCACCACCAACCGTGAAGCGGGCGCCGCCGGGGTGATGCCCTCTTCTCCTGGGCAGCGGGTGCTGGCTGACAAGGTGGCAGAGGAGCTGATTGCCCTGGGGCTGACCGTGGAGGTGGCGGACAACGCCATCCTGACTGCCACACTTCCAGCCAATGTGGCGGGGGATCTGCCCACCGTGGCCTTCTTTGCCCATCTCGATACCAGTGCCGAACACACCAACGATACCCATGCCCAAGTCGTGGCCTATGAAGGGGGGGATATCTGCCTCAATGCCGAGCTGCAGATCACCCTGCGCCAGAGCGAGTTTCCCGAGCTGGCCAACTATGTCGGCGATCGGATCATCGTGACCGACGGCACCAGCCTGCTGGGGGCCGATGACAAGGCGGCCATCGCCGCCATCGTCAATGCGGTGGCCTATCTGCAGGCACACCCGGAGATCCCTCACGGCACCATCAAAATTGGTCTGGTACCGGACGAGGAGCAGGGGCTGCGCGGCGCCAAGGTGTTTGATACCGCCCGCTTTGGCGCTGACTTTGCCTACACCCTCGACTGCTGCGGGATTGGCGAGCTGGTCTATGAGAACTGGAATGCGGGGGATGCGGAGTTTGTCTTTCACGGTGCCTCGGCTCATCCCATGTCGGCCAAGGGCAAGCTGAAAAATTCCCTGCTGATGGCCCACAAGTTTATCGCCATGCTACCGGGGGGCGAAGCGCCTGAATATACCGAGGGGCGTGAAGGTTACTACTGGGTCAAGCAGATGCAGGGCAACAGCGCCCAAACTGTGCTCAAACTGGATGTGCGCGACTTCACTCAGGAGGGGTATCAGCAACGAATGACCCTGCTCGACACCCTCGGCAAGAGCTGTCAGGCCCTGTGGGGTGAGCAGAACGTGAGTTACCACTTGAGCGATCGCTACAGCAATGTGTTCAACAGTTTGCAGGGCGATAATCGTTATCCCATCGAACTGGCGCTGGCCGCTTACGAGACGCTGGGGATCACCCCCAAGCCCATCCCGATGCGCGGTGGTTATGATGGCGCTGTGCTCTCCCAGAAGGGATTGCCCTGCCCGAACCTCTTCACCGGTGCCCACAACTTTCACTCCATCTACGAGTACCTGCCGGTCAGCTCCCTCGAGGCGGCCAGTGCCGTGGTGATCGAGATCATCAAGCTCACCCATGCCCGTTTCAGTCGCTAAGGAGTCGTCATGTTTCAGGTAGTTATTGCGGTACTGGTCATCGTGCTGGTGGCCAGGTTGATCCTGAAAGGCTATCGGGCCGAGCCGGTGCTGTTTGCCGCCGGTTTGGTTCTGATGGTGGCAAGCCAGCTGGCAGGGTGGGGGAGTGTGCTGCCCAAAGGGGTCGAGAGCACCGGCATTGCCCTGTTTGATCCCTTTGAAGTGATGCGGGATCTGTTCAGCTCGCGGGCGGCCGATCTGGGGTTGATGATCATGGCGCTGATGGGCTTTGCCCATTACATGGATCATATCGGTGCCAATGATGCGGTGGTGCGCATTGCGATTCGTCCACTGCGCCGGTTGCGCTCCCCCTATGTATTGCTTTTCTTCTCGTACCTGCTGGCCAGCGCGCTGCAACTGGCGATCCCCTCGGCGACCGGTCTGGCGGTGCTGTTGATGGCGACACTCTTCCCTATCATGGTGGGGCTGGGCCTCTCTGCGGCTTCGTCGGCCGGGGTGATTGCCACCTCCCTCGGGGTGGCCTATACCCCGACCGCTATCGATGCCATCCGTGCAACCGATGCGGTGGGCATGGGCCACAACGTGATCGAATATGTCTACACCTATCAGGGCCCCGCCGCGCTGGCGACCGTGCTGGTGGTGGGCTTGATGCACGTATTTTGGCAACGTCGTTGCGATCTGCAGGAGGGGCATCAGCATCAGGGCGCTGCTGCGGTGGACGACTCAGCGCAACAGGTCGGGGTCCCCGGCTTTTATGCCATCTTGCCGATGCTGCCCATCATCATGGCGGTGGGGTTCTCTTCCCTGTTTGTCGATCACATCAAGCTCAACGTTATCACCATCGTGATGATCTCGATGTTTATCAGCATGGTGGTGGAGGCAGCCAGAACCCGTGACATGAAGCAGGTGTGTGGTGGTTTCAGCCACTTCCTCAACGGCATGGGGTCAGCGTTCAGCAACGTGGTGGGGCTGCTGGTGGCGGCGGGAATTTTCGCCCATGGCATCAAGGTGCTGGGGGTAATCGATATCCTGATCGTCGGCGCCGAACATGTGGGACTGCCCGCCTTTGCCATGGCGATCGTTTTTGCACTGGTTACGCTGGTTGCCGCCATCATCATGGGCTCCGGCAATGCGCCCTTCCTCGCCTTTGTCGAGCTGATCCCGCAGATCGCAGCCAGCATGGGGGTCAATACCGCCGCCATGATCCTGCCGATGCAGCAGGCCTCCCATATGGGACGCGCCATGTCACCAGTCTCCGGGGTGATTATCGCGGTCTCCAGTGGCGCCAAGCTGAGCCCGTTTGCGGTGATCAAGCGCACCTCGGTGCCCCTGATGGTCGGTTTTGTCTTCCATACCCTGATCGTGGGGATCTTCTATCTGTAACTGCCCCTTCGGTTATCCGGAGATGAAATAACGAAAAGCCTTCACGGGAGTGAAGGCTTTTTTGCATCGCGTTATGCCACTTGCAGTGGGGTGCCTCCAGCTAAAAACGGTACTCGATATGGAGGGTATGGCTGTCGAGCCCCGGGTTCTTGTCATACATATAGGCGTTGGACATGTGCTCATACTGATAGCCGATCAGCCAATTTTTGGTGATGGCGTAACCGAGGCCGATACCCAGGGTGAACTGGAAGGGGCCGCCGTAATCCTTGTAGCCATAGCCGCGGGTTCCGAATTGATGCTGATCGAGCCAGACCATTTCGCCGGGGAGCCAGGTCACCCAGTTACCCCATTGGCATTCGATACGGGCGCCACCTCCCAGTCTGGCGGTCTCTTCATCTTCTACCTTGAGCGTCCCACCACGCACCCCCACTCCAAATTGGCAGCCTGATTCTCCCCAACGCCAAAACATATGATGGAACTTGGCGTCGGCGATTTTAATGTCGAGCTTTTCATAGCTGAAGGCGTTGCCAAGTTGCAGCACCACGATATTGTCATTGGCCATCGCAGCCGGGCTGACGAGCAGTGCTGCCAGCAGGCCAATCCTTGAAAGAGTGTTAGCGTCCATGCCCCCTCCCGATCCTTGTTGTCATCGTGGTGATCCTGTTGATCACCCTTCAGGCATAGTCAATTGACGCGCTCCCTGTCAATGCATGGTCCTTAGGTAAAAAAATTAAATATTTATGAAAAATCAACTATCTGCGTGGTCTGATGTGGTTTGGCGAGCGTGGCTGTGGGGACATGAAAAAGCCCTTCACCTTGGTGAAGGGCTTTTTGCTATCTGGCGTTATCCGCTCGGGTGAACCCGTTCGGGCTTAGTAGCCTTGCTGGTGCACGTCCATGACGGCGCGGCCTGACGGGTCGGCCATCTCCTTGAACTTGGCATCCCACTCCAGCGCGGTGGGGGTGGAGCAGGCGACCGACTTGCCGTAGGGCACGGTACGGGCGGCGGCTTCCAGCGGGAAGTGCTCGTCGAAGATGGCGCGATAGAAGTAGGCCTCCTTGGTGAGCGGGGTGTTGATGGGGAAGCGGAATGCGGCCGCCTCGAACATCTGATCCGTCACTTCCTGTTCGACCATGGCTTTCAGGCTGTCGATCCACGAATAACCTACGCCGTCGGAGAACTGCTCCTTCTGGCGCCATGCCACTTCGTGGGGCAGCAGATCCTCGAACGCTTCGCGCAGGATGTGCTTCTCGATCTTGCCGTTGCCGCACATCTTGTCGGCAGGTTGCAGGCGCATCGCCACGTCCATGAACTCCTTGTCGAGGAAGGGCACACGACCTTCCACGCCCCAGGCGGCCATCGACTTGTTGGCGCGCAGGCAGTCATAGAGGTGCAAGGAGGCAAGCTTGCGCACGTTCTCTTCGTGGAACTCGCGGGCATTGGGCGCTTTGTGGAAGTAGAGGTAGCCGCCGAACAGCTCGTCGGAGCCTTCGCCGGAGAGCACCATCTTGATCCCCATCGCCTTGATGTAACGGGCCATCAGGTACATGGGCGTGGAGGCGCGGATGGTGGTGACGTCATAGGTCTCGAGGTGATAGATGACATCGCGCAGGGCATCCAGACCCTCTTGCACGGTGAAGTGGATCTGGTGGTGGATGGTGCCCAGATGGTCGGCCACCTTGCGGGCGGCAGCCAAGTCAGGCGAGCCTTCCAGCCCCACGGCGAAGGAGTGCAGCTGGGGCCACCAGGCTTCGCTCTTGCCATCGTCTTCCACCCGACGGGCGGCGTAGATCTTGGTGATGGCGGAGATGACGGACGAATCCAGCCCGCCGGAGAGCAGCACGCCATAAGGCACATCGCACATCAGCTGGCGTTTGACCGCCGCTTCCAGTGCGGCTTTGAGCTCGGCCTTGTCGCTGACGTTGTGCTCGACCGCACCGTACTCCATCCAGTCGCGCTTGTACCACTGCTTAAGTTCGCCATCCTTGCTCCACAGGTAGTGTCCCGGCGGGAAGGTTTCGACGCTCTTGCAGACCGGCACCAGCGCCTTCATCTCGGAGGCGACATAGAAGTTGCCGTGTTCGTCGCGACCGGTATAGAGGGGGATGATCCCCATGTGGTCACGACCAATCAGGTAGGCATCCTGTTCGGCGTCATAGAGAATAAAGGCGAAGATGCCGTTGAGATCGTCGAGAAACGCCGGGCCCTTCTCCTTGTAGAGGGCCAGCAGCACTTCACAGTCGGATTTGGTCTGGAACTGGAAGTCGACCTTGAGGTTCTTCTCCAGCTCTTTGTGGTTGTAGATCTCGCCGTTAACGGCCAATACGTGAGTGCGCTCGGGGTTGTAGAGCGGCTGGGCGCCATTGCCCGGATCGACGATGGCCAGGCGCTCGTGCACCAGAATCGCTTTGTCGGAGCTGTAGACGCCGGACCAGTCAGGCCCGCGGTGACGAAGTCGCTTGGACATCTCCAGCGCCGATTTGCGCAGCAGAGCCGGGTCGGTTTTGATGTCCAGAATGCCGAAAATAGAACACATTGGCGGTAATCCTCTTGATTTTTATATGAGCCCCCCACGTCCGGGCTCGAAATTCCATTTACATTCCTCGTCAGACACAATGCCTAGCGGAAAAACCTTTTGCAAGCGGGAAAACCGCAGAAAATCATGCCGTAAGCGTCAAGCGGATCAACGGGATAAGGGGGCCGGTAGTGGCGCCGGTCGTGGTACAGGGAGTGGTGCCGGGTGACGTGAACGTCAAGCCGAGGCGGGTTCGAAGATCACATAGACCTTGCGACAGGGGGTAAGGGTCTCCCACTCTCCGACAAAGCCGGCGGGAATGACGAATTGATCGCCGGGTTTCAGTGCCAGCTGGCCGCCCTGACTGTCGTGGATCACCACATCCCCCTCCAGCAGCTGGCAATACTCGTGCTCGGTGTAGTGGATGGCCCAGCGGCCGGGCTCGCAGGCCCAGAAGCCTATGTGAAACTGCTGGCTGGGGTCGGAGTAGTGGTTCCACACGGTCTGGCTCGGGTTGCCCGCTTTAATGCGCTCGGGGGCGGGCATCAGCGGAGTGGGGGCCGCTTCGTGGCGGTCGAGCAAAATCCAGTCGTTAAGGGTCTTCATGGTGCCTCCCTGGCAATGGGGATATGAAAGCGGGGCCATCCCGGCCCCGCGTTTGTTCGTTTTATTAAACGAGGTTGAGCATAACTTAAACGATGCACATCCCCTTGCCAAGGGCCCTCGCCAAGCCCCCGATGCCAGCACTCAGCGCGGCTGCAAGCGGCGGATCACATGGCGGGCAAAGCCGCTGCCCGCTTCGTTATAGACATTGAACACTGCATCCACCCCTTGCTCCTGTAGGGAGGCGATATCATCCTCGAAGCGGACGATGGCGGCGATCTTGCCGGTAAAGCCGTGGCTGCGCAGCTTCTCGATGGCGTAGAGATTCCCCGAGTGGTGGGGCATCGCCAGCAGCACCAGATTGACCTGATTGGAGAGCAGCACCTTGTCCCAGAAGTCGGTATCGGTGGCATCCCCCTCGATGACGTTCATCCCCTGGGCGCGCAGGGTGGGCAGCTTCTCGCTGTCGTTCTCCACCCCGAGGATGACATTGCCGTATTTGTTCTCCAGCTCGAAGTATGCCCCCTGACCGATCCGCCCCATGCCGAGGATGATCACCTCGGCATCGCCCAGTTCGATGGGCCTGTCTTCCGGATGGAGGTTGCTCGCCTGCAATCCTCGCAGCCAGTGGCCGATGCGGTGGTAAATGCGCTCGCTCTGGGCATTGAGCGGGGCCGAGATCATAAAGCTCGCCGCCAGCGCCAGCGAGACCGCCACCAGCCACTCGTGGGAGATCCAGCCTGCCTTGGCGGCGATGGCCGCGACAATGAGGCCAAACTCCGAGAAGTTGGTGAGCGCCAGGGTAGAGAGCAGGGCGGTACGCACCCGCAGGTGGGCACCGCTGTAGACCAGATAGTAGAGCGCGCTTTTCAGCGGCAGGGCCAGCACCAGCGCCAGTGCCAGCAGCATGGTGTCGTGGGTCGGCAGGCCATTGAGGCCTATGGTGAGAAAGAAGCAGACCAGAAAGAGGTCCTTGAGGTTAAAGAGAGCCTTGGCCAGCCCCGCCGCCGCCGGATGGGAGGCGAGCAACATGCCGATGATGAGGGCTCCGAGATCCGGCTTGAGGCCGACCACTTCAAAACCGGCGGCCCCGACGACCAGCGCCAGAAAGACTCCGAACAGCACCTGCAACTCGCCGTGACCGGCCCGCTCCAACAGCTTGAACAGCAGCGGGCGCAGCAGCGGCAGCCCCAGCACCCAGAGCGCCCAGATACTGGGCAACTTACCGCTGGAAAAGGCTAGAAATGCCACGGCGAACACATCCTGCATCACCAGCACCCCGATGGCGATGCGGGCGTAGAGGGCGTTCATGTCGCTGCGGTCTTCCAATACCTTGACCGCGAACACGGTGCTGGAGAAGGAGAGGGCAAAGCCCAGCAGCAGCGCCAGCTTCCAGTCCAGCGACAGGGCGAGGTGGAGCCCCAGCCCCTTGCAGACCAGCAGCACCACGGTAAACAGCAGGGTGGAGAGCAGAAGGTGCAGGCTGGTGGTGCCCCACACATCCCGCCGCATCAGGGTCTTGATGTTGAGCTTGAGGCCGATAGTGAACAGCAGCAGGGTGACGCCGAGATCGGCCACCTCGCTCAGGGCGGGGGTATTTTCATATCCCATGCCATTGAGGATAAAACCGGCGGCCAGAAAGCCGAGCAGAGGGGGCAGGCCAATCAGATTGACTACCATGCCGCAGCCAAAGGCCACGGCGATCAGAATGGGTTCCATAACAGATCCTGCAAGGGCAGTTGAGACCTGCCCTGTTTAACGCTTGGGTGGTGATTAGACGATATCGATGTCGACCACGGAGTCGAAAATATGGTTCGGTCGAAACGGCATACGGTCGATATCGGCTACCTTGCTCACCCCGGAGAGCACCAGCACCGTCTCGAGACCGGCCTGAAAGCCCGCCAGAATGTCGGTGCGCAGGTTGTCGCCGATGATGATGGTGTCGTCGGAGTGGGCCTCCATCCGGTTGAGCGCCGCACGAATGATCCAGGCGCTCGGCTTGCCGACATAGAACGGCTTCTTGCCGGTCATCCGTTCGATGGGGGCGCACAGGGCGCCGCAGGCCGGGTGCATCATGGGGCCGTGGGTATCGGGGTTGGTGGCGATAAAGCGGGCCCCCTGATCGACGAACTTGGCCCCCTGTTGCATCATGGTCCAGTTGTAGTTGCGGGTCTCGCCCACTACCACGAAGTCCGGGTCGATATCGGTGATAGTGAAACCGGCCTTGTAGAGCTCGTGGGTCAGCGCCCCTTCACCTATCACATAGGCCTTCTTGCCATCCTGGCGCTTGAGAAAGTCGGCGGTGCCCATGGCGGAGGTGTAGAAGCACTCTTCCGGCACCTCGATCCCGGCGGAGCGGAAGCGGTTTTGCAGATCTTTCTGGGTCTGGGCCGGGTAGTTGGTGAGGAACAAGAGCTTGCTGCCCTGCTCCAGCAGGCGATGGACGAAACGGTCGGCACCGGGGATGAGATCGTTGTTGTGCAGGATGACACCGTCGATATCGCAGATGACGTTCTTCTTCATGAAAACTCCTTGTCAGGGCGCAGGCGAGCCGCCAATCGTTAAGATGTTCAATCATTTATGATTTTTGTGACGCCATTATAAGTCTGTTTGATGACAAGTCTCCCCTGTCTCGCCACTTCGGTGCACAATAAAGCTGCCGTCGGGTCAGTCTGGTGGAGGGGCTGACGCCGGATCACTTTGCTGATGGAGCCGTCGCTATGGACACCCCGATTTCCAAGCCAGTCACACCCGAACACCTCACCGCCGCGCAATTTATCGCCGGACTGCCGAAACTGGAGCTGCACCTGCATATCGAGGGCAGCCTCGAACCCGAGCTGATGTTTGAGCTGGGCCGCCGCAACGGTGTGCCATTGCCCTGGCCCGACGTGGCCAGCGTGCGCGCCGCCTATGACTTTGACTGCCTGCAATCTTTTCTCGACCTCTACTATCGCGGCGCCAGCGTGCTGGTGACCGAGCAGGACTTCTTCGACCTCACCTGGGCCTATCTTGAGCGGTGCGCCGCCGACAAGGTGGTGCATGTGGAGATCTTCTTCGACCCGCAGACCCACACTGCCCGCGGTATCTCCTTTGCTACTGTGCTGAGTGGCATCGAGCGGGCGCTGCAGCGCGGGGAGCAGGAGTTTGGCATCAGCTGGCGGCTGATCATGAGCTTTTTGCGCCACCTGAGCGAGGATGAAGCGTTCGCTACGTTGGAAGAGGCTATGCCCTTCCTGTCGCGCATTCATGGCATCGGCCTCGACTCGGGGGAGAGGGGCAATCCGCCCACTAAATTTGCCCGGGTCTTTGCCAAATGCCGCGAGCTGGGGCTGCCGGTGGTGGCCCACGCAGGTGAAGAGGGGCCTGCCGACTACATCTGGCAGGCGATCAACGAGCTGAAGGTATGCCGCATCGATCACGGGGTGCGCTCGGCCGACGATCCCGAGCTGCTGCGCTATCTGGCCGATACCCGGCTGCCGCTCACCGTCTGCCCCCTCTCCAACACCCGGCTCAAGGTGTTCGGCAATATGGCCCAGCACAATGTGTTGCGGCTGCTGGAGCAGGGGCTCTGCGTCACCATCAACTCGGACGATCCCGCCTACTTCGGTGGCTACATGGGGGCCAACTTTGCGGCGCTGGCCGATGGCCTCGGCGCGACCATGAGTCAGCTCTGCCGCCTCTCGCTCAATGCCGTTGAGGCGAGCTGGCTCTCTCTGGCTGACAAGGCGCGGCTGACCCGCGAGATCCGTGGCTATGCCGCGACCCACGGGGTGATCCTGCACTGAGTCAGGTGCCAATGTCCTCGATATGAAAAGCAGTTGATATAAAAAGAGGCCCGCCATCACTGGCGGGCCTCTCTCTTTTCAATGGCAGGTGTAGCTGCCGGGTGAAGTCATAGTTACGCCACCCGTACCAGAAACTTCTCGCCCTGTCCTTCGCGCTTGAAGCGCTCAAGCAGAGTAGGCAGTGCCTCAAAGTCGCCCACCACCAGCGGCGGCAGGGTCAGCTCGCCGTTCGCCATCTGCGCCATCATGGTGACACCGGCAGCCACCAGTCGGCTCCACTGCTTGTCGGTGCCAAAGGCGTGCTGGGCACCGAGCGCAATCTCGTGCAACGAGTGGCAATGGCTAAAGGCGGGCAGCGGGTTGTGCGGGATGCGCCCGAGCACCGTCACCATATGGCCGTAGTAGCCAAGGGCGGGCAGCAAGCTTTCTGCCTGTTGGCTGGAGACCAGATCGATGATCCCCTCGAACGGTTCGTTGCCGTTGGCCGCTTGCAGGGTGGCCAGCCACTCCGGATCCCGATAATCGGCCACCCCCTGCACCCCGATCTGTTTGAGCCACTGATGGTGGCGTGGACTGGCGCTGGCAAAGAGCCGCGCCCCCTGTTTAAGGGCGAGCTGCACCGCAAAGCGGCCGACACTGCTGCCCGCACCGGTGATAAGCAGCGCTTCGCCGTGCAGGCGTGGCAGTTTGGCCAGCGCCTGCCAGGCGGTGAGGCCGGGGCAGGGCAGGGCGGCCGCTGCCTCATCACTCAGAGCATCGGGCACCGGCAGCAGGGCGCGCGCCGGTACCCGGGTGTGGCGGGCAAAGCTGCCGTGGTGGCGCAGGTCGGTGTGGTAGGCGACCCGGGCGCCGAGACGCAGATGGCTGACGTTGGCGCCGAGCGCCACGATAGTGCCCATGCCATCGACGCCGGGCACCTGACCATCCTGCCAGTTGGAGTGGCCATATTCGATCAGCTTCCAGTCCACCGGGTTGAAGGCGATAACCCGGTTGGCTACCAGTACCTCGTCAGGGGCGAGCGGTGCCAGGGGCAGATCGGCGAGGGTAAGCTGGGTCGGTTCACCGGGGGCATGCCAGCACCAGGCTTGGGTGTGATTCATGGGGACTCCTTGTGGAAGCCAGGGGGAGAGAACAATGAGGTCATTGCAACAGTGATTCGGTCAGTCATATCACTGTTGCTAATGCGCAACAATACGACAGGCCCCAACCTGTGGGGCCTGCTTTACGTGGCCGGTTGGCCATTGGTAATCAGCAGTTGGTAGCTGCGTCATCGGCCTGATAGACGGGGTAATCGGTCAGCCCCTTCTCGCCGCCGCCAAACAGGGTGGCTGGATCGTGGGGGGCCAGCGGGTAGCCGTGGCGCAGCCGGTTCGGCAGATCCGGGTTGGCGACGAAGGGGCGGCCAAAGCCAATCATGTCGGCCCAGCCCGCTTCAAGGGCGGCGCGAGCCCGCTTGCCATCATATTTACCGGCGTAGATCAGGGTGTTGGGGAAGGCATCGCGCAGACCCTGCTTGAAGTTCTCCGGCATCAGGGGGGCATCGTCCCAGTCCGCTTCGGCAATGTGCAGGTAGACCACGTTGAGCTGGCCCAGCAGGCGGGCAGCCGCCAGATAGGTCTCCTGCGGATTGGCATCCACGGTGCCGTTGAGGGTGGTGAGCGGCGCAAGACGCACCCCAACCCGATCCGCGCCGATTTCGCTACTGACCGCCTCGGTCACCTCTTTGAGAAAGCGCAGCCGGTTCTCCAGCGATCCGCCGTAGCCGTCGGTGCGGGCGTTGGACTCGGAGTCGAGGAACTGGTTGATCAGATAACCGTTGGCGGCGTGCAGCTCGATTCCGTCAAAACCGGCGCTGATGGCGTTGCGAGCCGCCTGACGGAACTGGCCCACTACCGCATCGATATCGGCTTGGGTCATGGCGCGCGGAGTGACGGTCTCGACAAAGCCCGGCGCATCGCTGCCGTTATCGACGAACACCTTGACGCCCACTGCGGGCAGGGCTGAAGCGGAGATGGGCTGGGCGCCGCCGATGTTGTCCGGATGGGTGACCCGGCCCACGTGCCAGAGCTGGGCGAAGATGGTGCCCCCCTTGGCGTGCACGGCATCGGTCACACCCTTCCAGCCCGCGATCTGCTCTGCGCTGTAGATCCCCGGCGTCCAGGCATAGCCCTTACCCATGGGGTCGATTTGGGTGCCTTCGCTGATGATCAGGCCCGCCTCGGCGCGCTGGGCGTAGTAGCTCGCCATCATGGCGTTGGCCACATCACCCGGCTGACTGGCACGGGAGCGGGTCATGGGGGGCATGACGATGCGGTTGGCAAGGTGCAGCTGGCCGAGGCGCAGCGGGCAGAACAGGTGATCGTGGCTCATCTTGAGTTCCTCATGGTGGAAGTGAGGCCACTCTATGCCGGTATCTTGTTGTGAAAAAGAGGGGGAATTGCACAAGAGAATTGCGCTTGATGCAGCAATCAGCGCAAACCGCCGAGAGAGGCGGCGTTGAGGCATAAAGTTGAAGCATAAAAAAGAGGGCCGTATGGCCCTCTTCAGTTTTTTGCCGGTGGCAGGCTCAAGCCGCGCCCGGCATCACTTTCACCCGCTCGATGCGCCGCTCGCTCACCTCGATCACCTCGAAGTTGAGCTGCTGCAGTTGCAGCTGCTGGCCCGGGGTGGGCAGGGTGCCGAAGTGGGAGAGCAGCATGCCCGCCAGGGTCACGTACTCGTCGCTCTCGCTCACCAGCCCCTCGTGCTCCAGCACCTGCTCCACATGATGGATGTTGGTGCTGCCGTTGATCAGCCACCCTTCGCCATCGCGCACGATATCCGGGGTTTCGTCCTCGTCCGGCAGTTCGCCGACGATGGCCTCCAGCAGATCGTGGGTAGTGACCAGCCCCTGAATGACGCCAAACTCGTCTGAGACCAGAATGAGGCTCCCCTTGGCTTTGCGCAGCTCCGCCAGCAGGCGGATCACGTTGATGGTCTGCGGCACGATAATGGGGTCGTTCTGCTTGGCCAGTTCGCTTAAGGATTGCCCTTCGTTCAAGGCAAACAGCAGGTCGCGCGCCTTGAGCACCCCGATCACCTCGTCCAGATCGCCGTCACAGATGGGGAACAGGCTGTGGGGCTCGCGCTGCAGCAGGGCACGGATCTCGTTGCTGGAGTCGTTGATGTCGATCCAGGCCATCTCGGAGCGCGGGGTCATGATGGTGCGAATGGATCGCTCGGCCAGCGACAGTACGCCGGTCACCATGTAGCGCTCCTCCTCGCCAAAGCTCAGCGGCGCAGGCGCCGGTGCGTCCAGATCGTCACCCGGCTGATCCTGATAGGCCTTGCTGCCCATCAGCTTGAAGATGGCGGCAGTGGTGCGCTCGCGCAGCGGCTGTTTGGCTTCGTGGCGCTCGGCGCTGCGCTGGGCCAGCTGGTTGAAAAACTCGATCAGTACCGAGAAGCCGATGGCCGCATAGAGGTAACCCTTCGGAATGTGGAAGCCGAAGCCCTCCGCCACCAGGCTGAAGCCGATCATCAGCAGGAAGCTCAGACAGAGCACCACCACGGTCGGGTGAGCGTTGACGAAGCGGGTCAGCGGCTTGGAGCCGAGCACCATCACCACCATGGCGATGGTCACGGCGGCCATCATGACGCCCAGGTGTTCCACCATGCCGACGGCAGTGATGATGGAGTCGAGCGAGAAGACCGCATCGAGCACCAGAATCTGGGCGATCACCACCCCGAAGCTGGCGTAGGCGCCGACCGGGCCATCGTCATGGGGTTTGGCTTCCAGCCGCTCGTGCAGCTCGGAGGTGGCTTTGAACAGCAGGAACAGGCCGCCCCCCATCAGGATCAGGTCCCGACCGGAGAAGGGGTGATCCCACAGATGCAAAATCGGGGTGGTCAGGGTGACCAGCCATGACATCACGCTCAGCAGCGCGAGTCGCATCAGCAGGGCCAGCGACAGGCCGATGATGCGCGCCTTGTCCCGCTGGGCGGGGGGCAGTTTTTTCACCAGGATGGCGATGAAGACCAGGTTGTCGATCCCCAGCACGATTTCCAGAATGATCAGGGTAAACAGACCAATCCAGATATGGGGATCCAGCAGCAATTCCATTGTATGACCTCAATAAAAACAGACAGAGCAAACAGTGATCACGGCGCGCGATGGCCGCAGTAACAGCAAGGCAAAGGTGTTATTCAGAGGCGCTGATGAAGCAGATAAAGATAGGCTTTGACAGAAAGGGACGAAGGGCAACTTCGGGGATTGTCCATGATGGGCAATAAAACCTCGGGTAAAAAATGAGCCCTGATGATAACGATTGGCGCCAATTTGGCAAGTGCAGCATCAACGGGGCGTGACGGGACTGTGATGAGACAGAGGGAGGCGGCCGCGCCGCGCTCCCCCGTGCGGTCGTTACAACCAGCGTTTTTCGCGGGTGAAGCAGACCGAGAGCCAGGCATCGCCCAGGGTATCGCCGAGGCGAGACCAGAGCTCATGGCGCAGGGCATCCTGCCGTTCGACCGGCCAATCCTGATCCGGTGCCACCAGAATGTTCAATTCCAGATCGAAGCGGCGACCGCTTTTCGCCAGATGGCTGTAGCACTCGAAGCCATAACGCTGGCGCAGCGTCTCTATTTCCCGCTCGACGTGCTGTGACACATCGCCCTTGGGGGCAATTTTGAATACTTCCCGCAGGTTTCTGCTCAGCACCTTGATGGGAATGAGGGTGGCACAGAGGGCCAGCAGCGAGACCAGCACCGGGTCTATGTAGCGGTTGTATTGGCCGTGGCCGATGGCATCCAGACCAATGGCGACCAGAAAGCCGACCAGCAGGGTGGCACTTAAAATGGTATCGACCAGCCACTCCTCGGAATCAACCCGCACCAGTTCGGAGTTGAACTGCTTGGCCAAGCGGGCTTCGACCAGATAAAGCAGCGAACAGAGGAAGGTGGAAATGGCCGCACAGATGAGGGCGTGACCGAGGTTGATCTCGCGGCCACCCTCCAGCAGGGTGGTGATGCCGTTATAGAGTGCCCCCAGGCAAAGCAGCAAGATGATGAGGCCGTTGATCACGTTGGCGATGGGTTCGAAGTGGGCGTAGCCGTACTGGAAGCGCTCATCGTAGGGACGGGTAACGAAGTAGGCCGTGACCAGACCCAGACCTGTCATGCCCATGCTGAACAGGCTGAAAATACCGTCGAGCATGATGGCGTGGGAGCCGACCAGCAGACCGTAGCCAATACCGAAGATGGCAAAGGCGATGCTGCCGACGAGCGACAGGGTGAGCGCCTGCTTCTCGGTGGTGATAAGCGTACTGATAACATGGCTGGGGTGAGCCATAAAAGTCCTCCTTTCAAATGGTGAATATTGCCAAGCGCAAGCGGTTTTCTAGCTGATATACTGCCCGCTCACATGTGAGCGGACTGGCCTGATTGCCATTGACAGGCGGCCAGTCGTAGTCGCCGGCGTGCCGGCATCAAGCAAAGGATGGGAACAAGGATTCATGATCCCGAGACTCGATTACCAGGACAGTTTGTCACCCGCAACCCTGCAGTTTCTTGAGTTGCTAGAGCGCAGCGCATTTCGTGGTGATATCGAAAAGTCTTATGCAAGCCGGTTGGCGATGGCGACGGATAACAGCGTCTATCAGGTAGTACCTCAGGCGGTTCTCTATCCGCGCAGTGCGGACGACATAGCAGCAATGCTCAAGCTGGCCGCAGAGCCGGCGTTCGCCTCCTTGAGTTTTTTCCCTCGTGGTGGCGGTACCGGCACCAATGGTCAGTCATTGGGCGGCGGCATTATCGTCGATCTCTCCCGTTATATGAACCAGATCATGGAAATTAATCTGGAGGAGGGGTGGGTGCGTGCCCAGGCCGGGGTGGTGAAAGACCAGCTCAACGCCTGGCTCAAGCCTCACGGCTACTTCTTCTCGCCGGATCTCTCCACCTCCAACCGCGCCACCTTGGGCGGCATGATCAACACCGATGCCTCGGGGCAGGGGTCACTAGTCTACGGCAAAACCTCGGATCACGTGCTCGGCCTGAAAGCTGTGTTGGAGAACGGTGACATCATGGTCACCGAGCCGGTCAATGGCTCCCGTCTTGAAGACAAGCTGGCGCTGGATAATCGGGAAGGGGAGATCTATCGCACCCTCTATCGCATCGGCAAGGAGCGTCGCGCCGACATCGAAGCCACCTTCCCCAAGCTCAACCGCTTTCTGACCGGTTACGATCTCAAGCACCTCTATCAACCGGATACAGATACGCTGGATGTGAGCCGGGTGCTGTGCGGCTCGGAAGGGTCTCTTGGCTTTATCACCGAAGCCAGACTCAACATCACACCGATCCCGCGCTACCGCACGCTGGTTAACGTCAAGTACGACAGCTTCCCCTCGGCTCTGCGTAACGCCCCCTTTATGGTGCAGGCGCAAGCTCTCTCGGTGGAGACGGTGGACTCCCGGGTGCTGGGACTGGCCCGCGCCGACATCATCTGGCATTCGGTGAAAGAACTTATTCAGGATGTGCCCGGCAAGGATCTGCAGGGGCTCAATATCGTAGAGTTTGCTGACACCGATGAAGCCGCGCACCACGCCAAGGTAGCGGAGCTGTGTCGCCGTATCGATGCACTGCTGGCCAAGGGCGAGGCGGGGATCATCGGCTATCAGGTGTGTGACCACCTGCCGAGCATCGAGACCATCTACACCATGCGCAAGAAGTCGGTGGGACTGCTGGGCAACGCCGAAGGTCGCAAGAAGCCGGTGGCCTTTACCGAAGATACTGCCGTGCCGCCAGAGTCGCTGGCCGATTTCATCATGGAGTTTCGCGCCCTGCTGGACGCCCACGGCCTCGACTACGGTATGTTCGGCCATGTCGATGCCGGTGTGCTGCACGTGCGTCCGGCGTTGGATCTCTGTGACCCGGAGCAGGAGGTGCTGCTGCGCCGCATCTCCGATCAGGTGGTGGCGCTCACCGCCAAATATGGCGGCCTGATGTGGGGGGAGCACGGCAAGGGTTTTCGCTCCGAATACAGCCCTGCCTTCTTTGGCGAGCTGTGGGAAGAGTTGCAGCGGGTCAAGGGGGCGTTCGATCCGGCCAACCGTATCAACCCGGGCAAGATCTGCATCCCCTATGGCAGCGGCGCCGAGCTGGTGTCGGTGGATGGCCCCAAGCGCGGCAAGTATGACCGCCAGATCCCGCTCGCCGTGCGTACCAGCTACACCCGCGCCATGGATTGCAACGGCAACGGTCTCTGTTTCACCTTCGAGACCGACTCCCCCATGTGCCCATCGGTCAAGATCAGCCGTGACCGCCGCCACTCCCCCAAGGGGCGTGCGGGCCTGATGCGTGAATGGTTGCGTCAGCTGGCGGAGCAGGGCTTCGACCCGTTGGCGGAAGAGGTGGCGCTGCAATCCGGTGGCGTACGCTTCAAACAGCTGGTGGACAAGGTGCGCAACAGCTGGGCCAAACAGCGTGGCGAATATGATTTCTCCCACGAGGTGATGGAGGCGATGGCGGGCTGTCTGGCCTGCAAGGCGTGCACCAGCCAGTGCCCGATCAAGGTGGATGTGCCCGATTTTCGCGCCCGTTTTATGCAGCTTTATCACGGCCGCTATCTGCGCGCGCCGAAGGATTACTTCGTCGGCACCGTCGAAAGCTATGCGCCGCTGCTCGCCAAAGCGCCGAAGCTGGTCAACTTTTTCCTGGAAAAAGAGTGGGCCCAGAAGGCGACCGAGAAGAGCATCGGCATGGTGGATGTGCCGCTGCTCTCGGTGCCGACCCTGGCCGAGAGCCTGCACGACAACCGCGCCCGCTATTTTGATCTGCCGGGACTGGAGCGGATGAGCGCCGAGCAGCGCAAGCAGGTGGTGCTCATCGTGCAGGATCCCTTCACCAGTTACTACGATGCCCCCGTGGTGCGCGACTTGGTGAAACTTGCCAGCAAGCTTGGGTTCCAGCCCTATCTGCTGCCCTTTAAACCGAACGGCAAACCCCAGCATATCAAGGGGTTCCTGCGCGCCTTTGCCCGCACCGCCGCCAACAGCGCCCAGTTCCTCAACAAGGTGGCGGCGCTCGGCATCCCCATGGTGGGGGTGGATCCGGCCATGGTGCTCTGCTATCGCGACGAATATGCCAAGGCGTTGGGGTCGGCCCGAGGCGATTTTCAGGTGTTGCTACCACAGGAGTGGTTGCTGTCGCTGCCAGCAGAGCTGCTGCCCGTTAACGCCAACAAGGCAAAGTGCGAGGAGGGGAGTGAACCCGAGCCATGGTATCTGTTTGCTCACTGCACCGAGAAGACCGCCAAGCCCTCGACTCACGGCGACTGGAGCACCCTGTTTGGCCGCTTCGGGGCCAGTTTGCAGCCGGTCTCTGTGGGTTGCTGTGGCATGGCAGGCACCTATGGTCACGACGTCAAACAGGTGGAGAACTCCAAGGGCATCTATGGCCTGAGCTGGGCCGATCCCCTTGCTCGTCTGCCCAAAGCGCGCTGTCTGGCGACCGGCTATTCGTGCCGCAGTCAGGTCAAGCGGATGGAGGGGGAGAAGCTCAAACATCCATTGCAGGCCCTGCTGGAGCTGCTTTGATGCTGCGTTTTCCCAAACGGTTTCGGGTGCCGAAGGCCTATCGGCACCCGCGCTTTTTGCTGTTGCCTGCCACCCCAGCTCAGGCGGTGGTGGAGTTTGTCGCCATGTTGCGCGAGCGCGAGCAGCTTCATCAGCTGTTTCGCCCGAACGATATATGGCCCTCCGCCAACTTCAGCCTGAGCCTGCACGAAGGGGATCTGGAGTGGCAGCAGTCGGAGTTTCTGGCCAAGCGCTCCTTTGCCTATGGCCTCTGGAGCCCTGATCGGGAGCCGCAATTCTGGGGCGGCGTTTATCTCTACCCCTCGGTGCTGCCGGAGGTGGCGGTGGAGCTCTTCTTCTGGAAGGTGGCCGAGGCGCCCATCACGGATGAGGAGCTGGAAACGCAGCTGCGCGACTGGCTCGCCAGGGTGTGGCAGTGGCCGGAACCCCGTCTGCCGGGGCGAGAGGTGCCGTGGGCCGAGTGGCCCGGAGTCACCTACCCTTGGTGACATCCCGCTTAAGGGCATGATTGTGTAACACGCAGCTCCGGGTCGGGGCTGCGTTGTTACCACGTCACCCGGTAACCAACAACTCACATAACCGAACCATTTTGCCGATGGAGGGCGTTGCACTCATATCGGTACGCATTCATCGCTTACATAAGGAGTCTGCTCGCCATGAGTCAAGAAAACGCCCCCATCTGGCGCAAGCCCATCAGTCTGGACGGGCTCAACGCCACCTCTCGCAACACCCTGATGGCCCATCTCGACATCGTCTATACCGGCTTTGGCCCGGACTGGCTGGAAGCGACCATGCCGGTGGATCACCGTACCCATCAGCCCCTTGGCATGCTCCATGGCGGCGCGTCGGTAGTACTGGCGGAAACCCTGGGATCACTGGCAGCCAATATGGCTGTGGGGCCAGATAGCTACTGCGTGGGACTGGAGGTGAATGCCAACCATCTGCGGGCCAAGCGGGAAGGGGTGGTGATCGGTCGTTGCGCGCCGCTGCATCTGGGGGCGACGACTCAGGTGTGGCAGATTGAAATTCGGGACGAACGGGGACGTTTATTGTGTACCAGCCGACTGACGATGGCGGTGCTCAAACACAAGCGGGGCAAGGACTCCAGCGAGGAGTGACCTGCAATAACGCACCAGTAGTGAAAAATAAGCAAGCCATAGTCGCAAGATCCCTCTATAATTGCCAACGTCTTGAGAGGCTTATCACATTTTTCAAGACAGCAGAACAAAGTGGCGCTATAATCGCCGCCTTTTTGCTATTCCGCGGTGCTTAGCCGCCTGCCTTAATCTGGAAGAATCTATGTCTGATACCGAACAACTGCCCCTTTTTAGTGAGCTTGGACTGGCCGCGCCTGTATTGAAAGCGCTGCAAGACGTGGGCTATGAGCGCCCGTCACCGATCCAGGCCGCAGCAATTCCCCACCTGATGGCGGGACACGATCTGCTGGGGCAGGCGCAAACCGGTACAGGGAAGACCGCTGCTTTTGCCTTGCCTCTGTTGTCTCGTCTGGAAGCTGGTAACCGCAACACTCAGGTTTTGGTGCTGGCTCCGACCCGTGAACTGGCCCTGCAGGTTGCCGAGGCGTGCCAACGTTACGCCAAGCACATGCCTGACTTCCACGTCCTGCCGATCTACGGCGGCTCCTCTTACGAAACCCAGACACGCGCCCTGCGTCGCGGTGCTCAGGTTGTCGTCGGTACCCCGGGTCGGGTGATGGATCTGATCCGTCGCAAGAACCTGGACCTCTCCGGCCTGAAAGCCCTGGTACTGGACGAAGCCGATGAAATGCTGCGTATGGGCTTCATCGACGACGTGGACTGGATCATGGAGCAGTGCCCGGCCACCCGTCAGGTTGCCCTGTTCTCCGCTACCATGCCGGACCAGATCCGTCGCGTTGCCCAGAAACACCTGAAGCAGCCGAAAGAGATCAAGATCATCACCAAGACGTCCACTGCACCGACCATCCGCCAGCGTTACTGGCAGGTAACCGGTCTGCACAAGCTGGACGCCATGACCCGTCTGCTGGAAGTCGAACCGTACGAAGCCGTACTGGTCTTCGTGCGCACCAAGAATGCTGCCGAAGAGCTGGCTGGCAAGCTGGCCGCTCGTGGCCACGCCTGTGAAGCGCTGCACGGCGACATCCCGCAGAAACTGCGTGAGCGTACCGTTGACAAGCTGCGTCAAGGCCAGCTGGACATCCTGATCGCCACCGACGTTGTCGCTCGTGGTCTGGACGTTGAGCGTATCACCCACGTAGTGAACTACGACATTCCGTACGACACCGAATCCTACGTACACCGTATCGGCCGTACCGGTCGTGCCGGTCGTAAAGGTGAAGCCATCCTGTTCGTTGCTCCCCGTGAGCGTCGCATGCTGCGCGCCATCGAGCACGCTACTCGTCAGGCCATCGAGCCGATGAAGATGCCGAGCACCGAGGACATCAACCAGCACCGCCTGACCAAGTTCAAAGAGCGCATCCGGGAAACCATGATGGGTGAAGAGCTCGAGATCTATGTGAACCTGGTTAACGAGCTGATCGAAGAAGATTCTGCCGATCCGCTGGAGCTGGCTGCCGCACTGGCCAAGCTGGTACAGGGCGACCAACCGCTGCTGCTGGATGACTCCATCCCCGATCCGCTGCTGAATGCCAGCAACGATCGTGGTGGTCGTGATTTCGACCGTCGTGACGGTGGTCGCGATTTCGGTGCCCGTGACTTCGGCGACCGTGGTGATCGTCCTGCCCGTCGCATGCCGTCCCTCGAACCGCGTCCGCTGAAAGACAACCCGGATGTGGAGATGGAGCGTTACCGCGTAGACGTGGGTGCCCATCACGGCGTCAAGCCGGGCCAGATTGTTGGTGCTATCGCCAACGAAGCGAACATCGAGAGCCGTTTCATCGGTAACATCGACATCGCCGATGACTTCTCCACCGTCGATCTGCCGAAAGGCATGACCGCCGATGTACTGGAAGTGATCAAGAAAGCCCGTGTTTGCCAGCGTCCGCTGCAGATCACTCGCTACACCGAAGTGCCGGCCGGCAGCAACACTGCTCCCCGTCCTCCGCGCAGCGATCGCCCCTTCAACAAGGAGCGTCCTTTCAACAAGGATCGCCGTCCCCAGGGTGACCGCCCGTTCAACAAGAGCGGTGAGCGCCGTGAAGGTGGCTTCAACAAAGATCGCAAATTCAGTGGCAAGCGTCGCGAAAGCTGATTGCTGACCCCGTTATGAAAAAGGCCGCTCATTGAGCGGCCTTTTTTTGTGCCTGCGGTTTTGCCCTGTGTTCTTGCTGAACGCCAGGGTGACATAAGGTGTTGTGGGTAGAGCGCATAATGACCGCTACTTGATCACTGGATGTCGGGGAGAGAGAACGCCTTTTCTACTCGACAGGCGGTTGTGACGTGGTCTGGTGTCATCCACCGTTCTGCCATAGCGCAGGGCGGGCAGCCGTTTCTCTATATTGGCAAGCATTGAGCGAACCGATAGTGCTGCGCGATAGTACAGCGACAGTGCAGCGCATCGTTGTGCAATCCACTGGAGCGCACAACGATGCGCACTCTTTATGACATCAAGGTCAGGCGTCGGGATGTGTGCGCTTGGGCGAATGGTTGGACGGGGAGTGACAGCATTGCGCCCGGTGACTTCGGCGGTCGGAAGTGGAGGCGGTGAGGTGGTCGCTCAGAAGGCCTATCTGGCTGGCGGCCACTATTCATGTCGAGCGGTAGAATCGGTTGGTGTCAATGAAGAAGGCGACCATCAGGTCGCCTTCTTGTTGTGCATGGTGAGGTGCTCTGGTCGCAGCCAGCGGGGCTATCAGAGCACCATGGCGGCAATCCAGCCGAAGATCACCAGCGGGATGTTGTAGTGAATAAAGGTGGGCACCACGCTGTCCCAGATATGGTCGTGCTGACCATCGGCGTTGAGGCCGGAGGTGGGGCCCAGAGTCGAGTCGGAGGCCGGTGAACCCGCATCCCCCAGCGCGCCTGCGGTACCGACCAGCGCGATGATCGCCATCGGTGAGAAGCCCAGTTGCAGACAGAGTGGCACATAGATGGTGGCGATGATGGGCACGGTGGAGAAGGAGGAGCCGATCCCCATGGTGATGAGCAGGCCCACCAGCAGCATCAGGAAGGCGGCGATGCCCTTGTTCTGGCCGATGCCGGAGGCGACCACCTGAACCAGCGTATCGACACCGTGGGTTGCCTTCATCACGGCAGCAAAGCCGGCGGCGGAAATCATGATGAAGCCGATCAGCGACATCATGCGCACCCCCTGGGTGAAGGCATCCTGGCTTTCGCGAAACTTGATGACGCCGCCGCAGGTGAAGATGACAAAACCGGCCAGCGCACCCAGTACGATACTGTTGGTCATCAGTTGCAGCCCCAGTGCCACGCCAATGGCCAGCAGAGCGACCCAGATGTGGGTGAGATTGAGTTCAACGGTCTCAGGCTCCGCATCCAGGATCTTGGCGAGATCGTACTGGCGCGGTTTGCGATAGCTGATGAACACTGCGATCAGCAGGCCCAGCAACATACCGGCGACCGGAATGGCCATCGCCAGCGGGATCTGGCTGGTGGTGATGGGCACGCCGTTATCGATCAGATTCTTGGCCAGAATGTTGTTCAGGAAGATGCCACCAAAGCCGACCGGCAGCACCATATAGGTGGCGGTCAGACCAAAGGTGATGACGCAGGCTACCTGACGACGGTCGATCTGCATCTGCGCCATCACATGCAGCAGCGGCGGGATCAGGATGGGAATAAAGGCGATATGAACCGGGATCAGGTTCTGGGACGAGATGGCTACGGCCAGCACGGAACAGAGCAGCAGGGTCTTGACCCACATGATGCGGGTCGAGCTGGCATCCTTGCCCAACTGGCTGATCACCTTGCGGGCCAGCAGGTCGGTGATCCCGGAGCGGGAGATGGCAACCGCAAAGGCGCCCAGCATGGCGTAGGAGAGGGCAATCTCGGCGCCACCGCCCAGGCCACCGCTGAAGGTGGTGAGGGTATCGGTTAACGACAGCCCGCCAACCAGGCCGCCAGCAATGGCCCCCAGCGCCAGCGAGACCACCACATTGATCCGCAGCAGACTGAGCACCAGCATCAGCCCGACTGCGATAACAACTGGATTCATTTGATTTCCTTATAGTTTGTTATTGCTGTCTGTCATGTGAAGGGGAGTTAGTTTGCGAAAAATGTGACAAATGTCGAGAAAAAAATCAGTCAACCCCCTCATATCGCAGCAGCATCTGGCACAAGGTTGATCAAAATGAGGGTTTGTGGCCGGTTTGTCTCCGTGCATCGCGTGCGCAGCGGTGGATAGTGACGTTGATGGTGCTTTCTTGTGCGCCGTGCGATCAATCAAATCCTCGAAAAAACGAAGGCTGCCTGTGGCAGCCTTCATCCGTTTATTCCTGCCCGTCGTCATCGGCAGGGGTATCCGGCGTGTCGTCATCCGGATGCGCTGGCGGCCAGCCCCCCATGCTCTTCCAGCGGTTGACGATATGACAGAACAGCTCGGTGGTACGTTCGGTGTCATAGAGGGCAGAGTGCGCCTCTTTATTGTCAAACGGGATGCGGGCGCTCTGACACGCCTTGGCCAGCACGGTCTGACCCAGCGCCAGCCCGGAGAGGGCGGCAGTGTCGAAGGTGGCAAACGGGTGGAACGGATTGCGCTTGAGGCCAGCTCGTTCGGCGGCGGCCATCACGAAGCCGTGATCGAAGGTGGCGTTGTGGGCCACTATGATGGCGCGGCCGCAATCCTGCTCCTTCATCCCCTTGCGGATCCCCTTGAAGATCTCGGTCAGTGCCTCTTTTTCCGAGACAGCGCCACGCAACGGGTTGTAAGGATCGATGCCGGTGAACTCCAGCGCGGCCTTTTCCAGGTTGGCCCCTTCGAAGGGCTCGACATGAAAGTGGAACACCTGGTCGGGAACGAGCCAGCCCTGCTCATCCATTTTCAGGGTGTAAGCCGCGATTTCGAGCAAAGCATCGGTCTTGGCGTTGAACCCGGCTGTTTCAACATCGATGACGACGGGGTAAAAACCACGGAAACGGCCCTTGAGGGTATGAACTGCGTCGGTCATGGGATCTCGGTCGGGATAAAATGAGGCGGCATTATGGCAAAAAAGCACAGGCTTGTCCTCCCATCCCACGCAGGAAGCCTGTGCAAGATGGCGCTGGATTCAATATCTGTGTAGCCACCAGCGGGCGGCGATCAGCGCCGTGACAGTGCCAAGCAGGGCGCTGGTCAGCACATCCATCGGCCAGTGCATGCCCATCACCATGCGCGACAGGCCAATCCCCAGCGCCCACAGCGGTAGCAGCCAGACCCCCGTGGGGGCGCGGGCCAGCCAGATGAGGCCGAAAAACTGGGCCAGGCTGATGGCGGCGATGCTGTGGCCAGAGGGGAAGGCGTAATTTACCTCCTTTTGCCAGTGGTGGCCGAGCCACTCGGGCAGGGCCAGCAGCTGGCTGGCGGCGTGAACCTGTTCGCTGCGTACCTCGACGCTACTGGCGTAGAAGCTCTTGATGGCCGGGATCAGCGCCTGACTCTCCAGCCAGAGCAGGTAGGGTCTGGGCTCTTCGGTCAGGTGCTTGATCAGGCTCTTGAGCACCCAGTCGCTGGCAAGCAGGGCCGCCAGTGCACACCCCAGCGCAATGAAGGGGGCCCACTCCAGTTTCAGTTTGTAGCGGGTCAGCAGCAGCAAGAGGGCTCCACTGACACCGATCCCGGGAATATCGACCATGCGGGTGAGGGCGTATGACCACCATAGCCAGCCAGCTTGCAGCGAGCCGGTCAGAAACGGTTGCCAGGGCAGCGTGACGAGCAGCAGCAGGGGCAGGATCAACAGGGCACTGAATCCGAGCACCTGGCTGCGGGTGAGTGAGGCGGTTGACGCTGGGAGCGACGGGGCGTGTTGCGGCATGGTGGGTATGGGCGATCGCGAAAAAGAGGGGCATTGTGCCACCGTGACATGCCCGGACAAAGCCGAGCAGTCAGTTTGTTACCTCTGCTTACACATTTGTGGCAAAAAACCCTGTTTGAACGGGTGGATGGGGCGGCCGCCGCGCAATGTGGCCCCCTTTCGCGCCGGATTGCATCACAGGCTGAAATCTCGGGCGGCTTTGCGCTAGAATGGCGCCCCCGTGGCGGTTGTGACCAAAGAGAGCCCGATGAAGATAGTCGTTGATGAGAATATGCCCCATGCCGTGGAGCTGTTTGCCGAATTTGGCGAGGTGATTCCCTTGCCCGGACGGCAGATGCAGGCCCGCGATCTGCTGGATGCCGATGTGCTGCTGGTGCGCTCGGTCACCCGCGTCAACGGCGATTTGCTGGCGACCAGCCCGAAACTCGGGTTTGTCGGCACCGCCACCATAGGCACCGACCATGTGGACAAGGCGCTGCTGGCGAGCCGCAATATTCCCTTCTTCAGCGCCCCCGGTTGCAACAAGTATTCGGTGGGGGACTATGTGCTCTCCGCCCTGCTGGTGCTGGTGGAGCGTTACGAACTCGACCTCTCGGCCATGACGCTGGCGGTGATTGGTGCGGGCAATACTGGCGAGTGTGTGGCTGGCAAGGCCGAAGCGCTCGGCATGCGGGTGCTGCGCTGCGATCCACCCAAGGCGCGGGATAATCCTGATGCGGGCTTTGTCGATTATCAGACCGCCCTTGGCGCCGATATCGTCAGCTTCCACGTGCCCATCACCCGCGAAGGGCCGGATGCCACCTACCATCTGCTGGATGCCGAACAGATTGCCGCCCGTCCTGCCGGGCAGATCCTGATCAACGCCTCCCGAGGCGAGGTGTGGGATAACCGGGCCCTGCTGGCGCGTCAGTTGGGCGATGCGCCATTGCGACTGGTGATGGATGTGTGGGAAAACGAGCCCGAGCCACTGGTCGCGCTGGTGCCCCATACCGAGATTGCCACCCCTCATATCGCCGGTTACAGCCTGGAGGGGAAGGCGCGCGGCACCTGGATGCTCTATCAGGCGCTTTGCCAACAGCTGGGGCGCGAGCCTCGTCAGGATTTGAGTCGGCTGTTACCTGCCCCCGATGTGCAGGCGGTGGTGCCGGGCCGCGCGCCGGATCTGGCGTTGATCAAGCAGCTGGTGCATTTGGTCTATGACGTGCGCCGCGATGATGCCCGTTTTCGGGCCCGACTCGGCCAGCCCGGCAGCTTTGACGAGCAGCGCAAACACTATCCCGAGCGCCGTGAACTATCCTCCCTGCAGATCGAGGGAGCCTTTGCCGACAAGGCGCTGGGCGCACTGGGATTTGCACTGTCACGCCCCTGAACGGGGGCAAATTGTTGGAAGATAACCGGAAGGGGTGAGCCGCGCTGGCCACACCGACCCCATTTTTTACTGAGTTGGCGCAGATGCTACTGTGCCGGTTCAGCCATATCAGGCAGCGTCATCTCGCAGCGCGAGAGCCTGCCGACCATGGCGCCAGCCGGTGCCATTGCAGCATTATCAGAGGAGAACAGAATGAGCCAGCAGTTTAACGTAGCGGTATTGGGTGCCAGCGGCGCCGTGGGTCAGGCGATGATCGAGATCCTGGAAGAGCGCGAATTTCCGGTGGCGACCCTCTATCCGCTGGCTTCCAGCCGCAGCGCCGGTGATACCGTGCGTTTTGGCGGCAAGAACCTCGAGATCCTCGATGTGGAGGAGTTTGACTGGAGCCAGGTGCAGATCGCGCTGTTCTCCGCCGGTGCCGAGATCTCTGCCAAGTGGGCACCGATTGCTGCCGAGCACGGCTGCATCGTCATCGACAACACCTCCTGCTTCCGTTACGACGAAGATATCCCGCTGGTGATCCCGGAAGTGAACCCGGACGCGCTGGCCGATTTTCGCAATCGCAACATCATCGCCAACCCCAACTGCTCCACCATCCAGATGCTGGTGGCCCTGAAGCCGCTGCACGATGAAGTGGGGATCGCCCGTATCAACGTGGCGACCTATCAATCCGTCTCCGGCTCGGGCAAAGAGGGGGTCAGCGAGCTGGCAGGCCAGACCGCCCATCTGCTCAACGGTCGTCCGGTGGAACCGACCATCTATCCGCATCAGATTGCCTTTAACCTGATCCCGCAGATCGACAGCTTCACCGACAACGGCTACACCCGTGAAGAGATGAAGATGGTGTGGGAAACCCAGAAGATCCTGGGCGATGCCACCATTGCCGTGAACCCCACCTGCGTGCGGGTGCCGGTCTTCTACGGCCACGCCGAGGCGGTACATGTCGAACTGCACCAGCCGCTCGATGCCGAACAGGTCAAGGATCTGCTGCGCAATGCGCCGGGCGTGACCCTGTTTGATGACGAAGGGGATTATCCGACCCCGGTGCGCGACGCAACCGGCAAGGATGAGGTGCTGGTCGGTCGGGTGCGCCAGGATATTTCTCATCCGAGTGGTATCAATATGTGGATCGTGGCCGATAACGTTCGTAAGGGCGCGGCAACCAACAGTGTACAGATTGCCGAGCTGCTGGTTCGCGACTATCTGTAAAGCTGAACGATGCCACCGATGCGCAGCAGGGAGTGCTGCGCATCCGGCCGGTGAGTACTGCGGGGTGTGACCCATGCCGCACTCCGCCACTTCAAGATTCTGTTGCGATATCAACTGATTAAGTTTTTTCCTACACTCAGAGTCAAGTTGGGTGCTAAATGTGTCGGACTGCTGGCTTGCTAGGCGAGCCTGATTTATATTGAACCGACTGTTTTGGGGTAACTATCCAGATTTTTCAATGCGATAGGGCCGTCATACGAAGGAACGAATATGGGACATTCCCGCATAACATTGGCAACGCTACTCGCATTGGGTCTGCTGGGCACCGTCCAGGCTGAAGACTCGGCGCGGGAGCCTTTTTTTGTCGAGCTAAAAGGCCCTGACGAACCTGCACCTCCTGCCGTCAATTCCCAGCCGCTGGCGCAACCGGTCGCCAGACCCGTGGCGCAGCCGGTGCGCGCAACCGCCGAGCCGGTGGTGCGTCAGGTCACGGCCAATGCCGGTAGCTATGGCCCTGTTCGTCCGACCGATACCCTCTGGAGTCTGGCGAGCAAATATCGCCCCTCTACGAGTGTCAGCGTCTACCAGACCATGGTAGCGATTTACGAGAAAAACCCCCGCAGTTTTGCCGATGGCAATATCAACCACATTCTGGTGGGCTCCCGCATTCTGCTGCCGACCGCGGCCGAGGCGAGCGTCATCACCGATGCCCAGGCGCGCGCCAAATTCCGCAGCGACAACGCCAGCTGGAAAGGGCTGAGCCCCAAATATCTGGCCAACAAGCAGGCCCACACGGCCAAACCGGTTGCTGCCAAACCGGCGAAGGTTGAGGCGGCCAAATCCGAGCCGGTGAAAGCTGCCCCGGCACCGCTGCCGGTGGCGAAAGCCGCCCCCATTCCTGCGCCTGTTGTGGCACCGCAACCGGCGGCTGAAACCAAAGAAGTAGCCAAGGTGAGCGAGCCCGCGCCGAAAGAGGCTGTGGCTCCCGCGCCTGTACCAAGCGCTGCAGAAGGCACTACACCGGCGCCTTTGCCTTCCGATCTGGATAAACCGGTGGGCAAACCGGCCACCGAGATGGCGCTGGCACTGGAAGATGCCAATGCCCAGCTCGGCCAGGTGACCGAAATGAACCACAGGCTCAAGCTGCGCCTGCAATCGCTGACCGAAGAGGTGGAGACCCTCAAGGCCCAGCTGCAGGATCAGACTGCGCTGCAAAAAGAGATTGCCGAGCTCAAAGCCCAGCCGGTTCCGCCGGTGGTCGCTGCGCCCGAGCCCAAGCAAAATTGGCTGATGGATCTGCTCGCCTCACCGCTCAACCTCGCCATGATCATTCTGTTGCCGGTGCTGCTGGTGCTGGCACTGGTGACCCTGTGGCTGCGGGCCCGTGCCCGTCGCGAGCTGGAAGAGCAGGAGAAGAGCCTCTCCGAATCCACCGCCATGATGATGGATCAGGAGCAGAGCGAATTTGATGATCTGCTGAGCGTCGATGTGACCGACAATGAGCCGGTGCGCCCAGTGCCGGATCTCAACACCCCCGATGGCTTCATGCCGGTTGAACCGGACAAGCCGGAACTGGATCTGGTGTTCAGCGACGACGGTGAGATGGATCTGCAAGGCTTCGAGCCGGAGCGGATGGCGGCCCAGCCTGCCAGTCGTGACCCGGATCTGGTGCCGGATCTCGATCTCTCGCTGGATGAGCCCATCGCGCTGTCCAACGAGCCCGCCATGGATCTGGCCAGCGAGTTCAATCCCAAGCCCAAGGCCGCTGATGAAGTCATGAGCGAAGAGGAGCTGCAGGCCGCCCTGTTTGCCGAGCTGGATGCGGATCTCTCTGCCGACCTCGAGCCCGATTTGAACTCCATTGACGAAGTCGGCGCCGCTGACGACGATCTGGCCAGCTTCGATCTCGGCGAGTTCGAAAATGCCTTCGACGAGCCCGCCGCAGGCAAAGATGACAACGCCATTGATCTCAGTGCAGAAGACGGCGCCGACGAGAGTGCCGATGCGATGCTGGCTGAGCTCGGTCTTGAGCCGACCAAGGCGAAGACGGCGAAGGACGCCGAGCTGGATCTGGAGTGGGATCCCAACGAGCTGGCGCTCTCCGATTTCGAAGATGCGTTCGCCGAGGTGGAATCTCATCCGGCCGATGTGCAGCCCCGTGAGCAAGCGCAGGAGAGCGGCTACGTCGAGATCGACAAGCTGCTGGCCGAGGCCGATGCCAGCACCACTGAGCAGGAGCCTTATCAGGGCTTCTCGCTGGATGTGGGGCTCGATGGCTTCCCCGAGGTGCTGCCGGAATCCACCGGGTTTGACGTGGATGCCGACGACGGCGGTGTGGGTGCCAAGCTGGATCTGGCCCGTGCCTACCTCGAGATTGATGACAAGGATAGCGCTCGCGAGCTGCTGCAAGAGGCGGCAGAGCAGGGCAGCGATCACCAGCGCGCCGAAGCCGAGAAGTTGCTCAAGCGGTTGGGCTAAATCAATTCCCATCACGGGATCAGCAAAACGAGGGCAGCCAGTGGCTGCCCTCTTCTGTTGGCGAGTTGCGATGGGGTGAGGGTGGCCGCGCAGGCTGACCATCCAGGCCAATTGCGCGCGTGGTGGGACTTTTCGGGCTGAGCGCGTATAATCCGCCCCGTTTCTTTCACTGCGTTTTCACAACAAGACAAGTTTATCCATGCGAATTGCCCTAGGTATTGAATATGACGGCAGCCGGTATTTCGGCTGGCAGCGTCAGCGTGAAGTGATCAGCGTGCAGGCTGAACTGGAGACGGCTCTGAGCCGGATTGCCAACCACCCTGTCTCCATCCAGTGTGCCGGACGCACCGATGCCGGTGTCCATGCCACCGGCCAGGTGATCCACTTCGATACCGAGGCGAACCGCGCCGAGGGCGCCTGGACCCTGGGGCTCAATTCCAACCTGCCGCCGGATATCGCCGTGCGCTGGGTCAAGCAGGTGGACGAGAGCTTCCACGCCCGCTTCAGCGCCACCGCCCGTCGCTACCGCTATGTCATCTACAACCACAATTACCGGCCGGCGATCCTCGGCAGTGGCGTCAGTCACTATCACGAGACCATCGATGCCGAGCTGATGCACCGGGCGGGCCAGAGCCTGCTGGGGGAGCACGACTTCAGCACCTTCCGTGCCGTCGCCTGCCAATCCAACACCCCGTGGCGCAATGTGACCCATCTGTGCGTCAGCCGCTCCGGCCCCTACATCGTGCTCGACATCAAGGCCAACGCCTTCCTGCACCACATGGTGCGCAACATCACCGGCTCCCTGCTGCTGGTGGGGCAGGGGCTCAAACCGGTGGAGTGGATTGCCGAGGTGCTGGCTGCCAAGGATCGCAATCTGGCCGGGCCGACCGCCAAGGCCGGTGGCCTCTATCTGGTCGACGTCGATTACCCGGCCGAGTTTGCTCTGCCGCAGTTGCCGCTCGGCCCGCTGTGGCTGCCGGACTCGGCACCGGGTACGACCAGTTTTTAGTAACTGCGCCCGAAAAATTGTGGTTTAATGACCCGTCATTTGTTGCCATCGAGCTAGTAAGTCATTGAACAATCTAGGCTCGATGCGTTTTGTCAGGCACAAAAGCATTAAGGAATTCCATGAGCTGGCTTGAGAAGATTCTTCCCAAGAGCAAGATCACTGCGCCCCGTCGTCACAACATTCCGGAAGGGGTGTGGACCAAGTGCAGTGCTTGTGAACAGGTGCTCTACCGGGCAGAGTTGGAGCGCAACCTCGAAGTGTGCCCCAAGTGTGATCATCATATGCGCATCAGCGCCCGCGCCCGTCTCGAGAGTTTCCTCGATGAGCAGGGTCGTACCGAGATCGGTGCCGAGCTGGAGCCGCAGGATGTACTGAAATTCAAGGATTCCAAGCGCTACAAGGATCGTTTGTCCGCCGCCCAGAAAGATACGGCAGAGAAAGATGCGCTGGTGGTGATGAAAGGGACCCTCAAAGGGGTACCGGTTGTCGCCTGTTCGTTCGAATTCTCCTTCATGGGTGGCTCCATGGCCTCCGTGGTCGGTGCCCGCTTCGTGCGCGCCGTCGAGGAGTGCATCAAGGAAGGTCGCGGTCTGGTCTGCTTCTCCGCCTCTGGTGGTGCTCGCATGCAGGAAGCGCTGTTCTCCCTGATGCAGATGGCCAAGACCAGTGCGGCGCTGGACAGACTCACCAAGGCGGGCCTGCCCTATATCTCGGTGCTGACCGACCCTACCATGGGTGGCGTCTCCGCCAGTCTGGCGATGCTGGGTGACATCAACGTGGGCGAGCCCAAGGCCCTGATCGGCTTTGCCGGCCCGCGCGTTATCGAGCAGACCGTGCGCGAGAAACTGCCGGAAGGCTTCCAGCGCTCCGAGTTCCTGCTGGAAAAGGGTGCCATCGATATCATCATCGATCGCCGCGAAATGCGTAACCGTCTGGCCAGCCTGCTCGCCAAAATGCTGAATACTCACGTCATCGAAGAGTGAAGATGAGTTCAAACATGCAACAATCCCAAAGCCGGTCGCTTGTCGACTGGCTTTCTTATTTGGAGCAGATCCACCCGGTCAATATCGACATGGGTCTGGATCGGGTCGGTGCCGTCGCCCGGCGTATGGGGCTGACCCAACTGCCGTTCAAGGTGATCACGGTGGCGGGCACTAACGGCAAGGGCTCCAGCTGTGCCATGGCGGCCAGCATTCTGATGGCCGCAGGCTATAAGGTCGGTGTCTACTCCTCGCCCCATCTGCTGCGCTTTACCGAGCGGGTGCGGGTCAACGGGCAAGAGCTGCCCGACAGCGATCACTGCGCCGCCTTTGCCGAGGTGGAAGCTGCTCGTGGCGAGATAGCGCTCACCTTCTTCGAGTTCGCGACGCTCGCTGGTTTGTGGCTCTTCTGCCGCGCCGCACCTGATGTGCTGCTGCTGGAAGTGGGGCTGGGCGGCCGGCTCGACGCCACCAATGTGGTGGAGTCCGATGTGGCGATGATCACTTCGATTGCCCTCGATCACTGCGACTGGCTGGGTGATACCCGTGAAGCGGTCGCGGTGGAGAAGGCTGGGGTGTATCGCGCCGGTAAACCCGCCATCAGCGGGGAGCCCAATCCGCCTGCGACCATTGCCAGCGAAGCCGCGCGCATTGGTGCCAACCTGCGTCAGGTCGGTATCGATTTTCGTGGCGATGAGCACGAGAGCGGCTGGGATTACCAGGGCCTCAACCAGTGGCGGGATCTGCCAAAACCGGCCTTGCCGCTGATGAACGCCGTGACCGTGCTGGCGGCGCTGGAGTCCCTCGGCTTGCCGCTGCCGGAGTCCGCCATTCGTGACGGGCTGGCCAATGCCCGACTGGCTGGCCGGATGCAGCAACTGCAAAGTGCGCCGCAGGTCATCGTCGATGTGGCCCACAATCCCCATTCGGCGGCCTATCTGGCGACCCAGCTGCGTAAAATGCCCTGCGCAGGCGTGCGCCGCGCCGTGGTCGGCATGCTCAAAGACAAGGACATGGCGGGCTCGCTTGCCGAACTCGATAGCCTGATTGGCGAGTGGTATCTGGCCAGCCTGACCGGCCAGCGCGCCGCCACGGCCACGCAGCTGGCTGCCGCGCTGGGGGAGGGCAAGGGGCCAGCCAGGGAATTTGATGATGTCAGCGCCGCTTATCAGGCCGCGTTGGCCGCATCGAGTCCGGACGATATGGTCATTGTGTTTGGTTCGTTTTACACTGTCGCCGACATTCTGGCGGGTGTCGCCGTCTAGGCCACACCCCGGCTCCCCGGCCTTCTGGCGGGGAGCCAAATCGTATATTGAGTTACGTAAAGGTAGGATTCAACTTGGCCTCGAAGTTTCAAAACCGTCTGGTGGGCACCGTCATACTGGTGGCCCTGGTTGTTATTTTCCTGCCGGACTTGCTGGATGGTCACAAGCTGGCGCAAAAGGAGGAGGCCTTTGCCAAGATCCCGCTGCGCCCTGAGCTGGAGCCTGCCAAGCCTGCGCTGCAAGTCTCGGCGGCCAGCACCTTGCCTGCTGAGCATCTGGCCAGCCAGCAACAGGCCTCTGCGGCCCAGCAGTGGCAAGTGGAAGAGGTGGCTGACCCCATGACCCTCGCCGGTCAGGGCAACGGCGCGCAGCCGGCGACAACCCCTGCCGCACCTGCGCCGGTCCAGTCGCAACCGAATGCCCAACCCAAGCCACAGCCCAAGCCGGAAGTGGTGGCCAAAAAACCGGTTGAACTGCCAAAGCCAGCACCCAAGCCGACGCCAGCCAAACCGGTTGAAGTTGCCAAGGCACCCGCGCCGGCCAAGCCGCAGGCGGGTCAGATCAAGTCCCTCGACGATCTGATTGAAAGCAAGATGACCCAGCCGAGCACACCTGCGCCTGCTGCCGCACCAGCGCAGGGTAGCTGGATCCTCCAGCTTGGCGCCTTCAAGAACGTCGACAGCGTCAACGCGCTGGTGAGCAAGCTGCGGGCGGCAGGCTACTCTGCCCACACTTCGCCGCGCACACCAGTGCAGGGTCAGCTCAACCGGGTCTTTATCGGGCCGGATGTCTCCAAGGCCAAGCTGCAGGGCATGCAGGGGCGGATCTCCCAGATGACGGGCCTGAGCGGCTCGGTGGTCTCATACAATCCGTAACGGCGTGCCGTTGGCAATGGCACTCTGAAAAAAACACCGCGCCCCGTGCGCGGTGTTTTTTTATCTGGCCGTCGTGATTTTTAAGGTCGGGGTCGCACAGGCCACCACCCGGTTGGGATTTGCGGGCAGTTGGGGTAGTCTGAGCCCTTCTGCTACTCACAGGAGTTCAAGATGATCCTCTCGACGACCCCCACGCTGGAAGGCAAAACCATTCGTGAATACCGCGGCATCGTGGTGGGCGAAGCCATCCTCGGCGCCAACATTTTCAAGGATCTCTTTGCCGGGATCCGCGACATCATCGGTGGCCGCTCCGGCGCCTATGAAAAAGAGCTGGCCCGTGCCCGCGAGATCGCTTTTGACGAGCTGAAAGAGCGCGCAGCGGCCCTTGGTGCCAACGCAGTGGTCGGCATCGATATCGACTACGAGGTGGTGGGGCAAAACGGCAGCATGCTGATGGTCAGTATCAGCGGCACCGCCGTGGTGTTCTGATATCCTGCCGCCAGCTGTTCGGGCCAAAGCCGATAACCGGGTTATCGGCTTTTTTGTGCCCGGCTGCGGGCAACGAGGCGTGAACGGGGTGTTGAGCCCATGCCATTAATGAGTCTAAGTTGATGATTTCAAACTTTTATAGTTTTTCATAACCCGATGGCTCGGGTTTTATTTTTTTTAACTGGGCCCCCCTGGATCGCCGGACTAGAGTGACAGCCATCAGGACGACACCTCATCACGGATGACCCTCATTTTGCATGAACCACTCTTTCTTGAAGGCGTATCAAGATGCACAAAAAATCTGCACTGTTGACTGTTATCACGCTGGCCATCTCTGCTTATGCCGGAAGTGTTGCCGCAGCCGTTCCCAACTTTACCGCCAGTTGCCCGATGAATATTCAGGTCAAGGCGCAAGGGGGCAATGTCTTTATCAATGGCAAGAAGGCCACGCTGAAAACCGATGCGCCGACCGCCTATACCGCCCAGAGCGGCAAGATCATGATCGGCATCACCTCTGACTCCGCGACCAGCGAGCCCAGCGTCGATTACGCCATCAAGCATGACAAACGCGCCAACGGCATCTGTACGGTCAGCGCCTGGTCTGCTGGCAAGGCGGCTGCGCTGCCGATGGCCAAAGGGGATTCCCCTTATCAGGGCAAGTGGACCGCCAAAAATAGCGAGACCGGTGCCACCGTGGCCAACATTCAGGTGGATGGCAAGGAGCAGGTGTGGGTCAACGGGGTCAAGGTGAAGGCCAAGCGGGCCGATGGTGCGCTGCAGTTTCGTCAGGGCACCATTCTCTATACCCTGCAGGGGGATCCGCGCATTCGTTATGAGAGCGACTGGAATGACAGCGATGCCCAGAACACCGGCCCCATCACGCTGGAGTAAGGGGCGCGCGGTTTAGCGCTTATCCTGTTGATGAAAAAAGCAGACACCGGTTGCCTGGTGTCTGCTTTTTGTCTCTGGAGGTCATTATCCCGCCCTCTGGACACGTCTGCCGGATCAGACACCGGTGAGGGTGTTGGCCTCCCCATACCAGTCCAGCTTGTCGGCCAGAGTGACCACAGAGCCGATGATGATCAGGCTCGGGCTCTTCACCTGACGAGCCAGTGCGACCAGCTGTTGCAGCTCGCCGCGCACCTCTCGCTGGCCGCCCCGATATTCGGCCGCGGGCGCCATGATCCGGTAATCGGGCTGCAGCCGCTCGAACAGTTGCGCCAGCGCGGGATGGGTGAGAAGAAACGACATAAATAAACACCTTGTATGAGGGTGAGATGCCCTGGCATAGGGATGAGGGCAAGCCGCTCAGAGTGTCTGGCACCGGTTCTGGCCGCGCTTGCCTGCCACGGTCTGTTTTTATGACTCATGTTGCTCAACTGACCCGATTGTTGTTGTGTTGGCGGCGCGTGCGTCGCGGCAGGCCGGGTCATGCCTGTAAAACCCTTGTCAATTGAGCAGGGCGGCCTGATAGCCTGCGCACTTGCCCATTACGTATCCCATCTCCAGCTTGTTGATATCTCGGGTGAAACGGGAAACGGGGAAGTAGTCGGCCGGGGCGATCACCTCGATCTGGCAGTCATCCGGTGGATTGGCGATAAAATCGAGCGCCTCGTTATAGCTGCGATCCCGCTGCTCCAGCGCATGGGCCAGCGCGGGGCGGGTCTTGAGCAGGGTGCGGATCATCCAGGGGAACGGCATCGGTTTGAGCCGGTAGCCGAGCGGCTCGGAGAGGATCACCGTCATATGACGGGCGCCGCGGCGGTAGGCCTCGATCACCGGGATGGAGTCGGCGACGCCGCCATCGGTCATCGGTACCCCATGGACCTCCGGGTATTCGTGGGAGGCGAGGGGAATGGCGCAGCTGGCGGGCAGCACCTCGTTCATGTTCTCCGGCTTGACCCGGATGTACTCCGCCTTGCCGGTCAGGGTATTGGTCACCACCGCATAGAAGGGGATGCCGGTCTCGCGATAGCGATGGATATCGAGAGGGTATTTGCGGCAGCTGGTGTTCCACAGCCAGTGGATATCCACCAGACTGCCCCCCTTGGCAAAGCGCAGGGGATCCATAAACTGCTGGCTGCACGCCAGCTCGGTCAGGATGTCGTGGCTGCGGCCATGCTGGCTGGCGAGGTAGGCCAAGAGGTTGGTGGCTCCCGCCGAGACGCCGATGGCGAAGTCAAAGGGGCGATAGTCATGCTCGATAAACGCATCCAGGACACCGCTGGCAAAGATGCCGCGCATGGCACCGCCTTCTACAACCAATGCGCTGGGGGATGCGGTTCTATTCATGACAAGCACCTCATTGATAAGTGAGAGATAAAAGATAAGTGGGGGAGAAACGTCCGGGCTGTCAGACCGACCGCTTTGATAGCCAACCGGGGTTGGCCATCGCAATGAGGTCATTCTAGGAAGGGGATGGTGTTTAGAATATCTGTTAATAATGAATGTAGTGTTTTGTATTTCTAAACACTAACGATAAAACCCGTTGTGATCAAAGGGGTTATGTAGGAGTCTCAAAGATTCTGTAATGGCTGGATGTTGGCAAGGATGTGCGTGTCATGACGTTATTGGTTCCCCCGCTGCTCAAACGTGGCGATACCATCGCTTTTTTCTCCCCCTCAAGTGCGGCGACCGCCTGGGCTCCCAACCGTTTTGCCCGTGCCAGGGCGTTTCTTGAGGGGCAGGGTTTCAAACTCAAGGCGGGCAGCCTCACCGGCCAGCAGGATCACTGGCGTTCCGGCGCCATCGCCGCGCGGGCCGAAGAGCTCAACGCCCTTATTCGCGAACCCGAAGTGCGCTGCATCATGTCGGTGATTGGCGGCAGCAACTCCAACTCCCTGCTGCCCTATATCGATTACGAGGCGCTGAGACGGGATCCCAAGATCATCGTTGGCTATTCCGATGTGACGGCGTTGCTGCTCGGCATCTATGCCCAAACTGGCCTGGTTACCTTCTATGGCCCGGCGCTGGTGGCCTCCTTTGGCGAGTGGCCGCCGCTGGTGGATGAGACGCTGGCCAGTTTTTTACAGATTGTGTTGGCCGATGAAGCTGGCGTCCCCTGCACGCTGCCTACCCCCGCGCACTCGAGTGATGAACGACTGGATTGGGAAAACCAGACTCGGGCCAAGCTCTGCCAGCCCAATCGTCTGATATCGGTCGGCTCTGGTCGGGTGCAGGGGCGGCTGATCGGCGGCAACCTCAACACCATGGCGGGGATCTGGGGTTCTCCCTATATGCCGACCATCGAACACGGCGATATTCTGTTGCTGGAGGACAGCCTGAAGTCTGCCGAGACGCTGGAGCGCTCCTTTGCCCATCTCAAGCTGTGTGGGGTGTTTGATCGGATAGGCGCGCTTATCCTCGGCAAGCACGAGCTGTTCAACGATCAGGGCAGCGGCAAGCGCCCGCTCGATATCCTGCTGGAGGTGGTGGGGGAACCGACTTTCCCCATTCTGGCGGAGTTTGATTGCGCCCATACCCACCCCATGCTGACGTTGCCGCTGGGTATCGAGGTGGCGCTCGATCTCGACCGCCAGCGGCTCACCTTGCTGCAGCCCTGGTGGCGAGCAGAATGAGTGCGAAATGAATGTCAAAAACAAGGCCGCTGATGCGGCCTTGTTTTTGGCGAGAGGGATCAGGGCAGGGCATCGGGCCGGAAGCTGGCGCGGATCTGCGGCACCAGGCTCGAGGGGTCGAATCCCTTCTCCTCGCCCAGCACCGGATGGAGCAGGGGTTTGTCCTCGATGGGGGTGATATCCCCCGCCAGCAGCTGACGAGTGGCCTGACCCATCTGGTAGAGCTGGCGCACTGGCGCAAACTGGGTTGCCAGATTGAGGGGATCATCGGCGCGGGCAAAGGCCATCATGGGGATCTGGTAGGTGGCATCGCGCGTCGGTTTGTCACCGTGAATGCCCTTGCCGGCGGACATCAAAAACGGCTGGTGATCGCCAAAGGCCACCACCAGATAGCGTTTGCCCGACTGGTCGAGTGTCTTGAGCAGCCGCTCCAGCGAGGCCATGGCATCCACTACCCCGGTGTAGTAGGTGTTGAGCAGCTGGGTGTCGCTCTCGCTCTGGTTCGGGCAGGCGCCGCTGCGCTCCTGCCCCTGATAGCGGGGGCCATCGAAGGGGCCGTGCCCTTGCATGGTAACCGCGTAGGCAAACAGCGGCTGGCTATCCTGCTCGCTGCGCTTGAGCATATGGTCGATCAGCGCATCGTCGGAGATATAGAGCCCCTTGTGCTCGAGGGTGGTGAAGCGGGTATCGAACCAGCGCTCCTCGTAGCCGAGCGCCGGGATCGCCTTGGCACGGCCCCAGAATTTTTCTACATAGGGGTGGGCGAACAGCGTCTTATAGCCGCTCTGTCTGGCGCTCTGGGCCAGCCCCGGCACCTGCTCAGAGAGGTAGTAGTAGGGCACCACCCCCTGCTTGAGCAAGCCCACCGGCAGGCCGGTGTTCATCTCGAACTCCGCCAGCACCGTCATGCCACCGGTAGTGGGGGAGTGGATGGTTTTTTGCCACTGCTGCACGCTGGCAGGCAGGGAGAGGGTGGGGGCCGGGGCACAGATCCGCCCCTTCCAGTCGAGCCAGAGCGACTCATATTGCAGCACGATCACCAGATCCCAGCGCGGCGCAATGCCCTGGGGCGGATGGCTCAGTTGCGGGGTCAGCTCGTTGATCTGCAAGGGGTAGCGAAACACGCTGCCGCTTTGCAGCATCTCGTCCACCAGATTGAACAGATAGAGGCCGGGGCCGGAGCGGATGATGTCCCTGTGGTAGTTGACCGCACGGTCCACGTAACGAATGTTGGCCCCCAGCAGCTTGTTGCCGGTCTGGGTGGCAAACACGCACAGGGCAAAGAAGGTGGCGGTGGCGGCGGCGGTGCGCAGCACCCAGCGTGACAGGGCAAAGCGCCAGCAGAGAAACAGTGCCAGTAAAAGGGTGAAGATGGGCAGGATGGGGTGCTGGTCGAGCAGGATCCGCAGCAGCGCCAGCAGGTTGCCAAAATCATCACCCCCGAGCGGCACGCCGTAGATGGCGATCTTCATAAAGTTGGCGAGCAGGCCTATTCCCGAAAGCGCGGTAAAGACCAGTCCCATATAGAGGTTGAAACCCGCCAGCGCGCAGAGGCTCCAGCCCAGCACCATGCTGCCCCAGGCGAGATAGTAGTGCTCCGGCCGAAAGCCTGACCAGAGCAGAAACTCCCCCAGCTTGAACACCACGAAGCCGTGCAGCAGCACGAAGGTGAGGTTGCCGAGCAGCAGGCTGCCGATGATCCGCCAGCGCAGGCTGCGGCGCAGCGTTGGCAGCACCGTCTTGAGCACGGCGGCGCTCAGGGCCAGTACCAGCGTCAGGCTCACCACCAGATAGGTGAGGTTGAAGCCCTGCTCCGGCAGGGTTTGCAGGATCTGGCTGAAATTGCCGCTCTCGGGGCGATCTTTGAGCAGCAGACCAATGCGTAGCTGATAGCGGCTGGCCAGCGCATCGTCCGGGGCGCGCAGGGTGCTGTTGAGATCCAGCGAGCAGCGGTTATTGCGGCACACCTGACGCTTATCCACCGCTTGACTGAGCTGGTCGATCCGCTCCCCCTTGTCGTTGAGCAGCTCTACCCGCACCTTGTCCCCCGCTTGCAGCGGCCCTCGCAACTGCCACTGGCTCCGTACCACCAGATAGAGGCCGCGGCTGTCGCTTTTATAGAGCAGGGCGTGGCGGGTGAGGGTGGCCAGCGGATTGTCGGCGGGGCCCAGCACCAGCGGTTGGGCACGGCCCAGCCAGCTACCGGGATTGATAAGCGGCAACAACAGGGTCAGCAGCAGCAATCCGCCCAGCAGGGCAAGCAGCAGAGAGGGCAGACTCAGGACGCGGGGGCGGCCTGAGGAGGGGCGATTCATATAAGCTCATCCTTTGAGCGAGTGAGGGAGAGATCGTTCATCCGCATAGAGTTTGACCCGATGGTGCGGGCCTTGTTCCGGGTTGTCAATTTAATGACCACTCAATGAATATTTGGTTACAGTTCAACCTTGCAAATTGTGATCCCGATCGAGGGGTTGCACGGAATATGTGATGAAAGCGTCATCATGGGGTTTTGCCGCTGGCCTGGGAGAAAGGCGCTGTTTAGTCTCTCAATAGCGACAGGAGGTACATGTATGAATCCTAAGGTGATGGCGCGCCAGGCCAGATTGCTGCGCATGCTGGAGAGCAAGGAAGAGATCCGGATCGGGCGCGAGCGTGACTGCCCGTTGCCGCTGGCCCAGCTGGTCAAACTGAAGGATACCCATCCGGCTGTGATCAAGGTCTATCGTCACGGTCTCACCGCCGAGGTGTTTCACCTCAAGGTGGAGGGGCACCACTGGTGTCTCAAGCGGCGGCGTCAGGATTCGCTGGTGGCCAACCTCGATGGCAAGACCGCTTTTCTGACCGAGCTGGAGCGGCGGCGTGAAATCGAGGCGCTGCGCGAGCTGCACCCCACCATCCTCTCCCATGTGGTCTGCACCAGCTTTGGATCGGCGCGGGCCGGAGTGCTGGTCTCCCCCTGGTTGCGGGGTGTGCCGGTGCATCAGCTCAACGAACGTAATCTGGCCCAGATGCTGGAGGTGCAGGGGGAGCTGGCCCGCTGGGGCTGGTTTGACTGGGACCCGAGCCCGGGCAACCTGCTCGATGACGGCGAGCAGATCAGCGTGTTCGATTTTGGCTATATGTGGACCTTCGATCCCCGCTTTGAATACAACTCCAATGGTCTGGTCGACCCGCAGTTCCATGTACCGGAGCGGCTGGAGAGCCGCACCCTGTCAGGGCTTTGGCTCGATGAGGCCGATCCCTTGCCGCAATTTCGCTACTGGCGCGAGCTTTGTCTGAAATGGGTCAAACGGGAGATCCATCACCTGATCCGTGAAGGGGCCAGTGCGCCCGTGCTGGCCCGCCTGCACGCCCTGCAAGGGGAGTGGAGCGCCGCACTGGCAAGCGACGAGGCGCTGATCGCCAACTGGTGGCGGGACATGTATCGCAGCCACCGGCTCGATGTGGCCGATGATCTGAGCGGCCAGAGCTGCGGCCCGCTCACCCTGCGTCGCCTCGACTGGTTGATGCAGGCGGTGACGGATCACTATCCGCTGCTGGTGAACAATCTCTCGCCTCAGGAGACGGAGCTCGGCCAGACCGGGCTGCTGGCCCGCTTGCAGCAACTGCGCCGCGAAGCTGTGGCCTGCCAGTTGCCTGCCACCAGCCTTGCCTGAGCCAATACCTTTGCGGAGTACAAATGAACAGGGCGCCTTGTAGGCGCCCTGTTGCGTGTTCTAAATTGCCTCGGGTGAGGATCAGTCCAGCAGCTCCTGATGGAGGCGGTTGACGATATTGCCCGCCTCGCTCTCTTTGACCAGGAAGCAGAGGTTGTGGGCGCTGGCGCCGTAGCAGATCATCCGGATGTTGTGCTCGCGCAGGGCGTCAAAGACCTGACTGCCCACCCCGTTCACTTCGCTCATCCGGTTGCCGATGAGCGCCACCAGTGCCAGACCGGTTTCCACCTCTACCTTGCAGAGTTGCCCCAGCTCGGCCAGTACCTTGTCGCTCAGGAGCGGCTCGCCGTTGCTCTGGCTGCCGGTGTGATCCAGGGTCAGCGACACGCTCACTTCCGAGGTGGTGATGAGATCGACCGAGATGCGGTGACGGGCCAGAATGCCGAATACTTCCGCCAGAAAGCCGTAGGCGTGGAACATGTTGAGGCTGTGCAGGGTCACCAGCACCTGCTGGCGGCGCAGGGCGACGGCGCGAAACAGCGGGCTTGAATCTGTGCTGGCGCGGATCCAGGTACCACCGGCGGCCGGGTCCCTTGCAGAGCCGACAAACACCGGAATATTCTGGCGTACCGCCGGTTGCAGGGTGGCGGGGTGCAGCACCTTGGCGCCGAAGGTGGCCATCTCGGCCGCCTCGACAAAGCTGATTTCGGGAATGGGGCGGGCGCGGGTGACGAGGCGCGGATCCGTGGTGTAGATGCCGGGCACATCGGTCCAGATCTCGATAGTGGCGGCATCGAGCGCTTCGGCGAGCAGGGCTGCGCTGTAGTCAGAGCCGCCGCGACCGAGCGTGGTGGTGCGGCCATCGCCATCGGCGCCGATAAAGCCCTGGGTGATGATAAGGCTGTCGCCCAGCTGCGGGCCCAGCGTCTGCTGGCAAAGGGTTCGGGTGGTGGCCAGATCGACGGTGGCCTTGCCAAAGCGGCTGTCGGTGCGCATCAGCTGGCGCACATCCTGCCAGTGGGCCTTGACGCCGCGCTGGCGCAGCAGCTCGGTAAAGAGGCGGGTAGACATCAGCTCGCCGCAGGCGATGAGGCGATCGGCCAGCTCCGCATCGGTATGCTGGTGAGCTTGCTGGGCCATGAGGCGGATCTCGTCCAGCTGACCATGAATAAGGGCGCTCACATCAACGGGGTTGCCGAGATCGGTCAGAATGGCCTGCTGGATCCCGGCCAGTTTGGCTAGCTGCTCGTCGCGGCCCGCTTCGTCCAGCTCCCCTTGTGCCAGGGCGACCAGCAGGTTGGTGACACCGGCGCTGGCGCTCAGCACCACCATCCGGGTGGCGGGATTGGCCAGCACGATATCGGCGCAGTGGTTCATGGCCGCGGCGTTGGCGACACTGGTTCCGCCAAACTTGGCGACATTGATCGGGCTCATTGCTTACTCCTGTCTTAATTTAAGATTCCGGTTCCATCGGGCAAAAAAGAGAGGAGGAGGCTGAAAATGGCAGGAATGAACGAAGCTATCCCGGCCAGAAGCACTCCACCTGCAGAGCCCATCCCGTACCGCCCCTGACAGGGCGCGGTGGGGGATGATCACTACCGATGACAACCCGGGGGATTCAGCCCCCGCAGCCGACGTTGAGGTCACCAGTCTCCTCATTCGTCTCGGCGCTGCTCCCCCTGACCCAAGTTCACCGGACGCCGGCGTCCTCCCTTGGGCTGCCTGGGCAGCGCTCCTCTTCTGGCTCCACCAAGGCGGTGGAGTGCATTTAGAAATACCCTGCGTTGGATTGCACTGTCAATCGAGTTTGTGAAAAAGTTCAAATTGTCGGCTAACTCAACGCAGAATCAATGACTTAGGCAATGGTCTTTGACAAAACCTTGGAACGGCGCTGCCAGTTGTAGAGACGCTGACGCGCCACCGGCAGATCTTCCACTTCCAGCGGATCGAAGCCCCGCTCCCGGAACCAGTGGATGGAGCGGGTGGTGAGCACAAACAGGCGGCGAATGCCAAGCCGCTTGGCCCGCTCGGCCACCTTGGCCACCAGCTGATCTCCCCGGTTGGAGTTGCGATAGTCGGGGTGGATGGCGACGCAGGCCATCTCCGCCATCGCCTCTTCCATAAAGCAGTAGAGGGCCGCGCAGCCGATGATCAGGCCATCGCGATCGATGATGGTGAACTTGTCGATCTCCATCTCCAGCTGCTCGCGGGAGCGGCGCACCAGAATGCCTTCCTCCTCCAGCGGGCGAATGAGATCGAGAATGCCGCCGATATCCTCGATGGTGGCGGCGCGGGCCTGCTCGGCGCTTTCCCGCACGATCTGGGTGCCGAGGCCGTCACGGCTGAACAGCTCCTGCAACATGGCGCCATCATCCTGATAGCTCACCAGATGGGAGCGGGGCACCCCACCGCGGCAGGAGGCAATGGCCGCGCGCAGGTAGCGAGCGGTGCCGGACATCTCTTCACCCGCCTGCTCCAGCTCCACCAGCAGCTCTTCGGCCTGCTCGGGGAAGAGCTCGGAGATGGCTTCGCCGCGTCTGTCCATGACCCCCTGGGTGCTACTAAAGCAGATGAGCTTGTCCGCCTTGAGATCGACCGCCACCCGACGCGCCACCTCTTCCGAGCTCAGGTTAAAGCTCTCGCCGGTGACCGAGCAGCCGATGGGGGAGATGAGCACCAGACTCTTCTGATCGAGCTGGCGAGTGATCCCCTCCACGTCGATGCGGCGCACCCGGCCGCTGTGGCAAAAGTCGATGCCATCATCCACCCCGAGCGGCTGGGCGGTGACGAAGTTGCCGCTCACCACGCTGATCCGCGCGCCTTGCATCGGGGTATTGGCGAGCCCCATGGAGAGCTGGGCGGTGATGTCGTATTGCAGGCCGCCACACACCTGTTTGATGATGGTGAAACTTTCGTCATCGGTGACCCGGATCCGCTTGTGATACTGGGCCTCGATACCGGCGCGGGCCAGCGCTTCATCATTTTGCGGACGTGAACCAAACACCAGCACCAGGCGTATGCCCAGTGTCTGCAGCAGGGCGATATCGCTGACGATATTGGCGAAGTTGGGGTGGCAGATGGCTTCTCCCCCCATCATTAGCACAAAGGTGGCACCCCGATGCACATTGACATAGGGGGTGGATTGCCGAAAGGCATTGACCAGACTGGGTTCGCGTTCACGCACTTGATATTTCTTCCATAAAAAAACAGCGATTGGCTCAATATATGAAAATTAATTCACAAATCAAGACTAAATATTGATTTTGACTGTTTCTGGTCTACCAGAGACGGCTTGGCCGTGCGGATCGGGGAAGGGGGGCGGGAGGCTTAGATGGTATGACGGGGCGAGCGGGAAGGGGCCCGCCGGTTGATCCGGCGCGATAAACTGCTATCTTCGATGCTCCTTTTCGTCAGCTGTGTGATTTCACAGGGTTTTATACAAGGACAGAATTCATGGAACAGATTATTTCACCGGCAGATGCCCTGCCGGGACGACGCGAAGCGATGGTGATTGGTCAGCAGCATGCGGTGAACGGCAACCCGACCCAGGGCCCCTGGCCAGAAGGGATGGCGGTGGCCTGGTTTGGCATGGGCTGTTTCTGGGGCGTTGAGCGCCTGTTCTGGCAGCAGCCGGGGGTCTACTCCACCGCGGCCGGTTATCAGGGCGGTGTTACCCAGAATCCCACCTACAAAGAGGTGTGTAGCGGGCTGACCGGCCATGCCGAGACGGTGCAGGTGGTGTTTGATCCGGCGGTGATCAGCTACGGCGATCTGCTCCGACTGTTCTGGGAGCAGCACGATCCGGCGCAGGGGATGCGGCAGGGGGGCGATGTGGGCACCCAGTACCGCTCGGTGATCTTCTATGGCGACGAGAGCCAGCAGATCATTGCCCAGCAGAGCATGGCGGCCTATCAGCAGGCGATGGCGGCGAGCGGCGACAGCCGTGCCATCACCACCCGTATTCTGCCGCTGGCGCCCTTCTACTACGCCGAGGATTACCATCAGCAATATCTGGAGAAAAATCCGGATGGCTACTGCGGATTGGGTGGCATTGGAGTCTGTTTGCCGCCCAGCCTGAACCGCTGAACAGGTTTGTAGTCGATTTCTTAATAAAAGTGAAAATAAATGGTCGGAGGAGGGAACTTATTGCGACTAGTCGGGACTAACTAGGTAGCGTCCAGGGATCGGATGCAAAGTCCAGACACATTTCTTGCCTTGAAAACCACCTGATGAATGAACGCATGGGTGGATTGAAAATGATAGCAAGCAGGGCTGCCCACCAAGGCGGCCCTTTTCCTTATCTGCTGTTCTGAAACCTTGCGTTGGGCGGGAGAACCAAGCGGCAGATCAGCCGATGGCGCTGTCGAACAGGTTCTTGATAAGGTCGATAAACTCGATGAGGAAGGCTTTTTGTTCCGGGGTCGGGGCGCGCAGCCAGACGGCGGAGAGCACCTCTTCCAGATCGGCGACCACGGCGTCGGCCTCCTGCATAATGGCAAAACGCACCTTGGCATCGAGCTGGGGATTTTGCTCGCAAATAGCCATCAGGTTGCTGGCAACACGGCCACTGACCAGATCTTCGATGGTCTCTTCACCGTTGCTCTGCTGTTGGGATTCAAACAGTCCCAAACTCTCCACCAGATACTCGATCAGCGAGATATAGCCTTCACTTTCTACCACCATGGTTGCTGCCTCAATACAGTAACAATACGAAAATTAAGCGTATTTTAGTGGCTTGCCCTAGCTTGGCAAGCAGCAGTGCAGGCGATGGCGAGTAAAACTGACTCCGCCCCGCTCTACGCACTCCAGCCCGGTCAACGTAAAGCCATGTCGTAAAAATAGCTCATAACTGAAGGCGCTGGCCTCGGTGGTGATGTGCTTCAGACCGAGCGCCCGAGCCCCCGCCAGCGCCGTGGTGAGCAGCAGATTGCCCAGTCCCTGGCGCTGATGGTCGGCGCTCACATAGAGCAGACTGAGGTGGCCATCGGGGCTCAGGGTGACAAAACCGAGGGGCACATTGCCAAGCTCCGCCACCCAGCCGTGGTGTTCGCGCAACTGGCTGACAAAGCCGGGATGTTGTGAACCGAGCGCCCACTGCTCCACCTGTTCGGCGCTGTAGTGCTCGGGGCCGCTGCGTCGCACCGCCTGCTCAAACAGGGTCACGAGGGCGGGGATATGTGCCTCGCTAAGGGGGACAATACGTAATTCCGGGGTCATAAGGTCTGGTCGTCAGTGGGTTGGAGGGGGCGTGGCGCTTGTGGCCGTTTGGCTTTGGGCAGACCCGCGACAACACGCTCATAGGAGTGGTGCACCCAGCCCTGCCACCGATCGTCCGGCAGCGCATCGGTTAACGTCACCGTGTTCCAGTGCTGCTTGTTCATATGCCATCCCGGTTTGACCTCGGGGTGGATCTCGCGCAGCAGCAACGCCAGCTCGGGTTCGCACTTGAGGTTGATGGTGAGCGGCTCGGCCTGCCAATCCACCAGCGCAAACATCTTGCCCGCGATGCGGTAGACCAGGATCTCCGGACCAAACGGGGTATCTTCGGTGGCGCCCGGCAGGGTCAGCAGAAAGTGGCGCAAACGGGTCAAATCCATGGTGGGTTCTCGCGCAAGGGGTGATCCGGGTCATGTCAGGCGCATATCTATCGGCGGGCCTGTTCTGTTAATATGCGCGCAGCCGAGTATACCCCCCATCACCAAGGGAGCCTATTGGATGTTGTATCACAAGACTTTCGAACTGGGTCCCGAGCGGGATTGGGTGGTGTTTGTCCACGGCGCCGGTGGCAGCTCCTCCATCTGGTTCAAGCAGCTGCGCGCCTATCGCGAGCACTTCAACGTGCTGCTGCTGGACTTGCGCGGCCACGGCCAGTCCCACCAACTGCAACAGGTGGTCAAGGGCCACTACAGCTTTCGGGAAGTGACCGAAGATATCGTTCGGCTGCTCGATCATCTCGATATCCGCCGCGCCCACTTTGTCGGCATATCCCTTGGCACCATCCTTATTCGCCATCTGGCCGAACTCTGCCCGGAGCGGGTGAAAAGCATGGTACTGGGGGGCGCCATCCTGCGGCTCGATATCCGCTCGCGGGTGCTGGTGCAGCTGGGCCGACTCGGCCAGCACTTCCTGCCCTATATGTGGCTCTACCGGCTGTTTGCCTTCATCATCATGCCGCGCCAGCACCATCAGGAGTCGCGCAACCTCTTTGTGCGCGAGGCCCGCAAGCTCTGCCAGAAAGAGTTCAAACGCTGGTTCCGCCTCGCCACCGAGGTTAACCCGCTGATGCGTTACTTCCGCGAACGCTCCCTGCCCATTCCCACCCTCTATGTGATGGGGGAGGAGGATCATATGTTTCTGGCACCGGTACGCGAACAGGTGGCCCGCGATGCCAGCTCCTCACTGGCGGTGATCGAACAGTGTGGCCATGTCTGCAATGTGGAGCAGCCGGAGCAGTTTAATCGCCGTACTTTGGCATTTATTCAATCGCTGGGGAACGAGGAGATAAGATTTAATAGGGTCTGTAGATAAACTTAAATTGATAGTGTTTTATCTGACAACTGGGTTACTATTTTTTTATCTTGTTGATAAATTCAACGAGGCTATGAGGTGATGCATCGTCAGTAATAATTCCTGTCGATACAGGTCTAAATATAGCTTGCAATACTAAATTGCGCTCCTCGTTTGAAGATGCTCCTCCTTCGCTAATTAAAGCCAAGTATGCTTGCGTCATTACCACTCTTTCTTGAGAGTTCATTTGCATATGATTATGACTTAAATACATTCTAACTAGAATTCGAATCAACCATATTGCAAGGGATGTTGTGAACGCAACAACACCCACTTTACCCCATATAATTTGTTCGCTAGCAAGTATTTGCCATGCGACATAAGCGATGGGTAAAAAAATAATTAAAGATAGAAATATACTAGCCATGCCAAATCTGAATGCTGATTTCTTGTGATGCCTCACATTTTCAGACCAATACTGAACAGGAGCCTTAAGTTTCATTTTGTTTTTATATGCATCAACAAAACTATCAAATCTTTGTTTGGATGCTAACTTTTCTGCTTCTAATGCTTCGCGCAAAACTTTAATTGAATCATCATAGCCTTGTGATGCATGCCTTATTTTGGATTCCAGCTCAAGTTTCAATGCACCATCTAGATTGTTTTTAATTTCTTCAATATCAAGAACTGCTTTCTTCTGTTTGTCACTTTCAATTCTCAAGGAGTTACATGCAGATGTTAATTCAATTACAGCTTGCTGGCCGATCCGAAGTTCGTTGTTTAAATTATTTAATAATTCTTCTATATTTAAATCGTATTCTTTAGATTTCTTTTTTAGGTCTCTGATGGTCTCATTTATTTTTTCTTGTTCAGAAGCCAGTTCTCTTTTAAATCCTTTCTTGTAAAAAATAGCGTTGATAATCCCTTGAGTACGCTTATCAACGCCCAGAACAAATGCGAGCAGACACTCAGCCGCGATTTCCTTTTCTTGAATAGAGCATATAAATCGTCCTTTAGATGAAGTTGACATGATATAGGATGTCGTACTGAAAATAGCCGTGATATCTTCGAGGGTAGATTCATTGCTCTCACCTTTAATAATGAAGTCAGAGTCTTGGGGTTTTTCATTTTGGAATAAGTTAAAAAATTGTCTATATGCATTAAGATTTTCGAGTATGTTTGGATAACTCAATAGCCATTTCCAATTTAAAAACTCTTTGTTAATGATATCTAAATGGTCCATTATTTACTTCCAATAAAATGTTTAAAAGTTGCTTTATAAAGGGCTGCCTATTCTTTTTATTAGGTCAATGGATGAGGTGATTTTTACATATTCCTCTACGCTCATATATGCCAAAGTCAATAATGCCAATATAGCAAATAAATAAACGCTGAACCCTATATGTCCATTGAGTGGATACGCAGGCATTTGTACAATCATTAAAAGCCCTGACATCGCAGAGATGTAATATACAAACATATAAATCACTTTGTATATCTTGAGTTGTCTCAGCCCAAATTTGGTTTTGTATTCTAACTGCTGCTTTTGCTGATTGTATTTTAAGTAACTTTTCCCAAAAAGATAATCTTGAATATTTTTGCTGGGTGATTTAGTTTTTGTTAATAATTTTATTGCAGGGTAGTCTATAATCGTGCCAAATCTGTTTTGAAATATTTGCTCTGTAACTATATGGTAAGTAGTGGAGTTTTTTTTAATTTCCTCTATAAAAATAGAAATTCTACTATGCCGTTCATTTTTATAGCGATCTATGCGTGTTTTGACAATTTTAAATACGGTTACAAAAAGTATCATCACTAAAGCTGAAACTTTATCTATACCAAAAACGTCATAACCAAACTGTATTAATGATTCCAACTGTACACCTTTTAAATATTGAATATATGAAGGTTAGGAAGTATTAATGACGGGTGTGAGTAATCAAGCCATAAAGATAATCCAATAATTTTTATTTATTGAAAAAAATTGATATTGCTACCGCACGGGGTTACAGCTCCCCGAGTACTGCTTTTAACCAGATTGAAAATGGGTAAATCATGGGCTTACCTCGGCTGCCTTTGGGGCTATGAGTGCCGGATGAGAAAGATATCAAACGGCGACCAATCAAAGTGAGCAAAAAGTTAGTTATCGCTCGTATTTTGAAAGGTTTTTTGACGGGGATCAGCCTTGAGCCAAGTTGGCTGTGGGTTGAGTGGGCGAGGGGAGTTTAATAAATAAACAGATAAGGCATCCTTGGCTACTGGCGCCAAGTGACTGGAATGGCTGGGCAATATCACTGTGATGCCCTGTTATAAGGGCTATGGGTTTCGGGTCATCGAGCAGACCGACCACTCGGGTGGCCGGTATCTGCAGAGGGCCGCAGTCAGTGGGGGGGGAGGATTACTCACGGCCCTCTTTTTTGATCCCCAGCAGCCAAGGCACGATGGTCAGAATAAACAGCGCGATCAGGGTGGCGAGCACCGCGGTGGACTCTCGGCCCATACCCGCGGCAATACCGATGGCTGCGGTGACCCAGATACCGGCGGCCGTGGTCAGCCCCTTGGTTTCTGTTTGTCGGGTGCCCAGAATGATGGTGCCAGCCCCCAGAAATCCCACCCCGGCAGTGAGACCCTGCAACACCCGGGTCAGATCGGCAGTTGATGCGCCAGCTTGCTGGGGGATCAGCACGAACAGGGCGGCGCCAATACTGACCAGCATATGGGTGCGGATACCGGCACTTTTCCCTTTCTGTTCACGTTCGTAGCCTAATAGACCGCCGAGCAGACCAGCCACCAGCAGGCGCAATACAATCTGGGTCATCTGCTTGATATCTTGAATATCGGTGAACTCGGAGACGATGGTCTGCCAGATCTCTTGCCACATAAATGCCATCCTTGTGCATGTTGCATATGAATTGAACGAATCAAACCGGTTAATGCTGTCGCCATGGGGGCTGTACGAAAATACGCCATGAGACCTCATCCGCAGGGTATCAAACGCTGACTTCCCTTGTTGAGTAAAAAGTGTTGAGTAAAAAGCTGTCCAAGTTGTCGGATTTTAATGAGTTCTTGATAGCGCCCCGCTTTTTAAGCGAGCGTCAGAATAAGGGATAACCGGCGATGGCCGCAGGCTTAATAGCCGGTCATTTCCAGATAGCCGACCCCCTTGGCATCCCCCGAGACAGAGACTGCACCCTCCCAGTAGTCAAAGCGGCCTGTCATGGCCTGATTGGGCTGACGCGCTTTGATGGTGAGGTTCATCCCGGCGGCGTTTAGCTGCCACTCGACGGGGTAATCCTGCCCCTTGGGGCCGCGCCAGGTGTTGCCCGGCGTAAGGCGAATGGCGTCGGGGGCGAGCACCCGGCTGCTGCCATCCCGCTCAATCAAAATGCCGTAGCGGTTCTCGGGCTCTGCGCGGCCCGCCTTGGTGCGCAGGCGAAACAGCATCAGCTCGCGGCCATCGGCCAGTTGCAGCGAAAACCAGTCCCAGCCCGATTGCCATTCGGCCAATACCGAGCTGCTCCACTCGTGATCAAACCACCCTTGTCCGGTGACGGTGCGGGTCTCGCCATCGCGAGTCAGGGTGCCGCGAAGAGTGAGGCGCGGGTAGGAGTAGTAAAAGGAGGCGTTGCCCGGGCTCTTCTCGCTGTAACCGGCCTTGCCTTGCAGCACCAGCGGCTTGGCGGCGGTGACGGTGAGGTTCAGCTCGCCAATCTTGCTCTGCACCTTGAGGGTGGCGGGGAAGAGCGCAGCCCCTTGCGAGGCAAGTCGCCACTCCTTGAGCCAATATTGGCCGCCGCTGGCCCCCGCCAGCCCCGGCCCCTGCCGACTGGCCCGTTCATCTTGCTGGTGAGTGCCACGGTCGAGATCCGTGATGGCAAACTGGGCCAGCCAGAGCTGGGGGGTGAGCCAGGGGTTGCCGGTGCGAAGATCTTGTTCGATCCCTTGGCGAAACAGGGTCCACTGCATGCCATATTCGCGCCCCTGTTCATCCTTGAGGTTGCCGGTGAGATACCACCACTCGGAGCGGTAATCGGGGTGGGCGGCGTGATCCTCCGGCAATTGGATAGTTTGCCCCGGCAGCACCTTTTTAAAGCTGTCGTTGCCACCCCCGAGCAGGGCGCCCAGATCGCTGGCCTGCGCGCTGCCGATCATGGCAATCAGCGGGATCAAGAGGGCGGCGAGCCACAGGGGCCGTAAGGAGGACAAGATCCCCCTCACCCTGGCCCTCTCCCGAAGGGAGAGGGGATGGTTCAATGCCGCACTCTGCTCTTCTCTGCGCTTAAGAAGGGGCGGAGAGAGGGAAGTGGTCAATGGGGTCGTCAAGCCATGGCTTAGCCAGTGCGCTAACCGATATTTCATACCACTCTCCTTGCCGCATACCAGGAGGCCAATGCGCCACAGACCGGCGCCAGCAACAGGGCGGTGACGGCATGGAGGGGGGCGGCCTCGAAGGCGAGGCGCCAGCCAAAGGCGCGGGGGTTAACCACCTCGATCAGCACCCAGGCGAGGCCATACCCCACCGGCAGCGCCAGCAGGGCGGTGAGCAGCCCCAATCCCGGCCCTTGCCATACCAGCAGACGGCGGCAGTGGCGGGGGCTCAAGCCCAGACTCTGCAAGGTCTGCAGCTCGCCACGGCGTGCCAGCCCCAGCACCATAAAGGCCGAGCCGATCCCGACAAAGGCGATGCCGAGGATCAGCAATTTCAATAGCTCGGTTACCACAAAGGTCTGATCAAACACCTTGAGGGCGGCGCTGTGGATGGCGGGGGCTGACAGCAGATTGAGCTGCTCGCCAAAGCGCTCGCGCAGGCGGTCGGTCAGCTGTTCGGGGTCGTTGCTAAATAGGGCGAGGGATTGCACCGCTCCCGCCTCGAAGGCGTGCAGGATTTGCCCCTTGTCGCTGCCGTAGTCCTGATAGACGCCGGTGACGGTGAACTGCCTTGGCCCCTGCTCACCGCTGATCGCCAACTGCTGGCCCACCTTGACCCCGAGGCGCACCGTCAGCGGTTCGCTCGCCAGCACTTCGTCGGGACGGGTCGGCCAGCGTCCGGCCAGCAGCGGATAGGCCGCTTTAAGCTGGGGAATAAAGTCCATCTGCGCCCACTCGATGGGCTGCCCCTGCCAGCGGGCAGGGTGCACCGAGCGGCGCGAGGCGGCGCTCACCAGCGGATTGGCGAGCAGAGTTTTAAGGGTGGCTTCGTTCAAGGTGCCCTTGTTGCCCGCCACCCCCTTGGGGGCGGTGACATAGAGATCGGCGGCCAGACGCTGGCCGAGCCAGATCTCCACGCTTGAGCGAAAGCTCGACACCATGACCCCGATGCCGATGGCCGCCGCGATGGCCAGCTGCAACGCCATCACCGCGATGGCGGTGCGATCGAGGTGATAGAGGGTCTCGGCCACCCCGAGCCGGGCGGTGAGGGGGCCGCCCGCGCGCCGTCGCAACCAGCCAAGCAGGCCGCGCAGGGCATCGGGCAGCCAGAGCGCCATGGCCAGCAGCCAGCCTCCGGCGATAAACAGCGCACCGGTGAGACCGGTTTGCGGCAACCACAGGCACAGAGCGCACAGCAGCAAGATGACGATGGCCAGCACGCGCCGTCGCCACGGATGAGCGGGAGGGCGGCTGCTGCCGGCGCGCAGTTCGAGGGGGGATTGGCTCAGCAGTTGCCACCAGCCGGGCAGGTTGGCGGTCAGCGTGCCGAGCAGCCCGATCAACAGCGCCTTGAGCAGGCTCACAGGGGAGAGGCGAAGCAGATCGATGGGGTTGGGCCCATAGAGATCGGCCAGCGCCTGGGTCAGCTGGCCCATCAGTGCCAGCGCCAACAGGCTCCCCAGCAGCACCCCTAGCAGGGTGCCGAGGGTGGCAAGAATAAACAGCTCCAGGATGAGCCAACGTAGCACCCGACTCGGCCCCATTCCCAGAATGATCAACTGGGCCAGCTGGGGGCGGCGCACGCTCTGGACAAATCGCTGGGCGTTGAACACCAGAAACAATCCCACCGCCATAGCGAGCAGTGACAGCGCCGTCAGGTTAAGGGCCAGCGCATCACCAAGCTGGCTGGCATCGAGCGCCGGGCTGATGGGCTCAAGCCACAAGGGCTGGTTCGGATAATCGGTTTGCAGGGTGGCCTGCAGGGTGCGAGCCTCGGCGTCGCTTAATTTGAAGACGATGCGATCGAGCCGACCCGCTTTGCCCAGCAGCGGTTGGGCGAGGCCGATGTCGGTTATCAGCAGTCGCTCCATGGGCACGGCGCCCGGTTCAAACGTGCCCGCCAGCGTCAGGGTCAGGGCGCTGGCGCCATCGCTGCCACCCAGCACAAAGCGGCGACTCTGGCCCGCTTGCCAGCCAAGGCGCTCCGCTTCGGGGGTTGCCAGCCAGATGCTGTCGGCACGGTTGAGGGAAAAGTCGGGCTCGCTTGCGGGTTGGGCGCCAAACAGCTGGCGCAGGGGGCCGGGGTTGAAGAGATCCATTCCCAGCAGTTGAAAGCTGCGCCCCTCTTCATCCTTGAGCCAGCCATGGAGCTGGGGCATGGCATCGAGGGCGGGCTGGCTGGTCACCAGCTGCACGTAAAGCTGCTCATCCAGCCCGCCTGCAGGAGCCAGCCGGTAGTTGGCTTCCCCTGCCAGCTGGCTGCGGGCGGCGACAAAGTTGGTGCGAGCGCTGTGATTGAGCAGCTCGATGGCCACCACCAGCGACACTCCCAGCACCAGCCCGGCCAGACTCATCAGCAGCAACCAAGGGTGACTGCGATAGAGGCGCAGCAGCGCTTTGAGTGGCAGCATCAGCGTGCTCCCGGTAGGTGCAGTTGCTGTTTAGTCATGACGGGGCCCCTTGAGCTCGATAAGTTGACCCCCTTCGAGGCGCAGCACCCTGTCGGCCAGCTCGGCATAGGCGGGGTTGTGGCTCACCAGCAGCAAGCCTGCGCCTGTGCCCCGCACTGCCGCCACCATCAACGCCATTACCTGTTCGGCATTGTGCTCATCAAGGCTGCCGGTGGGTTCGTCGGCGAGCAGCCAACTAGGTTGATGGATAAGGGCGCGGGCCAGCGCCACCCGCTGTCGCTGACCGCCGGAGAGCTGCTCCGGCCAGGCATGGCGCTTGTGGCTCATATCGAGCCGGTGCAGCAACTGGTCAATCTTTGTCTCATCCGGTGGCATACCGTTAATGGCGAGCGGCAGGGCCAGATTCTCGGCCACGTTCAGGGTCGGCAGCAGGTTGAAATCCTGATAGACGATACCGAAATGGCGGCCCCGCAGGCGCGCCCGCTCGTCGGGGGAGCGGGTGTCGATCCGGGTCTCCCCCAGCCAGATCTCCCCTTCATCCGGTGCAATCAGCCCGACGATCAGATTGAGCAGGGTGGACTTGCCGCAGCCGCTTTGGCCCAGCAGCAGGGTGATCTCGCCAGCGGGGAGGGCGAGATCGAGATGGTGGAACAGCGGCAGTCGTTCACTGCCGTTATCGAAGCTTTTGCAGAGGTTGCGCAGGGTCAGCATGGGATAACCGTTTGATGGTCAATGGCTTTCATCATGCTTGGTACGCTAGCACGGCCAGCATTGATCAACACCCCTTACGGCTGATCAAGAGTGCCAGTTAGTGATCAAGGCGGCAAAAGAGCAGTGGATCCTCGCTGGATCCCGCTTGCCCGAGGTGGTTAGAATAGGGGCTTCCATGGGTCACAGGATGAGCAAGGATGTTACACAAGCAAGTCAGTTTTATCATCGATAGCAAGGGCAACAAGCAGGCTGCCGTCGTCCCCATCGAGATCTACAACGAGCTGATGACCCTGCAAAAGGCACTCTCCGACAACCGGCCGGGGGAGCGCGAGCTCTACCACTTCAACGGCAAAGGGGCAGAGGCCCACGGTTATCCGGTGGGCAAGCGGCAAAATCCGGGCTTTATGGTGCTGGCCGGTTCCACCGCCAATGGCGAGGATGCCGCCTCCCTGCGTGAAGCGGTGATCGAGCTGCGTCACGAACTGCTGGAAAAGGGGGTCATAGTGCCCCGCAGTCAGGGTGGCTTTGTCTTTACCGCCGATCAGCTGTTCAACAGCCCGAGTCTGGCGGCCAGTCTGGTGGCGGGCAATAACCGCAGCGGTCTGGATGCTTGGCAAAACAGCGCAGGCTATACCCTCAAGCAGTCGGGTTTCGGCAAGAAATAATCCCGCGTTTCGACAGCAAACCAATTAAGCGTTAATTGACCTGGATGAATTTTTCTTTTCATCCAGGTGCTAGCATCATTGCCAGATGGTTCTAAAAGGAAGAGACCATGTCTGCGCTCACCCCTGTTATTTTGCTGCTGTCCCTGTTTATCCCTCCCGCCCATGCCAGTAGTGGCCCAGTTCTGTTGACATCCTCCGCCATCGGACTTTTTTGTGTCGGATTGTTTGTGTTGGCCTACGCCCTGGTGATGGCTGAAGAGTATCTGCAACTGCGCAAGTCCAAACCCGTGCTGGTGGCCGCCGGGGTGATCTGGATCCTGATCGGTATCGCCTATGCACAGCAGGGGATGAGTCCGGCGGCCGAGCAGGCCTTCCGCCATACCCTGCTGGAATATGCCGAGCTGATGCTGTTCCTGCTGGTGGCGATGACCTATATCAACGCCATGGAGGATCGGCGGCTGTTCGATGCCCTGCGCGCATGGCTGGTGCGATCCGGCTTTCACTTGCGCACCCTGTTCTGGTTGACCGGCGGGCTTGCTTTTTGTATCTCGCCAGTGGCAGACAACCTGACCACTGCGCTCTTGATGTGTGCCGTGGTGTTGAAGGTGGCCAACGGTGATCGGCGTTTTGTCAATCTTGCCTGCATCAACATAGTGATCGCCGCCAACGCCGGAGGGGCGTTCAGTCCCTTTGGCGATATCACCACCCTGATGGTGTGGCAGGCGGGCAAGGTGCAATTTGGCCAGTTCTTCACCCTGCTTATTCCCTCTCTGCTCAATTTTCTGGTCCCGGCCATCCTGATGAGCCTGATGGTGCCGCGTCATGTGCCGGAGGCTGATAACGAGGTGGTCGATCTCAAGCGGGGGGCCCGCCGCATCGTCGCGCTGTTCTTGCTGACCATCATCACGGCGGTGCTATGCCACAGTTTCCTCCATCTGCCACCCGTACTGGGCATGATGCTGGGGCTCGGTTATCTGCAGTTTTTCGGGTTTTATCTGCGCAAGTCGTTACCGCGCTCGCTGGCCCGCAAGCGTGCGCTCTATGAACGCAATGGTGATGAGGTACGGTTGCGCAGTCTGGGTTCTGTGGTGCCATTTGACGTGTTCAACAAGGTGGCCAAGGCGGAGTGGGATACCTTGCTCTTCTTCTACGGGGTGGTGATGTGTGTCGGTGGGCTGGGCTTTATGGGGTATCTGGAGCAGGTGTCACACTGGCTGTATGCCGGTGGGGATCCCACCATGGCCAACATCTTCATCGGGGGCTTGTCGGCCATCGTGGATAACATTCCCGTGATGTTTGCCGTGCTGTCGATGAACCCGGATATGGCGCTGGGGCAGTGGTTGCTGGTGACCCTGACCGCCGGAGTGGGCGGCAGCCTGCTCTCCATCGGCTCTGCGGCCGGTGTTGCCCTGATGGGACAGGCCCACGGCATGTATACCTTCTTTGGCCACCTGAAGTGGCTGCCTGCCATCTTGCTCGGTTATCTGGTGAGCATAGGGGCGCACCTCTGGCTCAACAGCGCCCAGTTCTGAACGTCTGGCCACCAGTACGAAAAGAGGCTTCCGTTGACGGAAGCCTCTTTCTTTTTCCTGGCCGGGGGAGGGGGATCAATCGCCTCGCTTGCCGGTCAGCAGCCAGTAACTCAGGGTGGAGCCCACGCCGCAGCAGGCGATGGCAATGGCCATGGGCAGCGGCGAGTGGGGCGGATTGAGGTTGACCAGAATGCCGACCAGGGCGCCGATGCCAAAGCGCAGGGTGCCCGCCAGTGCCGAGGCTGTGCCCGCAGATTGCGGGAAGTGGCCCATCAGGCCGGTCATGGCGTTGGCGCCCACCAGACTGATATGGCCGACAAACAGCACCACCGGAATGACGATGCCCCACAGACCGCCGGTCTGGCTCCAGGCGTTGTAGACCAGCAGGGCGCCCGCGCAGGGCAGCACCAGCAGGCCGTATTGCAGCATCCGCTCGGCGCCCACCCCTTTCACCAGTCGGCTATTGACGAAGGTGACCACCATCATCAGCAGAATATTGAGGCCAAACAGCCAGCCGTAGTGCTCGGTCGGCACCTTGAAGTACTCGATATAGACGTAAGGGGAGCCGCTTAAGAAGGCGAACATGCCGGAGCTGGAGAGGGAGCCGCACAGCACGTAACCCATGGCGCCGCGATGGGAGAGCACCCCCCAGTAGTTCTTGAGGATCTGGCCGATTTTGAGCGGCTGACGGTGCTCCGGTTTCAGGGTTTCCTGAATTTTCCACTGCATCACCAGACAGATCAGCAGACTGATACCCACCAGCAGCCAGAAGATCACCCGCCAGTCGGCGTGGGCACTGATATAGCCGCCCACCACAGGCGCCACCAGCGGCGCCAGCGTCATCACCAGAATGACGAACGACATGGCGCGGGAAAACGCATCCTTCTCGAACAGATCGCGCAGCAGGGCATTGACCACCACAGAACCCGCCGCACCGCCTGCCGCTTGCAACATTCGATAGGCCAGCAATTCAGGCAGGGAGTCCGCCATGGCGCAGCCCACCGAGGCGATGGCAAACATCACCAGCCCCGCCAGGATCACCGGCTTGCGGCCATAGCTGTCGGCGAGCGGGCCGTAGAAGAGCTGGCCGATGGCAAAGCCGCCCAGAAAAGCGCTGATGGTGAGCTGGGCACCGTCGATGCTGGTGGCCAGATCCCGGGCAATGGCAGGAATGGCGGGCAGATACATATCCACCGCCAGCGGGGTCAGGCCCGCCAACGCGCCAAGCAGAATAAAGAGAACGCGGGGTGAGAGAGGGAGGGGATGTCTGTGGGGCATAAGTTATCCGGTCGTGAACTATGGCGGCAGAAGAAGAGCGGGAATTCTATCAGCTTTAGCGTCGTCGGGCATGGCGTTCCTGCCCCCTCACCGGAGGGGGCAGGTGTTAGCCTTGGCGCTGGCGCCGCAGGGTGCGGATCTGACTGGCCAGCTGCAGGCTCCAGAGCAACCAGGCGATGAGAGAAAGGCCGTAACCGAGCCGCTCCGACCAGCGGGCGGTCAGGGTGAAGGTAACCTGATGGCGACCTGCAGGCACCCACACCTGTATCAGCCCATTGCGGGTGCTGCTGATGGTCAGTGGCAAGGTTTCATCCAGCTTGGCTTGCCAGCCCGGGTAGTCAAATTGGTGCAGGATCAGTTTGGTAGGAGCAGGGGCATCAACGGTCAGAACGATCTGCCGTGGCTGCCAGTTGAGGATCTGCCATGAGATCCCTTGCTGCTCTGTGGTGACTGCGGGTTGAAATTCATCTTTCCAGGCCAGCAGGGTCGGTGAAAACATGCCTTTTGGCACCTGCTTTGGCCGGTATTCGCGGGCGCTGCGTTTGCTGTCAAACTCCCCGTCCAACGCGCTCTTTGGCGGCGCCTGAGTGAGTGGCGACTCATGCACATAGACCGCCTGCGAAAGCAGGGTGAGGGCCAGTACCGCCCACCAGAGCCCTTGCCATGGTCGATAGGCGGGGGCGCCCAGCGCCACCACCGCCACGGTAGCGATCACCAGCAGCAGATTGAGCCGCCAGGGAAACTGGACCAACTGTAGTGGAGGTAGCAGGTGCCAAAGTGGCTCGCTCAAGGGGAGCATCATTAAAAAGCTGAGGGTGCCCAGGGTGCCCCAGATCAGCAGTTCTGGATGGCGTGGCTCCCGTGCCGCGGCCCATGCCACCAGTAGCAGGACGAGGGTGAGTAGGGTCAGCCAGGCCAGATGGCCGCGAAAACGCCAGTCACTACTACTTTCGGGCAGACGGTCAAGGAAATTGCGCTGAAACTCGAACATGCCAATGCGCATCTGCTCCATGGAGATCCCCCCCTGATCCAGCAGAGCGGGCAGCAGTAACAGGCTGGCCATCGCCAACCCCCAGAGCTGGCCCAGCAAGGTGCCGATAAATGGGGCGGCGGTGACAGGGATACTGACAAGCGTTGTGCTCCTCTTGTAGCGCCAGACCAGCAGCAGGCTGCGCAGGGTGAGCAAGCCCAGAATGAGCAGGGTGCTTGGTAGATGGGAAAGCGTCAGCATGGAGACGGCCAGTGCGAGCAGCAGTAGCGCAAAGGGGGCGCCGCGGCAGAGGCGATCCTGCGCCAGCAGTGCCAGCGGTGCCCAGACGAAGGCCCAGCTCTCCGCCAGGGCAAAGCGGGCGTAGATATCGATGGCCAGATGATAGGGCAGCGCCATATAGAGCAGACTGGCCGCCAGCGCCCGTCCGTGGCCGGCAAAGGGGCGCAACCAGAGATAGGCAAACAGGCCGGAGAGCCAGAGTGCCACGCTGCTGCTCCAGAGCAGCGGCGTCATCGCCTCGTGGGCCAGTGGGGTGGGGCCGGCGAACAGGGCGCTCACATAGTAGGGCAGGGGGGGATAGAAGAAAAAGACCGGGCTGCCAAAGGCGCCGTTCATCTCCATCAACCAGCGCGGATAGAGCTCACCTTGCCACAGTTGCACGGCAAAGAAGTGACCGGAGAGCAGGTGGTGAAACAGATCATGGCCCTGACTGCCGCCACGCAGCCAGAATGGCAGCAAAAGGAGGGCACAGGCCCCGGTCAGCACCGACAAAACCCACAGCCACTCTCTGGTTACACGCATAAGGAGACTCGTCTGTTATGGATGCGCAGTGAGTGTAACCGAGTTGTTCCCCTCATTTTTAGTTGTCTTGGCGGATTTTTGTGCTCTTTCTATGTTTCTTGTCACTTTACCCATGGGGTGTCTGCAGCGAGGGAATGGCGAGCCAGAGTCCGGGCTCGGCGGCAAAGCGCGGGGCAAACCAGTGCTGGCGCACTGCAGTTGGCATCTCGCTCGCAGCGATGGGGCGGCGACTGAGGCGGCAGGCTCCCTGAGAGAGCGCCAGCGCCGCATCTCCCTTGTACCAGCCATCGGTCACCGGCAGTGCCGTGGTTTCCCGCAGCAATCTTACCCCCCACTGGGTCACCAGCGCCGGGCAGCTTTTCTCTGCGAGCCTTGCTGCCTGCACCATGGCGGGCGGACGGGGCAGGGTGAAGGTCGCGCCGAGCAGCAGCAATCCGGCGACTGCGACCACCCACTCGCCACGGCGCGGCAGCCAGCCTGTCAGCAGCACGAGACCGAGCAGGGTGACGGGGGCCAGATGGCGGGGATTGTCAGGGTTCTGGCCAAACAGGGTCCAGAGCAGCAGGGCGAGCCAGTAGAGCGTCCAGAGCGGAGATAGGGCTGCCTTGTGATCTTTTGACCGTTGCCAAAGCGGCAGCACCAGCAATGCCCCCATCAATAGCGGCCAGAGCGGGGTCAGCTGATCGTTGAAGGTGCTCGCCCAGCTCAGCAGTCGATCGCCGTGGGCCGCCGCCGTGTTGCCCCAGAGGGTAAAGTGGCCGTCGGTAAAGCGGCGCCCCTCGCTGAAATAGGCCCAGCCATCGGCTTGCCAGACAAAGAGCAGACTGATAAGCCCAACCAGCGCGATGGGGAGCACAAATCTGATGCGTGTTCCCTTTTGCGCCATCCCCAGCCACAGGGGCAGTAGCGCCAGCACAAAATAGGAGGGTCGCAGCGCCAGCAATAGACCCAGCAGCAGACCCGCCAGTGCAATTCTGCGCTGCTGCAAGGCCAAGAGCGCCCCGAGCCAGGCGGCGAGCGCGGGCCCGTCCGAAAGGCCGGAGAGCGCCAGCGTCGGGGTGAGCGGCAGTGCCAGCACCAGCAGCCAGACGGGTGCCAGCAGGCTTGGCCGTTGCCATAATCTCACCGCCAGCAAGGCGGCGAGCGGCGCCAGCAAACTGCTACCGAGCAGGCTTGCCCACTGCACCGCACGGGCCGGATCGTCCACCAGCAGATTGATCAGCCGCGCCAGCCAGATAAAGGCGGGGTAGCCCGGAAAGTGGGGGGAGAACTCCAGCACGCTAAAGCGCGTCACCCCGTGGGCGAAATTGAGGGCATCGTCGGAATCGAGCGCCACCGGGAAGGCCAGCAGCCAGCCGAGCCAGACCAGTTGCAGCAGGATCAGCAAGTAGGGTCGATTAGCGAAGCGTAATCGGCCGTGGTGACGCCCCCCTTCTCCCCTTGCGGGAGAGGGGCCGGAGATGAGGGGGCCGTCGGCATCAATGAGAGGTCATCAAAGCGGCGCCAGCACGGCCATCAGCGCTTTTTCTGCATCGCTAAAGGCGGCGGCGTCGGCGGGCTTGGCGCCCACCCCGAATACCCCCGGGTTACCGATGGCGTCGAGCACCTTGGCCAACGCCTGTTCGGCCACCTTGCGATCCACTTCACTGAGGGAGGGGAGGATCAAGTCGAGGAAGCGCTTGCTCTTGACCACCAGCACCTTGGCGGTCTGGTAGTCGCCAAGATTCTGGCTGGCCCCTTCGAGGCGGCGCTCGATCTCCGCCTTGTAGGCCCGGTTGAGCAGGGCGGCGGTTGCTGCGGCGTCTTTCCCCTTGATGGCGGCGGCCAGCGGCCCTTGCAGCTCCACCTTGTGGTGCTGTTCCAGATAGGTCAGCTCGTCGGCAATCTCGCTCAAGGTGGCGCTGGCATCCTTGCCGTCAGTGGCGGCGGTCAGCAGTGCCTCGCGGGCGTCGATCAGTGGCTCCTTGCCGGCGGCGGCGTAGGAGTAAGCCTGCGCCTGCCCGCTCAGGGTCAGCAGCAGGGTGAGGGCGAGTAAACCCGGGCGGATGGTCATCCTGTTCTCCTTTCTTAGCCAAGAGGCTATTCCAATGGCGCGGCCCTCAGGCCACGCTCTGGGTCTCGATCACGGTGTTTTCGTTGCGATGGTTAAAGATGGCGTGGCGTCTGTCCACCCCGTCGATCACCACATTCAGGGGCCATCAGGCCACGCTCTGGGTTTCAATCACGGTATTTTCGTTGCGATGATTGAAGATGGCGTGACGTCGGTCCACCCCGTCGATCACCATGTCGGCGGCCATCATCCCCATCTCCATGGCGGTGTCGGTGAAGATGTAGCGGAATGTCCCCTGACGGCCGGTCATGATGAGGTTATTGATCGGCATCAGCGCCTTGATCGCTTCGTTGCGGCGGGCCTGATAACCAAGATCCATCAGCGGATAGGCGTACTCGCTGCGGGCTTCGAAGGTCTCATCGCCAAGCTTGGCGGTATCTACGCCGAGGCTCGCCAGATCAGCGATGACCCGACCGCGCAGATCGGCCAGCGGTGCCTGCCAGGTGGCATCGCCCGGGTTGCAGGGGATCTCCAGCATCACCGAGGTCTGGCCCTGAGGCGCCATAAAGGGGCTGCGGCGGCGCGGCTCCTGCAGGCGGGTGGCCAGAATATGGGGGTCGGAGAGGTACTGCCAGGTGTTGTCCGACAGGTTTTCCTGTTTCAGCGGCATATTGACGAAACGCAAGGAGCGGTAGTGCAGATCGCACGGCAAGCCCAGATGCTGGCAGGTGAGCGGCAGCGGCAGGGTGGAGATCACCTGATCAAAGCGCTCGCTCTGCTCAACGTCATCTTGTTTCCAATACACCCGTTCGATGCGGCCATCGGCCTGCTCAAGGCGGGTGATGGTGGCGCCGGTTTTCAGCTCAACGCCTTCGGCAACTAACCGCTCGCCCAAGGTGGTGAAAATCTGGCCGAAGCCATATTTGGGGTAGCGGTATTTGCGGGCATAGGTGCGCACCGAGAGGTTGCCGTTGCGTCTTGGCAGCAGGCGGCGCGCCACGTCTTTGAGATCGATCAGGCTGATGCGTTGGCCGGCCCAGTCGGCGGAGAGCTTGTCCGGGTTGATGCCCCATAGTTTGCCGGTGTAACCCTCGAAGAACTGGCGGTAGAGGGTGCGACCGAAGTGACTCTGGATCCACTCGGCAAAGCTCGCCTTGGCAAAATCATCCGGCTTCTTGCTAAAGGGCAACAGCAGCAAGTCTTTTACCGCACCGGCCATCAGGGCGAGCGGCGCCGTCTTGAGCAGGTTGGGCAGGTTCAGGGGGTAGTCATAGGTGCGCCCGCCAAAGCGGATGACGCTCTTGCGCTCGGCGTGGAGCAGATCGTCCCCCATCAGCTCGTCGATAAAGGCGAGCAATTCGGGGTTCTTGGTGATAAAGCGGTGGCCGCCGTAGTCAAAGCGATACTCCCCATCGCGTCCCTTGAAGGTCTGGGTGGCGCACATGCCGCCGACCACCGGCTCCTGCTCGAACAGGGTGACGGCAAAACCGGCGCGGCGCAGGCGCCAGGCCGCCATCAAACCGGCGGGGCCAGCGCCCAGCACTGCAATGCTTTTCTTGTTGTTATCGCTCATGACCTATTCCGAAACTGCTTGATAGATAAGGGAACCGCGCCAAGGCGCGGCTCCTGAATAGTGTTGTTACCCCGTGGCCTTGTTGCCACAGGGCGTGTTGGCTCAGCCCTTGCTGGATGCGGCGTTCACCTGCGGGCGATAGCTGCGCTGCCAGAGGGTAACGAAGATCGCCAGATAGAGGGCCCAGGTCAGCAGCTGCAAGCCAGCTGGTGAGGCATTGTAGCCAAACAGGGCGCGCAGGAAGGTACCAAATACCCCCTGATCGTCGAGAATGTGGCTGATGTCGAACACCGGCGTGGTCCAGAAGGTGATGATCTCTGCCGCCTGCAACATGTTGACGGCAGACGAGAGCAAGCCTGCGGCGATGATGATGATAAGCAGGCCGGTCCAGCGGAAGAAAGGAGCCAGCGCCACCTTGCGGGTGGAGCGCAGCAGCCCCCACACCAGCGCGATGGAGACCAGCAGCCCCGCCAGCGCGCCTATCAGGCCGGATTGCAGATCCACCCCTTGCCCCGAGTAGAGCAGGGCGGAGAAGAAGAGCACGGTTTCAAACCCTTCGCGTATCACAGCAAGGAAGGCAAGCAGCACCAGACCAAACAGGTTGCCGCCATCGATGGCCGCATCGATGCGCGCCGTCATGGCCCCTACCTGGGATTTGGCCTGCTTTTGCATCCAGATCGCCATATAGGTGAGCACCAAGGTGGCGAAGATCAGGATCCCCGCCATCAACAGGTGGTTGTAGCGCTCGCTCTCGAACTGGCTCACCACCACCTGGAACAGGAAGGCGACGATCAGGGAGGCGACAAGGCCAAGCCCCACCCCCAGATAGATGAATTTGTTGTAGCGGCTCGCCCCCAGCTTGGCGAGGTAGGAGAGGCAGATGCCGACCAGCAGGAAGGCTTCCAGCCCCTCGCGCAGGGTAATCAGAAAACTTGCAAACATCAGGATTGAGGCTCCGTAGCGGGCGTGACGAGGAGAGGCTGCAAGGTAAGTTGCAACCGATTTAGCTGCACTATGGGTGGCTCCGGCAAGCTGGGCTCGGCGGCGCGCACCGCATCATTGACCCACTTGGGGTAGGTGCGGAAATTGAGTTTGATATCGGCCTTGAAGGGCCCTTGGGCATCAGCGGGCAGCGGCCAGGCTTCATCGCGCCAGCCATCGGCCGGAATGCGGGTATCTTCTAGCAGTTTGGCGTAGCGCCAGAACTTGAGCCCCACCGGCTTGCCCTCGGCATCGCCGAACACTTTTCTGAACAGTCGCGCATCCTCGGGGACAGCGCCATCCACCGGCTGGCCGCTGGCAAGCACCACCTTGCCGCTGGCGTCGGTGACGGTCAGCTCCAGCCAGAGTTCACGAAAATCGGCCACCCCGGTGGGCAGAGCATGGCCCGCGCCGGTATTGGCGACTCTTACTACCAGCGAAGGTTGGCCACTCTGGTTTTCAATGCGGGCTGAGAGGGTAGCGCTGGATCGCAAGAGCGCCAGGCTCTCCTGCTCAAGGTCGGGATTGCGCAGCCCCACCAGCTGGTGCTGGGCGCCGGTGAAATTGTGGCGATAGAGCCGCGCTTTCATGGTGCCATTTTCGGTGGACTGGCCCGCCACCGGCGCGCCGCCATTGCCCGGCGCCGGGTTCATATGGCAGTCGATGCAGGTGCGCCGCTTGGCGGGATCCTCCGCGTTCGCGAAGCTGGATTTTTCCCACTCGTCCCAGGTGTTGACGATATTGGCGCCGGTGCCCGGGGCAAACTCGTTGTGGCACGATTTGCACAGGGCTGCGTCGCGGTAGAAATTCTTCTGGTAGGAGGCTTTGTGGGCCGCCGGACGGGCGTTGATCTGCCGCTCCGCCAGCCAGTGCTGGAGGCTGCCGCCCGGTGCATCCTCGAACACATAGCTCTCGCGGTCTTTCAAATTGACCGTAAAGGCGCTGTTGCCGCCCGCGTCTTCCACTTTGGTGATGCGATGGCAGAGTACGCAGCCGGTCCCTTCTTCAACCACCGCTTCGCCAGCCTTGTGGGCGGCAATCAACGAGGCACCGCCCTGCTCGAACATGTGGGAGCCCTTGGGCAGATCGAGTTGGCCTGTCATCACCTGCTGGGGCATATGGCAGCCCTGACACCACTGCCCGAACGCTTCCCCCTCGGTTTCGCGGGCCTGCGCCTGCACCACCTTGTAGTAGGGGTGGGAGTTGCCCATCAGCCGGTGGTTGCTCTCGCTCCAGTCCTTGAACGCCTGTTGGTGGCAGTTCTGGCAGGAGGCGGAGTTGAGCCACGCTTTCGGGTGAGTGGTCGGTGCCTTGGCGGGATCCGTGCGCGGGGCATCGAGCCGCAGCCAGTTGGCGAGATAGGGGAGGTTGCCATCGGCGGTGACGAAGGCGTGCAGATCTTCCATCATCGCTTTCACTTCCGGTTGGGGCCTCGCGGGGTCAACTGTCTCGGCCCCATCGCGGGTGTCATGCCCCATGCCGCCCTGGGTCTGCTGGGTCATGCGCAGGTATTCGCCGACAAAATCCCCCGCCACCATGTTGCTGAGGTTGGCGTGCCCGTTGATGGCGTTGTCGCCGCTCTTCTGGCGATGGGCCGACATCAGATAGCGGTTGGTGAAGTTGAACCCGTCCAGATGGCAGGAGTTGCAGCTCATCCAGTTGTCCCCCGCCATGGGGAAGCGACTGTTCGCCGCGGTATTAGCCTGGTTGAACAGCCGCTCGCCGCGCTGAAGCGGTTCGGGGCGGGGATCTGTCTCTACCAGCTTGGCGAAGTGGGGCACATCGACGGTGACCCGGGCAAACGGGCCGCTGCCGCCGCTATTGAGGCGGGTGAGATCCTGCCCCATGGCGTTGTGCACCAGAATATGGTCACCGTCGATCAGCAGATCCCGCGGATTCTGGCCCGGCAGGTGGCGCAGGAGCTGGGTCGCCTTGGCGCCCCCCTGAAACTTCTTGCGGCGGTGGCGGTTGTTGTTGGACTTGCCGCTGCGGGAGAGATCGAACACCAGCAGATCTTCCGAGCCCGCCAGGGTCAGATAGACCCGCTTGCCATCGGCGGCGAAGCGCGCGGCGAACGGGTTGGAGACGATCTGGCTGCGGTTGCCGACGCTTGGCAGATTGATCTGCAAAAAGAGCTGCTTTCTTTCATCGACCCGCTCTTTCGCCTCATCCAGATCGATGATGGAGACCGCCGGAAAGACGGTGCTCTGAAACTGGAAGGGGTGATCGAAACTCCACAGCACGTGGGGCAACCAGGCCTCGCTGCCATCGGGGGAGAGGGCGATGCCATCGAGCAGGCGTGGCAATCCTTGAGAGTCGCTTGGGGTGTCGCTGTGGGTCTCGGCCAGGGTAATGAGCTTGGGCTTGGGAAGCGAAGATCCCTTGGCGCCGTGGCCAAGCTTGGCGAGATCATAGATAGCGAGCTGGCCGGTCATGGCGTGGGTGAGCAGCAGGCGATCGTTGTCGGTCAGGGCCAGCCCGCGGGGTGTCTCGGCGGTTTTGGTATCCAGCTGGAGGTTGCCCGACCTGTCGTAGGCCTGCAGGCGAGCTGATTCGAACAGTGTGACCCAGAACCACTGCCGCTTGGGGTCAAAGATGACCCCGTAGGGGCGATGGCCGGTGGGGATCGCCTTTTCCAGGGTGAGATCATCATCCAGCAGCAGCAGGCGATCGCCGCTGTAGTCGGTGACCAGCAGGGTGCCGTCATCGGCGCGGGCAAGCTGGCGCAGATCGCCCCCCAGCTGCACCTCCTTGAGCCACTTGCCGCTATCGCGCTCAAGCAGGGTGACCGAGCCTGCGCTCAGGTTGGCGGTGACGAGGCGCGGGCTTTGCCCCTCCTCATAGGCGATCATCCCGGCGCCCATCTGCTGGGCCAACGCAAAGGGGCTGGCCAGCAGCAAGATGAGGGTCAGCAGGGGTGACAAATATGCAGAGAACGATGACTTCAACATGGGATCAGGAGCGCCATTTCAAGATGGTCCAGCGCCAGGCGTGGCGCAGCACCAGAGGAGTTAACGCCAACGCGCTCAGCCAGTGGGCCCAGCTGGCGAGGTTGCCCATGGCATCGCCCGGGGTGCCGTGCAGCACCAGCAGCAGGCCGCTGGCCAGACAGACCAGCAGCAGGGCTTCGATAATCCGCCCCGTGGTGCGCAAAAAGGGTTTGCTGCTGCGGTTCAACAACGAGCGGTGGGAGAGCCAGAAGGCGCCAAACAACAGCGGAAACAGGGTGAGCGAGAGCATCACGTGCAAAAACAGATTCCAGCGCGCCAGCGACCAGATCGGGGTCAGCGGCTCCCACAGCAGCAGGCCGGAGAAGAACATCAGGTAGAGGGTGCCCTCGGCGGCCTGATGGTGGTAGGCCAGCCACTGCCAGAATTGTCGGGGTGAGAGGGAAAGGCTTGTCATAAAGGCTCCAGCACCCGGGCGGGGCAGCCCGGGGGAGCAAGTTTATAACGCAGTAAGAGTAATGAAAAGTGTTATCAATTGTATTGCTGGTGAATCAAGGCTGAACAAGCACAGTGATCAAGCCCGACTATTTGTGATCCGCCATCCGCTCGGTCACCGCATAGATGAGCGCGGCCAGCGAGAAGGCGAGAAACACCACCACGGACCACTTCATCTCCACCTCATTGGTGATGCCATCTTCGAGAAATGCCTTGAGCACCTCGACCCCGGCGATGGTGACCAGCGAGTTGATGACGATGAGCTTGAGGGAGGCAAAGTTGATCTTGCTGAGCCAGTTGTCGCCGATAGCCTCGCGCTGCTCCTGAGTCTGGATAAATTGCACATAGCCGCAGACTGCCACCAGGATCAGCATCTGGGCTACCAGCACGAAGTCCACCAGTGTCAGCACGCCGGTGATGAGGTCCATGTAGGGGATCTCGATGATGTTGATGCAGAGCAGATAGAGCTGCATGGCAAACTTCACCATCAGCAGGGCCACGCACACCAGAATGCAGACGTAGAAGGGGAACATCATCAATCGGCTGCCATTGAGCATGAAATTGAATCGACGCATGAAAACTCCGATGTTGGGAACAGGGGTAAATAGAGTGAGTATGACGCGAGCAGCCCGCAGCGTTGTACCACTGTGGGGACTCATTATGCCGGGTCGCCCCCTGCTTGCGCCTATAAAAAAATAAAAAGCCATCATAAAAAATAAAACCGCATCCCGCCGTCTTATTTATGATTTTTCCCTGCCGTAACATGCCGCTTCTCGATTCCGGGGGCGATAGCCTCCCTCCTATTTATCAGGCTAGGCCACCGTTAGTGGCCGCTTGCCAGGAGTGTTGCGATGCGTATTGGTCTGCTATTGGGTATGGGTGTACTGGTTGCAAGCGGGGTTCAGGCGCAAGATCTGGGGGCAATTCCCGGGGAATCTGGTTTTTCCGGCAGTGTGCTGGCAGGGGCCAGCGTTGGCGAGACCAGGTCCAATTTTGCCACGGGAAGTGCAGGTAGCGAGCGGATTGACGCACTGGGGGCGGCGGTAAAGCAACACAATGTTGCACCGGCGATCAACGGGGATCTGCGCTACACCTTTGCCTCCACCGGCAGTCAGTTATTCTTGGGCAACCTCATTCAGGATGCCATTCGCGGCGACGGCACCCAGCAGTTCGGGCTGCGCCAGCAGCTGGGTGACAAGGGGATCGTGGCCGGTTCGCTGGTGTTCAATGCCACCCCGGTCAAGGTGTGGCGCGATCCCTTTGCGGTGGGGGTGGCACGTCAGGAGAGCGAGGTGCGCTCCCACGGTGCCCGTCTGGCATGGGACAACATCTGGCGCAGTGCGCTCAGTGGCAGCGTCACCAGCCGCGACGTCAAGGTGGATGAGGAGTCCAGTGGCGAGCAATATTGCCGTGCGGTGATGGGGATGCTGGATCGCAATGGCCGGGTCAACACCGCCGAACTCTCCTACCAGTTCCGGCTGGCAGACGATCAGTTCCTCGAGCCGGCATTGCGCTACCAGAAGGCGGATCTGGCGGGCAGTGCCGAGTCTTATGTGAGCAAGGGGTTGCAGCTCACCTACGCCAAAACCTCGCCCCGCTGGTCGTTTGTCAGCAACCTCTATCTGGGCAAACGCGACTATGACGAGGCCAACCCGCTGTTTGGCCAGTGTGCCGACAGCCGCGACATGGCCATTGATGCCACCCTCTTCTGGCACCAGCTGTTTGGCATCGTACCGCTCTCTGCACTCCTCAGCGCCAGCTAAGCCAATGCAGACTCCGGGATCGACTTTTACGACATTCGCTCCACCAGCATGACCACGGGCCTGCTCTACCGCTTCTGATCCCGGCATCCGGCAGCGAGATGAGGTGCACACACTGGGGCTGGTCAATCCAGCCCCTTGTTGATGGGGTGGCGCGCAATAGACAATTCAAGCTGTGTGCAGGCTGGTCATCGCATGCCGACAAGAGACGTTATGGCAGAGGACATTTGAGGGGAGCGCGTGGCAGGGAAGGGGGCGAACAGCAGATACGAAAAAGCCCAGCCAAAAGGCTGGGCTTTAGAATTTGGCTCCCTCGACAGGACTTGAACCTGTGACATACGGATTAACAGTCCGCCGTTCTACCGACTGAACTACGAGGGAAAAGTGGCTCCTCCCAAGGACTTTAACCCGTTATCTACGGATTGGATGTTCGCCGTTCTACCGACTGAACAAAGGAGGAATTGCCTGTCTCGTTAAGACGGGGCGGATAATAGTAATCTATCTAATAAAAGTCAATCAGAAAGACATGCAGAATCAGGTAGCTTGCAAACTGAATCGCTAGAAAAAAAACGCCGCAGCTATGGGCTACGGCGTTGTCATATGATACCGATTAATTAATCATCTCATGGCCGTTGCTCATCAGCCATCATCTCCAACCGAAAATCCTCGTTATCAGCCTCTATCTGCAGCTTTCGATCTTCAACTGCATCGGCAAGTGCATCCAGTCGGGTCACCCTCGGCGCAGCTCTTAGCCTATCTGGCACAGCAACCCCAAAATGCTGCCCAATCAACTCAAAAACCCTGTAGAGAAACTGATTACGCCCCCAGTCAGGAGTCTGCGCAATCAGGGAGAATAGTTGACGCTCGAACTGGGGCGTTTGGGCCAAGCTAGGCATATACTGTTTTATCAAGTAGGGGAGCTCGCGACTCCCGTACTTGGGTTTACGAGCCTTCATGGCGGAGCTAAGATAATGGGCCTCCGCAAGAATTTGACGGCCATATTGTTGTTCAGGCATGTGATATCTCCATAGAATTCAGACGACTTTTAACTTCATCAAGACGCTCGGGCTTGAATAAAGGCTCAAGGGGGTATTCAGGGACTTGTCGTAGCAGCAGAGCCAACACCCGCAGCACCTCGCCAGTAACAGGCACGACATTCTCTGGCAGAGCGGCCCGCTTGCTGTTCTTGCAGGTGTCAACCGTAACGGGCAAGCCCACCGATGTCAGCAACGCCGAAATCTCGCCATAAGTCATCGTATGGTCGTACCACGATTTCTGCACCAGTGAACGGGTCAGGATCCGGGTCAAGATGCCCAGCGAACCATCCTCTCGGATCCGCATCGTGGAACCTTGCAGGGCCAGCGCAGATTCGTAGTAGTCCTCCCAACTAGCCCAGTCCTCCAGGGTCTTGAGGCAGTTGTCCTCTCGCCACCCATCGAAACGGGCACGGCAATGATCCGCCATGCCAGCATCGTCCCAAGGCACCGTATCGCAAGCGATGTGCGTTTCACCGGCAACCTCAACCATCCGTGGGTTCACCAGCTGCCGCTTCTGGTCGAACTCATAACTCAGCCTGATCTTCTTCTGTATTTCGATCAGATCGCTTTCCGTCAGCCACTGCTCCCGAAGCGAGATCAGGTGACTGGCGTCGATCTTCTGTCCTGGCTCACGGTCAAGGTAGAGCCGCATGATCCATTCGTTCTGCTCCTCTGTCGTTCCCGCACACTTAACGCCAGCTTTAGCCAGCACAGGGGGCGTATCACCTTGGATAGCGGTGCATTGTCCCCGCGTTTTGATAGACACAATCTGGCGAGCATGGTGCTTCAGTTCCAGCATCGGCACGGGGTCGCCACTCTCATCACCATGCAACTGCTGACACAGCGCCTGATAACGACGACACAGAGGCCCAGTCTGGTCGAGCTCCTCCAAAGGGGCATCAGTGAGGAAACCATCGGTAGTGACCGATACCACCGTGCGATGTAAGGGGATCCGGTGAAGCAGCTCGCCACACACAGCCCGGATCAGGCCCGTTGTATGAGCCGCCATGTATGGATTAGTCACAGCCGAGGACCCAATCTTCTTGCTCAAACCGGTAGCAGTATCGAACGCAGTCTTATCGCTTAGCCCCTGGGCCAATTTTCCGTAAAGGCTGTTTCCAATCTCCTTGATCATAACCTCTTCCAGACTCTTCTTGGGGAGGGCTTTGCGTCGCTTCTGGATCATACTGGTGAACGACTCGAACAGGCGGGGGCTGTTCACTACCCAAGGGACGATGACCCCATGTTTGATTTCGATTGTCGCTCCCATAGCCAAAGCAAGCTCAATTTCAGGCGCAGTGACATAGGCGTCACCTTCAAGAGGAAAACGCAGGCCATATTGTTCAGAACGCACCGGTATGCACGGATAGCGGGTGACAGCAGGGAATTTAAACGTCACGTAAGCAAAGCCCATTACATGTCCAACAAAAGCATTGGGATTGTCGGTCATGTAAGCCTTGGCGTAGTCGGGCACCAGCAAATCACAAAGCCCAGTTGTATACGCTCCCTTCAAATCCCAGTCATACCAGTGGCCTTCGATGGTGGGTCCCACCATGAAAGACTCATTGCGGCCACCCATGTAACAATCAATAGCCAACGTCTCGAACAAGCATCTCGAAGGGTTAGACCGCTTGTTGCGCTTGGTGGTCACCTTACCGTTACGAGCGTTCCACTCTACATGAGACACGCTCCGCATACCGAACGATGCCATGTCATCAATGCCGTGTTCAGCCAACAAGCGGCGGAACACATTGACCCCAACAGCGCCGAGTGAACGAGGTAAGGCAGTGAGCTTAAACTCATGCGCCAAGTAGTCTTGCACCTTGAGGGCATACTTCACAGCTAACTCAGCATCTCGAAGGGCATATCGCTCGTAAGCCACCTTGTCACCAGCCAGTAGCTCATTCATGCGTTCAATGCTGTAACCTGCGGGGATCTCAACCTTGGGCAGCCCCAGCATGTCACCGAGCGCTGACAGCGGTGACTTGTTGGGAGCCAGAAACAAGGTGTCGACGAATTGAATAATCGACTTCTGCGGTTTCCGGTGTTTGTCCTTCAGAAGTATCGGGGCAGGGCTCGCCTTACGGGAACGCACCGTAGTCTCATCGACGCCATAGCCGCTGTCAGTGAGCACTCGACCCACCACACTGCCACCCTGTCCATTGACGCGAGTCTTCATCTTCCAGAAGGACTGAAAAGTACTCAAATCGGCGCGAAGGAAATGAGCAACCACGATGATTTTTCTCGGCCATTCTTTAATCACTCCAGCAGCACGGCAATCCTCGACCATCATGGAGATCAAATCCTCAAAGCCGAAGCGCTTGCCAGCATCGGGATAGTAAATCTTGCCTAACTCCGTACCGTCCTCGTTGATGCAATAGGTTTGATAAGACAGCACTTGGTTTCTGTTGCCGTCGGCTACCCACTCGGCATCGAGTCCCACATAAAGATCGGCACCGTCAGCTAAGGTAACGGGAGCGAGGTCAAGGGGACGCGTTGCAGAGCCGGGAGTTTTCATCAGCGCGAACGGGTTCGGCGGGGTGAACAGGTCGGTAAGGTCGGGGGCGGCATCGCCCGAGGGAGGCGGAGTCATCAGTTCACGGAGATCGGGGGGATCTAGCATGAAAAGCTGGGTTATTGATTCAGCGAGGAATGAGGGGGTGTACGGGAGCGGTACCCTTTCAAGAGGCATTTTGTGTTCACTTTTCATATAAACTCCAAATTTTTGACGTAAAAAAAAGGCTCCTCAGTGAGAGGAGCCTTGCTTAGGGGTGACGCTGTTTTTAGGCGGTCATCTTGGATACGATATCGTCACGGATCGCCTTAGCGGTTTGGTTGTCCGCCTCCGAGACCCATAACAGCTTTTCGCCTTTGGTATTCAGCAGCATGACGCCGTGGTCGGGATAATGGGCGCAAGATCCGATCAAAGAGATCAAGACTGCGTCGCCAGTGGGCAGGGTGATGAACGATGGCTTGGCCATAGTAGATTCCTCAATTAAGTGTTTAAGTTTCATCGGGACCCGAGCACAAGCTCGGGAAGGGGGGGGACGAGTCAAATAGCCGTTCAATTCAGGCGGTTTGCGTCGGATCTGCAAATAGCCGTTCAATCCCGCAGACTTCAGCGGTGCTATTAATGGCCGTTCAATCCTGTTGATCGCGCCAACTCAATTCACTCGTCCTTATAGATATGTTGTTCTTTTCGGGGTCTTAAACTAGAGGAGTGCCAGGTACGGTGAACGGGTTCACCAAAACGGCCAGCGATCCAAGCAGGGTGCGGAGCCTAAAAAAACAGCGCTAATAAATGGCAACGAAGACGAGACAAGAAGAAGAGTTCGCGACCAGCAGCTGATCAGATCTGCAATGGAGCCGAGCCCCCAGAGCAATTCCGATGTCCTGCGCACGACTCAAACTGGGGAAACCGCGTCTGATAAGAACTGCTGCCATGGTGTAGTAGTGCTGTTGGGGATGGTGCAGATCCACCGCACCGTCCCTATCATGAGCGACTGATGGATCTTGGTGGCTGCGCGAGCGGGATGTTCCAATTCCAGAGAACGACGTGAGCATCATCGGAGCCCCCCATCGCAGATTAACTTCATGGTCATACTCCAGATAACCGTATAGGCAACATGGCAGGGGATGGAGAGCGCTACGATGGGGCGTGTGATCCGCTCTCCATCCCCAACGACGTTATTACCCCGCTCTACCATCCCTTGATATGCTTGCTTTCCCGAGTTTTCACCTTGCGCGTATCCCCCGAATCTGCGCCATCGTGTTAGTACTAGATTTGCCTCCCTGCGTCATTACTCCAATAACGGTGTCGGTAGGCCCGTTGGTATAGATAAAGGCACCTGACCGCCGTTGTGAAAACGCAAGCAATGAGCCCAACTTGCTATTCCTCTGTAGATGACTTCCTTAGCCCACCCGAGATGCGAAAGGGCTACGAACGGTGCTGAAAATGGCGGTTAAACTGCGCGAAAATCCGAAAACGCGCCGATGTGAATTTCGGGAGTCCATGCGGGGCATGGGCCCGTGGGGTGGTGTGTTATGCCCGTTGGGGATGAGGGTGAGCCCCACCCGCCCTCATCTGGGGCTCTGCCCCCCTGATCCGGCTTCAGCGTGAAAAAATGTGGAGCAAATGGAAGGGGAAACTTCTCCTCTCCAGCCTTCTCTGTCAGCGTTGTCCGCTGGCTTCTCTGGTGGCCAGACTGTCTTGGTCTCTTACTTGGTTTCCTCGGCGTCTCTGAGTCGAGCTTGTCTTGTTGGCTAGAGTGGGGGCACGCCCTCCGGGCTGCTTGTTATAAATATGTTTGGCCTGCAGAGCCCATATTTTCTGTCTAACCCTTGTCATCGTCTGACGGTGCAGCGAGCCTCTGGCCGCTACCCAATGCAGGATAGGCTGTTTCATGCGCATTGGCCCCGCGCACCCCACGTAACTGCAGCCCTATGCCATCAGAAAAAAGTAAGGCGAGATCACTCCCGCCTCATGTCATCAGCCTTCGTGTCGTGCCACCTTTCTTATCCCACACGTTTCAACCCAAGCGGCTCTGAGTTTATCGCGCTGTTGATAAGCAATGCCTGTTCCACACAGTTCGCCACTTGCGCGCTGGTATGGCGCAATCTGCTGGCGTGTAGGTGGGCATACCGTTGACTGGATTGGCTGCTTGAATGGCCCAGCTGGGCCTGTACGTCATACAAGGTTCCGCCACTGGAGACGATCAAGGCTGCAACGGAGTGGCGGCAGGTATGGATGCATACTGGCCCTTCAATCCTCGCTCGCTTGAGCATCCGGTTAAATGGTCTGGTGACGTTGTTGAGCGGCTGACCCTGTTTCTGTCCTGGAAACAGATAGGGGTTTCCTTCAATGGGGTGGGTCTCCTTGAGGATCTGCATAGCCATATGGTTGAGGTGGAGGATCCGGCTTTTCCCATTCTTGGTGTGGGGGATGAACAAGGTTAGCTGGGATTGATCGAGGTGTTCCCACTTGGCCAGCCTCAACTCATCCTTACGCAACCCTGTCAGCAACAGCAGTTTGACGTACTGACCGGCATAACGGTTTTCATCGATATCCGCAGCCATAAACAGCCGCCTGATCTCCCCTTTGTCCAGATAGCGGGTACGTTGGTTGTTCTCGGTCAGGGTCTTGAGATGTCTCATTGGGTGTTGCTCCAGATAACCCATCCGAACGCTCCAAGTCAGGATCGCTTTGAGTAAGGTGGTGATCCGGTTGTTGGTGGCTGGCTTTACCTTGCTCAGCAAGTTGGTTTGCAGGGCTTGGCCCTGTTCCAGTTTTATTTCCGAGAGTAACCGTGATCCCAAGGCGGGTTTTAAGTGGTCACGAAAGCGTTGTGCATCATCCCGCCATGATCGTTTGTGGTGCATGGCATAGGGGAAGTAATGTTGTTCAAACAACTCGGTCAGGGTGAGTTCCTGCCGCTTATCTTCCTTCTGTTGCTTGGGGTCGATGCCTTGCGAAAGCAGCCGTTTATAGTCTGTGGCGATCTCTCTAGCCGTGTTCAGGTCTACATCGGGGAAGCGGCCTATGGATATAGCCCGTTTACGTCCTTGCCAGAGATAACGCAGCAGGAATTTCTTGGAACCTTCCCCTTTGCCTACCAAACATTTAAAGCCTGGGGTCTGGGTGTCACTGTATTCGGCTTCTGTTGATCTGGCATGGGGTGGGTTCGGTGGTAGCGCTTCAATGGCCTTTTGAGTGAAGCGAAATCGGGAGGGAGCATTTGCCATCGTCAGTCTCCTGTCATTTGATGAGTGGGGTGGGTTGGCTTGCCCAAGAAAAAACAGCACAGGGATGTCAATTCCTTGTGCTGCCGGGGTGAGATTGGGGATTGGCTGAGCCTAATGCTGGTCTTAGGCCAGAGGTGGAACAGGGCTTGGCCTACTTCCGGTCGATATCCGGTCTTCTGGGCGGAAAAATTCGTCAAGCGTAGAGATTTGCCGTCGGTGGCGACGAGCTGACGGATTGACCTAAACGGTTCCCGACGCTCCGTCGCCACCGACACGACTTTTCAGCTTTTTGCCTGAACTGGATCAGTCAGGTGTCACCGTCAGGGTGAAAACATCCATCTGGGCATAGCAGCAAAAGTTAAGCTGCCAGAGCTCAAACCACTCATGCACCTCTGCCAGTGACATTTTCCCCATCAACGAGTGGGTGTACTCACCCATGCTGAAATCGAAATCCAACTCCTTGGCCAACTCAGTGCACCAGCCTTGGCCCACATAGGCAAAGTCAGTGACATAGCGCAGATGCCAGCCGTCATCCCAGCGTTCTAGGCGGATCTCGACAGGGTGATAACCACCTGTGGTGGCACTGTAGTCTGGGTCTCGATAGTTGAGGGTCAGGGCTGCTGGTGTTGGACCATCTGGGATTTCATCAGGGAAATCCTCCAGCGCCGAGCTGATGGCCTGCTCCAGTAGCGTTTGCAGGTCGTGACTTATCCTCACAGGCAAGCCCGTGATAACGAGGGTAGGTTTCATATCTTGGTTCTCGTTGAGGTTGAGTAAAGGGGTAGGGGAGAGTAGGAGGCTGGAACGGTTACTGGGCTGCGTTGGTCGCTTCTGGGAGTTTGGCCTTCAGGCTATCGAACCACTCGGTATGCTTGCCCGTGATCAGATGGCCGAACCGGACGTCCGGTGCTGCCTTGGTCAACTCCAGATGGCGCAGCACAGCAGCCAAGAACCCCGCGTTATTGCTGCTGCCTTTGAAGTGCCAGATCACCTTGAACAGGCCGGAGGTAAATGCCTTATCCGGCTGTTGCTCGTTTAGCAGAACGACGACTTGTGCCAGACCGAACCACTCCTTGGAACAGAGACCTCCACCGCTGCTACCGGTCAGACGGATCAACAGTTCATCCTGTTCGGGTTCATGGCCAATCTCATAGCCCACGGTGGTAGTTGAGCCTGGCGAGAGCAGGGTGGCTACGCCACTGACCAAGACCACTTTGGCTGGTGATACTTGTATGCCATCAAACTTGGCTGTAGCAGTCGTATTTACTTGCTGTTTGGCTGCTTGCTTATCGGTTTTGGTATTCATGCTTAGCATCCTTCGAGATAGTCAGATAGTGGATTTCAGGTAGATAGTGGTGCCCAAATCAGGCGAGGTTTGATCTGGCTTGAGAGCAAAGGCCAGATGCAGAAATACAGGGAGTGGTGCAGACAAGGCATCAAACGGTGAGCCATAGCCAGAGAAGCGATATGCCTCCCATGCTTCGACAGCTGGGAGAGGCAGCCAGAACACGGCATCTTCAGCACAGTCGATCAGCTTGATAGTTCCCGCCGCTAGCCGCCAGTAGTCAGCGTAGTAACCGTTGTCGTCATCCCGGACTGACTCACCAGTGTGGGATGCTATCGAGATCAATACTTCGGGCGCTTCGCTGTGCAGGGACTTGGCCTTGAGCACGGTCGCCTCTTTGATCACGACCAGCAGCACAGGCTGATTTTCCTCTGGCAGGAACTCAGGAACATACATACCGTTTGTGATGACCTCTTGCATCAACAAGCTCAACGTCTGCCAGCTGTAGGCGTACCCCTTGAGCGTTTCGTGGGATGCGTATTTCCCTTCTTGAATGAACTCATCCATGGCTATCTCCCTCAGTCCGCTTGCCCAGTGATATAGCCGATCGTGCCGCCGATGATGGTGCCAGCGACGGCTCCTGGGATACCGCCTCTGGCACCGATACCGGCACCGGTGATAGCGCCTTTGATCGCCCCCTTGGTGCTGCCCTTTACCGTGAAATCAAAACTGCCGTCTCTCATAGGCTTGATGCTGATCGTGGCTACTTGTTTGCGCAAAATGTGACGGATAACCATGTTTTTTCCTTTGAATAGTGGATACGAAAAGGCCCTGAGTGGTTAGCTCAGGGCACTGAAGTGCTGGATAACATGAAAATAATATATGTTTGAAAGCTTAATGGACTCGGATGAGGTTTTTGATGTAAAGTTAAGTCAGTATATTTTTCAATGTACTATGAGTACATAAGGTAGGCTGTTTAATGGACAGTGTTGAGCGATTTAGAAAACAACAAATATTACGTTCTAAAATAAGGAACACTTCTGATTTAAATAAAACACCTTCCAAAGAAGGTGTTGATGACATTTTAAATGTGAAGATTGATGGAGAAAGAGTTGCCTCAGTATATTATGCAGGTAACATGCACTCACCTATTCAGGCTGATCCTCTTGCTGTACAGGCGTTGTTAGAGGAGCTTCATGATATGTTTAATCAGGCTGGATTAGACCAACTGTTTGGCAAGCTACGTTGTGAGGTGATCCAATCAATCGTTGGTCCCCTTGGCATCGGGAAGCTGGTTGGGAGTTATGATAAAGTCGGTGGTAATGTTGATACAATTCATAATGCTCGCAAGCATATATATGCAACTGAAGGTTCGAAAGCATCATATAAAATGCGTGGTGAATATGATAATACTATAAGTAACGTCGTACACAGGAATTCAAACTATATTGCACATAACAAACGACATACGGTTAACAAAAATACTGTTGGTGTTGAAGATGCGTACATTAAAGAAAGGATTTATTTTGATCAAAAAATGGATCTTGATCATGTAATATCAGCAAAAAAAACTCATGATGATCCTGGTAGAGTATTATCGGGTGTAAGTACTGATGTATTGAGCAATATTGATGAAAATTTGATGCCCACGGCGGCTTCAGTTAATCGTGCTAAAAAACAAAAGTCCCCAGCTGAATTTGTAAATTATCTAGAAAATACGGCGTCATCTCGCAAGAAAAGAATATCTGATTTACATCAAAAAAAACATTTTACTAATAAAGAAAAGAAAGAGTTAAATAAGCTAATAAAACTTGAGGCTGTTGACCATGATGCTGTAAGAGCTAAAGGTGAATTGGCTCAATCTGCACAAGATAAAATAGTTAACAGCACTTATTATCATGGGAATGATTTTCGTAAAAATATCTCGGAGACTAGTACGCATGAAGGCGTGAAAATGGGGCTTCAGCAAGCGCTAGGTTTATTATTAGCCGAACTTTTTACTGCATCAATGGATGAAATAAGAGATGCTGTTAAAAACGGGAAGGAAAATAGAGCGATATTTGAGGACATCAAGGATAGATTATTTCGAGTATCTAAGAGAGTTACCTTAAAATGGAAAGATGCTCTTGCTGCTTTTAAAGATGGTTTTGTTTCTGGTTTTATTTCAAATATTGTAACTGTGCTAATAAATGTTTTTGCCACTACCAGCAAGCGACTGGTTAGGATGATTCGTGAGGGTGTGTTTTCTCTTCTTAACGCGCTGAAAATTATTTTTTTTCCACCTGAAGGTCAATCACACACACAGGCTGCGCACGAATGTATAAAGTTGATCGCATCTGGTGTTATTATGGTCGGTGGCATAGCGCTAGAAGAAATAGTAGAAAAAAATTTGATTGCTAGTATTCCTTTCTTAGCTCCAGTTATCCCTATTTTTACGACTATCATTGTCGGGGCTATAACAGGTATATCAGCATCTCTAGTTTGTTATTTAATAGATAAAATGGATTTTTTTGGCGTAGTGAAAGAAGCTCGTGACATATTTGTTGTGGCGATGCTGGATAAAAATATAGTGTCATCGCTTGAGAACTGCACTGCCTTGGCTGATAACATCGATGAACTTTTAGGCAGATAAGTCATGTTTTTATGGCTTAAATAACATTAGGCGTTATATTTTACAGGGGGCAGTATGTCATTCTTTGATAAAATCACTGAATATTTTGAGGATAGTGCTGAAAAATTATTGGAAGATTCTCTTCAGGGGCGGATTAGAAGAGCGATTATGCCCAGGCCTGTAGGAGTACCAGTAGGATTCCTTCTTGAACGTGAAGTTCAAAAGAGAAGGGAGAATAAAATACGACAAGAAGGGTATGATCAAGGTGAATCGGATGTTAAAATTGAATATGCAGTGAAATTTAAAGAGTTAGAGCTACGTTTGTACAATTCTTTTCAGTCATTGAAAGGTAGTGATAGATTGTTTGAAACAATCATAGCCATGAATGCTGTAGCTATTTCAGCTGCAAACTGTGATGGACCGATATCATCTGAAGATCGAAATAACATAGACCTTTTCATTGTTGGTATTTCTGGTAATAATCTGCCTACGCACATTAAAAACAGGATTGATGAATTATATTGCAGCCCCTTAAATATAAGGGAGGCTATGAAAATTGCTATAAAATCAGGTGTCAATATTGATATCTACGATGAGATCATAGCAATGATCATTTATTCTGATGGACCTGCAAACAAAAAAGAACATGCATTTTTAATTGCATGGGAAGAGCTTAAATATAAACATTTAACTAATTCTCATTCTAATGATATAGCTACCCCCCCCCCTCAGGAGATTAATGCCAAGAGAGTGTCACGATCGAAAAATAAATCCAAGCCCGTTGGCTTAAATAATTATGTGGGCGCGAATTTAATAAAAAATGAAAAAACTGCAATACATTCAATCAAGTATCGTTATGAGATTAATGGAGTGGAAAAAATATGGACTGGGCGAGGAAGAATGCCTTCTGTGATTGCGAAAGCAGTTGCAAAAGGTAAGCCACTAAAGGAATTTGAAATTTGAAATTTCATATGCAGTAAAAACAAACATACCATGAAGCTATTTCTGTTCTGCCCCGAGAGTCGGCGGTTTAGCAAGAAAGGGCCAAGTGTCAGCGGTAATATCTTCCGTGGAAGTTACCGACGATGGCGTCGGCATGACGCTTCGTCGGCATCGACGGGACTTCGTGCGACCGTAGGCTAAATAGCGTTAGGTCGCAAATATTGTATATGGCTAATCTTCGTTAATCTAAAATGAGGTGCCATTGATCATTTGATGTCGCATATTTTACGCAAGTTTTTAAGAAAATCTTTGGAGTCGGCAAAGTAGTTGGGATATGCCTTTTTGAGGTTAGCAATTGAGTTTGCAGATACAAGAACTGCATCATAGTTACTGTTTTCAGCTGCTTTTTTCTCCAGTTTAAGATAGTTCTCCGTCGCTTCTTTTAGCTGGTTTTGTGGATATTGATGTATCCGAACCATACTCGCATTTTCTATTAGCTCAAGAATAAAATAGTCTGACTTGTTGATTTGTTTCTTAGCTATAGTATTCGATGAAAGTGCAAAAGCATTTAACTTTTCAATTACACCAAGTTCTTTTACTAAAAGTTTAGTAAATTCTAGTGTATTAACATCTTTAAGATGTTCCCCAATGGGCCTTTTTTCAAGCTTTGAAAATTCAGCACTGGCACATTTGAAAAACTGTAACCATTTATCCTCACCATGGCTTGCTTTGAGAGCCTGATTGGTGAAGGTATCAATGATCTCTACCGCAGTTGCCCAAGAGTGTTGAATTTTGGATCTTAGTTGAATTTCGACAAAAAGATCTTTGTATTCCTCTTTCGCTCCATTGTATTTGTAGACTATATGTATCCCCCTATATCCTGATTCCTTGGGGTTTTCAATGTAGTTATCAATCTTGTGTAGCGTATGTCTGGAGCGGCCTGATATGAGATGCGAGTGTAGTGTTTCAACAAGAGTTACATTGCTCATAACTGCACGTAGACCACCAATATCTTGCATTCTATGTAATTTCATTTGTCCAAAGCGTTTTAACTTCCCCAATATTGAAGGAGTGCGTTTTAGGCGCTGAACTACGATTCCATTAGTATCTATATCTGATACTTTTTTTCTTAACCAAATTAGCATGGCATGCATTGGATACGCATGTATTGACCGCCAGTTAGAAAGAACATCCATAGCCTCATCAATATCATTTTGATCTTGATTTTCGCTTGCTAATAGCTCACCAGCTTTCTTTACTCTTTTTTTAGAGTGCTCAGGAATAATCCACTTCATTATTTGCCTCTTGCCAAGGGATTCTAATTTTAGAAAATAGTTTTTTTGAAATTTAATGTCTAACTTAGAATTTTAGTCGTTATTCTATTGAGTTATATGTTGAAATTCAATGAAATGTGAATTTATGGCTGTTGAGATCGCTTGCGGACGATAGACCGTGAGATGTTGACAAGTGTTTTAAAGATGATATCGACGGTCGTGTCGGCGTGACGACCCGTCACCTCGTCGGCATCGACGCGACTTTGCACAACTCCTGGCAAACTCAGCTACAGCCCAAAAGACCGGATATGCCCCAGAAACTCTCCGGTCTTGCCCACTAACCATTCCTCCTCCCTTGCCCTTCGTGAGCGCCTCCATCTTTCAATCTGTGTTATCTCCACGCCAGTGCAACCAGCTCCGGTCTGAGCATTCCCATGGTCTCCCAGCAGAAAGACCGGAAGCTGTGACCGGAGGTTTTTTCTGGGGGTATTTACGCCAGGGGAGGGGATGGCTTCTGGTTTGGGCTAGATCGTGACCCATTCGCCAGCTGAGCTGACCGGATAGGGACCGGAGTAATCGGTAGTCGAAGTTGAGTTGAGAGATAACAGGGAGAGTGGATCGTTCACTGCGAGGGGAATGTGGCAGAGCAAGCGGTGAGGGATAGCTGGCTCAGCTTGAAACAATAGAGAGATGGATATGAAAAAGCCCAGTTCGAAAACTGGGCTCTTTTCGCAATCCGAAGACAGGACTTGAACCTGTGACATACGGATTAACAGTCCGCCGTTCTACCGACTGAACTACGAGGGAAAAGTGGCTCCTCCTACTGGACTTGAACCAGTGACATACGGATTAACAGTCCGCCGTTCTACCGACTGAACTAAGGAGGAATTGCCTGTCTCGTCAAGACGGGGCGAATATTAATGACCAGGGCGGCGGGTGTCAACCCGCGAATTTCCCGAAAACCGGATTTTCGGACTGTTTGCCCAAAAGTTGCGCTTTGCGGTTTATTTTCAGCACAATCAGTCCCTTGCCATCGCTCCCCCCAACCGGCGCAGGGGGCATTGGTTCGGTTCGCATCAACCTGATGATGACAGCATGATGTCGCGAACGTGCTGGCAACTCGATGAGGCTCAAATGGTAATCTTTGTGGCAAAAAGGGGGAGAGCAGGAGCCAAGATCGGCGATTTGGCGGCAAATAGGCCAAATAATGGGTGAGCGCGCGTTTCATTGATCCTGCCCATCGAAAAAATGGCCCGTCTGGAGTAAGGTTACGCAGGATACCATCGCCGCGTCGACAGCCCTGCCGGCCCTTGATGATGATCGGGCGCCGGATCTCTCCGGCCTTTATCTCCCTCTTCTGGTATTACGATATACATGCACAAGCAAGCCTCTTTAAATAGCGTGAAGCTCGCCATAGCCTTACGCCAGTCCTGTATTGATGAACCCTACAGCATGGCCCGCTTAGGCCGTGATCTTATCGCCGGTGTGACGGTGGGCATCATCGCCATCCCGCTCGCCATGGCACTGGCCATCGCCAGCGGTGTACCGCCGCAACACGGTCTCTATACCGCCATCATTGCCGGTATCGTGATCGCAGTGACCGGTGGCTCCCGCTACTCCATCTCCGGCCCGACCGCTGCCTTTGTGGTGATCCTCTATCCGGTTGCCCAGCAGTTCGGGGTTGGCGGTCTGTTGATGGCGACGCTCATCTCAGGCCTCTTTCTGGTGGCGATGGGGATGGCCCGTCTTGGCCGCCTTATCGAGTACATTCCTCCGTCAGTGACGCTGGGCTTTACCGGTGGTATCGCCATCGTGATCGCCACCTTGCAGATCAAGGACTTCTTTGGCCTGAGCGTGCCCGAGATGCCGGAAACCTATTTGGGCAAGGTCGAAGCGTTGGCCGCCGCCCTGCCAAGCTGGCAGTGGGGCGATACCCTGGTGGGGGTCGCAACACTGGCCGTGCTGCTGCTCTGGCCACGCCTGCGTCTGCCGGTGCCCGGCCACTTGCCCGCTGTGCTGGTCGGGGTGGGTCTGGGTTTTGGCCTCCATTACTTTGGGGTGGATGTGGCCACCATCGGCAGCAAGTTCAGCTATACCCTGGCCGATGGCACTCAAGGGATGGGGATCCCGCCCATCGCGCCGACCCTGGTGATGCCCTGGGCCTTGCCCGGACCGGATGGCTTGCCAGTTGAATGGAACCTGGCGGCTGTTGAGCGGCTGCTGCCTGCCGCCTTCTCCATGGCGATGCTGGGGGCGATCGAGTCGCTGCTCTGCGCCGTAGTGCTCGATGGCATGACCGGTCGCAAACACAGCTCCAACGCCGAGCTGGTGGGGCAGGGGCTTGGCAATATCTTCGCCCCCTTCTTTGGCGGTATTACCGCTACCGCCGCCATCGCCCGCTCTGCCGCCAACGTGCGGGCCGGCGCTACGTCCCCCATTTCGGGGATCGTCCATGCGCTGGTGGTGCTGGCAGCCATTCTGGTGCTGGCCCCCTGGCTCTCCTGGTTGCCGCTCTCGGCCATGGCTGCCTTGCTGCTCATCGTGGCCTGGAACATGAGTGAAGCGCACAAGGTGGTGGAGCTGATCCGTCGCGCGCCCAAATCCGATGTGCTGGTGCTGCTGGTCTGCCTGTCACTCACCGTCATTTTCGACATGGTCATCGCCATCACCTTCGGGGTGATCCTTGCGTCCCTGCTCTTTATGCGCGAAATCGCCAAGATGACCAAACTGCACGATTTGGCCGAGCACAAACGCTATGCCCACGAGGTGCCGGACAACGGCCTGCTCTACAAGATCAACGGCCCGCTCTTCTTCGCAGCGGCCGAACGGGTCTTTGCCGAGCTGGAAGCGCAAGTGAAAGGGCACAAGGTGCTGGTGTTGCAGATGGAGGCGGTTTCCATCCTCGATGCGGGCGGCCTGTCTGCCTTCCTCCACTTTGGTAAGCAGATGGCTAAAGCCGGTGTCGAGTTGCGGGTGGCCGAGTTGCAGTTCCAACCGCTCAAGACCCTGGCCCGTGCCAAGGTGCGGCCGCAGCCCGGCAAGCTGGAATTTTACGGCTCGCTGGAAGAGGCGCTCAAAGGTGAACATTTGCACGAAGCTGCAGTAAATTGATTGAAAGGGATACGAAACGGCATTTTTTTGGTCACTTGGTTCGGATATTGAGCAAACGAACGCAAAAAGTAAAAAATTGCATTGACCAAAAGCCATCGTATCCCTTACATTACGCCCCGTCGCCGCGGCATGGTCCGCCAGCGAATGTGCAGCTCAAGCACATAAAGCAGTGAGCAAAAATTTGGTGAGGTGTCCGAGTGGCTGAAGGAGCACGCCTGGAAAGTGTGTATACGGCAACGTATCGAGGGTTCGAATCCCTCCCTCACCGCCAAATTGCAAAAACCGACCTGATGGTCGGTTTTTTGTTTTTAAGCGCCATCCTGATGTGGTGTTGGCAGGGCAGAGTGAAAACCCTCGCCCAGTCTGCACTGAGTCGCTTGCTCGGGATATAAAAGCGGCAATGGAGAATGGTCTGTGGCTTGTCGCTGCTGCTCTGACGTTCCGCACCACAGTGCACTGCCAGATTGAAAAGCCCTGATGGAAACATCAGGGCTTTTTGCTATCCGCGTTTTTCGCGGGCGCAATGGGCAAGCCGATGGCGATGGGGGGCTGGCTCGGGTATAGTCCTGCGCCAATGGCGTTATCCTGTTTTGCTGACCCGTCGTGGCCCTGGTGCTGGCGAGGGGCTGGCCTGTGTAAGGAGTGTTATGAAGTTCAGTCCCCTGCTCGATGAGATGATGAAAGCCCTGCAGGTATTGCCGGGGGTGGGGCCCAAGTCTGCCCAGCGGATGGCCTTTACCCTGCTCGAGCGCGAGCGCAGCGGCGGTTTGCGTCTGGCCCAGCTGCTCTCCCGGGCGCTGACCGAGATCGGTCACTGCAGCCACTGCCGCACCTTTACCGAGAACGATCGCTGCGATATTTGCGCCAATCCCAAGCGGGAAGAGAATGGCCTGCTTTGTGTGGTGGAGAGCCCGGCAGACGTGGCCGCCATCGAGCAGACCGGCCAGTTCTCCGGTCGCTACTTCGTGCTGATGGGCCATCTGTCGCCGCTCGACGGCATCGGCCCGGAGGAGCTGGGGCTCGATATTCTCGAGCGGCGTTTGAAGGATGAGCACATCAGCGAGCTGATCCTTGCCACCAATCCCACCATCGAAGGGGATGCCACCGCCTGGTATATCGCCGACATGGCCCGTCATGCCGGGGTAGAGGTGAGCCGTATCGCTCACGGGGTGCCGGTAGGAGGTGAGCTGGAGCTGGTGGATGGCACCACGCTGTCGCACTCTCTGATGGGGCGCCAACGCTTGAAATAGCAAGGCGAGCCTGCCTGCAGTCCCGCATAAACAAGGGGCGAGCTGGGCAATAAATAACCGTTTGAGCGGATTTAAAGGGGCGAGTGAGCAGGATTGCACACTCGCCCCTTGATATTTGATTGGCCGTCCCCATCTAGGTTGGGCATATGTTCAACCCGATGTTTCTGAGGATTGGTCCATGACCCAAAGTGTTCATGCCGAAACCCACGGCTTTCAGACTGAAGTCAAACAACTGCTGAGCCTGATGGCTCACAGCCTCTACTCCAACAAAGAAGTATTCCTGCGCGAGCTGATCTCCAACGCATCCGATGCGGCGGACAAGCTGCGCTTCAAGGCGCTTTCCGATGCCTCTTTGTTCGAAAACGACGGCCAGTTGCGTGTGCGTCTGGTGGTGGACAAAGAGAAGCGTACCCTGACCATCTCCGATAACGGGATCGGTATGACCCGTGATCAGGTGATTGAGCACCTGGGTACCATCGCCAAGTCCGGCACCGCCGAATTTTTCAAGAACCTCTCCGGTGATCAGGGGCGCGATTCCCAGCTGATCGGTCAGTTTGGGGTCGGTTTCTACTCCGCCTTTATCGTGGCCGACAAGGTGACCGTGGTTTCCCGCGCCGCCGGTACTGCTCCGGAGCAGGGCGTGCAGTGGGAATCTGAAGGGGAAGGCTCCTTCACCGTCGCTGACGTGACCAAAGAGGGTCGCGGTACCGACGTTATTCTGCACCTGCGTGCCGAGGAAGAAGAGTTCCTCGACGATTGGCGTCTGCGCTCCGTGGTGAGCAAATACTCCGATCACATCAGCGTGCCTGTCGAGATGTTCAAAGAGGGTACCCCGGATCGGGAAGAGGATGGCGAAACCATCGTCGGCACCCCGGGCGAGTGGGAGCAGGTCAACCGCGCGACCGCACTGTGGACCCGTAACCCGAAAGATATCAAGGACGAGGAGTATCAGGAGTTCTACAAGCACGTCGCCCACGACTTCGAAGACCCGCTCTTGTGGGGTCACAACCGGGTGGAAGGGGCGCAGGAGTACACCAGCCTGCTCTACGTACCGGCCCGCGCACCGTTCGACCTCTACAACCGCGAGCAGAAGCACGGTCTGAAGCTCTACGTGCAGCGCGTCTTCATCATGGATGACGCCGAGCAGTTTATGCCGACCTACCTGCGTTTCGTCAAAGGGGTGCTGGACTCCAACGATCTGCCGCTCAACGTCAGCCGTGAAATCCTGCAGGACAACAAGGTGACCGCCTCCCTGCGCAAGGCTTGCTCCAAGCGCGTCCTGACCATGCTCTCCAAGCTGGCGAAAGACGATGCCGAGAAGTACGCCAAGTTCTGGAAAGAGTTCGGTAACGTGCTCAAAGAGGGCCCGGCCGAGGATTACGCCAACCGCGAAGAGATCGCCAAACTGCTGCGCTTTGCCAGCACCGCTGGCGAGGGCGAAGCCCAGACCGTCTCTCTCGAGGATTACGTGGGCCGCATGAAGGAAGGCCAGCAGAAGATCTACTACATCACTGCTGACTCCTATGCCGCTGCCAAGAACAGCCCGCACCTCGAGATCTTCCGCAAGAAGGGTGTCGAAGTGCTGCTGATGTGGGAGCGTGTCGATGAGTGGCTGATGAGCCACCTGACCGAGTTCGACGGCAAGCAGCTCATCTCCGTCACCCGTGGCGAACTGGATCTCGGCGATCTGGAAGACGAAGCCTCCAAGCAGGCCCAGGAAGAGGCCGAGAAGGCCAACGCTGGTCTGGTTGAGCGGGTCAAGAAGAGCCTCGGCGAAGCGGTGAAAGAGGTGCGCGTTACTCACCGTCTGACCGATTCACCCTCTTGCATCGTCACCGACGCTTACGGCATGAGCACCCAGATGATCAAGCTGATGCGCGCCGCCGGTCAGCCGGTACCGGAGCAGAAGTACATTCTGGAGCTCAACCCCGACCACGCGCTGGTGAAGAAACTCGACACCATCGAAGACGAGGCACTGTTTGGCGAGTGGGTCACCCTGCTGCACGAACAGGCCCAGCTGGCCGAACAGGGCGGGCTGAACGATCCGGCGAGCTTCGTCTCCCGCATCAACCGTCTGTTGCTGCAAGCCTAAGCCGCAACTCCGATAACAAAAAGCCCACTGCATGCAGTGGGCTTTTTTGATCCCGCCGTGTCAGAGCGGTGGGGAACAATGGCAAGGGAAGCGGCCAGCGCCTCTCTATTTGCGGTATTCGTTGTTGTAGTTCTGGATGAGGCGTCGGGTCACCTCATGCTGGGGATCGGCAAACACCTTGAGGGTTTTGCCGCGCTCCACCACCCGCCCTTCGTGCATCACCAGCACCTCGTCGCTGATGTGGCTGACGATGCCCAAGTCGTTGGCCACCAGCACATAGCTCAGCCCCATAGTCTCCTGCATCTCCAGCAGCAGGTTGATGATCTGGGAGCGCACCGAGATATCCAGCGTGGAGAGCGCTTCATCGGCCACCACGATCTTGGGGTTGAGGATCAGCGCCCGCGCCAGCGCCACCCGCTGCTGCTGACCGGAGGAGAGCATCTGCGGGTAGAACAGGGCGTGATCTGGCAGCATCCCCACCATGCGCAGGGTCTGCACCACCTTCTCGCGGCGCTCCTCCTCGGTCATCTCGGTGTTGAGGCGCAGCGGGGTCTCCAGGATCTGGCCGACCCGGATCTTGCGGTTCAGCGAGGTGTTGGGATCCTGAAAAATCATCCGCAGCAGTTTGCAGCGAGTCTGGTAATCGCCATGCACCATCAGCTGGCCGTCGATGGCGATGTCGCCGCTGGTGGGCTCGATCATCCCGGCCAGAATACGGGCGAGGGTGCTCTTGCCGGAGCCCGCCTCGCCGACAATGGCCAGAGTCTGCCCAACTTCGAGGTCGAACGAGAGAGGTTTGATCGCCTCCACCGCCTGACGACGGAACAGACCGGTGCGGTTCTGGTAGGTTTTGCTAAGGCCTCTGACCTGCAACAGGGATGGCTCGATCACAAGCGGGGCTCCTTCATGGGGGCATTAACGGTCATCATTTTTTCGGCTCCTCCATGTTCAGCGGGAAGTGACAGCTAAACTGATGGCCCTTGATCTTGTTCATCAGCGGGGTCTGCACGCACTGCTTCTGGGCGTAGGGGCAGCGTGGCCCCAGACGGCAGCCGATGGGCAGGTGTTGCAGCGGCGGGATGACGCCGGGCAGGGTTTCAAGCCGCGACTTGTGGCGCACCAGCTTGTCAAAGTCGGGGATCGATTTGAGCAACGCATCGGTATAGGGGTGATGCGGGGTCTCGAGGATCTGCTCCCGGGTGCCCACCTCCACCATCTGGCCGCAGTACATCACGTTGATGGTGTCAGTCAGATTGGCGATGGCGGCGATGTCGTTACTGATGATCAGGATGGTGGTGTTGCCCAGCTTGTTCATCTTGTCCAGCAGTCGCAGGATCTGGGAGTGGGTGGTGGACTCCATGGCGCTGGTGGGCTCATCGGCCACCAGCAGGCGCGGCTTGTTGGCAATCGCCATGGCGATCATCACCTTCTGGCACATGCCATCCGACAGCTCGTGGGGATAGGCACGCATCACCTTGCGGTGATCCTTGACGCCGACCCGGTGCAGCAGGGCGATGGCCTTCTTCTTGCGCCACTGGAAGCGCTGCCAGAACTGCCCCTCGAACGAATCGGTCGGGATCGCCTCTTCCAGCTGGGTGCCGATCTCTTCGGAGGGGTCGAGACAGCTGATGGGATCCTGAAAAATCATGGCGATCTCGCGACCCATGATGCGGCGGCGCTCCTTGGGGGCCATGGTCAGCAGATCCATGTCGTTGAAGCGCATCCGGTCGGCACGTACCGTCCAGTTGTCCTTCTCGATGCCGACGATCACCTTGGCCACCAGACTCTTGCCTGAGCCGGATTCACCCACCAGACCGCGGATCTCCCCCTCGGTCAGGGTCAGGCTCACCTTGTCCACCGCCTTGACCTTGCCTTGCGGGGTGTCGATCTCGATGGTGAGATTGCGTATGTCGAGCAGAGGCATCAGTCATTCCCCTCTTTGAGTGCTTCGCGAATGCCTTCACCAACTAAATTGGTGACCAGCACGCTAAACAGGATGGCGATGCCGGGCAGGGTGACAGTCCAGGGGGCGAGATAGATAAGGTCGCTCGAATCGGCCAGCATAGTGCCCCACTCCGGTTGGGGAGACTGGGCGCCGAGGCCAAGAAAACCGACTGCCGAGATATCGAGAATGGCGGCTGACAAGGTGCGGGTGGTCTGGGCCACCAGGGTCTCGACAATGTTGGGCAAAATAGCCAGCCGCATGATCCTGAAGGGGGGCGAGCCATCGAGGCGGCTGGCGGTGATGTACTCCTTCTGCATCTCGGCATGCACCGCGTTGTAGGTGGCCCGGATAAAGGGCGGGATCAAGGCGAGCGTAATGGCAATCAGGGTATTGCCAAAACCCGGCCCCATGATGGCGACCATGATGATGGCCATCAGCAGGGAGGGGATGGAGAGCAGGGTATCGAGCAGGTGGTGCAGCACGCTCGATTTGAGCCCCTTGCTCATGCCGCCGAGGATGCCGATGGCGGAGCCTACCACCATGGCGATCACCACCACCACCAGCGCATAACCGAAGGTGAGCCGCGCCCCCACCACCAGCCGGGAGAGCATGTCGCGCCCCAGATCATCGGTGCCGAGGAAGTAGTCGATATTGCCGGTCGCCGCCCAGGAGGGGGCCAGCAGCAGCTTGTCGGCATGCTGTTCATCGATGCCGTAGGGGACGACCAGCGGCCCTACCAGCGTGATGAGCAGCAACAGCAAAAAGCACCAGAGCCCCGCCATGGCCAGCGGATTGCGGCTGTAGGAGGCCCACGTCTGCTCAAGGGGCGAGAGGATCTTGAGCTCGGGATAGATGTTCGATTTATCTTGCATAGGATACCTGGCTCCTGGTCACGCCATGAGCGCGTTCAATCTTGTTTGGCATACAACTCTTTGCGCCGTGCCGGATAGATGAGGGTGGTCAGCAACTCGGTGCTGACGCTGGTCAGGATCACGAAACTGGCGACCACCAGGGTGGCGCCACGAATGGCGGCGTAATCCTGCAGGGCGATGCTGCTGATGAGCCAGCGGCCGATCCCGTGCCACTCGAACACCACCTCGGTGATCATGGCGGAGGTGAGCACGCTGCCCAGTTGCAGACCCAGCAGCGGTAGTACCGGCGGCAGAGCGTTCTTGAGACCATGGCGCCAGACGATCTGCGCCTTGGAAAGCCCCCGGCTCGCCGCCGCCTTGATGTAGTTCTGCTTCATCACGTCGATGAGGGAGCTGCGCACATGGCGGATCACCTCGGTGGTGGGCACCACCGCCAGCACCAGTGACGGGAGGATCAGGTGGCGCAGGGCATCGTGCAGCGCCGCTTGCCGCCAGGGCTCGTGGCTGAGCAGCACATCGATCACCGCGATCCCCGTGATGGGCGGCACGTCATAGAGCAGGCTGATCTGACCCGATGCGGGTAGCCAGCCAAGGTCTAGCGAAAAGAGCATAACCACCAGCAGCGCCAGCCAGAACACTGGCACTGCATAGCCGATCAGACCGGCGGTCATGATGGAGAGATCCAGCGTCTTGCCCTGTGACAGGGCCGCCAAGGTGCCGAGGGGAATACCCACCAGCAGCGAGATGGCAAACGCCGCCAGACAGAGGATCAGGGTCGCCGGGAAGTAGTGGCGGATCTCGTCCAGCACCGGCAGCCCGGAGACGCTGGAGAGCCCCAGATCACCTGCGAAAATGCGGCGCAGGAAGTCGGGATAACCGCTCCAGAAGCTGATCTGATGGCCGATCAGCCGATAGTCCAGCAGATAGGCGACGAAGGTCAGCGCCAGCAGGGTGATGAGCAGCAGGTTGATGCGGCGCAAGGTGTATAGAAGCATGCTTACTCCCTGTGAGCCTGGTTGAAGGAGGTGCCGCCAAAGGGCATCAGCGTCAGCCCCTCGATGTCGCTGCGGCTGACCTGGGTACGCAAGGCGTGCGCCAGCGGGATCAGCGGCAGCTGTTCGTTAAGCAGGGTCTGGGCATAGTAGTAGTTGCGCAGTCGGAACGAGAGCTGGGGCGTGGTGACCGCATCATCCAGCAGCTGGTCGAAGGCCGGACTGCACCAGCGGCTGTAGTTGTTGCCGCGCTCCACCGCCGAGCAGCTCAGCAGCTGGCGGAAGAAGTTGTCCGGATCGGCGTTGTCGGCGATCCAGCCGGAGAGCAGGCTGTCGTACAGCCCCTTGGTGAGGCGGCCTTCGATCACCGGCCATTCCCGTTGCACGATCTTGAGCTTGATCCCGACCTTGGCCAGATCACTGCGGATCAGCTGGGCGGTCTTGACCGCATCCGGGTTGTAGGGGCGGGCGTCCGGTTGCACCAGCACCTGCATCTCGAACCCTTTCTCCAGTCCCGCCTCCTTGAGCAGCTGGCGCGCCCGTTTCAGGTCGGGCTTGCGCTCGGGCAGGCTGGGGTTGTACCCCCATGAGAGGGGGGGCAGCAGGCTATTGGCGGGCAGGCCGGTATCGAAATAGACCGCCTGCAAAAGGTTGTCGATATTGATGGCGCTGGCAATGGCTTGGCGCACCTTGACGTTGTTGAACGGCGGTTTGCGGGTATTGAGGGCCAAAAACGCGACGTTCATCCCCGACTGGACCGAGAGGCTCAGTTCAGGATTCTGCTTGATCACCGAGAGCTGGCTGGCGGAAGGGGTGCTCATCACGTCGCACTCGCCGGTCAGCAGCTTGGCCAGCCGTTTGGCGGATTTGGGGGTAATGTCGTAGACCAGCTGTTCAATCTTGGCATCGCCGCCCCAGTAGCCGGGGTGGCGCAGATAGCGGATGAACTCGTTGTGGCGATACTCCTTGAAGCTGAACGGCCCAGTGCCGATGGGGCGGCTATCCAGCAGTGCTGGCGTGCCCGCCTGCAACATCTGTTCGGCGTATTCGGCGGAGAGGATCACCGCATAGTCGCTGGCCAGGGTGGCGAGGAAGGAGGCGTTTGGCTGGTTCAGCTCGAACACCACCGTCTGCGGCCCCTTCTTGCTCACCCGCTTGATCAGCAGATCTTGCCCCAGGCTGTAGAAGTAGGGGTAATCGCCGCCGGAGACATTGTGATAGGGGTGCTGCTCGTCCAGCTGGCGGGCATAGGTGAAGACCACGTCATCGGCATTGAAGGTGCGAGTGGGCTTGAACCAGGGGGTATGGTGAAACGTCACCCCCTTGCGCAGGGTCAGGGTATAGGTGAGGCCATCCTCGCTGATCTGCCAGTCGGTGGCGAGCGACGGCTCCAGCGCCAGGGTGTTGGGGTTCACCTCCAGCAGGCGGTCGTAAAGCGGACGGGCACTGGCATCCAGTGTCACCCCGGAGTTGGAAACATGGGGATTGAAGGAGAGGGGGGAGCCCTCAGCACAATAGATGAGTCCGGTTTTGGAGGCCTCGGGTTGCTTCTGGCAGCCGGTGACCAGCACCAGCAGACCCAGCAGCAAGGGTGTGAGCATTCTCATTGTTGAACCATGTTCTTATAGGGGCTTTGTACGCACGTTTTGATACAAATGTGCCAGCGCGAAGGCTGGCGTGTTGCTGGCGTCGGCATCAGCCGCGTTCCTTCACTCTTGTTCTGCATCGTTATCGCCATCCAGCAGCTGATACTTGCGTAGCATGCCACGGAACTGGTGATAGCTTAAGGCCAGCAGTTGAGCGGCTTTGCGCTGATTATACTGGGATTGCTGCATCGCTTGCTTGAGTAAATTAATCTCGTATTCCGCCACCGCCTGCTTGAGATCGAGTGGCAGGGTGAGGGGGGATGCGGATTGTACCTCGCTTCGGGCCTCTTGCGCAGGTTGCGAGGCCTGTGGTCGCCAGGGGGAATCAAACGGGTTGATTACCAGGGTCGAGAGCGGCAACTGGGGATTGCCCTGACGGTAGATGCTGCGCTCCACCACGTTCTTCAGCTCCCGCACGTTGCCCGGCCAGTGGTAATCCAGCAGCAACTGGGTCGCCTTGCGCGAGAAACCGGCAAAGAGCGGATAGCCCAGCTCCCGGGTCATGCTGTGGGCGAAGTGCTCCGCCAGCATCAGGATATCTTCCCGCCGCTCCCGCAAAGGGGGGAGGGTGATCACATCAAATGCGAGCCGGTCGAGCAGATCGTGGCGAAACTGCCCCCTGTCGGCCAGCGCAGGGAGATCTTCGTTGGTGGCGCAGACCAGCCGCACATCCACCTTGAGGGGCTTGGCCCCGCCCACCCGCTCGAACTCGCCATATTCGATGACCCGCAGCAGCTTCTCCTGCACCCGGGCGCTGGTGGTGGCCAGCTCGTCGAGGAACAGGGTGCCGCCATCGGCCCGCTCGAAGCGGCCCTGATGGCGCTTGGCCGCGCCGGTAAACGAACCCGCCTCGTGACCGAACAGCTCGGTCTCCAGCAGGCTCTCGCTCAGGGTGGCGCAGTTGATGGTGACAAAGCTTTGATCCCAGCGCGCCGAGAGATAATGTAGGCGGTGGGCGATCAGCTCCTTGCCCGTCCCCCGCTCACCGATGATCAGCACGGGTTTGCGCAGCGGGGCGAGCCGTGAGGCCTGCTCAATGATCTCGAGAAATGCGTTGGATTCCCCCAGCAGGCTTTCCGTGGCCGTGGTCATAGTGATCCCTGTCAGTTGTAAAAGCTGGTCAATCTTACCAAAAGTTGGTGAATTTAATCATCACTTGCGCGAGGCATCTTGCAATCCAGCCATTCTGCCCCATATAAATCAACAAGTTAAATTTTGTTCCAGATTGGCACACAAGTTGCCATTGTCAATGGAGAAACAACGCCATGCCAATAACAGGAGTGCAATCATGAGTATTTTTTCCCGTCTGGCCGACATCATCAATTCCAACCTGACGGCCCTGCTCGACAAGGCAGAAGATCCCCAGAAGATGGTGCGCCTGATCATCCAGGAGATGGAGGACGAGCTGGTCAAGGAGCGTTCCAATCTGGCCCGCTTCCTCGCCAGCCAGAAAGAGATTGGCCGTCAGGTCGCCCGTCATCAGGAGCGGGTCGACGAATGGCAAGCCAAGGCCGAGCTGGCCCTGACCAAGGGACGTGAAGATCTGGCCCGCGCCGCCCTTATCGAGAAGAAGAAACAGACCGAGTTGTCGGAGACCCTCTACCGCGAGCAGCAGGCGGTCGACAGCGGCATCGAGAAGCTGGGTGAGGAGATCCGCCAGCTCGAGGCCAAGCTGGAAGATGCCCGCGCCCGTCAAAAGGCGATGGCCATTCGCACCGAAGCGGCCAGCAGCCGTCTCAATGTGCAGAGCCAGGTAGCCCGTGGCGAGAGCCAGGCGGTGGTGAGCAAGTTTGAGCGGATGGAGCGTCGCATCGACGAAATGGAAGCGCGCGCCGATCTGGGACAGTCCGACAAGGCGCTGGCGCAGCAGTTTGCCGAGCTGGAAGTGGACGATCAGATAAGTCGTGAGCTGGAAGCCATGCGCCAGAAGCTGGGGCAGGGCGACAGCAAAAGCGAAGGCAAACAGGGGGAGTAACAGATGGAAGATCTGCTGGGCGTATTGATGGTTCCCATGGTGGTCTTCATGGTGGTGGTGGCCCCCATCTGGCTGGTGCTGCACTATCGTGCCAAGGGGCGCATCGGCGCCGGTCTTGCCGATAGCGAGCGGGAACAGCTGCAAGGGCTGCTGGCTCGCACCGAGAAGATGCAGGAGCGAGTGGGCGCGCTGGAATCAATTCTGGATGCAGAAGTACCCGGTTGGAGGAACAAGGTATGAGCAGTGTCAGTCGTGAAGGGCGTAACCTCTATCGCGATCCCCTGCGTGGCAAGATAGCCGGGATCTGTGCCGGTTTGGCTGAGTATTTCGGGGTGGAGACCTGGATCGTGCGGCTGCTCGCCATCAGTGGCCTTATCTTCGCCGGTTTCATTACCTTCACCGCCTATATCGCCGCCTGGTTCTTGCTCGACAAAAAGCCGGTCACCCTCTATTCGCAAGAGGATGCCGACTTTGCCGAGGTGCGGATGAAAGCGCGCAGCTGGCAGGCGGGGATCACCCCTCATCAGGCGCTGGGCCGCATCGCGCAGGAACTTGACGCGCTGGAGCCCAGAGTTCAGCGGATCGAGAAGCTGGTGACCTCCAGGGAGTTCACCCTGCAGCGGGAATTTCGCAAGCTGTAGTGCTTGCTCAAGCACTCAATGTCGATGGTGGAATCTTCTGTGATGATCCACCATCGACACCAGCTATCCAGATGCAACCACCAAGGGAGAACGGGTCAAGCTTTGATACTCAATAAACTGGAACAGAAGTTGACTCGCCTGCAACACAAGGCGAACGACGTGGTGAACCGGGTGCGGGATCGCCATATTCGGCTGGCGGTGACCGGCCTCTCTCGCAGCGGCAAAACCGCCTTTATCACGGCGCTGGTCAACCAGCTGGAACACGCGGCCATCGATGGCCGTTTGCCGTTGTGGGATGCCCTGCGTCAGGGGCGCATCCTCGGCGCCCGCCGGGTGCCGCAGCTCAATGCCCACATCCCCACCTTTGCCTACGAGCGTGGCCTCGACTCCCTGTTTGGCGATCCACCAGCCTGGCCCGAGCCCACCCGCGGCGTGGCCGAAGTGCGTCTCGAAATTCGCTATCGCACCCGTCATCCCCTGCGCAAACATCTGGGGGAGATCTCGACCCTCTACGTGGATCTGGTGGACTATCCCGGGGAGTGGCTGCTCGACTTGCCGCTCCTTGATATGAGCTACGAGCAGTGGAGTGAACAGGTGCGTGAGCAACTGCGTCGTCCCGAGCTGCAGGCGCTCGCTGCCAGCTGGCTGACACCCGGGTGGCAGGCCGATCAGCGCTTCGAAGAGCGGCCGGTGGCTCAGCTCGCCGAGCGCTACACCGCCTATCTGCACGCCTGCAAACAGGAGCTAGGATTGCACCTCATTCAGCCCGGCCGCTTCGTCTTGCCGGGGGAGTATGCCGGTGCCCCCATGTTGCAGTTTGTGCCCTGGGTGTGGGATATGCCCGTAGGCGAGCCCGCCGATGGCACCCTCTACGCCACCCTCAGGCAGCGCTTCGAGCAGTACAAGCAGCATCTGGTGCAGGGTTTTTATGAGCAGCACTTTGCCGGTTTCGATCGCCAGATCGTGCTGGTGGACTGCCTGCAGCCCCTCAACTCCGGGGCAGCCAGCTTTGGCGACATGCAGCAGGCCATCGCCCGCATCATGGAGAGCTTTGCCTACGGCAAGAGCAACTGGTGGCGGCGACTCTTTTCGCCCCGAATCGACAAACTGCTCTTTGTGGCGAGCAAGGCCGATCACGTCACCCCCGAACAGCACGCGCCCATGGTCTCCCTGCTCCAGCATCTGGTGCGCAGTGGCCGCGGTCAGGCCCGTTTTGAGGGGATCACTACCGAGTGTCTGGCGCTCGCCGCCATCAAGGCGACCGAAGTGGGCAAGGGGGTGGCCAATGGCCGCGAGTTCCCCGCCATCCGTGGCACCAGCCTCGCCGGAGAGCCGTTGCTGTTGTTCCCGGGTGAAGTGCCGCCCCATATTCCCCCCGTACAGTGGTGGAACAGTCAGGGCTTTGATTTTCAGGCGTTTCGTCCCATGCCCATGAGCGCCCATCAGGCGCTGCCCCATATCCGGCTCGATGCGGCGCTGGAGTTTCTGCTCGGGGATCACCTCGAATAACGGTATGCGGCCTTGGCTCCTGAGCCGAAGGCCGCATACAGGAGACTGTTTTCAGGAGAACAAGGCGATGAACGATCAGATAAACGAGCGGCCGCGGCTACAGGGCAAGGTGATCCTTGAGCCTGCCTTGACGGTGGCCAGTGACGAGCGACGGCCCGCACCGGCCCAGCGGCTGGAGGAGGCGAGCTTCGAGCGCCTCGACGAGCTGGACGAGCTCACCGAGGTGGAGAGCGCTCTCGTCATCAAACCGCGCCGCCGTCATCGGCTACTGGCGTGGGGGCTGGGGGCGGTCGGTCTGCTCTCGTTGGGTCAATATGGCGCCTTCCTTTACGAGCAATTTCTCACCACTCCGTTCTGGGGCTGCGCCTGGCTGGCGGCCTCGGCACTGGTAGCTGCAGGCACCGCCAGCGTGGTGGGGCGCGAGTGGCTGCGACTGCGCACCCTCAAGCGGCGGCAGGATGTGCGCTCGCGAGCAGAAGATCTGCTGGCCCATCAGGGAGTCGGGCAGGGGCAAGCCTTTTGCGAAGGGTTGGCGGTCAAAAGTGGCGACAAGGGGCGCGAGGGGTATCAAACCTGGCTGGCCCAGCTCGACGAGAGCCACAGCGATCGGGAGGTGCTGACCCTCTACAGTCAGCTGGTACTGAGCGAGCGTGACAAGCTGGCCCAAGCGCGGGTCGCCAAATGGTCGGGGGAGGCCGCGGTGCTGGTGGCGCTAAGCCCGCTCGCTACCGTCGACATGATGCTGATGCTGTGGCGCAACCTGCGGATGATCGAGGATATCGCCGATGTCTACGCCATCGAGCTTGGCTACTGGAGCCGCATTCGCCTCATCCGTCAGGTGTTTCGCAACATGCTCTACGCCGGCGCCACCGAGTTGGTGACCGAGGTGGGGATGGACTTGCTGGGCGCCGAGCTCACCGCCAAGCTCTCTGCCCGCGCCGCACAAGGGGTGGGGGCCGGGCTGCTCACCGCTCGCCTTGGCCTACGTACTATAGAGGCGTGCCGTCCGCTGCCCTGGTGTGCGGACGAGAAACCGAAACTCGGCGAGCTGCGCAAGCGGCTGATCGGCCAGCTGGCGGGGTATCTCAACAAATCCTGATAGCCCTGTCTGCACCTTGCTGCGATGACCCATGCCCCTGTCGTGCTTGCCAAGCCACAGGGGCATGGTTTTAATCGGCAGATCATTGAGTTGGCAGCATGGCCCGATTTTGGCGAGGCGCCCGTTTGCGGTTAAGCTGGCAGCTAATCGTACCAATCACACCAATCACACCAATCGTACCAATCGGCAAGGATGCCCGATGAACTTTACCTTTCGCCAGATCCGTTATTTCGTCGCCGTGGCCGACAGCTTCTCAGTGAGCCGCGCCGCCGCCGAGTTGCATATCTCCCAGTCGGCGGTCACCAGCGCCATCCGCGAGCTGGAGACCGAGCTGGGCGCCCCGCTATTCGAGCGCAATCCGCGCGGCGTCACCCTCACCACTCAGGGCCACCAGTTTTTGCTCCACGCCCGCCGCATTCTCGGTGCCATGACCGAGGCGAGCCACTCCCTCAAAGTCGTCGCCCAACAGGATCAGGGACGACTCACCATCGGCGTGACCACGTTGGTGGCGGGTTACTACCTGTCCGAGGCGCTTGGCCGTTTTCGCCGCGCCTTTCCGGCGGTACAGATCGAGGTGAAGGAGGATGAACAGCCTTTTCTGGAGCACCAGATAGTCAACGGCGAGGTGGATGTGGGGATCCTGATGACCAACCGCACCATCCGGCAAGAGGCGTTTGATACCGAGCTGCTGACCCGCTCGCCGCTGCGGCTCTGGCTGGCCGCCAACCACCCGCTCTGTACCGAGTCGACCCTCTCGCTCACCGCGCTGGGGGAGGAGCCGATGATCTCGCTGACCGCCGATCAGCTCGATCAGATCATCGGTGGCGGCCTGCGCCGTTACGGCATCGCCCCCCGTATCGTGCTGCGCACCGCGTCGGTGGAGGCAGTGCGCAGTCTGGTCGCCAGCCAGCTCGGGGTCGCTCTGCTGCCCGATTTTGCCTATCGCCCCTGGTCGCTTGAGCAGGAGCGGGTCGAGGCGCGCACCATCAAGGAGCCCATTCCCGCCATCGATATCGGGCTGGTGTGGCGCCGTGGTTCTCGGCTGGATTGGACGGCGCGGGAATTTATCGATATCGCGCGGGATCAGAGCCGATTACGGGCCCGTCAGGCGCTCCCTCGCTAGCCATCTCTTGCGGGGTAGCCACCAAAAATCAGATTCATCTGCGCTCGATATCGATTTAGCTGATACCTAAGCCACCAAAAATTGAAATATTCATCGTATTGCCACTCCCCTAAGCTCATTGCTGGTTAACAGGATGTTAACGCCCATGGCGGCGTTCCTTCACCTGATGCAAGTCAACACAATGCAAGGAGTGCATGATGAAATTGACCCCTCTGATGCTGGCTCTTGTTCCGGCGCTGCTGGCAGGCCAGACCCAGGCTGCCCCGACCGAGCTCGGCAAGGGTGAAGGCCAGCTCAATATCGTGGCCTGGGCTGGCTACGTCGAACGTGGCGAGACCGACAAGAACTACGACTGGGTGACCGGCTTCGAAAAAGAGACCGGCTGCAAGGTGAGCGTCAAGACGGCGGCCACCTCGGACGAGATGGTGGCGCTGATGAACGAGGGGGGCTTCGATCTGGTGACCGCCTCCGGCGATGCCAGTCTGCGTCTGATTGCCGGTGGCAAGGTGCAGCCGCTCAATCTGGCGCTCATCCCGAGCTACAGCAAGATTGATCCCCGGCTGCAAAATGCCCCCTGGCACACGGTGGATGGCAAGCACTACGGCGTGCCCTACCAGTGGGGCGGCAATATCCTGATGTACAACACCAAGGTGTTCCCCAAGGCGCCGGACTCCTGGAATGTGGTGTTTGAGGAGCAGACCCTGGCGGATGGCAAGTCCAACAAGGGGCGGGTACAGGCCTTTGACGGCCCGATCCACATCGCCGATGCCGCCCTCTATCTGATGACCCATCAGCCTGCCCTTGGCATCAAAGACCCTTACGAGCTGAACGAGGATCAGTACAAGGCCTCCCTCGATCTGCTGCGCAAGCAGCGCCAGCTGGTGGGACGCTACTGGCATGATGCCTTCGTCCAGATCGATGACTTCAAGAATGAAGGGGTGGTTGCCTCCGGCTCCTGGCCGTTCCAGGCCAATACCCTGATCGCCGACAAGCAACCTATCGCCACCACTGTGCCCAAGGAGGGCGTCACCGGTTGGGCCGATACCAGCATGGTGCACAGCGATGCCAAGAACCTCACCTGCGCTTACAAGTGGCTGGAGCACTCCCTGAACAACAAGCTGCAGGGGGATCTCGCCTCCTGGTTTGGCTCGGTGCCTGTGGTGCCTGCCGCCTGCGAGGGCAATGCCCTGCTGGGCCCGACCGGGTGCAAAACCAACGGTATCGACAACTTCGATCGGGTTCGCTTCTGGCGTACCCCGGTCTCCCAGTGCAAGAGCCAGGGAACCTGTGTGCCCTATTACCGCTGGGTCTCCGACTATATCGCCATTCTGGGTGGTCGCTAAGGCAGGGTGAGCAGCGCCTCCTCTGCACAACTGCCCAAATCGGGTAATCAAGCGGGCCGGACAGGAGTCCGGCCCATCCCAGCACAGACAAGGACGCCCCATGAACGCCGTACAATTTGACCGGGTCAGCCGCCACTATGGCGAGGTGAAGGCGGTCGATGACATCTCTTTCCAGATCCCCTCTGGGGAATTTTTTACCCTGCTGGGACCGAGCGGTTCCGGCAAGACCACCTGCCTGCGGATGATCGCGGGCTTCGAGTATCCGAGCGACGGGGAGATCCGCCTGTTTGGCGAACCCTGCTCCACAGTGCCGCCCTATGATCGCAACCTCAATACCGTGTTTCAGGACTATGCCCTGTTTCCCAACATGGATGTGCGTGACAACATCGGCTACGGCCTGATGCTCAAGGGGGTCGCCAAGGCGGAACGCTACCGCAAGGTGGACGAGATGCTGGAGCTGGTGCGACTGCCCGGGGTCGGCAAGCGCCGTCCAAGCCAGCTCTCCGGCGGCCAGCGCCAGCGCATCGCCATCGCCCGGGCCCTCATCAATCAGCCGCGCATCCTGCTGCTGGATGAGCCGCTGGGGGCCCTCGATCTCAAGCTGCGCGAGCAGATGCAGCTTGAGCTCAAGGCGTTGCAACGCCAGCTTGGCATCACCTTTATCTTCGTCACCCACGATCAGCAAGAGGCGCTCTCCATGAGCGACCGGATCTGCATCTTCAGTCAGGGCAAGATCGAGCAGATAGCTGCGCCAGATACCATCTACGACGCCCCGGCAACGCCGTTTGTGGCCCGCTTCGTCGGCACCGTCAATCTGTTCGAAGGGGAGCAGGCCAGACGGCTGTGTGGCGACGGCAGCCAGATGATGGTGCGCCCGGAGCGGATCCGGCTCAATGAAGCGGGCACGCCGGGCTGGTCGGGAGAGATCCGCGAGGTGGAGTATCTGGGCCCCTTCGTCCGTTATCGGGTCAGCCTCGGGGAGCAGATCGAGATCATCGTCAACCATCCCAATGAGGGGCAGGCCCGCCTGAGCCGTGGTACCCAGGTCAGCCTCAGCTGGCCGGAGCAGGCCATCCATCGCCTGAGCGCCACTCATCAAGGGGCGCAGCCATGAGTGCCCCTCACAGTGCGAGTCTTGCCATGAACCATCAGCCCGACCCTGCCCGTTTCAGGCCGCTACGGCGCCTCTCGACCCTGCTCTATGGCCGACCCGGCCTGCTGCTGGCGATCCTGTTGGGGCCGCCGCTGTTGTGGCTCGGCATCATCTATGTCGGCTCCTTGCTGATGCTGCTCTCCAACTCCCTGTTCGGGCTGGACGAGTTCAGCGGTCAGGTGCGCCACGAGCTGGGGCTGCAAAACTTCGTCGCCCTGCTGCGACCGGAGAATCTGGATGTGATCGGCCGCACCGTCGGCATGTCGCTGCTGGTGACCCTGGCCTGCGCCCTGCTCGGTTTTCCGGTTGCCTACTACATGGCACGCTACACCAGTGGCAAGACCCGGGCGCTGTTCTATGTGGGGATCATGCTGCCGCTCTGGTCCAGCTATCTGGTGCGGGTCTACGCCTGGAAGCTGATCTTGGCCAAGGAGGGGGTAGTGAGCTGGCTGGCGGACAGCATGGGGTTGGAGTGGCTGCTCGATGCCATCCTCTCCCTGCCGGTGATCGGTGGCCCGTCGCTCTCCTTCTCGCGGCTCGGCACCTTTATCGTGTTCGTCTATGTCTGGCTGCCCTTCATGATCCTGCCCATTCAGGCGGCGGTGGAGCGTATTCCGCGATCCCTGCTGGAGGCGAGCAGCGATCTGGGGGCGACACCCGCCCAGACCTTTCGCAACCTGATCCTGCCGCTGGCGTTGCCCGGTGTGGTGGCGGGCTCCATTTTCACCTTCTCGCTGACCCTAGGTGATTACATCATCCCCGGCATCATCGGCAACTCGACCATGTATATCGGTCAGGTGGTCTACATGCAGCAGGGAACGGCGGGCAATCTGCCCTTTGCCGCCGCCTTCTCGCTGGTGCCGATCCTTATCATCGCCATCTATCTGGCGATTGCGAAACGACTGGGGGCTTTTGATGCGCTTTGACCCTATCGATTTGAACCGGCAGCAAGGAGGCCGTCATGTCAGCTAGCTCAGTGAGCCGTCAGGGAGAGCGCCCTTCGGGCCTGATCAAGTACGCCGCCATCGGTGGACTCTTGTTCCTGCACTTTCCCATTCTGTTTATCTTCCTCTACGCCTTCACCAGCGAGAGCAAGAGCTACCAGTTTCCGCCCCCCGGACTCACCCTCAAGTGGTTCGAGGTGACCCTCAATCGCCCCGATGTGTGGCGTGCCATCCAGCTGTCGCTGGAGGTTGCTGGGCTGGCGACGCTGGCGGCCATGATCCTCGGCACCTTGGCGGCAGGGGCCATTGCCCGCAGCCGCTTCTTCGGTCAGGAGGTGGTGTCGCTCTTGCTGGTGCTGCCCATCGCGCTGCCCGGTATTGTCACCGGTATCGCGCTGCGCTCGGCCTACGGCTTGATGGAGATCCCGTTCAGCTTCTGGACCATCGTTATCGGCCACGCCACCTTTTGTGTGGTGGTGGTCTACAACAATGCGCTGGCCCGTTTTCGCCGCACCAACCAGAGCCTCATCGAGGCGTCGATGGATCTCGGGGCCGACGGCTTCCAGACCCTGCGCTACGTGATCCTGCCCAATCTGGCCACGGCGCTGCTGGCGGGGGGCATGCTGGCCTTTGCCCTGAGCTTTGACGAAGTGATTGTCACTACCTTCACGGCGGGCCAGCAGACCACCCTGCCCATCTGGATGTATCAGGAGCTGATCCGTCCCCGAGACAGGCCGGTCACCAACGTGGTGGCCCTCATCATAGTGGCCTTCACCACTATCCCTATTTTGCTTGCCTACTACCTCACTCGCGACACCCATGATGTCGCTGGCAGTGGCAAATGATGACTCAACGCGTGCGCAAGGATGCAACCATGAAACTCTCTACCCAACTCTTGATTGATGGCCAGTTTGTGACCGGCGAGGGGCAGGCCGAACCCATTCTCAACCCGGCCAACGGCGAACAGATCGCCGCCGTGCCCGAAGCCTCGTTCGAACAGGTGAACCGGGCTGTGAACGGTGCCCAGCGCGCCTTCGCCCAGTGGAGCCGCACCACCCCGGCAAGCCGCAGCAACCTGCTGCTGCGTCTGGCGGATCTCGTCGAGCGCCACGCCGAGGAGTTTGCGGCGCTCGAATCCCTCAACTGCGGCAAACCCTATCTGGCGGTGCTCAATGACGAGCTGCCTGCGGTGGTGGACTGCTTCCGCTTCTTTGCCGGGGCGGCCCGCTGTCTGCAAGGGCCGCTGGCGGGGGAGTATCTCGAGGGGCACACCAGCATGATCCGCCGCGACCCCATAGGTGTTGTGGGCAGTATCGCCCCCTGGAACTACCCGCTGATGATGGCGGCCTGGAAGATGGCGCCGGTGCTGGCGGCGGGCAATACGGTGGTGCTCAAACCCTCCGAGCAGACCCCGCTCACCGCCTTGCGTCTTGCCGAACTGGCCAGCGAGATCTTCCCCCGCGGCGTTATCAACGTCATCTGCGGGCGGGGGGAAAGCGTGGGGGCACCGCTGGTGGAGCACCCGCTGGTACGGATGGTGTCGCTCACCGGCGATATCGCCACCGGCCAGAAGATCCTGCAAAGCGCCGCCCGCACCATGAAGCGCACCCACCTTGAGCTGGGGGGCAAGGCACCGGTGATCATCTTCGACGATGCGGATCTGGAGGCGGTGGTGGCGGGTATTCGTACCTTCGGTTTCTACAATGCAGGGCAAGATTGCACCGCCGCCTGCCGTATCTATGCCCAGGGCAAGATCTACGACAAGTTCGTCGCTGCCATGACCGAGGCGGTAGCCTCCATCAAGGTGGGCAGCCAGTACGAGGAGGGGGTCGAGATGGGGCCACTTATCTCCGACAGACAGCGTAACCGGGTCGCCAGCTTTGTCGAGCGGGCCCAGAGCAGCGGTCATGTGGAGGTGACGGCAGGGGGCAAGATACGCCCCGGCAACGGCTTCTTCTTCGAGCCAACCCTGATTGTCGGAGCTCGGCAGGAGGATGAGATCGTGCGGCGCGAGGTGTTTGGTCCCGTGGTGTCGGTGACCCGTTTCAACGATGCCGAGCAGGTGGTGCAGTGGGCCAATGACTCGGACTATGGTCTAGCCTCGTCGGTCTGGACCCGGGATTTGAGCCTAGCCAGCAAGGTGGCCAGCCACCTGCAATATGGCTGCACCTGGATCAACACCCATTTCATGCTCACCTCCGAGATGCCTCACGGCGGCATGAAGATGTCGGGCTACGGCAAGGATCTCTCCCTCTATGCGCTGGAGGATTACACGGTGCCGCGCCATATCATGGTCAAGTTGTAGTGGGGATCGGTTAGCGGGTTGTCACAATTTATTTACAACTGTTTCCGGCAGCCGACTCATGGGTCGGCTGCTTTTTTTGTTGCCATTTCGTTACAGTAAAACCGTGATGAAACGGCAAGGCGCCTGGATGTGGCGCCAGAGGATGGAACCGCTATGGCAACCTGTTATACCGCCCACCAGCCGGATGCTGACGGGGTGATCCACTACAGCAACGAGGAGCATGGTACCTGGCAGATCCTGATTGAGCGCCAGTTCGCCGCTCTTGCTGGCAAGGGGTGTGACGAGTATCTGGCCGGTCTCGACAGGCTGGGATTGCCCCGTGATCGCATCCCCCAGCTGGCCGAGATCAACGCCGTCTTGCAGTCTGCGACCGGCTGGTCGGTGGCGGCAGTGCCTGCGCTTATCTCGTTCGATCGCTTCTTCGCCCTGCTGGCCAATCGCCAGTTTCCGGTGGCGACCTTTATCCGGCGCCGTGACGAGCTCGACTACCTGCAAGAGCCCGATATCTTTCACGAGATCTTCGGCCACTGCGCCATGCTGACCAATCCGGCATTTGCCCACTTTACCCATCTTTACGGCCAGTTGGGGCAGCAGGCGAGCAAGGAGCAGCGGGTCTTTCTGGCGCGGCTCTACTGGTTCACCGTGGAGTTTGGCCTGCTGGCGACGGCGGACGGGCTGCGGATCTACGGCGGCGGTATTCTCTCCTCCATCGGCGAGACTGCTTATGCCCTTTCCGGTCAGCCGCTGCTGCAACCCTTCGACCTGCTGACCGTGCTGCGCACCCCGTATCGCATCGACATCATGCAGCCCACCTATTTTGTGCTGCCGAGTCTCGATCATCTCTACCAACTGACCGGGGAGGAGATCATGGCAGCTCTGGCCGAGGCCAGTCGGCTTGGCCTCTATCCGCCGCGTTTTGAGGTTGCCGCTGGCAAACAGGCGAGCTGACCAAAAGCAAACAACCCTATTTCATTTTCATTAATTTTTCATTAATTCAAGCAGGAGTAACCCATGTCCGAACTGGCCAGCCAACAGTGTGAAGCGTGTCGCGCCGATGCCCCCAAGGTGAGCGATGAGGAGCTGCGCGAGCTGATGCAGCTTATTCCCGACTGGCAGCCGCTGGTGGAGGAGGGGGCGCTGCAACTGCGGCGGGAATTTACGTTTCGCAACTTCAAGGAGGCGCTGGCCTTTACCAACAGCCTGGGGGAGCTGGCGGAAGCGGAGTTCCATCATCCGGCCATCCTGACCGAGTGGGGGAAGGTGACCGTCAGCTGGTGGACCCACAAGATCGGCGGATTACACCGCAACGACTTCATCATGGCTGCGCGTACAGACCAATTGCCCAGATAATCTGAGAACAGGTTGAGGCGGAGTATCCCCCTTCCTGCATTTCTGACCGAATGGGGGAAGGTGACCGTCAGCTGGTGGATGCATAAGATCGGCGGTTTGCATCGCAACGACTTCATCATGGCGGCGCGCCCCGATCAGTTGCTCCGGTAATCGCACCCCACACCAGCGTCATCGGTTGACCCGGGCCTGCCTGCGAAAGCGGGGCAGGCCCGCATTTTTATGGGCTGGCGCTCGCACTGGGGGGATCGAGACTGTATTATCCGCTCATTCATAGAGTTAGCTAGGAAGTGTGTCCCGAATGCGTCTTGAAGTCAGCTGTGAAGACCGCCTGGGCCTGACCCGGGAACTGCTCGACCGCTTGGTGGAGCACAATATCGATCTGCGCGGCATCGAAATCGATACCTCAGGCATCATCTATCTCAACTTTCCCGAGCTGGAGTTCAGTGATTTTCAGCACCTGATGCCGGAGATCCGCCGTATTCCCGGCGTCTACGACGTCAAGACCATCCCCTACATGCCTTCCGAGCGAGAGCACCACGAGATCGAGGCGCTGCTCAAGGCGCTGCCGGATCTGGTCTTCTCCCTCGACAGCAAGGGCAAGGTGACCCAGGCCAACCAGTCGGCCCTCACCACCCTCGGCTTGCCGGTGGAGGAGGTGCGCGGCGTGGCGCTCGGTTCGCTGGTCAAGGGTTTCTCCTTCACCCGCTGGCTGGAGGCGAGCGAGATCAAGCCGCAGACCTGCAAGCTCAGTTTCAATGGCGAAGAGTATCTGGCAGATCTGATGCCGCTGTTCGTGGCAGAAGCCCGCGGCAAGCAGGCGCTGGCCGGTGCCGTGGTGGTGCTCAAATCTGCCCGTCGGGTCGGCCTGCACTTCAGCGCGCTTCATGCGGTGGAAGTGGGGGGCTTCGAGCATCTGCAGGCCGAGAGTCCCAAGATGAAAGAGGTGCTGTCGCAAGCGCGTAAACTGGCGATGCAGGACGCACCGCTGCTGATTGTCGGCGAGACCGGCACCGGCAAGGAGCTGCTGGCCCGTGCCTGTCACGGGGCCAGCCTGCGCTCCAGCCACCCCTTTATGGCCCTCAACTGCGCCGCCATGCCCGATAACGTGGCCGAGAGCGAGCTGTTTGGTTATGCCCCCGGCGCCTTTGGCAACAACACCGAGGGCAAGCGCGGCGTGCTGGAGCTGGCGAGCGGCGGCACCCTGATGCTGGACGAGATCGGCGACATGTCTCCCCATCTGCAGACCAAGTTTTTGCGGGTGTTGCAGGATGGGGTATTCCGCCGAGTCGGTGACGAGCAGGAGGTGAAGGTCAACGTGCGTTTCATCTGCACCACCCAGAAGCAGTTGCTGGATCTGGTGCACGAGGGAACCTTCCGCGAGGATCTCTACTACCGCCTCAACGTGCTCAGTCTGGCGCTGCCCCCCCTGCGCGAGCGCAAGGCAGACATCATGGTGCTGGCCCAGCAGTTTGTCTCCCGCTTTGCCAGCGAGTTGCAGCGACCCCGTCCGCGCTTTACCCGCAACATGGCCGACTACCTGACCGCCTATCGCTGGCCGGGCAACGTGCGCCAGCTGCGCAACTGTCTCTACCGCGCCATGACCCTGCTGGAAGGGGATGAGCTGGGGCCCGAGCAGATCGATCTGCCGGTGGCGGCCGATACCATGCCGCTGATCGACGAGTGGTTTGAGGGGAATCTCGACGATGCGGTGAAGCGCTTCGAGAGCCAGCTGCTGGCCCGGCTCTATCCTGCCTTCCCGTCAACGCGCCAGCTGGCCAAGCGCCTGGGCGTGTCGCACACCGCCATCGCCAACAAGCTGCGGGAATATGGCATCAGCAAGAAGTGAGCTCGCGCTTGATGCCTGCCATCACAGAGCCCGTCACCAGACGGGCTCTTGCGTTTATTGACTCTGCGCCCGAAAACGAGGGCAGGGGAGAGTTGTCAGAGCAGCATAAGCCACCTTACTATCAGAGTTCATTTACCCGAACCGCAGTGCCACTGCTGCGGTGTTGTCAAGGCGGCCAGTACCCGATCATGCTGTTACTCGTTTCCCCCCGTCCCCTTGCTCGTCTGGCGCTCCTGTTGGTGGCGTTCGGGCTGCTGTTGCCCCGCGCACTGGCGGAAACGGCGGCGGAGAGCCGGGCGATGGCCGTCAGAGAGCTGGTGCTCGATATTCTGAGCTACACCCGCTGGCCCACCGAACCTGCGGTGCTGCGAATGTGCGTGGCGGCGCCGACCGAATATGCTGGCGCCCTCTTTACCATCGATCGTCAGGCCAATGGCCGCGCCGTTCAGGTCAATCGTTACGAGGCGAGCGACCCCGCCATCAGCGACAACTGCGATGTGCTCTATCTGGGGGTACTCGATGAACCGACCCGGCTTGCGCTGTTTGCCCGCCTGCAGGGCCACCCTGTGCTCAGCATCAGCGAATACAACCACGACTGCTCCACCAGCTCGGTGTTCTGTCTGCAGGCCTCGCCGGGCAGCGAGCGGGTGCGCTTTAACGTCAACCTCGATGCCCTGGCGCTCAGTGGCGTGCGGGTACATCCCGCCGTACTCAAGCTGGCCCATGCCGACAAGGGGGTCCCATGAGACGACAGGTGAGCGCGGCTCCCCGCCGTCTGACTCTGCGTCAGAGCCTGGGGCGAACCCATCTGGTGGCTGCCATCACCGCCGTCAGTGTGGCGGGACTCTTCTTTACGCTGGTTGCCCTGCTGGTGGTGCGCTTTTACGCCGCCCACAATCTGGAGCTGGTGGCCCGCGCCATCAGTTACAGCGCCGAGGCGGCGGTGGTGTTCCACGATGAGGAGGCGGCGAGCGAGGCGCTCGGCGGGATTGTCGCCCACGAGGAGGTCGCCGAGGCTCGCATCGTCCTCACCGATGGGAAACCGCTCGCCAGCTGGGTGCGCCCCAGAAGCAATCCGCTGGTGACGCTCGAAGACTATCTGGCCCAACTGCTCATGCCGGGGCCGGTCAAGACGCCCATGCTGCGGGGCGGCGAGCAGATCGCCACCATCGAGTTGCGCGGTCATGGCGAGTACCTGCTGCTGTTTTTACTCTCGGCACTGCTGGCGATGGTGGTCTGTCTGGTGGTGAGCGCACTGGTGGCACTCTATGTGGCTGGCCGGATGCAGGTCTCCATCACCTCGCCGCTGCGCAAACTGGCACGGGTTGCCCACTCGGTACGCCGGCAACGCACCCTGGGGATGCGGGCGCCACCGGCCGATATCGTCGAGCTCAACGAGCTGGGGGATGACTTCAACTCCCTGCTGGATGAATTGCAAGCCTGGCAGGCTCAGCAAGCCCGCGAGAATGCCAGCCTGCTCCATCAGGCGACCCACGATGCCCTCACCGGTCTACCCAATCGCGCCCTGTTTGAAGCGCGGCTCGCGCAGGCCATCTCCCTCGGCGAGCAGGAGGGATTTGCGCTGCTCTATCTCGACTGCGATCGCTTCAAGCAGATCAACGATACCTTCGGCCACAATGGTGGCGACGATGTGCTGATCGCCCTCTCGAGACGGATACAGCATCAGTTGCGTCCGGACGATCTGGTGTTTCGCCTCGGGGGGGACGAGTTTGCGGTGCTGGTTGGCCCGCTCCAGCGACAGCATGAGGTGGAAGAGGTGATAGGCCGCATCCAGCAGGCGATGAGCGAGCCGGTGGCGCTGCGTGATGGCCGTCAGCTGGTGGCCGGGGTGAGCATCGGCTTTGCCATCTATCAGGCGGGCATGAGTGCCAGCGCCTTGTGTGAGCAGGCCGATGCGGCCATGTATCAGATCAAACGGGGGCGTCACAGAGAGCCGGACACGCTGGCTCAACAGGCATGAACAACATAGAAAAAAGAGAGGAGCAAACCATGAAGATCACCCACCTGTTGAAAGTCACCCTGCTGGGGTTGATGTTGTCGCTGCTGGCCGGTTGCCAGAGCGCGCCCAAGGGGTTGACCGCGGAGCAGATTGCCGTGCTCAAGGAGCAGGGCTTTTATCTGACCGATGAGGGGTGGACGCTGGATCTGGCCAACCGGGTGCTGTTTGCCAACAACGTGGGTGCGCTCAATCCCCAGACTCGCCAATCCGTGGAAAAGCTGGGCAAGACCCTGCTGGGTGTCGGGTTGGACAAGGCGCGGGTGGATGGTCACACCGACAATACCGGCGAGAGCAGCTACAACCAGCAACTCTCCCTGAAGCGGGCCCAGTCGGTGGCCGATGTGCTGGTCTCGGTTGGCATGAAACCCGCCAATCTGGAGATCCATGGCCGTGGCGAGACCATGCCGTTGGCGGATAACAAGACCAGAGAGGGTCGGGCCGCCAACCGCCGGGTCGCCATCGTCATCAGCGATCAATAACCCCTTCTTATCGTTTTGTTACCCATAAAAAAAGAGCGCCTGACCGGCGTAATGCCGATCAGTTAAGG
>NZ_CDBR01000081.1 GCF_000819685.1 Aeromonas allosaccharophila | reverse complement strand
CAGGGTAAGAGCATGAATGCTCAGTTTTTGTTCGTCGCTCGAATTCCCGCCACAATCACCTGCTCAAGATAGTCGCTATTCATGGCGGCTATCTTCTGTTTGCGGCGGATGCTGGCTCGCTTTTCTTCCTCCGCTCGGAGCATGTTCAGTGCCATATGCCGCGCTGTGGCCAGTATCTCCGCCGCATCCCCCCGGTAGATCGGGCAATTGTCCTCTTTCATGGTGACATCCAGTACCCAATGCAGTTGGTTTTCGATGCCCCAATGACTGCGCACCCCGTTGGCAAATTGCTCTTCGGTTAGTTCAGCCGAGCTGATGTAGTAACGGTACTCTAGCGATTCATGCCCCTTGCTGTCGCACCGATAACCGATGGCAACCCCCAAGCTGGATAAACCTTTCCAGGCCGGGAACTGCTCGGCTATCGCTCCAGCTGGCATAACATGGTACTCACGGATCTCTATTCGCCCCCGTGAGCGCTCTATCTTGGCCTGATGGCTACCTTCTCGGGCCTGCAGCGCCATGGCCTCACGTACTGCGCGATATAGGGTTTCTTGGTTGCCTTTGACTGCCAGTAGATAGTCGCCTCCCTTATCGACTATCTTGGCAGCAATCTCGGTTTGGCAACCCATAGCATCAATGGACACCAAACAACCACAGACATCCAGCAACGCCAGTAATTCCGGAATAGCAGTGATTTCATTGGACTTAGTGTCCGTCTTGACCTGTCCCAGCACCACGCCATTGGCGCTGGCAAACGCGCTGACCATGTGGATGGTGGATTGCCGATCCTCACGGTTATATGAACTACGTAGAACCTTGCCATCAATAGCAATCAATTCACCACTGACGCGTTTGTGGACGACTTTCATCCATTTGAGGAAACAAGCCTGAAATTCGTCTGGCGCCAGCCGGGATATCACTCTGGCAATGGTGTCGTGCACAGGAAGTCCGTTGGGAAACAAGCCTTTATCCTGGAGCCAGCGGCAATGGGCCTGACCGAAGTCTTCAATATCTTCCCAGCCTTCACATCCACCAATGACGGCGCATACCGTCAGGAACACGATGTCGAACAAGGGGTAAGCAATTTTTGCCGACTGACGCGGGTCCTGAAGATCAGCAAAAATTTCAGCAAAGGCATCCAGTTGCATTGATGTACTCCCAGAAAAGGAAGTATCAGATCACAACCTGATCCCCAGGTCAAAATGTACTGTGCTCGGTTAAAAAACGTTCATGATCTTGCCCTG
>NZ_CDBR01000080.1 GCF_000819685.1 Aeromonas allosaccharophila | reverse complement strand
CATCTATGTGTCAGCAAGCGTGCACGCACAGTAACAGTGGCCTATCGAAAGCCCCCAAAGAGACGCATTACCGACCTAGTGTTCGACTCGACTGGCCTCAAGATATTTGGAGATGGTGAGTGGAAGGTCAAAAAACACGGCGGCGAGTGCGGTGCAAGTTGCATCTGGCAGTAGACCCGGCCACTCACGATATCGTGGCGGTGGAAGTGTCATTGGAAAATGTCCATGATGCCGAAGCTCAACCCACTGGCAGAGACGGCGATGTATCGGTTCAAGCAGTTGATGAAGGGCAAAATCAATCTGCGACATACAACGCTCAGGTAGAGGACATGACGGTGTTGTGAGCGCTATAAACAAACTGAATAGTCTTGGCTTGCCGGCCACAAACCAAAGTGTAACTGCTACTTGGGGAAGGGAAATCTGCGTTTTCTGATTGATCTGCCCCCCCCCTGAGCAATTGTATCAATCAGCAAATACCACTATTGATGAGTGGTAGCGAGCCATCATCGTTGCTATGACCATGAAGCCAGCAACACTAAATGGTGCAACTAACTATTCACGGCTCCAGCATCTACACAGAAGGTAACCGGGTTGATGTATTGAAATTGGGAGAACAGGTGGATGACCTTACACATAAGGCGCGTATGACAAGAGTAAGAAACGACCCATTCTATACTCTTCACAACAAGTACGCCAACAAGTACGCCGACGATAAACTCACACTAAAATCGTTAACTAAAAAACCTAACCCTTTGTTTTATATGGTGCCGATAAGGGGAATCGAACTCCTGACCTTCGCATTACGAATGCGCTGCTCTACCAACTGAGCTATACCGGCTTGTTGCCATCCAGATTCATGAAAAATGGCCGACGTGTCAATCGAGCCAACTCGATTTTATGAGTTGGCTCATGATGTTAGCAGTCTTAGAGATCGACGAACTCGGGAATATGGGCGCGGCCACGGCTTTCGAGGAAATCGAGCAGGGCGCGGGGGGAGCGCACCAGGATCCGCTCTTGCGGGAAGCCCGCTTCGGTCACCAGACGGTGACAGTGGTCAAAATCGCCAAGAGTAAATGCCACGTGGGAGTCGGAGCCGAAAGTGAGATAGGCCCCCAGATCTCGCGCAGCTTCGACGATGGCGCGGCAGTTGCCTTCGCTACCCGGGCGCGAGTGAATGAAGGAGGAGTTGTTGATCTCCAGCGCCACCCGATAGTCGGCCGCCACCTTGACCACTGCCTGAATGTCGATGGGAAATGCGGGGTTACCCGGGTGGCTGATCATGTCGACCCGGCCGCTCTTGATGGCGTTGATCATCGCCTGGGTATGGGTGGCCTGATCGCAGGGAGGGAATACCTGCTCATGAAAGCCCGCCATGATCATGTCGAGGCGCGATTCATAACGCTCGGGAAAGTCGATCTCCCCCTCCAGGTTTTTGATGTTGGCCTCAATACCCCGCAGGATCCCGACTCCATCCACCACTCTTGGCAGTATTGGCAAGTTGGCAAAGTGCCAGACATGAGGGGCATCGGCCATCTCGGGACCGTGATCCGTGGTGGCAAACAGCTTGATCCCCTTGGCACTGGCTATCGGCAGATAGTCGTGGATGGTGCTGTAGGCATGGGTGCTGGCAATGGTGTGAGTGTGGGTATCGACCGGGTACTTCATCTTCTCTCCCCTCATATTTTGAAGGGGCAGCATAACAAAGAGCGGCAGCTTGGGCCACGCCAGTGCTTGCCACACTTTGTCACAAAATACCGCGAAGCTGACATAGTCTGAGGGGCTCTGGCTGGCATACTGCCCCCGTCGATACATGCCTGAACTCGCATCGACAGTTTGCCGTCAGGATGACGCGAACTCACTTTCCCCACCGTCGCGCCCTGCGGCGGTTTTTTTTGCCTGCAAACCGCAAACCGGTAACAAACGCGCAAAAAAAGGCCCAACTAGCATGGTGCGGGTTGGGCGAGACTTAATGTTTAATTGCAGTGGCATAGATATAGAGTCCTGCTTTTTGACTAAGTTCCGCTCACTTTGCTTTTTTCATCGAAAAACATTCCGCTAACACTCATTCACATTCTCTTGACACTTCACGTTATGAAACGTACTTTTTAAACATTCGTTTAAGTGAGGTGTCCAGTGAGTAAAATCGATACCAAAAACCGTATTCTCGATGCCGCTGAAGTGCTGTTTGCCGAGCGGGGATTCGCCGATACCTCTTTGCGTCTGATCACCAGCGAGGCCGACGTCAATCTGGCGTCGGTGAACTATCACTTCGGCTCCAAGAAGGAGCTGATCCAGGCGGTACTCGACCGTTACCTGAGCCTGTTTATGCCCGATCTCGATGCGCGCCTGCGGGTACTGATGGAGCAGGAGCAGCTGACTCTGTTGCAACTGTTTGAAAGCTTCGTCGAGCCGCTGATGAAGCTCTCGGCGGTGCGGGCCAACGGCCCGGCCATCTTTATGCAGTTGCTGGGCCGCGGCTATATCGACAGCCAGGGCCACCTGCGCCGCTTCATTACCGCCCACTACGGCCCCATTCTGATGCGGATCACCCAGGCGATCTCCAAGGCCAATCCGGCCCTGTCGCCAGCGGATCTCTTCTGGCGCCTGCACTTCACCCTGGGCACCGTCGTATTCACCATGGCCTCCGCCGATGCGCTACGCGACATCGCCCTGGCCGACTTTGGCCAGCAGCTCGATGTGGAAGGGCTGGTGCGCAACGTTATTCCTTATCTGGCGTCCGGAGTCGGGGCGCCCGTGGAGTCGACCAGGCTCTCCCTGGCCGTGTAACAACCAACAATAAATCAACGGAAACAGTGAAATAGAAGGAACTTCGGTATGATCACATTGCTTGTCCTGCTGGTGCTGGCGATAGCCGTTGTGCTCGGCGTGCCCTCCATCCGTAAAAAGGTGGTAACCCGTCCGGTGTTCGGCATCTTCAAAAAGATACTGCCGCCCTTGTCAGCTACCGAGCGGGAGGCCATGGAAGCCGGCTCCGTCTGGTGGGATGGCGAGTTGTTTCGCGGCAACCCCGACTGGAAAAAACTGCACGGTTACGGCAAGGCCGAACTGAGCGCCGAAGAGCAGGCCTTTATCGACAATCAGGTCGAAACCCTGCTCGCCATGGTTGATGACTTCAAGATCGTCAACGAAACCAAAGACCTGCCGGAGCCGGTGTGGGACTATCTGAAGAAGGAAGGCTTCTTCTCCCTGATCATCCCGAAATCCTACGGCGGCCGCGAATTCTCGGCGATTGCCAACTCCACCATCGTCACCCGCATTGCCACCAAGAGCCTGAGCGTGGCGGTCACCGTCATGGTGCCGAACTCCCTAGGCCCGGGCGAGCTGCTGATGCACTACGGCACCCAGGCCCAGAAAGATTTCTGGCTGCCGGGGCTGGCCAACGGCAAGGAAGTGCCCTGCTTCGCCCTGACCGGGCCGGAGGCGGGCTCCGATGCAGGCGCAATTCCTGACAAGGGGATCGTCTGCAAAGGGATGCACAAGGGTGAAGAGGTGCTGGGTATTCGCCTCAACTGGAACAAGCGCTACATCACCCTGGCGCCGCGCGCTACCGTACTGGGGTTGGCGTTCAAACTCTATGATCCGGAAAAACTGCTGGGTGACAAGGAAGAGCTCGGCATCACCTGCGCCCTCATCCCCACCAGCCACCCGGGCGTGCGTGTCGGCGATCGCCACTACCCCATGGGTCTGGCGTTCCTGAACGGCCCGACCTTCGGCAAGGATGTGTTCATTCCGCTCGACTGGATCATCGGCGGCCCGGATTACGCCGGTCGCGGCTGGCGCATGCTGGTCGAATGCCTCTCCGCCGGTCGCGGCATCTCGCTGCCTGCCCTGGGCACCGCTTGCGGTCATATGGCGAGCCGTACCGTGGGCGCCTACTCCTATGTACGCAAGCAGTTCGGCATGTCCATCGGCAAGTTTGAAGGGGTGCAAGAGGCGCTGGCTCGCATCGGCGGCCTCACCTATCAGCTGGAAGGGGCCCGTCGCATGACCGCCGGTTCGCTGGATTTGGGTCAGGCACCGGCCATCGTCACCGCGATTTCCAAGTACCACATGACCGAAATGGCGCGTCAGATCATGGATGACTCCATGGACATCCACGCCGGTCGTGCCATCCAGCTAGGCCCGAAAAACTACACCGGCTACGCCTACATGGGTATTCCGGTCGCCATCACGGTGGAAGGGGCCAACATCCTGACCCGCAACCTGATGATCTTCGGGCAAGGGGCTACCCGCTGCCACCCGTACGTCTTTGCCGAGCTGGAAGCGGCGGCCGACACCGACGTGGAACGCGGTCTCGAGAAGTTTGACACCCTGCTGATGAAGCACATCGCCTTCGGCGCCGGCAACTTCTTCGGTTCCCTGTTCCAGGGGCTGACCCTGGGTCAGTTCAACAGCGCGCCGGTGGCCGGTGAAACCGCCCGCTACTACAAACAGCTCTCCCGTATGAGTAAAGGGCTGGCCCTGTGCGCCGACGTCTCCATGCTGTTGCTGGGTGGCGATCTCAAGCGCAAGGAGATGATCTCCGCCCGTCTGGGTGACGTGCTGAGCCACCTCTATCTGGCCTCCGCCACCCTCAAGCATTACGAGGATCAGGGCCGTATGGTCTCCGACCTGCCGTTCGTGCAGTACGCGGTGGAGCGCAACCTCTACCTGATTGGCAAGGCGTTCGAGGGCTTCTTCCAGAACTTCCCGAACAAGGTGGTGGGTGTCGTACTCAAGCGTGTGGTATTCCCGTTCGGCGTCGGTTACAAGATGCCGGCAGACGATCGCTGCCACGCCATCTGTCTGGCCATGATGAAGCCGGGCGAGTTCCGCGACCGTCTGACCGCTCTCTGCTATGTTGGCAAAGACGAGGCGGATCCGGTCGGTCTGATGGAGCGTGCCTTCCAGGCCATGGTCGCCGTGCAGCCCTACGAGAAGAAGCTGGTGCAGGCCCAGAAAGAGGGCAAACTGCCCCGCAAACTGGCCCTGCCGGAGCTGGTTGCCGCCGCGCTGGTCGGTTCCATCTTGAGCAAGGACGAAGCGGACAAGCTGCTGGCCGCCGATGCCCTGCGCTACAAAGCCATTCAGGTAGACAACTTCGCCCCGGGCGAGCTGGAAGGCTTCTCCCAGCAACCAAACAAACAGCCAAACAAACAGCCAAACAAACAGCCAAACAAGGTCGAGCACGCAGCCTGATCCCTTGGCAAACCAGTACCAAACCGGCCCTCGTGGCCGGTTTTTTTGTTTGTTAACCATGCATTTACAAGCCGGGAGAATTCCAGTTAAATGCTTGAGTCCCTGTTGCAGGGGCTTTGGAAGCAAGGCCAGCGGAATGGCCGATAACAACAACTCAGGAAGAGTGAATGAACCTCGCCAAAACGGCGATCGAACGCCCCATCTGGGTGGCGGTCTCGATCGTGCTGATTTTCCTGCTGGGCCTGCTCAGCATCCGGGGACTGCCGATCCAGCTGTTCCCCGACATCGACCGTCCACACCTCAACATCTCGGTGAGCTGGCGTTCAGCCTCGCCCCAAGAGATGGAGTCGGAGATCACCGACCCCATCGAGCAGGAGATGCAGGGGGTTCAGGGGCTCAAGAGCCTTGTCAGCAACAGCTATCCCGGCTTTACCGAAATCGACATGGAGTTTGCCCTCGGCACCGACATGCAGCGGGCCCAACTCGACGTGATTTCGCGACTGAACCGGGTCTCGGGATTGCCGGACAAGATCGGCGGTCCCTACGTCAACAACTACAGCAGCAACGATACCCTCACCTTCTTCTTCATCCAGCAGCTGCCCGGTGCCCAAGGGGTGATCGATGATCATCAGGCGTTGATCGAGGCGCGGGTCAAACCCGAGCTGGAGCGCATCGAAGGGGTCTCGACGGTCGCAGTCGAGGGGATCAACGAGCGCCAGATCCAGATCCGCTTCGACCCCTATCGCGCCGCCGAGCTGGGGGTGGAGATCCCGGTACTGGCCAGCCGCGCCACCACCGGCTGGGACGTGTCGGCCGGTACCCTCGACATCGGTCGCTGGGAGTACAAGCTGCGCTTCGCCGGTCGCTACGATGTCGAGATGCTGGGGGACAAGGTGGTGGACTGGCGCGATGGCCTGCCCATCTATCTGCGGGATGTGGCGGAAGTAAGGGTGGCCAGGGAAGAGAACCCGGTGCTGCGGATCCAGAACGGCAATACCGCCATCGCCGCCCAGATCTTCAAGGAGAGCGGCGCCAATGCCCTGGCCTCCCTTGAGGCGATCAAGGCCCGGGTGAACGAGCTCAACCGCGAGATGCTGGAGCCGGTCGGGCTGCACATGGAGCAGTCGTTCGATGCCTCCCTCTACATCAATCGCGCCGTCAGCATGGTCACTGCCAACCTGGGGCTCGGGGTGCTGCTCTCCTGTGCCATCCTCTGGCTCTTCCTGCGCCAGCTCAAGGCGACCCTGATGATTGCCCTCGCCATCCCCATCAGCATCATGCTCACCTTCTGCCTGCTCAAAGTGATGGATCGCACCCTCAATATCATCTCGCTGGCGGGCATCGCCTTTGCCGTCGGCATGGTGCTCGACGCCGCCATCGTGGTGCTGGAGAGCATCTATCGGCGCCACGAGCGGGGGGATTTGAGCAAGGCGGAGGCGGCGCTCGAAGGCACCCGTCAGGTGTGGACGGCGCTGGTCGCCTCCACCCTCACCACGGTCGCCATCTTCCTGCCGGTGTTGCTGCTCAACGATGTGGAGGGTCAGCTGTTTGCCGATCTGGCGCTCACCATCGCCTGCGCCGTGACGGTCTCCATGCTGGTCGCCGTCATCGTGCTGCCTGCGGTGGCGGCACGCTGGATGGGACATGAAACGCTGACCGATCCCTATGAGTCGCTGTGGCAGCGCACCACTCGTCATGTGATCCGCTGGACCTCGACCTCACGCCAGCGCTGGACGGTCATCACCCTGATGATGAGTCTGCCGGCACTGGCCACTTGGGCGCTGCTGCCCAAGATGGACTATCTGCCGGACGTGAAACGGGACGCGGTGGATGTCTGGATGAACTTCACCCCCGGGGTCAATCTCAAGGCCCAGCGCGAAGAGGTGATCGATACCCTGATCGCCCGCCTCGCCCCCTACATGAAGGGGGAGAAAGAGCCTGCCCTCAAGAACTACTACATCTTGCGCTACCCGGGGGGCGCCCAGATTGGCGTGCGACCCAAGGACGAGACCCGCATCAAGGAGCTGGAGAGCCTGTTGATGAAACAGCTGCTGGTGGGTATTCCCGACACCCGGGTGTTCGGCGGTCAGGGGTCGCTGTTTGGCGGCTTTGACAGCGAGAACGGCGTCTCCCTGCTGCTGCAGGGAGGCAACCTGCCCGAGCTCTATCAGGCTGCCCGAGCCAGCATGGGGATCCTCAGCAAGGACCTGCCGGGAGCACAAATCCGGCCCGAGCCGAGTCTCGACTTCACCGCCCCCGAGCTCAAACTAGTTCCGCAAGATCGGCGCCTCGCCGAAGTGGGTTGGGATCGCACGCCCCTGCCCACCATCATCCAGACCTTTGGCGACGGCTTGCGGGTTGGCGAGTATTTCGACGGCGAGGATCGGCTCGACATCATGCTGATGGGGCAGAGCTCCGCCAATCCGGACGAACTGAAGGCAGTGCCGCTGGCCACCCCCTCCGGGCGCATCGTCCCCCTTGGCGAGCTGCTGCGGGTGGAGCACGACATGGGCCCGGCCAGTATCTTCCGGGCCGATGGGCGTCGCAGCATCATCCTGCAGATAGCACCTCCGGCGGGCATGACCATGGAGCAGGTGATCGACACCCTGAAAAACCGCAGTTTTGCCGCCATCCGCCCCCTGCAGCCCGCTGGTGGCGAGCTGCGCATTGCCGGCAACGCCGACAGCCTGCAACAGGCGCTCGACAATCTGGGGACCATCTTCCTGTTCGCCGTGGTGATCCTGCTGGTGCTGCTGTGGGGGGTGTTTGCCTCCATCAAGGATGCCCTGCTGGTGCTGCTCACCCTGCCCCTTGCCTCGGTTGGCGGCGTGCTGGCGCTGCAACTGAGCGGGCTGCTGGTGCCGCTGCCGATGGACCTGCTCACCATCATCGGCTTTGTCATCCTGCTGGGACTGGTGGTCAACAACGCCATCCTGCTGGTGCATCAGACCCGCACGGCGGAGCGGGACGGTATGAGCCGTCAGCTGGCGGTGGCCGATGCCCTGCAAAGCCGGATGCGCCCCATCGCCATGACCAGTCTCACCAGCATCTTCGGCATGCTACCGCTGATGCTGAGCCCGAGCGAAGGGAGCGAAATTTACCGCGGGCTCGCCACCGTCATTGTCGGCGGCATGAGTTGCAGCACCCTGTTTACCCTGATCCTGTTGCCTGCCTTCCTGCGTCTCGGGGAGCAGGTGGCGATCCCACAACCCCTGCGCCAGCGGGCCTGAGCAAGGAGCTCATCGATGACACATATGATTACCCGAATGTTGGCTGGCGCTGTGCTGATTGCAGGCAGCGTGCTACCGGTATTGGCCGATCAGGGCAAGATGGTGACCCTGGCGGATGTGACCCAAGGGGATGCGGCCGCCAATATCTGGGTCAGCGGCACGGTGGCGAGCCGTCAGCAGGCGGCGCTCAGCGCCGAAGTGAGCGGCCGGGTGGAGTGGATCGCCGAATTTGGCAGCCGGGTCAAAAAAGGGGACGAGCTGCTGCGCCTCGACAGCGCAGCGCTGCGCCTCTCGCTGGAGCAGGCTCGCGCCGAGCAGGCGAAATGGCAGAGCAACTTGCGCTTCGCCCGCGCCGAATCCCAACGGATCACCCGACTGCACCAGCAAAAGAGCGCCTCCCAGAGTCAGTACGACAAGGCCAGCTACGATGTGGAGCAGGCCGCGCTGGCCGAGCGACTGGCCGTCATACAGGTGAACCAGATTGAGGAACAGCTGCGCCGCAGCCACATCTATGCCCCGTTCGACGGGGTGGTGAACAACCACTTCATCCAGCCCGGCGAGCATGTGGACGCGGGCGAGCAGGCGCTGGAGCTGGTCAACCCGGATCAGCCGGATATCCGCCTGCAGGCCCCCATTCTCTGGGCCCAGCAGCTGGCGCCGCAAACCCGGCTTCGGGTGGAGGGGGAGCAGCTGAGCGGTCACGGCGTCTATTACCAGCGAGCCGCCAGCGCCGATCCCAAGTCGCGCCTCATCGAGCTGCGCCTCAAACCGGAAGCGGGCAACTTCATCATCGGCTCGCCGGTACGGGTTGCCCTGCCACTGGGGGATCAGCAGAGCATGCTGCTGCCCCGGGACGCTCTGGTGCTCGGCACCGATGGCAGCGTGGTCTATCAGGTGGCGAGAAGCGGCAAGGCGCTCAAGGTGAATCGGGTGCCGGTCACCGTGCTATTTGGCGACAGCCAGCAGGTGGCGGTGAGCGGCGCCCTCAAGCAGGGGGATAGGGTGGTGGTGCGCGGCGCGGGCAGCCTGCAGGATGGCGACACCATAGCGCTGTTCAAGGGCTAACCACGCCCGACGCAGGCTGGCCAATCTTTGCCCGCTTGACCCGGGACATACAGCCAAACGGGCCACAGTTTGCTATCTTGGCGGCCATCACTCGCGTTTAGAGCAATCAACACCCATGAGCATTATTTTGGGCATCGATCCGGGATCGCGGATCACCGGATACGGGGTTATCCGGGTCGTGGGCGGCAAGGCCGAATACCTGGGCTCTGGCTGCATCCGCGCCGATTGCGGCGAGCTGCCGGAGCGCCTCAAGCAGGTCTATGACGGGGTATGCGAGATCATCACCCAGTTCAAGCCCACCGAGTTTGCCATCGAGCGGGTCTTTATGGCCCGCAACGCCGACTCGGCCCTGAAACTGGGGCAGGCCCGTGGCAGCGCCATTGTCGCCGCGGTCAACGCCTATCTGCCGGTGAGCGAATACTCCGCCACTCAGATCAAGCTGGCGGTGGTCGGCACCGGTGGCGCCGCCAAGGAGCAGGTGCAGCATATGGTGACCCATCTGCTGAAACTCTCCGCCACCCCGCAGGCGGATGCGGCGGATGCCCTCGGCGTCGCGCTCTGCCACCTGCACACCCGCCAGAGCCTGATCAAGATGGCCGGCCGCGCCAGCAGCTCGGTACGTGGCCGCTATCGCTGAGCCCTTATGTCGCTCACGGCTCATCTCGGTATCGCTAAATAAAAAAACCGCCCCGGATCTCCGGGGCGGTTTTGTTTGGCTATGTACCAATTACGTGTTGCATGAGGTGCCCCAGCGCCTCATGCAAACACGCTTTGATATTCACCCCCTCCCGTAACGCTCCAGCATCCTGCGCCAACCCAGGTAGTTCTTCAGGTAGTGCGTTGCCACGCCATGGAAGCGCTCCATCCACTCTTTCAACCGATGGTGATACCCGTTCACGTGCTGGATGTGATACGCACCGACCACCCGTTCGCCTTGGCGATTGTGCACTACCTGATGGGTTACGCCCTGCTCTTTGCTAAAACTGGCATACACACCCGCACCATCGCTACACAGCACCGCATCCGGTGACACCAGCGGCTTCAACACCGCGATGACCGTCTCGGCATTCATCTGCTCCAGCTGAAAATCTGCATGGTGGCTTGCACGGTCTTGTACCACCATCACCGGGATGTAATCGGGCCCGGTTCCACGAGTTCGCCCCTTGCCACCACGATGCCTTGGCGGACGTGGCAGTCCCCGTTGCCCCTTGAACGATTCAAGGAAAAAGGTCTCATCAACCTCAACGATGCCCTCTTCCTGTGTGGCTTGATGAGCTGCCATGGCACGCAAGAAGCGGTGACGCCAGAGGAACGCGGTGTTTTTGCTGACCCCACAGCGCCGCGCTGCCTGGCGGACGGTCAGCCCTTCGATGAGGGCTTGCGCGTAGTCTTCCCAGCACTGTGCTTTGCGCAACCTGGCCAGAGGCGTTTTGGTCAGAACAGTGCTGGTGCGCAGACACTGTTTGCAACGGTAGCGGCGTAGTCCCCGACTCCAGCCCCAAGGAGCCAGCTCGGCGACATCGGCCTGACAATGTGGGCAGCCACTGCATGCCGGTAACTGAGTATTGAGTGAGGTAATGGTGTGGGGGGCAGTGAGCTCTTGCTGGGCAACACGACGCTGGCGCAGGGTTAACTGGGGAAAGAGGGACAACAGGGCGTTAATGGGATGGTCG
>NZ_CDBR01000079.1 GCF_000819685.1 Aeromonas allosaccharophila | reverse complement strand
GCTGAATTTAAAAATGCGCTAGTTGATCATGAGCTACGGGTGGTGATTGAGGAAAAAACAAAAGTAGTGAAAGATGCTTTAGTCTATGCTGCTCTGCGTGATACCGGCGTGGCATCTAATTTAGAAATGGTAATAGAATACATTCCATCATTCATTTTAATATCGAAGTGAAAACCACCCGAAAAGCCATAACAAGTCCGCAACAATGCATCTTTACTAAAAATGGGATCAATAACCAGATTCATGATAACGTTCAAGAAATATATAGTATAGGGAAATGCTATATTTTTATACCACAGCTAGAAGATAGTTAACTGAAAAGTTGGGGTTCAGTTGGAAATATCTGACCATTACTTGCGATAGCTCAATATTTAGATGTATTTCCTATGGCCAAGCATCACACATAAAGCATTGCATATTTAGTCGTTATCCCTCCCAAGTTATTTTCTATCTAGACAAATACGCAGATGATCACAACCATTTAAGTTGGAAACTGGCAGATCAAAGTATTCAATGAGTTAACGATACCAAATGTGACATTTAAGTTGGAAACTCAAAAGTAATACTACATCTGCTCCGTGAGCAAACAGGACATTTAAGTTGGAAAACAGGCTCTATTTGACGTGATGGGGAGGGTGCGAACAAATCCTTGACACGAGATCATCAGATTTTCTTAGTACCATGGATGAGAACCAACGTGAGCCATCAACTGACCTTCGCTGACTACGAGTTCAATGGCAAACACCGCCAGACCCGCAAAGAAATCCCCCTTTTGTTCGGATCTCCCTAATTTATCAAAGGCTATGCACATACACATTTTCAAGAATACTTGTCGCGTGAAAAATAAAAATCACTGGCGATAGATTTAAAATTACTACCGTTAGCACTGCCCCATAGACAGCATCATTTATTATTACCCTGGATGGACATATATTTTTCATCTAATTGTGCAGAGAATCCAACTATTAATGATTTCAGCCCGAAATGGAAGGCCGTTTCAGCAGTGGTTCTCGTCTGAACATTAAATGCCTCCTGTAATAATGGTGGCACAGCGTCCATCACTGTATTGTATTCTGTCGGGTTTGTGGCTTGCTCTTCCAATACTGCACCCAGCGTAAAATGGCTGATAGATTGCAGAATGAAAAGAGCCTCCTCGACCGAAAACCCTGCATCGCATAGACAGCGTAGTTGCGCCTCTGCTTGTTCAAACTGGGGGGGCGTAGGAGAGGTCCCTATGTGCAATCGGGCTCCATCACGATGGACCAATAATGCTTTACGGAAACTCAGAGCATTTTCCTGGAGAAACTGCTGCCAACTCTCAGTCGGTAACGGTACTGAACGGGTGTGATGCTTCGCCAGTATTGCCTCTGAAAGCATGTTCATAAGGGTCTGCTTGTTGCGCACGTGCCAATACAGAGTCGGTTGCTCAATTTTGAGGGACTGCGCCAGCTTACGCGTAGTCAGGCCCTCTAGCCCTTCTCTGTCCAGCAGGGTGAGCGCCATTGAAATTACGTCGTCCAAGCTTAGTCGTGCCATCACTATCTCCTTTCGCTGTTGACAATCTATCACTGATAGAGTTACTTTTCAAACCCTATCACCGATAGAGAGCGTTAACTATGAACCGCACTGTGATGATGGCACTGGTCATCATTTTTTTAGATGCCATAGGGATTGGCATAATTATGCCTGTCTTACCGGCGTTATTACGGGAGTTTGTTGGAAAGGCTAATGTTGCGGAGAACTACGGTGTTTTATTGGCGCTGTATGCAATGATGCAAGTGATTTTTGCCCCTCTTCTCGGCCGCTGGTCAGATCGCATAGGTCGTCGCCCTGTATTATTACTTTCACTTTTAGGTGCAACACTGGACTACGCATTAATGGCAACAGCCAGCGTAGTGTGGGTGTTGTATCTGGGACGCTTAATTGCTGGTATTACCGGTGCGACTGGAGCTGTTGCAGCCTCAACAATTGCCGATGTCACACCTGAGGAATCCAGGACACATTGGTTTGGTATGATGGGTGCCTGTTTTGGTGGCGGTATGATTGCTGGACCAGTCATTGGTGGTTTTGCAGGTCAACTTTCGGTACAGGCACCGTTTATGTTCGCTGCTGCCATTAACGGGCTGGCATTTCTGGTCTCCCTATTCATTTTACATGAGACCCATAATGCTAATCAGGTTAGTGACGAGATAAAGAATGAAACAATCAATGAAACCACATCCTCCATACGCGAGATGATCTCCCCATTATCGGGATTGCTAGTTGTCTTTTTCATCATTCAATTGATTGGCCAAATCCCTGCAACATTATGGGTTTTATTCGGAGAAGAGCGCTTCGCATGGGATGGCGTAATGGTCGGTGTTTCATTGGCTGTGTTTGGGCTTACACACGCTCTGTTTCAAGGACTTGCTGCTGGTTTTATCGCTAAACATTTGGGAGAACAGAGAGCTATCGTGGTTGGCATCTTGGCTGATGGCTGTGGCCTACTTTTATTGGCAGTCATTACGCAAAGCTGGATGGTTTGGCCAGTTGTGCTGTTACTCGCTTGTGGTGGCATAACTCTTCCCGCTTTGCAGGGAATTATATCTGTTCGTGTCGGTCAGGTAGCACAGGGACAATTGCAAGGGTTGCTGACCAGTTTGACACACCTCACGGGTGTAATCGGTCCACTTATTTTTGCATTTTTGTATAGTGCAACCCACGAATCTTGGAATGGTTGGGTGTGGATAGTTGGATGCGGATTGTATGTAGTTGCACTGACTATACTGAGGTTTTTCTATCCCGGCAGGGCAGTCCACCCGAAAAATCAGAGCAATTCACAGCCATTTCTTTAAATGGTAATGGTAACTGAATGCCCCCAATTCCTAGACGTGAAACCGACCGTTGCACAGCATCAGAAATTGTGAATGTAACACATTGGACTACTACGAGAACCTACAATGCAAGCCATATTATTTGAGTAGTATTAACGCTACTCCATAACGACTGTCGCCATACTGAAAGTATGGTAAACAGAATAAAGAACTGTCCTCCACAATTGCAAGCCACCATGCCAATCTGTCAGCGCATAATGCCCATTATGTTTAATTGCAGTGTTTGCTTAGCAAAATGGTCACTTCGCAGCCAAATAGTAAATTAGCGCCAGTTTTACACCCTCAGCCGAAGCTAGTCTGGGCCTGATTAGCGTGAAAGTTTATGACAAATCGCTGGTGAGTTTGACTCAGCGAGGAGGCCACTCTGATTTACTCCAAGAAAAGCCATCAAGCGGGTATTTTGATCGGTTTAACTCAATGACCCACCCGCTACCGGCAGACGCGAACGCCAGTTGATAGCCCTGCTCGGGCGAGATGCCAGACGGCAAAGCGGAGACTGAGCGAAAGCTTTCGTCATCAGATGACACCTCTCACCGGTTGACACACGCCTGCGTTGCCGATGCCAGAACCTAATCGGCTCAAAAAGGCCTAGATAATGAGCCGATTAACGTCACTAATCGGCTCATCGCCAAATCAGGTCCTGATTCGTCACAAAAGCGCCAACGCTTTCGTCGACGGCCAACGAAGTGCGCCAAACTAGGTGAGATCCCAATGAACTCTTGAGTGATGGATTACATTGGGCCCGACAACGTTCACGACCATCATCAACAGAGCCCATATGGAGACAACTGGCTACATGAATCGTGCTAACCACGCTCTCACCGCTAGCAGTTCATCTGTGACCGATGTTCTTGCATCCCTCGATATGCCTCGCAATAGGCTGGCGGCTCATCAGCACATTGTTGCCGGAGTCTCCCCTGAGGTCGTCATCAAGTTGGTTGCCCTGCTAGGGTCGGACACTCGTACTGTTTGTGCGATGATCGGCATTCACCGTGATGAGTTGAGTCGCCAAATCAGGCGGGGAGTTCACCTATCTCCCGCTCAGGGAGATCGCCTCTACTGGGTTGTACTAGCGCTGGAGGCTGTCATATCCCTGTACAACGGCGATATTACCAAGTCATTACGATGGCTCACTCGACCAGCCTGGGGATTTGGGGGTGAAAGGCCCGCTGAGGTGCTCACCTCACCGATGGGCGCTCAGGCGGTTATCGACCTTGCAGGAGGAATTGAACACGGCGTCCCTTATTGATTCACCCGTACATGTCATCGTTTATACCAGAACGACCCCTTTCAACCGCTTGCAGCGTGTCGAATCGCCCGCTTAAGCCCAAACGAATCCATTAACATGAATGGCCAGTATTTCCGAAGCTATTTTGACGCAATCAAAACTCAAGGTGACGAAGCTCTTCGTAGTCAAACTGCCCATCCCTGAGGAGATGAATGATGACCTCGCCTTGATCTAGTTCAAGCGCATTTAACATGTTCTCAAGGACCCCGCAGGTATAAAAAGTCATGCCATTTTCCCCATCAAATGGCAGCCAGTAATCATTACCAGATGACTGTTTCCATACTAGAAAGTCACCCTGTCTTGCTATCGTTGATAGGGTTCCAGTTCCGCTGGAAAGTCGCCATCTGTCATCTTGTCGCCAAGATGCAAATATTTTGAATACGCCAACTCGCTCCTCCTTTTCATCTGGTGGGATACGCAATACCACCCACCCCTCTGGTGTAACTTTCATACCACGGCTCCTTTCATAGCGCAGGATAAATTAGGTTCTTGGACAACCTGCTGTGACGGGCAGAATGCAATTATTCCCATGCAACACGAGAGTATCTGTTGTCTGATTGCCGTTGGGCGCAGGCTGGCACGCTCCTGCGTGAGCCGACGGGTCTCAATCGCTTCATCGTTAGATAAGCTCCTGATTTCCTTCAACTCGCCCAAAGTGGTCCGGATCGGCGGGTTGATAGTCTTCCGCGAACAGGTTTTGCAACCGATGAGCCTGCCTCAGGTTTGCCAACGCTTCGAAAAAACAGGTTTCGCAAAGATGCACCTGATATTGCGCACCATCGTGCTGCGAACCATACCCCCAGCGCGCTGCCAGCGTGCCGAACTCCTGCGTACCAATGGTGGTTGTCGTGCTACTGCCACAGACATCGCAGAGAATATCGACGACCTGCGTGGTGGGGACGATGGCTTCGACTTTCATGGCAATACTCCTCGTGTTGACCCCTGACAGCCGTGCCTATATCGACGGCAACCATCAGGGTTTGGCATGCTGGGCTGCGTAAGCAGCGACAAGTCGCACAGCCAGCGCATAGCTGAGCGGTAATCTAGCTTTGTATTTCCTGAGCCAATCCGGTTTGCCAAGCGCACGCTCCAGGGCTGACAATGATCTTGCCTGTGCGGCCAGCTGCCCAAGTCGTGCAGCCAGTTCCAGATCCCGTTGTGCCCAATCCACGCTGGGATGGTGAACAGCCCGTTTGGGAGCGGGCAACTGCTGATACAGCCAGACGCGATCATGCTGATAGAGCCAGCTGAATGCCGTTCGGCACGCCTGCTCGATGACACCGCGACTGGCATGGACATGCTGTGCCAGATATGTCGTCAATGTATCGCGGTGCTCACGCAGCTTGCGCACTCTGCCCAAATGCCGCCGCCAATCAGACAACCCCTGATGGCTCTGAATGATGGCTTCGACCGCACCGACTGAGACGCCATGGCAATGGGCGATCTGCTGTCGGCTTACCCCCATGAACGCCTGCCGCCATATCCCCTGCGCCACTGCCGCAGTGATGCGCTGGATTCGGTGTTCGACGGGGTGGTTGTGTCGCAACGCGAGTTGCTTGATATAACCGACACTGTAACCGGTGTGGCGGGCGATCTGGCGCATGGAGAGCGGCTCTGCCAACCACCTTAGCACTGCTCGCTCGGCGGCTTGCGCGTCACGCGCTGGCGGCACAGGCAACACCTGCTGCGCCTCGATGGAGAAGAACTCCGCTGGGCTGCGACTCACAAACGCCATCAGCATCACATGTTTCAGGTAGTGGTGACTGCGGTCACCGTGCACCAGCCCCGAGACGTATCGATAGTTGGCCAGTCCCGGCGGCACTATCGGCGTTATATCGGCAAACAACCCCTGCCAGAACTCCGTCATGGCCTGCAACAGGGCCTGGCTGCGCAGATGGCCTCGGGCCGTCAGATAGCCCTGTTGCCCGAGCCATCGCTGGTACAGCTCCGCTAGCGACTCCGTTGGTGACTGGACGCACAGATGCCGATGCAGAGCGGTGATATATGCAGAGAGATAGATTTCATGTGCGGATGGTCGTGATGGTTCACAGGGTATCGCGGGATCCGGCAGGAACAATCGGCGGTCGATGCCGCCTGCACCGGCCACCAGGGTATGCAGACGCAGCTGGTGCGTTTCACAGGCGGTGACCCCGTACAGTTGGTGCGCCGTATGCCAGTAGCCGCAACCCACGACCTGTTCATCCCCCCGCAGGCAGGCGGGACACCATTTAAGGCAGACACCGCCAAAATGTAGTTTGCTGGCGGCCTGCCCTGACAGGGCGATGATCCCCCTCCCCTCACCCAGCATGGCGGCCGCTAGGGCGTGGACTTGGGATTGCTCGTCCAGCGCGAAGGCATAGAGCGGGAAGCCCGTGCCATAGTGCAGCAGGTATTGCGGATCCACTCCAGCAGCCTGGGCAGTAACCTCAATATGGCCTGGCAATACCGGATGCAACCGAATGGCAGGACGATGGAACAATCGTTCACAGAAGCGGTTTCGGTCACTGTAGGCAGAATGTACGAAACACTGGCTAACCCAGCTGTAGGCTGATTCGCCAGGAATATAGGTTGGGCTCACTGAGGTCAACACCGCTCACCCCTCAGATCCCAGGAGCCCTACCAGATCGATACCTGCATGCTGCAATAGCAGAAGGTGGGCCAGAGGATGCAACGGATCTCGGGCTGACTGCTCATGATAGCCCCGTGCATTACGCAGTTGGGGGGGTAACTGCCAGCCCTGACCGATCCGTCCAGAGTTGATGAAATACGCAGCCAATGTCTGGGGATCGCTCTGCGCATCCATCTGCTTGAACCACATATTGATCGCTTTAATACTCTTGACCGTGCGCATCGCCTCGCCCGATATCCCCATCGAATCACTCACCAACTGGGTCAGCGAGCGTAGGGTAAGTGCGCTGGCGGAATGGGCCAATACCAGCGACGCTAACTCGATCTCGCGCATCGGCTCGGTAAAATGACCATCATATCCCCCCACCCAGTGGCCGCACTGTGAGCAGAGGTTATCGTAGGGAGGGATGGGTTGTTCCGACAACAGCGTGGCGGTAAAACCACAGCCTGCGCAGCACCCGGACAAGCCGAGTTGATGTCGATGACAATGAAACACCCCTGGCAACTGATGATCCCGGTGGTAATACGGCATGCCATGGATCTCGTGATCTTCTGCGATACAGCCTGCGCACCAGCGCCAGTGTCGGTGCTGTATATTATGTTGGCCGGTCACCCTCAGCCGGAGCGGCGTATGACCCGCCAACGCTGCCACCACGCTCCCTTGCTCGTGCGGAGTCAGGAAGGGGGCTAAATAATTGCCGACAGAGTGATCCTGCCACGCACGTTGAACGTCTCGTGCCCGAAACTGGGTATCGAGGGTAGGATCGTCGGGGTGACATAAACGGTGAGGGCGGATTTGTGGGCTGCTCAGCCCCAACGCCCGGGCCGTTGCTGTAAACGTTCCGTGCGTGCTCAACACATGCATCCGGCCTACCACCGCCCCCAGATGTTCGCCCGGTAGCAACTCCAATCGATGCAGGATCATTTCGGCTTACCTGTATCCAGGTGATACCCAAGCTGGCCTAACAATAATTCCGGCGATAACTGTTCCAATGTTTTCTGTTGTTTTACATCTATTTTCTGCGACTTATTGCTGAGCTTAACATCACCTTGCAGCAGATGAGTTCCAGACTGTGGTTGCACCTGCTGAGCGACCTCATGACCACTCGCCACCGATTCCAGTATGAGCATCGGTGAGAGATCCTCAAATTGGTAATAGGCACCATTACGCAATGCGGTCAGCGCAGGATTGAGTATTCTAAAATCGCGATTAAAGCAGCGATCCAATGCAGCTATCGAGAGATCTTGATCTTGAGGTTTCAAATGGGTCAGATACGAAAGCGTGACCCGCACTAGGCTAGTCGCAATAGCTGGAATACCTGCGCTTAAATAATGAATGTGCTGGCGCAACACGTCTTCCGAGGTTGTCTGGTTTTTCAGCAATCTAGTCTGGCAGATCAGGCGAATAAAGCGGTGCCAAAATGAGCTTTCGAGGTCACAACTCACCAATTGCATAGAACCATTTTTGGTCGCTCGGCGAGTGAGCGTCATCTCGCTTTCAAATAATTTCATCGTGGCCAGCGTCCCGACAAACATCAGTGGTATACCAACTCGATTGAATAATTCCTCCAGAAATTTCATGGTGGTTTTTTCGTTGTTGCTGATCACCTCACTCTTGGCCGACTTGGCCAGATTCTGTGCTTCGTCGAGGATCAACAAACCAACCCCATGGCTGATAAACGCCTTTTGCACCACCGAAATCAATTCATTGACAGATCTACCTCGATGCGCATGACTGTAATCCTCGCCAGTGACTGCATCCAGCGATTCCAACAAGTTCAGTAGTAATGCCTTTTGGCCACGGCGATCATGTACCTCGATATACAGATAGGTCACCTGTATTCTGTTAATAACAAACTCGTTGCCATGGTGATCCGTATAATCACCATGCTCTATCGTCTGTGGGATCTGCCTGCAAATCTGCTTTACCATCGTGGACTTTCCACGTCCACTCAGTCCCAGCAGTAACAGGCTGTATTGAACCGACAACTCCAGTTCCAATACATGTGCAGCCTTCCACGGTTCAGCCTTATCACGATCAATCGCAGCTAATATCCGACGTACATCAGCCCCAACTGGGTTGCGTCGAACATACCCGGCCTCGATCATCCGTCGCATCTGGTCGTATAAACGGTACGCCTCATCTGGAGATGTATAAACCGCCGCCAGTTGGTCAATGGCAGTACGGATAAAATATGAATGTAGCGATTCATCTACCCCGCTAAGATCTAATTCATAGTGAAAAGGAATCTCACAGTTCGCATAAAACTGTGCCGAAGAGAGTGGCATACCTAACCCCTCAATATAGGGATTACCACGATAACTCACATTGGGGTGTGCAAAATATTTCGGTTCCGCCATGGTTACTTTTCCTGAACTGTGAATATTGTTGGATCAGTGAGATCTTGCTGGCCTATCGCCGATAATGGTCGAGGATTTGTATCTAGCTGAGCGACAGGAACCAATTCGGCAACAATGGACTGCCCCTCCCGATGTCGTTGCATGGCAGCATCTATCATTTTGCGATCTTTCATGCCGCCTTGAATGCTTTTGGCATTGCTTTTTATATGCCGCCTGATACTGGCCTGTATTTGTTTATCCTGTTTATCGAACTTTTGTACAAGTGCGACTCGCTCACTGAACTCGCGCTCCTTCATATTTGCGAGACGTTCCTTAGTGATTTCCTGCTGTCGCATGACATTCTCCCAATTATGATTTTTATAGGCCTCACTCCGGTCATTAATATCCAACTGGATAACATCGCCCAATACCGCATCTTTAAGCCATATATAATTGGTGGTGACATCTGAGTAGCGAATTTTAATCTTAAACCTACCAAGATTCCTGGCTTTATCCAGATAGTTCCTACGAACAATTTCATTGCAACTATAGTACAAGCCTCTAAAATAAATGCCCTGTGACATAACCGTTGCCTCAGCCTCGGGCAATAATGCAAAACGCAGCTTATCTGCGGACACTCTGGAACCTATGACAGCTTGCTTTAGCCCCCAATTCCAGACATCACGAGGAGTAAAACCAACACCATCTCGTGACATTTCAAAGTTTTGAGAATTAATACTAGCGCGATTATTATTCAAAAAGAGAATAGTATTTATCAAGCGGTTCATAAAGTCGCTGTAACTATACAATGGTTTACGAGACGGATGTTGGTCCTCTTTTTTCGGCACTTTCATCACTTTTCCTGCATGAGGTGGTATTGCCATTTCTTGCAGTAAATGGAAGCTTTTTTCGACCGTGCCTTTCATATCGCCACGGTGGAGTGCATTTAAATTTGCGGCCTTGATGCCGATTTGGCCTTGCAATATTGCAGTAATATTGTTATCCGAATTTTCAGATCCCCGATCCATCGTTAACTCACGACATACTTCTTGGCAGGGCCATTCAGACTCCTTTATATCAACGCCATACTCCCGACAGAAATCAATTTTATTACTCATGGCATTAAAAAGAGCCTGACTGGCACCATGCCAGCAGGGATTGCCAAATCCCACATGAATTCCAACAATCATGGTACTATACGTATCAACAACCAAATATATTGTAGGTCGTCCAATACTCACTAATTCATCTTGTGAATATTCATCACGAATATAAATGTCGGCAATGGTACTATCTATTTCATACCGATAAGTTGGTCCGCGCAGCCCTTTTTTAGCCACACCAGGTTTAGCCGCATGATCTCGCGCATAATTAATGCTACCAACTCGCTTTTTGATAAATGTTAGTTTATCGATACATTTCATTAATTGTCGTTTGAATGAACGGGGAGAAATCAAGTGATCTTTTGGAAGTAATACTTTCACTGATTCTGATACTTCACCATCTCCAACACTTTTTGGACTCAATTCGACAGATGCATAGGTCATACAATAGTCTAAATATAATTTAGAGAGAACGACTTCCTCTCCAGAGCGAATCGACTTTGAGAATAAATCAATGTTTTTAATGTCCTGCTGGGTAATACCTCGATAAGGATTGCCGTAATTAGTTTCACGTCCTCTTTTTGAGGCCAGACAGATTTTCCCATCGTCCAACTTAATAGTTTTAGTTGGTAGTTGATGATTCAAACCACACTCGTAATATCGTGGCAATAGTGAATTTTTCATCCCTCCACATTTGAAATAGCGATTCAAACAACTGCTTACATATTTTTTACTACGACCTGACTGAATTATGAGTTGTTTCAATATGCCGTTTGATTCACCATATAGATAACGATGTTTAAGATCTGGATCTACTATCAGTGGTTTGATAGTAGCAAGACATTGATCTCTTTTATCAATCCATCTAGGATCAAAAGCTGAATCTGGTTGATAGAATATCTCTGGAAAATCATGATCTGCAATAGAAACCCTAGCAGAATTTATATCAGACTCGACATGTTCCAAAGAAATAAAAAATGGGCGCTTAGGTGAGTCAGTCAACAAATCTGATACAGCTATTAACCTGTTATCCAGACAGATATCAACAATAAGCAACTCGGATTTATTTTTTGTGTTAGATACAATTTTTTGGTTAATTCTCATGAGACCCTCGCAATGCGGGAAGAGGGTGGTATAACTCAATACGCTGTGTCAAATCCATATCAATACGACCGGTATATACTGCATGTTGGAATAAGCAAACAGCATGCCTCTCATCAATGTTCATCTCTTGAGCGACCAGCAAGGCTAACATCCTAAGTGTGGATAAGGGTGCCATAATCATGTGATTTTTAAATTTTAAAACTACATGATCATAAAGATCTGCTGAAACTTGGAGAAGATTTTTTGAATCAAAACACTCCCGCAAGAACTCTACATTGTAGATAAATGTAGCATCAAAATCTTTCTCAGTTACCATCACAAAATCGATATTTTCAGCACGCCAATATTCAAGGGCAATTTTCTCTTTTGCTCGTGTTCGATTAACGACTCGAGGATTGGTGATGGCAGGATCCAGAGCATCGGAATATTTATAGCTGTACGCTGTCAATCGCGCGTTGCCACTATCGGATTGCCTCAACACTAAAAAATCCTGAGTCATGGTTTTGGCTGGAATACGACCACCATGATTGCCCCTCTCTTTGTAATTACCTGGATGGACAATGTTCAGAGAGGCAGCAATTTCTAGAGTTTTATGCAGGGGCAGCGGGTACTGCTCCAGAATATCGATAACCGTTGGGTCATGTTCGAAGTAAAAAAATGGGCGTCGCTCACCACGGCTGAGCAGATGATGCTCACGTTTGGTCTTGTGACTATACACAATCTGACCCTGCCCATGGGTATGGGACTGTCGCACTGTGACCCAGGGCCGATACCCCCAAGCCTGGATGTCTCGGTTGTATCGCTCCGTTTTGGCGATTTCCGCATCTGTGATAATTGGCTGCTTAACCATCTTTTGTTTCATGACCGCTCCTATCTGACTTGCATACAACCTAGTCAGCAGGCAGGGGATCGTCAACAACAAGAATGAACGTAAGATGTTGTTTTATCTTATTTATTTTTATAAATATTAACTGATGATGCTGCTGTGGTGAAAACTCCACACGTATTGAATTTTTATATTTCCCCTTTAAAAACAAAAACTTACCTATATGCGCATAAATACACACAACAGTGCATATTTATTTTTATAAATAATAAGTACAAGTTTTTTATTCCAATTTAGATATAAGAGGACAACTGATATAGAGCATGATTCTGAGGCTATCGATTGTTCTGCACAGAAAAAATGGCCTTTTCGGCCATGAGAGGGATCCTTTGAGGATCAGTAGAAGGCATCAGTACCAAAGAAACAGCCCGGCAAGGGTAACCTGCCGGGCTGTGGGAGTGACTGACGATCAGATAACTCACGCCAACAATCGAGCCGCCATCCCATCCAATCGCTCTTTTGTCTTTTCCCAGCCTGGCATCACTTGGCTCATCAGCCGAAACGACTCGCTGTGGTTGTGCTCGGCAATGTAGCAGAGCTCGTGCAGGATGACGTAATCGATACACTCGCGAGACGCTTTGACGAGGTGTGGGTTAAGCGTGATCCGGCCATGGGGGGAACAGCGCCCCCACAGGGGGATGATGCGAATAAGCCACCAAACACAATGCCATGCCTTTATAACAAGTTGAATTTTAAGGACTAAAAATTTCAATTTTATTGTAGAGGACACTTATTCGCACCCTCCTTAGCTGGTCAGGGCACGGTGCTCAACCGATTAGAGGTATTACCCAAGTGAAACTGCGAAGTCATTCCATTTCAAATGTCCGATATTCACCTGATTCATGATCATATACTTCTACCTCTGCACCACTACCACTAGACTCTACGCTCTCAACATCCGCTGAACGATACTCTCCATAATCATGGTCATAATATTCAATTTCCTCCCCAGCTCTTACTAAATTACCGCTTTCAATCTCAATGTCACTCCCAGAATCATTGTCAACACCTTCCCATGCATAAATATTAGAAGACATTATTGCAGCAAAGAAAGCTAGAGTGATTGTTATTTTTTTCATCTGTAATCCTTTTTAAATTAAGTTAAGAATGCCCGGATGACTCACTGAATTTGAATACCCAAACTTGTGAGTAAGGAGGTCGTCAGTGTTCCCGTACTACTTAACCTGTTATCACTCTGATAGCGTTTTATCTGGGCGCGGGTTTTCGGGCCAATCTTGCCATCGATAATACCTACATCATAGCCTTTGGTGAACAGTGCTAATTGCACCCGCATGACCAGATCCATCATGGCGCTATCATTGGCTGTCAGCCGTCTGGCTGGTGAAGTGACTTCGAGAGGGGCCTGCAAGCTTTGGTTAAGGCTGTTTACACTGCTGCCATATGCTCGCGAAGGCACAGCGACAGGGGCCGAATAGGTCGAGGTGCCGTAGCCTGAGTAGTGAGAACGATGACTGGAGTGCGAGCGATGTGAACTGTGCGAGCGATGTGAACGGTGGCCTGCATAGAGGTTGTTCACATCCATGTTCAACGAGGCTTCCATGTTGGGCAAGTTGTCTAAGTTCAACTGATTGAAGGCGTCATCGGAGAGATGCGCTTCGCTAGCCGTGACCCCATGCCCACTTAGCACACCCAGACCCAGTACACCCCAACGCTGCAACGTGGACATTAGTTTTTTCATAACAAATTTATTACTCCAATATAAGAGTCATCATCAACACTACATAATGATTTAGTTAAAACACCCGACTTGTGATCAAGGTTCGACGCAAAGAAGCCACAGCAGACTGCCTTCGAAGCACAATCGTCACAACCTTGCGGGAATCCATTTTTCCAGTCGGAAATACTTTGCGCGGCAAAATCGCGCAAACTCAGCGGCAAGTGACAATGCGGAATATTGTAAAGGCAGTACTGCACATTATTCATTTTCAGGGTATTCATGGCAGAGCTTAACGCGGGCAAATGCTCAGCAATGGGAGAGTACACCGTAGCGTAATTTTGCTTGGCAAAGCCCGTAAATTCGATCCCCATAAGGGCAACAAAAGAGACAAACGATAAATTTCTGACAATAAACTCACACAGCGCTTCGATATTTCTGAGTACATCTTTCGTCAAGACGATCCGCAGTTCGATGGACTGTTCAATCGTTTTTAGGTGATAGAGGCCGTTGATGGTCTGATTGAATGCCCCGCGAGACTGCACATGGTAATCGTGATCGCGGGCCATTGCCCCATACAATGGGACACCCCATAGCACCCGCTCATGCCCAATCTGCTGAATCTCATCGATCAGCTCCCTATTACTCAGGTTTTTTCCATTGGTCAAAATATGAAGCTGGGTTTGCGGCAATTTCTGGTGGCAATGGGTCAGAATTTTCAAAAAATCCGCCCCTAACGTCGTCGGTTCACCGCCGCTGATCCCCAAAGTGCGCGGCTCATCGTCCAACAAATCAATGATGTCCAGTGCATCATTCACCCGCCACGCGTCATCCACATTTTTCGGCGGCTGCGAGCACATGATGCAGAAGTTATCGCACCGCTCTGTCAAGAACAGTGAGTTGGAGTCACTGCGCTGCTTGTAGGCGATATACACGGCATCCGTTAACGTCACAATGATGTCGCCATCGTCAAGGCGCTCACCTTCCTCGGTGACGTGAATGATTTGACCGTCAAAAAGCGGGGTTGCATGGTCATAAATGACAATAGCCCCCCACTTGATGGAAAGCAGGGCTTCGCCTCTATATTGCCCGTCGGGGTAGATCAGGCATAACTCGTCCGGTGATCTTCCTGTGGCGATGTAGCTATCAACTGTCGTTACCCGCAACGGGCGGCGAGTTGTAGAGGGATAATGAATGACCGCTCTTAATTTCAGTTTGAAGCTCATCGCTCACTTACCCCTTGTGACCCATGAAGTGAATACATCCTTGTTCTCTTCAAGGAGGCTGAACAAGTGGCGATACAACGGTTTCTGCTTATTGCAGAAGTCATTCTTAGCCCTGTGTCCACCCAAGTCGCCAGTACGGGAATAGTTCTGGATGGGGTTGGCACCACAGTAGGGTAAATAGGCGCAATAGGCGCAAGCCGGAAGGGATTCGGCCACCCCGCTCATCAATATCTCACCCATCACATCCGACGAAATCAGCTCCACATAGGGCGCCTCTACTGAGCCCAAACAGAATTTGTTATCGCCCATGTCATAGAGCATTCGGGCTTCATCGGACGGGTATACATAGCTGTTGTAGTGATAGACCAGCACCCCGGTGCCATCGCCACAGGGCGAGCGCAGATCCACATAGCCCACCGCACGTCCGGTCAGCATGTTGTTCAGTGCCAAGGACGCCGTGACTTCATCTAGGTAGTAGCCTGCTTTATTGATATCGATGATGTATTGCAGGCTCTTTTGATAAAACGCGAAATACTCGGCAGAGGTATAGCTGACCTTGCTTTCCCTTTTGACGGCAAAGCCATACATGTTGAGCGGCCGCAAGAATATCGAATGGAAGCCATGCTTCACATACTCATCTACGATCTCCTGGTGAAAAGGTAGACTGTCTTTGGTGATGGTGGTCATGGCGGCGATGGCCTCATCGCCAATGGCCTCTCTCACCTTTCGAATACCCGCAAGGGTACTTTGATAGCTATTACCACATGAGGATGGCCGATTTTTGTTGTGTAGCGCTTCTGGGCCATCCAGCGACGTTGAGATCTGAATACTGTGGAGCTTGATAAAATCCAGCATCTCATCGGTAATGTATTGCAGGCTAGTGGCAATGACAAACACGAGGCTCTTGCCATGCACACTGTTTTTTTCGTGAGCGTAGTCCACGATAAATTTAATTAAATCGAAGGCGAGCAAAGGCTCACCTCCCTGAAACTCAATGGTGATGCGCTGGTTGGGTGATTCGAACACCCGATCTACCGCATTTCTGGCCGTCTCTTGTGACATGTCGTGCTGTGACGATGTCACTGATTTGCGGCTCGCCTGACAATACTCGCAAGAATTTCCACAACGCAATGTGATCACAAAGATATGCAGTCCCGGCCCGCCACTGAGGAAAGATTTGCGCTGCCTGTATTTGGCTGATAAACAGCGCAGTGCATACGAATCCTCAGAACCTGCCAAGAAACTCTTTCGTTTTAACTCTTGATATAACTCAGTGTCAGTTGGCAGTTCGCCAGCCACCAATTCTTGCAATTCTCGATCCTGAATAAATGAAAATTCACCAACTGCATTGACGATGAGTACTTCATCTTGACTCAAGCGTTCAAAGTTAAAAGGAAACAGTGTATAGTCTTTATCTTTGTCAGCAAAATAGGCTTTATTCTTAAATTTATTTCGCATCAACCGGTTCGCTCCATGCTTCACGCAGCGCAGCACACACCAACGCCTCTTTCACTACCTTCGTTTTTTCCTCAATCACTACCCGCAACTCGTGGTCAATCAGCGCATTTTTAAATTCAGCCTCAAAGTCGCTGGCTATCGGAGTGGTATCCAATGCCGCAACAGTAATGAAATACATTCCACTTTTCATTTGAATTTCGAAATTAAAATTACCTGCAAACCCGTAACAAGTTCGCAATATGGCATCTTTACTGAAAAAAGGGTCGATAATTACGATCATGATTACACTCAGGAAATACATATGAGGAAAACAAAGAACTCTTCAACTATACCAAAAATGAGGTATCGAAGTGAATTTTCAAGTTAGGATTTTTTAGATTATCTAAGCTATGCTTGCGTTAGCTCAATGTTTAGGTGCAATGCCCACGACGGAACATCGCATACTTAGTGTTGTGAATGGCTGATGTTGTTACCATTATGTGTTGGTGAGTTGCTTTACCCCTTCATGTGCCTATCGTTGGCCCTCCTTCGGTACCCAGATTATCCTTTGGCACCATGCCGGTGCTTAGCCCGATAGGGAAATTTGAGTAATAACGCAAACTTTTGTATAAAGTATACCGCGCCCTTGATATATGAATGCTACTGATCTACTAACGACGGTCTAATAAATTCTTAATTTGTAATTTAATTACGTTTTATCAAACCAAGCATAAAAAAGGCCCTGCTATTGCAGGGCCTTTTAGTTTCCAACTTAAATGGTCGGTTTCCAACTTCAATGTCACGGTATCCAACTTAAATGGTCGTGATCAGCACGCCACTTACTTGGCGTAATCCTCGGTCGGGATACAGGCACAGAACAGGTTGCGATCGCCGTAGACGTCGTCGATGCGATTCACTGACGGCCAGAGCTTGGCTGCACGTACTGCGTCGGACGGGAAGACCGCCTCGGCGCGGCTGTAGCCACGAGCCCACTGCTCGTCCATCACGTCATCCTGGGTATGGGGCGCGTTGGCCAGCGGGTTGTCGGTCAGGCTCCACTGCCCCTCCTGCACCTTGGCAATCTCGGCGCGGATGGCGGTCATCGCCTCGACGAAGCGATCCAGCTCGCGCTTGGATTCGGATTCCGTCGGCTCGACCATCAGGGTGCCCGCTACCGGGAAGCTCATGGTCGGCGCGTGGAAGCCGTAATCCATCAACCGTTTGGCCACGTCCATCTCGCTGATGCCGGAAGCCTCCTTGAGCGGACGGATATCCAGAATGCACTCGTGGGCCACCCGACCGTTGCGCCCGGAATAGAGCACCGGGAAGGAGTCCCCCAGCTTCTTGGCCAGGTAGTTGGCGTTGAGGATCGCCACCTGAGTGGATTTCTTCAGCCCCTCGTCACCCAGCATGGCGATATACATCCAGCTGATGGGCAGGATGCTGGCCGAGCCGAACGGTGCGGCCGACACGGCGCCGTTGTTGCGGCTCTCCTTGTCGGTCTTGACCACGGCGTGACCGGCCACGAAGGGGGCCAGATGTTTCTTCACGCCGATGGGGCCCATGCCCGGGCCGCCACCGCCATGAGGAATGGCGAAGGTCTTGTGCAGGTTGAGGTGAGAGACGTCCGCCCCGATAAAGCCCGGCGCCGTCAGCCCAACTTGCGCGTTCATGTTGGCGCCGTCGAGGTAGACCTGACCACCGTGCTGGTGAACGATGTCGCACACCTCCTTGATGGTCTCCTCATACACCCCGTGGGTGGAGGGGTAGGTCACCATCAGACAGCTAAGCTTCTCCCCCGCCTCGGCGGCCTTGGCACGCAGGTCGTCGAGATCCACGTTGCCGGATTTGTCACAGGCGGTGACGATCACCTTGAGCCCCGCCATCTGGGCAGAGGCCGGGTTGGTGCCGTGGGCAGAAGCCGGAATGAGGCAGATGTCGCGATGCCCCTCGCCGCGGGACTCGTGGTACTTCTTGATGGCCAAGAGGCCCGCGTACTCGCCCTGCGCACCGGAGTTGGGCTGCATGCAGACCGCATCGTAACCGGTCACTTTCACCAGCCAGTTTTCGAGGTCGGCCAGCAGCAGCAGATAGCCCTTGGCCTGGGCCAGCGGAGCGAACGGGTGCAGCTTGCCAAACTCGGGCCAGGTGACCGGGATCATCTCGGCGGTGGCGTTGAGCTTCATGGTGCAGGAGCCGAGCGAAATCATGGCGTAGTTGAGCGCCAGATCTTTGGCTTCGAGACGGTGAATGTAGCGCAACATCTCGGTTTCGGAATGGTACTTGTTGAACACCTCGTGGGTCAGCACGGCGTCGGTGCGCAGCAGATCCTGCGGGATGGCATGATGGGCCTGAGCCGCCTTGTCGAGGGCCTCGATATCCAGTCCATGGCTTTGACCGAGGAACAGATCAAACAGTTCGGCCACATCGCCGCGGGTGGTGGTTTCAGAGAGCGACACACCTACAGCGCCGTCCAGATCCGCACGCAGGTTGATGCCATTGGCTTCAGCCTTGGCAATGAGTGCCGCTTTATCTGCCGTCAGCACGGTCAGGGTATCGAACCAGCTGGCGTGCTTGAGGGCGACACCCTTGGCCTTGAGGCCGAATGCCAGAATGGTGGTGAGACGGTGCACGCGGGAGGCGATGGTTTTCAGCCCCACCGGGCCGTGGTAAACGGCGTAGAAGCTCGCCATGTTGGCCAGCAGCACCTGGGCGGTACAGATGTTGGAGTTGGCCTTCTCGCGGCGAATATGCTGCTCGCGGGTCTGCATCGCCATACGCAGCGCGGCCTTGCCGCGGGCATCTTTGGAAACGCCTATGATGCGGCCCGGCATGGAGCGCTTGTAGGCATCGCGGGTGGCGAAGAAGGCGGCGTGGGGGCCACCGTAGCCCATGGGCACACCAAAGCGCTGGGCGGAGCCCAGCACCACGTCGGCACCCAGCTCACCCGGGGATTTGAGCAGCAGCAGGGAGAGCAAGTCGGCGCTGACGCAGGCCAGCCCTTTCTGGGCCTGTACGGCAGCAATCAGGGCGCGCAGATCTCTCACCTCACCTGTGGTGGTGGGGTACTGGAACAGGGCACCGAACACCTCTTCGCTCACCGCATCGCTCGCGGCGCCAACCGCCACGTCGAAACCGAAGTGAACCGCGCGCTCCTTGACCACGTCGATCACCTGCGGGTGCACGTCATCGGCCACGAAGAAGAGATTGGATTTGGACTTGGCCATCCGCTTGGCCAGCGCCATCGCCTCGGCGGCGGCGGTCGCTTCATCCAGCAGGGAGGCGCTTGCCAGATCCATGCCGGTCAGATCCAGCGTCAGCTGCTGGAAGTTGAGCAGGGCTTCGAGACGGCCCTGCGCCAGCTCGGGCTGGTACGGGGTGTAGGCGGTATACCAGCCCGGGTTTTCCAGCACGTTGCGCAAAATGACGTGGGGCACATGGGTATCGTGATAACCCATGCCGATATAGCTCTTGGCAATCTTGTTCTGGGCGGCATAGCCCCTGAGCTTGGCCAGCGCCTCCACTTCGGTCATGCCGGCACCGATGCCGAGCGGGCCCGGCAGGCGAATGGCGGCGGGCACGGTCTGGGCAATCAGATCGTCCAGACTCTCGGCCCCGACGGTCGCCAGCAGCTGGCGCAGCTCTTCCTCGCCCGGGCCGATATGGCGGCGGACAAAATCGTGTTTTTGTTCGAGTTCAAACAGTGACTGGGTCATTTCCCTATTTCCTAGTAAATAAGTCCTGGCATGACATCCTGATAACCAAGACCTGATGTTCCTGATGGTCGGCTGATACCGACTCCACTCATGTTCGCTATGCCGCAGCCAAGAGAGCACGGCACTGGATGCTCGCTGGCACCCCGGGGATCACCCTGTAAACCGAACGCTAGCTAACCCCCAACACGCCGGATACGAGTGACTTCACCCTGCTGTCGACTCCGTCGGCAGCCATACAAAAGGGCCCCGCACGTTGGTGCAGGGCCCGGGGTATTACTCTTCGTCCACCACGTTCTGGTAGCCTTCGGCATCCAGCAGGTTGGCAAGCTCGCTCTCGTCATCGAGCTTGATGCGGAACAGCCAGCCAGCGCCGTAGGGGTCGGAGTTGACCAGCTCGGGGCTCCCTTCCAGCTCTTCGTTGACGGCGATGATCTCGCCGCTCACCGGGCTGTAGATGTCGGAGGCCGCCTTGACCGACTCGGCCACGGCGCAGTCGTCACCGGCACTGACCTGCTTGCCCACTTCCGGCAGCTCGACAAACACCATGTCACCCAGCAGCTCCTGGGCGTGCTCGGTGATACCGACCACGGCCTCGCCGTTGGCTTCAACACGGATCCACTCGTGGGAAGTGGCATATTTCAGTTCGCTCGGGATATGGCTCATTTGTGCTTCCTTTGATCTTTGAGTCGCGTTTAAAAACGAATATGAAAAGCGATGGGGGAGGCACAGTCCTCCCCCAAGACGGTATTAAACCAGCTTCTGGCCGTTACGGACGAAAGCGGGCTTGGTGACCTTCACGGTGACCAGCTTCTTGCGGATCTCCACCTCGGCCAGTTCACCGATATCACGGGGCACCCGCGCCAAGGCAATACTGTAGCCGAGGGTGGGGGAGAAAGAGCCGGAGGTGATCACACCTTCCCGCTTCTCACCGTTTGCCGCGGTGAAGGTGACCGGCATACCGGCACGCAGCACCCCTTTCTCTTCCATCACCAGACCCACCAGCTTGGGCTGGTTGCCCGCCGCTCTCTGTGCTTCCAGCACGTCGCGGCCGATGAAGTGGCGATCGCTCGGCTCCCAGGCGATGGTCCAGGCCATGTTGGCGGCGAGCGGAGAGATTGACTCGTCCATATCCTGACCGTAGAGGTTCATCCCTGCTTCGAGGCGCAGGGTATCGCGGGCACCGAGGCCGCACGGGGCGACGCCGTTATCCAGCAGTGCCTGCCACAGCTCGCAGGCTTTCTCTTGCGGCACCACGATTTCATAACCATCCTCGCCGGTGTAGCCGGTAGTGGCGATAAAGAGATCGCCAGCCTGCACGCCGAAGAAAGGTTTCATCCCTACCACGGCGGTGCGCTGGGCGGCACTCAGCACAGCAGTAGCCTTGACCTTGGCGTTGGGGCCCTGCACCGCAATCATCGCAAGCTCGGGACGCTCGGTCACTGTGACATCGAAATCGATGGCGTGATGGCGGATCCAGGCCAGATCTTTCTCACGGGTAGCGGAGTTGACCACCAGCCGGTAGAAGGTATCGGTCAGGTAATAGGTGATGAGGTCATCGATCACGCCGCCTTCCGGATTGAGCATGCCACTGTAGAGGGCCTTGCCGGGGGCAGTGAGTTTGGCCACGTCGTTGGCCAGCAGGTGTTGCAGAAAGGCTTTAACCCGTTCGCCGGTCAAATCGACGATGGTCATGTGGGAGACATCGAACATACCGGCATCGCTGCGCACCGCGTGGTGCTCTTCCAGCTGGGAGCCGTAGTTGATAGGCATTTCCCAACCGTGGAAGTCCACCATCTTGGCGCCGGCTTCCAGGTGTTTGGGATGCAGTACAGTAGTCTGGATCATCGCATTCTTTCCTTAGCAAAAAGCCTTTTCGCTTTGGCGACCACCCTTGCGACCCGCGCCACCGCTCTGACTGCACTGTGCGCAGCAAATAGCGACCGGATCCAAAAGTGTGTGCTCGCTCCTGCCCTTGCCAGGCAAGAGGGATTCCTTGAACGGAGCGGATTATATGACAAGCAGGCGAGCGTGCCGCTCAAAAAAAACTAATCCCCTCCCGTAAAACTGACTCCAGACACTAAGATAAATGCAGTGATAAAAACAGCCATAAGCCGACTCAGGCGAGATTAAATTTTGATTTTTACCGTTTCGTCACAATTTGCAGAAAAACGTTTCGCTCCAGAGCAAAATTAAAGGCTGACACCCAAAACGGGTCATCAGCCTTGTCGGATTACTTTTGTTGTCAAAAACGGCGAGTAATATTAGTTTTTTTCACCCTTGGCCTGCATGGCACTGCCCTTGGTCGCCGCAACAGCCCAGTCAGGACGGGCCAATGCGGGTAGCTCGCCCTCCAGCCCCATGGCTGCCCGGATCACTCCCTCCTTGAACGGCGTCAGCAAATTCGCCGCGCGCAATCCGACGCCTCGCACCAGCTTCTTGAGCGGGTTGGCACCGCTGAACAGCCGCTTGATCCCTTCCATTGCCGCCAGCATGCGAGCCGCTTCGCTCTTGCGCCAGCGCTCGTAGCTGCGCAGGTTGGCGAGCAGGCCGATATCCTCGCCCGCGGCATGATTCTGCAAGATCTGCTCCGCCAGCGCGGCGGCATCCAGCAGGCCGAGGTTGACCCCCTGCCCCGCCAGCGGGTGGATGGTGTGGGCAGCATCCCCCACCAGCACCAGCCGCTCACGGGCAAAGTCGCGGGCATAGCGGGCGGTGAGCGGAATGGCGCTACGCGGCCCTTCCACCTTGCACAGACCGAGCCGGGCATCGAAGGCAGCGGTGAGCTGGCGATTGAACTGCTCGTCATCGCAAGCACAGAGCGCCTCGGCGCGAGCAGCGGGCAGCGACCAGACGATGGAGCAGAGGTTCTCCTGCCACAGCGGCAAAAAGGCGAGCGGGCCATCCGGGGTGAAGATCTGGCGAGCAACAGCTTCATGGGGTTCGGCGCAGCGCACCGTCGCCACCAGGGCGTGGTGACCGTAATCCCAGCTGGTAAGCGGAATATCGGCCTGACGGCGCACCCAGGAGTGGGCGCCATCGGCAGCCACCACCAGTTTGGCCGAGATGGCCTGACCATCTTCAAGGAGCAGCAAGGCACCCGCCGGGCCGCTCTGCAGGCTCTTCGCTCTGGCGGGGGTCTGCAGCTGGATATTGCTGGCACCTTCAATGGCATCAAGCAATGCCAGCTGGATCACCCGATTCTCAACGATATGGCCGAGGTTGGCCTGACGCAGGCTAGCGGCATCGAAGTCGATATGGCCGAAACTGTCTTGCTCCCACACCGCCATCTTGTCGTAGGCCTGCAGGCGGCGCGCTGCAATGCCATCCCAGGCGCCGACATGGCGCAGGATCTGCTGGCTGGCCAGGCTCAGGGCGCTGACCCGGTTGTCAGCCACCTCCCCCAGCTGCGGGTCGGGCAGTTGCCCCTCCACCACCAGCACCTTGAGGGCGCTATGTTTAAGGGCCGCAGCGAGCCCCAGCCCCACCATGCCGCCACCGACAATCACCACATCCACATTTTGCATCTGCATCATCTCATCCTTTCAGGGCTGACCGGCTGGCCAGCGAGGGGACGCCCGCAGGCATCGCCTCTTTATTCAATAGGTTTTGATCAACGAATGGCGGTCACCATCTTCCGGTCGACATGTTCCGCTCAACATGCGCTGGCTAGTTGCCGCACACATCGGCGACAAAGCCCAGGGTGCGCGAGGCAAGCGGTGCCTTGAGGCACGGGAGCCGCCCCATCAGGGTGAGCGCCAGATTGCGCCCTGCCACCAGCGGATCGTGACCATTGGAGAAGAACTGGGCCAGCGAGGAGGTAAGCCAGACGGTCTGCGCCTGATCGCGCTGGCGCTGCTTCCAGTAGCCGTTCAGCACCTTGAAGCTGCCGATATCCTCCCCCTCTGCCAACGCCTTGGCTACGGCGCCGGTAAGCAGATCCAGATCCCGCATCCCGAGGTTAAAGCCCTGTCCGGCAATCGGGTGCAGGGCGTGGGCGGCATTGCCCACCAGCACGGTACGCTGGGCCAGCGGGTAGTCGCAGGCGGTCAGAATGAGTGGATAGACGTTACGCACGCCGCATCGCTCGAAGCGACCGAGCCGCCAGCCAAAGGCCTGCTGCAGACGGGCAAGAAACGCCGCCTCATCTAGCGCCATCAGCTCATCCACCTCATGCTGCCCGACGCTCCATACCAGCGAGGAGAGCCCCTCCTGCATCGGCAACAGGGCCAGCGGGCCCCCTTCGGTAAAGCGCTCGAAGGCGCGTCCTGCAGGGTCTTGCGCCGTTTTGACGGTGGCGATGATGGCGTGCTGCTCAAAGTCGTGACGGGTCACCGGCAACTTGAAGTGCTGACGCACAAAGGAGTTACCGCCGTCTGCGGCCACCAGCAGGCGGGTCTCAATCTGTTCACCGCTCTCGAGAGTGAGGGTCACCTTCTCCTCATCGGGCGCAATCTCGCTCACCCGGGCCGGACAGCAGACCCGGATATTGGGAGAGGCCGCCATCGCCCGTTGCAGCTCATGACCGGCAGCTGCAAGCTCGATCACCTGGCCCAGCGCGGGCAAACCGTATTCAGTGGCCGACAGGCGAGCCTGGCCGAAGTGGCCCTGATCCGAGACATGAATCTGGGTAATGGGGGAGCAATGGGGGGCAAACAGCGGCCAGAGTCCGCGCCGCAACAGCGCATCACAGGTACCGGCCGAGAGCGCAATGGCGCGGGCGTCGAACCCTGAATGGGTGTGCTGTTCGGGGACGCTTGCCTCCAGCAGCAGGATCTCGAGGGGGGAGCCATCGGATCGAAGCAGGGCTGCCAGCGAAAGGGCCAGCACGGCACCGCTCATTCCACCGCCGACCAGGGTGACATCGACCTGTCGCACATCAGATTGAGACATAAGCAGAGAGGAAGAAGTGAAAAAGGTGGCCTCATGCTATCACAAAGCCGCTGGCCGAATGCGAGGTCAGCGGCAAAAAACCGGTTGCGCCTCACAGGGTTAGCCACCACAAGGGAATAAAAAAGAGCGCCATCAGGCGCTCTTGCAGATTCAGTAAGGGCCGCGTTGACCCGCATCTCAATGAAGGGTCGGCGGCGCGCTCGGGGTATCGGGGCGCTTACCAAACTCTTCGAAGGCCATCATGACCCCCAGTTTGACGTGTTCGTAGAGCACCAGGAAGGAGGCTTCGTTCTCGTCATCTTCCTGATCAAACTCGGCAGAGACCTGAGTGATGCTGGCAATATCCTGGATCATCTCCTGCAGCTCTTCCGATGCGCGGGAAAGCTCCTGCTGCACCACGCCGAAACCGGCCAGAAATGCCTGCGACCAGTCCACCAGTGAATCGATGCGCTCGTCGAGGGGAGCGTCATCGCTTGGCAGCAACAGCTCGACGCCCTTCTGGGCCATCAGGCTCTCGACCACATTGTGATAAAGATCGGTCATCACCTGGCGCACCGGGGCCGGCAGGCCGAAACCGTCGTTCACCAGATCGTTGAAATGGGGCAGCCAACTCTTGTCGTCCAGTGCCACGCCGCCACACACCAGACCGCAGATCACACCATGGGCCTCTACTGCGCTGGCCATCAGCTCATGTTGTTCCATGATGTCGGCCACTGCCGCATATTTAAGGGGGTTCGTTTTGCTCATCGAGGATCCGCTCAAAGTTCAGTCAAATTTGCAGAATTAATAGTCAGGATCCTAGCATTCTCCCTCTTGCAGAGCCAGCAAGGCCTTGAAACTTATGCATCTGCGCTATATAGTCCCGCCCAGTTGTCCACGTGGATAAAGGCGGAAATCAGCTCCGCCGTATTGAGGAAGGCATGAGCACAGAGGCCGTAGAAATCGTCATTTTGGGACGTCCCTACAAGGTATCCTGTCCCTTGGGACAGCAGGATGCCCTGCGCCAGGCCGCCGAGCAGCTGACCGACAAGTTGATCGACCTGCGTCAACGTTCCAAAGTCTCCAGCAACGAGCAATTGGCTATCATGGCGGCGCTCAATTTCTGTCATGAGCTCTGCCTTGAAAAAGAGAAGAACCACCAATACTCTGAGACTATGGACAAGCGGATCAAGATGCTGCAGCGCACCATCGAAGCGGCCCTGATCGAGCACGGACAATATGGTGATTCCAGCGAAGAGGGGCAACAGCCCTAATCGCAAACCGTTTTAAAATTCCCTGGGATGTTTGTCAGCCGGTTCAAGTCCCCGAGCCGATAATCATACCCAACAGGGGATCGGCCTTCTGGCTATTGCGCATGCTCGGCACGACCGAGAAGCCTGCGGTCAGATTCGATTCCCGCCTTGAACCTACGGTTCAAGGGCCCAAACCGGCAACGGCATCTCGGGGTACCAACAGTAAAAGCCCGTCACCTGCGTGACGGGCTTTTTCTTTTCTACCCGTTCAACATCCTGCGATGACACTGCCGCGATCACCACATCAAGCGAATGCGATCTCCCTGCCCGTTCTTCGGATAAAACAAAGCCCACCGCTGAGGGTGGGCTTGCTTCAGTCGCAAAAAGAACGGCTGATCAGATGGCCATCTGCTCGTGGGGGGAACCGTGGTGGCGCAACCAGACAAAGCTCAACGCCACGATCAGCACCATCAGGGTCATGATGGCCCCCAGGGTCACCTGACCGGTCATCGGGAAACCGGCGGCCAGCAGAGTCACGATACCGGCCCCCAGATTCTGCATCCCGCCGAGAATGGCACCAGCTGTGCCGGCCTGACCCGGGAAGGGCTCGATGGCACAGGAAGTAGCGGTCGGGTAGAGAATGCCACTACCGATGAAGTAGACGGCAGCACCCCCAACCAGCGAGGCGGCACTCACCACCCCGAACAGCCCCGGCACCAGAATGATCAGCGATCCCAGCGCCAGAAAGGCGATACCCAGACGCATCAGCTTGCCCTGGCTCAGGCGAAAGCTCAGCTTGGCAGAGAGCCAGGCACCGAACAGATAGCCGGGCAACGGCAGCACGAACAGCACGCTCACGGTGCGGGCGCTCAGTTGCAGCACATCACCGAGCAATACACCGGCCGCTGCTTCAAACACCGCCAAACCGGCAAAAGTCGCCATCAGGCAGAGCAGGTTGCCCTGAAAGCGCGGGTTACCGAGCACGTGGCGATAGGCAGCACCGACGCGCAGCGGCTGACGGGCTGCAACGGGCAAGGTCTCGCCAAACCAGGCCAGAATGGCCAGGGTCGCCACGGCGCCAAAGCCGAACAGGAACCAGTAACCGGCGCGCCAGTTGAACAGCTCGGTCAACCAGCCACCCAGCACCGGCGCCAGCAGCGGGGAGAAGATCACCCCCATACTCACCAGACTGTTGGCGCGGTTGAGCTCGGCGCCGTTGTAGCGATCGCGCATCACGGTACGGCTCATGGCACCACCGGCACCGGTCCCCAGCCCTTGAATAAAGCTGCCCACCAGCAAGGCGGTGAAGTGCGGGATGAGCTGGATGGTCAGGGTGCCCACCAGAAACACCATCATGCCGACGATCAGCACCGGGCGACGGCCGATACGATCAGACAGCGGCCCGTACACAAACTGGGAGAGGCCATAGGGGATCAGGTAACAGGCCATCACCGCCTGCAGCTGGCCCGAGGCCACATTGAAATCCCCCGCCATCATCGGAATGGAGGGAACATAAAGGGTCTGGGTCATCTGGCCCACAGCGACCATCAGAATGGTCAATAAAAACAACGGATAAAAACTGTGCCGATCCATATCAGTCCCAAAAAATCGAAAAAATGCTGCCGCCCCTCTGGCACAAAATAGCCCAGAGGAATCCGATCACAGATGCTGTGATGCAATCAAAAACAGTGTTGGAAACAATAGGCGGGGAGCCCGCCAGACCACCGCACAGGACGCTTGGTGGTATGGGGGCATCATAGTGACTCAGCTCACAAAAAACGAACCAATCTTTATAATCAGCTTGCCCTAGTTTTTCTAATATTACGGGGCGTGGCGCCCCGTCGGCAGTTAAAAATCAACGCGTTACCATCTGCTGCGCCTGCTTGATCAGCTCATCGGGCTGCTCCTTGCGCGGCGGTATGGTGATCCCCTTCTGGCAGGCAGGCTTCTCTGCCATGCGGGCCATCCAGGCTTGCAGATGGGGCAATCCCTCGATAGAGATGCCGCTCCAGTCATAAATGCGCACCCAGGGCCAGGTGGCAATGTCGGCGATGCTGTACTCATCCGCCAGATATTCGTGGTGGGCCAGATGGCTGTCGAGCACCTCGAACAGGCGACGCCCCTCCTTCTGATAACGCTCGATGGCGGCGGGGATCTTCTCCGGAAAGTAGCGATAGAAGACGTTGGCCTGCCCCATCATGGGCCCGACCCCGCCCATCTGGAACATCAGCCACTGGATGGCCTGAGAGCGGCGTTTGGGATCGGCGGGCAGCAACTTGCCCGCTTTCTCCGCCAGATAGATGAGGATGGCCCCCGACTCGAACACGGCGAAATCGTCGTTATCCCGGTCAACAATGGCTGGAATGCGGCCATTGGGGTTGATGGCGAGAAACTCAGGCTTTTTTGATCCAGCGCCGACAAATCGAGGGGAATGACCCGATAGGGCAACCCCAGCTCTTCGAGGGCGATTGCCACCTTGAAACCATTGGGGGTCGCGGCGGTGTAAAAGTCGATCATGATTCACTCCTTGTTGGTCATAGCCGGATAGTACGAATCGGAATAGTACGACTCGAAATAGTAGGGGTCGGTATAGATAGCTCGGCTCGATGGCAAGACCAAACCGTTGCCGCCTAATCTTGCAACAAGTCACCGACAACGAGCCATTAAAAAGCAACGCACCGCGAGCCGATCTGGCCTGCGGTGCGTTGTTTGTGTAATCAAAAAACAGGCGTGACTAGTTGAGCATGGCGACCGGCTTGCGCTGGCGCAGCATGATCAGGCGGGAAAGCAGCGGGAAGTAGGACTCCAGCTTGCTCAGCAACACCCGGCTGCAGGCAGGCTCGGCCAGCTCCGACTCATCCAGTACGATGCCGTTTGAGACAAAATAGAAACGGGGGTCCCGCACATCCGGCCCGCAGACCGTCAACTCCTTGTCCCCCTTTCGGATCAGCAGCGGCAAGACCGGCAAGCCGATAGTCTCGTCCTCTGCGCGGGCAAATCCGGCATCCTGCCAGGGGGCATCCCCGTCGATCAGCAAGATCGCCGCCTCCGTCTTGGCCGCTTGCCACTGGGCAAGGGGGGTCACGGCGATGTGGGCAAAGTGATCACCATACTCCGGTGATGACCGCAAAATGGCCAATAGACCTTCACTGGTCGCTGACACGTTCTGACTCACTAATGACAAATTCATGGCTCATATCCCTATGCTCATGACAGCCGGTATCAGGCTGCTGGGATAAGACTAGCGCAGATCTGGTCTATATTGGAGCCGTCAAATCTGGCAGTGCTAATCAATTGGTCGTAGGGGGATAACAGTTGCCATCGCACAAAATACTGGTATCATACCGCGTCCTTTTATCCCCCGTTCTTTAACATCCAGTGGTGAACCTATGCATCCGATGCTGAATATCGCCGTGCGCGCTGCGCGCAACGCCGGTCAAGTTGTAGTAAAAGCCTTCTCCCAGCCCGAGAACATTGAGGCTATCCAAAAAGGCAGCAATGACTTCGTGACCAACGTTGACCGTGAAGCCGAAGCGGCCATCATTCACACCATCAAAAAATCTTACCCGGAACACAGCATTGTTGCTGAAGAGTCTGGTGAGATTGCCGGTACCAATCCGGACTACCAATGGATCATTGACCCACTGGATGGCACGACCAACCTTGTCAAAGGCATTCCGCACTTTGCCGTTTCCGTCGCACTGCGCGTGAAAGGCAAAACCGAACAAGCCGTTGTTTATGATCCCATCCGTGACGAACTGTTCACTGCTACCCGTGGTAACGGCGCCCAGCTGAACGGCTATCGCATCCGTGTCGGCAAAGCCAAAGAGCTGGCTGGCACCGTGCTGGCGACCGGTTTCCCCTATAAGCAAAAGCATCACATCGAGCCGTATCTGAAGATGTTCCAGAGCATGTTCATCGAATGTGCCGACATCCGTCGTTCCGGTTCTGCCGCGCTGGATCTGGCCTATGTGGCCGCCGGTCGCGTCGACGGTTTCTGGGAAATTGGCCTGAAGCCGTGGGATACCGCTGCCGGTGAGCTGCTGGCCAAAGAAGCCGGTGCCATCGTCACCGACTTCGTCGGTGGTCACAACTACGAAAACTCCGGCAACATCGTGGTTGCCAACCCGCGCGTACTGAAAGAGATGCTCGGCAAGATCCGTGAAGAGCTGCCGGAGTCTCTGGCCAAATAAGCCAGCTTCCAGCATTCACCAATACAAAAAAACCGGCGCAAGCCGGTTTTTTTATCTCTGACGTCCGCACTCCAGGTCCCGACATTCGCCCTCTGTTTAAAAGCATGACGATGCATCCCCATTTGCCACTCAACACCCACTTCAACCATTTCCGACACTCCCTTTCACCGCCTGCCTTTGGCTGCTGATTAAGCTACCCATATTGCCTGGATAAACGTCTCCCTCGCTTTTCCGATAGCGGCAATCGTCTTGCAGACATGGACAAGGGGTGGCCGAGTCGATGTAATGTCACCATCCACTTTGCACACCCCGAGGTCATGTCATGGACCATCTTTCAGCCCTCCCCCCGTTATCCTGGTCACAGCAACTGCGCAGCCAGATGCAAAGTCGCCCGCTCACCGCTCTCGGCCTCTTTATCGCGCTGGTCGCGGTGCTGCTCCTGTTGCTGCAGAGCCTGATCATGCTGGCGACCGGCGAGGTGACCAGCGGCGTGCGCTACGGCCTGAACGGTGGCGCCGCAGGGTTTGCCGCCACCGCCATCGGCGCCCTGCCCGCCCTGTTCCTGCGCTCTGTGCCGCAAAAGGGTGAGGACACCATGTTGGGCTTTGCCGCTGGCATGATGCTGGCCGCCAGTGCCTTCTCGCTACTGTTGCCGGGGCTGGAAGCCGCCGAGGGGATCACCGGCAACGGCTTTAGTGCCGCCGCCGTGGTTGTAGTCGGCATGACCCTCGGGGTGCTGTTGATGCTGGGGCTGGATCAGTTCACCCCGCACGAGCATGACAAAACCGGCCCCTGCGGTCCTGGCCATGAGCAGTGCTCCCGGGTCTGGCTGTTCGTCTTTGCCATCGCCCTGCACAACCTGCCGGAGGGGATGGCCATCGGGGTAAGCTTCTCCCAGGGGGATATGTCGGTCGGGCTGCCGCTCACCACCGCCATCGCGCTGCAGGATATTCCGGAAGGACTTGCAGTGGCACTGGCCATGTGCGCCGCCGGTTTTCGCCCCTCGGTGGCCGTGCTGGTTGCCATTGCCAGCGGCCTGCTGGAACCTCTGGGCGCCCTGCTCGGGGTGGGGCTCTCAAGCGGTCTTGCCATTGCCTACCCGATAGGGCTTGGGCTCGCCGCTGGTGCCATGTTGTTCGTGGTCTCCCACGAGGTGATCCCGGAAACTCATCGCAACGGTCACCAGACCTATGCCACCCTCGGCCTGATGGCGGGTTTTGCCCTGATGATGACGCTAGACACCGCGCTCGGCTAAAGGCCCTCTCCCCTCCTCATCAATGCTTTTTGTCACCTGCGGCGCTCCCATATGGAGCGCCGCGCTTCATTTCTCCTTTCGCTTGTGCCTCTCGGCGCCGACGCCATCTTTTGTTATGATCTACAGCAACTTAAATTCAGCCACACGGCTATCAAGACGAGGTCAGCAATGAAAGTAGGTATTATCGGCGCCATGGAGCAAGAAGTGGCCCTGCTGCGCAGCCAGATGAGCAACCCCACCACCCTGCAACTGGGCGGCTGCGAGTTCTATCAAGGTGAGCTAGCAGGCAAAGAGGTGATCCTGACCCGTTCCGGCATCGGTAAGGTCGCCGCCAGCGTGGCCACCAGCCTGCTGCTGGAAAAGTTTTCCCCCGACTGCGTCATCAATACCGGCTCTGCGGGCGGCTTTGCTCAGGATCTGCACATCGGTGATGTGGTGATCGCCAGCGAGATGCGTTTCCACGATGTGGACGTGACCGCCTTTGGTTACGAGATGGGCCAGATGGCGCAGCAGCCGGCTTCCTTCCCCTGCGATGAGAAACTCATCGCGGTCGCTCAGGATTGCATCGCCGAGCAGGGCAAGCACCAGACCAAGGTCGGCCTTATCTGCACCGGCGATCAGTTCATGTGCAAACCCGACGCCATCGCCAAGGCCCGCGCCGACTTCCCGCAGATGCTGGCGGTCGAGATGGAAGGTGCCGCCATCGGCCAAGTATGCCACATGTTCAAGGTGCCCTATCTGGTGGTACGCGCCATGTCCGATATCGCCGGCAAGGAACAGGTTGAATCCTTCGATGCCTTTATCGAAGTAGCAGGCAAGCACTCTGCCGAAGTGATCATCAAGATGCTCGGCAAGCTGTGATCGAAATCGGCTCGCTCGAACTGATGGCCGACGCCCTCCTCTCGACGACTGCGGCCATTCTGGTGGGGGCGGCCTTGCTGGAGGCGGTGATCCCGTGGCCATCCCATCTGCGACTCTCGGCTGTCACACCCCTGCTGACCCGACTCGGTCACAAGGTGCACAGAGCTGATGGTGCGCCACGCCAGCAACTGCAAGCGGGCATGCTGGCAATGCTGGTGGTCTGGGTTCCCTGCGCTGCCGGGCTCTGGTCGTTGCGCAATCTGGCCCTGAGCGAGCCGCTGTTTGACCTGCTGTTCCTGCTCTTGATAATCGAATCCCGTCCGCTGCGCGAACTCGCCCATGCCACCCACTCGCTCGCCACGCAGGAAACCCTACCGCTAGCGAGATTGCAGGCGACGCCCTGGCTCAAACGTGAAACCGGCAAACTTTCTGCCATGGGCATTGCCAAAGCGGTGACGGAGAGCGGCGCCCTGCGTCTGGTGGGCCAATGGGCTGGCCCGCTGCTGGGGTACGCCCTCGCGGGAGTACAAGGCGCCTTGCTCTGGCGGCTGACCCAGTTGATGAGCCAGGGCTGGAGCATGAAAGATCCCGCATTTAGCTATTTTGGCCGGGCCGCCAGCGCCCTCTATCAGGGGCTCAATGCCCCCACTATTCTACTGCTGGGGCTGCCGCTCCTGCTACCACGCCTCAAGCAGGCCGCTCAACTGCTGCGAAGTGGTGCGATCTGGCCCTATCCCGCTATCGGGATGCTGTTGACACTACTGGCTGACAAGTGCCGGATCTGCCTTGGTGGTCCTCGCTACTATCAGGGAACCTTGCAACGCTGGCCGGTACTTGGCAGCGGTAATGACCCCGATAGCGAGTCACCGCGCAAGGTCCTCAACATTCTGCAAGCAATGGGCTGGGGCTGGTTGATGCTGGCGCTGCTTGTCACGGTGGCGGGGTTACTTCATGGTTAGATGGTTGCAATTGCCAAGCTGGCTGCCCTGCATACTGCTGGCCTGGTTGCCCGGTGCGCTGCTGGCTGCCACTCCGAGCCGGGTGGTGAGCGTGGTCCCCCATCTTACCGAGCTGCTTTATGACATCGGTGCCGGTGACACGCTGGTGGCCATCGATGATGCCTCCGACTATCCCGCCGAAGTGAAAACCAAGCCCAAGGTGGCCAATTATCGCAGCATCAATGTCGAGGCGCTGCTGGCACAAAAACCGGATCTGATCCTGGGCTGGCGCTCGGCCCAATCCCGAATGCTGGCACCGCTAGAACAGCTGGGTATCCCGGTTTTTTACTCGGAGCCCACCGATTTTGCCTCGCTGGCCACCGAGATGAGGGCGCTGGGCAAATTGCTGGGGGTTGAAAAGAGTGCCAACGAAGCCGCCGATCGCTATCTGGCGCGCCTGCATGACCTGCAACAGCGCTATGGCCAGCCAACCGGCGTCAAGGTGTTCTACCAGCTTTGGTATCCGCCGCTCACCAGCGTCAGTGGCAATGCCTGGCCTGCTCAAGCCATCGAGCTCTGCGGGGGGATCAACATCATGGCGAATGCCAAGACCCCCTACCCTCAAGTGGACATGGAACAGGTGATCAGAGCCAACCCCTCGCTGATCCTGGCGGGGAGTCAAGATCCTGACGCCCTGCGTCACTGGCAGAAGTGGCCCAATCTGGACGCCGTGCAGCATCAGCGACTCGATTTGATCAACTCGGATGAGCTGCACCGCTTCACCCCCAGAGCCCTCAATGCGGTGGAGCAGGTATGCCAGGCCATTGCCAGACACAACAACAAGTAGCCAAAAAACAGCCATTCAGATCACGCCTGCCAATATACGTCTGCAAATGGCATAAAAAGTGCTTTAGAATTCTATAGATACCAATCTTCATCATGGGACACCGTAATGTTTAATGGAAAAACAATCCTGGTTACCGGTGGCACGGGGTCATTTGGCAAAAAATTTATTGCTACCGTGCTATCCCGCTACCAACCCGCGCGACTGATCGTCTACTCCCGTGATGAGCTCAAGCAGTTTGAAATGCAGCAGCGTTTCAACCATCCCTGCATGCGCTACTTTATCGGCGATGTTCGCGATGCCGAGCGCCTCGACATGGCGATGCGCGATGTTGACTTCGTGGTGCATGCTGCGGCGCTCAAGCAGGTGCCAGCAGCCGAATACAACCCGATGGAGTGCATCAAGACCAACGTGGGAGGGGCCGAAAACGTCATCAAGGCCGCGCTCAACAATGGTGTACAGAAGGTCATTGCACTCTCGACCGACAAGGCAGCTAACCCGATCAACCTTTACGGGGCAACCAAGCTCTGTTCTGACAAGCTCTTTGTTGCCGCCAACAATATGGCAGGCAAGACCCCTGCCATCTTCTCGGTAGTGCGTTATGGCAACGTCGTCGGCTCACGGGGCTCGGTCGTGCCCTTCTTCGACAATCTGATCAAGAGCGGCGCCAATACGCTGCCAATAACCCATCCCGAGATGACACGCTTCTGGTTGACCTTGCAGAAAGGCGTCGATTTTGTTCTTAGCAATTTCCAGCGTATGCGCGGTGGTGAACTATTCGTGCCGAAAATTCCGTCGGTCAAGATCACCGATCTGGCGGCGGCCATGGCTCCGTCCCTTAAACAGGAAATCATCGGCATCCGCCCTGGGGAGAAGCTGCACGAGGTGATGTGTCCGGCTGACGACTCTTTCCACACCTACGAGTTCAACGATTACTATGTGATTGCCCCCAGCATCAGTTTCACCAGCCGCAACAATGATTTCAGCATTAATGCGCTGGGTGAGATGGCCAAGCTGGTCGCACCAGGCTTCGAATACAATTCCCTAAATAATCAGCACTTTCTGTCGATAGCCGAACTACAGAGCATGAACCAGCAGGTGTTGTCCGAATGATCCCTTATGGCCGCCAATCGATCAGCGATGCCGATATTGAGGCCGTCGTTGCCGTACTAAAATCTGATTATCTGACCCAAGGCCAGGCCGTCCCCACCTTTGAGCAGGCATTGGCCGATTACTGCCAAGTGCCGCATGTGGTTGCTTGCAGTAACGGCACCACTGCGCTTCATCTGGCCTGTGCAGTACTGGAGCTTGGCGCCGAAGATACGGTATGGGTCTCCGCAGTGAGTTTCGTCGCCTCGGCGAACTGCGTCCGCTACTGCAATGCCAACGTGGACTTTGTTGATGTTGACCCCGCTACCGGCAACCTCAATGTCATGGCGTTCAAAAGCAAGCTGCAACAGGCCGCGCTCACACATGTTCTGCCCAAAGCGCTGATTGCGATACATCTGGCGGGCCAACCCTGCGATCTCGAAGAAATTGGTGCGCTCTGCCGCCAATACGGCATCACCCTGATAGAAGATGCCTGCCATGCACTGGGAGCCCGATATCAGGAGTCACCAATCGGCAGTTGCCTTCACAGTGATATGACGGTCTTCAGCTTTCATCCGGTCAAGCCTATCACCACCGGAGAGGGTGGCGCCGTCACAACCCGGGATCCAGAGCTTGCAGCCCAATTACGGCTCTATCGCAGCCATGGGATCACTCGTGACCCGCAATCGCTGCTCATACCTTCCCCCGGGGAGTGGTACTACGAGCAGCAACTTCTGGGGTTTAACTACCGTCTGACCGACATTCAGGCAGCACTGGGGCTCAGTCAGCTGGGTCGGCTTGATCAGTTCATCACCCAGCGACGTGAACTTGCACGTCGCTATGACGAACTGTTGGCCCGCCTGCCAGTCCGACCGCTGCAACAACATAGTGACCGTCACAGCGGCTATCACCTCTATGTCATCCAGGTGACAGATCGCGATCAGGTATTTGCACGGCTACGCGCTGCCAGCATTGGCGTCAACGTTCACTATATTCCCATTCCTGCTCAGCCCTATTACCGTGGGCTGGGGCATGATCCGGCAGCCTATCCGGGGGCTCAAGCCTACTATCAGGGTGCCATATCTCTTCCGCTGTTTCCGACTCTCTCAAACTCAGACCAGAAACAGGTCGTAGATGCGCTGGAGCAGGCACTATGCGGTTAGCCCTCGGCACAGTGCAATTCGGCCTGGATTACGGTATTAGCAACCGGGACGGACAGGTCAGCGATGATGAGCTCAATGCCATCATTGCGCTAGCGCGCCAGGCAGGCATTGACACCCTGGATACGGCGCAAGCCTATGGCAATGCCGAGCAGAGGCTGGGGCAACGGGATACCAATGACTTCACCTTGATCGACAAACTCGCACCAGGACTCCCGCTGACCAATGTCCAGACTGAGCTCAATCACAGCATGCACTTGCTGGGGCGCAAACGGCTCGATGGCTTGCTGCTCCATCGAAGCCAGGATGCTTCTCCAGCCCTGTTCGAGTTGCTCGCTGAACTCCAACATCAGGGGAGTGTCGGCAAGCTAGGCGTCTCCGTTTACTCTCCAGAGGAGCTCGATACCTGGATCGTAGCTGGCTATCCCCTTGAACTGGTGCAATTGCCTGCCAATCTGCTCGATCAGCGCTTTCTGCGCACCGGCTGGCTCGACAAGCTGGCAGAGATGGGGTGTGAAATCCATGTACGCTCGCTCTTTTTGCAGGGACTCCTGCTGATGCAGCCGGCGCAGCGGCCAGACTATTTTCACCGCTTTGCGGCCGATCTGAAGCAATTTGACAACTGGTTCCCCTCGCTCGCCCCGCTAGGCAAAGCACTCTCCATCATGACTGCCCTGCCACAAGTAAGCCGCTTTGTCGTCGGTGTGTGCCATGAGCAAGAATTGGCCACTATCGTTGCGGCCAGCCAAGCATTACATACATGCAACGAGGCCGAGATTGCCTCGCTTGCCTCTATGAAACAGGGCCTTATCAACCCCGGACTCTGGAGAACATAATGATCCTAGGTATTCTGCAGGCCAGAACCAGCTCTACCCGTCTGCCCAACAAGGTACTGAAAGATCTGCTGGGCGAACCCATGCTGGCAAGGCAGATTGAACGTCTGCAGCAGAGCAAGCTACTGGACCAGCTACTGGTTGCCACCAGCGATCAGCCGGAAGATCACTCCATTGCGGCTTTGTGTGAAAGGCTGAATATTCCCTGTTTCTGCGGCCCACTTGACGATGTGCTGCTGCGTTTCTATCTGGCTGCTCAATCCTACAGTCCGACCCATGTTGTACGTCTCACCGGTGACTGCCCGCTGGCTGACCCAATGGTGATAGATGAGCTGATAGCCTTGCATCTCACAGGCCAATACGACTACAGCAGCAACTGCGGCAACCCCAGTTACCCAGATGGGTTGGATGCCGAGATCATAAGCGGATCAACTCTGGCAACCTTGCAGGAAAAAGCCACCACGCAGACCGAGCGGGAACATGTCACCTATTACGTTCGCAACCATTCCGAGCAATTTTCCATAGGCGAACTGCAGCGAACTCCTTCACTCGCTCACCTGCGTTGGACTGTCGATGAGCCTGCCGATTTTGAATTGGTAGCGCAAATTTACCAAGCTCTCTATCCCAGCAACCCGGCCTTCACCACTGACGATATCCTCGCCTTGCTGGCGCAGCAGCCTGAGTTGGCAATTCTCAATACCCAACACCAGCGCAATGAAGGGCTGGCTCGTTCCCTTGCCAAGGAAACACAATAATGAATTCACGTTATCAACAGTCACTAATACTCTCGGCCCGTGCTGAGCAGAGTATTCCTCTAGGCTCCCAGACCTTCTCCAAAAGCCGCCTCTGTTTCCCCTATGGGGCCGCCCCTCTCTTTATCGAACGGGGACAAGGAGCAAATGTATGGGATGTGGACGGAAATGAGTACATCGATTTCGCAAGCGGACTGCTGGCTATCAGCCTTGGATATTGCGATCCGGATGTGAATGCGGCGGTCATGGAGCAGCTCAATCTGGGCTCGATATTCTCCCTTCCTCACCGGTTGGAAACCGAGGTCGCCGAACAGCTTATCGAGCTTATTCCCTGTGCCGAGATGGTTCGCTTTGGCAAAAACGGGACGGATGCGACCTCCGCATGTATCCGGCTCTCCCGCGCCGTTACAGGGCGCGAGAGGGTAGCCGTTTGTGGCTATCACGGCTGGCAAGATTGGTACATTGGCTCAACCACTCGCCATTTGGGGGTCCCCGAGTGCGTGAGAGAGCTGACCCACAGATTTGACTACAACGATCTCGCCTCACTACAGCATCTACTGGAAACCCACCCGGATGAGTTTGCAGCCGTCATTCTGGAACCAATGAACGTAGCCTGGCCAAACCCCGATTTTCTGCCGGGCCTACGCCAGCTCTGTGATGCTCATGGTACGCTGCTCATCTTTGATGAAACAATCACCGGCTTTCGAAATCATCTTGGAGGAGCGCAAACTTTATTCGGAGTAACGCCGGACCTTGCAGCATTTGGCAAGGGTATGGCCAATGGATTCCCTATATCTGCCGTGGTCGGACGTAAAAAATATATGAAGCGTATGGAAGATATTTTTTTCTCTGGTACTTTTGGTGGGGATGTTATTGCATTAGCTGCCGCCAAGGCAGTCATCAAAAAAATGCGCCATTACAATATACCAGGTCGTTTAACTGAACGAGGACAATTTCTTCTTGATGGCTTAAATACCATCCTCGATGATATAAAAGCACCAGAATGGATAAAAACTGCCGGACATCCTACATGGTGTTTCCTGTTAGTCGCGGACTCCCACAATCACTCTAGCTGGCTATTGAAAAGCTATCTGATGCAGGAATTATGTAAACGAGGAATCCTGACACTAGGAAGTCATAACCTCAACTATTCTCATACCGATGCAGATATCATGAAAATATTGGAAATATATGCAGAGATATTACCAGCACTGATAGAACACGATAGTAAGTTGACAATACAAGAAAATCTTGACGGTGAACCTATTCAGCCTGTTTTTAAAGTACGCTGACTCACGAATAAAATCCATAAGTGCGTATATAATCTAAGGATAATTTTATTATCTGCGCACTCTCTAAGTATATAGACCACACCGTAAATTCGAATAATTATATTAACAACACCAATTGAACTTTCATATATAAATAGTAACCCACAAGCACGAATCACGAATCACGAATCACGAATCACGAATCACGAATCACCAAATAATGAAACCGTCAACTCTGATAAAGAACGAATATATTTAAAACCATCTTTTGTTTCCTGTTGACAACCGCCTAGATTATCAGTAAGCAAATAGGTAATGAGACCGGCTTGAAAAGCAGATGTAGCACCTTGGATGGAATCCTCCACCGCAACAACATCGCTAGGACATAATCGAGATTTTTTCAATGCGATCAGATATGGTTCAGGATGAGGCTTCCCAATATTAACATCGTCACCATCGACAATTAAATCAAAGCTATCTTGCAAATCATTAAAATCTAACCATGCTTCAACTCGACTTCTTTTATTAGATGTCACTATAACCAAGCGATATGAATGCTTCAAAGCCTCATGAATTAACTTTACCCCCCCTACACTTGGAGGTGAATTAATATACGTTTCATCTATCAAAAGATTATACTCAGCAAGCAATGATTGATTGCTTTCAGGTAAATGATGCCACTCTTTTAGACAACGAATGACCTCGATTAAAGGGGGGCCATTTAGCTTTTCAAATTCAATAATAGATGCCTGTATATTTCTTCTAGACAAAAACAAAGAATATATATTGAACATTGACTCCAAGCTTTGAACCAACGTCCCATCAAAGTCAAAAAAAATTCCTTTCATATAATTCCCTGACTAAACATCATTGCTTTTGATATAGATACAGTCTATTTTGGCCATAATCACCTAACATCTCAGACCCATCTTCAGTTAAGGCACTTGATAATTTTGCAGCGGCTTCAACGATAGGATTGTCATAGTCGACTTTGCCACCATTTATCATAGGCAGGAGAACATAAAGTACGATGTCATGCAGTGTTGAAAAACTGCTGTTTTTTACTTGGAAGAACCCCAATGATTCCAATTTATCATGAACTAACTCTTCATTCATAAAGTGATTAAATTCTGCTGGCTCTCTTTTTTCAAGGCCAACAAGCGTTCGCAAATAATTTTGCCTTGAGTAAGATCCTGTAGAATTCTCAAGCATTAAAATATACCCACCTGATTTTACTTTTTCTGCAATGTTAGCAATAGCTTTCATTTGTAGAATATCCGTATTTAAGTTTATTAGGCAACGGACAGTAAAAATCAAGTCGTATTGTTCAATCAGGCCTTCCAAATTAAGAACATTGCCCACGCTAAAACAAATTGATTCATTATTGATTAGTTTACTTTCCCTAAGTTGCTCCGCCGATGAAATCATTTCATCAATAAAATCCACCCCTTCATATTGATACTCAGGAAAGACTTCATGCAAAGAAAAAAGATTGTGACCGTTGCCACAACCTATTTCCAAAACTCGTGAATTAATCGGAAGTGATTCTTTCAAAGATGAGATGGTTTTTGCCAACTCAGCCAGCTCGATTAGTTTTGCTGTTCCTGTTTTCGTTGTGGCCCGTAGTTCTGTGCCATAGGTAATAGCCCAATTCTTCCAATGTTCATGAATTTGAATCAAATCCAGCTTATCTTTCATAAGTTTACCTCCTTACATACTTCTGTTAATATAGCATGAGTTTCTACTTTAAGGGAAGATATAACATGTTAAGTGTGCATGAGTTTTCAGAAAACGCCGTGCTTTCCATAGAAAAATATCGAATCAAACATGATGACTCCCTACTCCCCATCGTCGATGAAATTTGGAATATAGCGCAAAGTAAAAATAGTACCCTTTTCGATGGAAACATTCTCTCTTGTATATCAGACTCATCAAACAAAATTACATCTGTCATCGATAATTACAGGTTTTTCTTTTCAAAAAGAATCCAGCCGGGGCTTCTTGAAAAAATCCAAATAATGCCCATTGCAGTTTCTGGCATTATGGAATGTAGAGACGGTTTTGTTTTTGGAATGCGTGCTAAATTCACAACCCAAGATGCAGGACTCTTGGAGTTAGTGCCAAGTGGTGGGTTAGATGCCTCCACAATAAATAACAATGATAGATTCGACTTTAAGCAACAATTACTGACAGAGCTATATGAGGAAATTGGTGTAAACCAAAATATGGTCAGCACAATAACTCCCTTTTGCTATGTTATTGACAACGATGCTTTGGTTCTCGACATAGGTGTCTATATGTATAGTGATGTAAGCCAAGAGGTGATTCTTGATTGTTTTACAAAAGCTCACTCTTTCGAGTATGAATCAATTTTTTTTATCCCCAGAGAAAAAATTATTAATTTTATTACAATAGAAAGAAAAAACATATCTTCTATTTCCGTTGCAATAATGGAATTTTTCTTAAAAATAAGTTAAATTAACAAGCACATATTAACAGTCCAAGTGAGTGTTTACCTATGATCCCTTTCTCTATTAATGGCCGTCTCATTGACCAGAGTTCACCACCTTACATTATTGCTGAACTATCTGGTAATCATAACGGTGAGCTGGACAGAGCATTAGCACTGGTAGATGCTGCAGCTGATGCTGGTGCTGATGCTATAAAATTGCAGACCTATACTGCCGATACTATGACGCTCAACTGTGATTTGCCTGATTTTCACATCGAGGGAGGGTTATGGGATGGCTATACACTTTACGATCTCTATCATAAAGCCCACACCCCATGGGAATGGCATAAGCCGATCTTTGAACGGGCACACTCTCGTGGATTAACTATTTTCTCTACCCCATTTGACGAGAGCGCAGTTGATTTTCTAGAGAGCATAGGCACTCCAGCTTATAAAGTTGCTTCTTTTGAACTGACCGATATACCTTTACTTCAATATATTGCTCGACTAGGAAAGCCTGTTATCATTTCATCTGGGATGTCCACTGAAAATGAAATATCTCAGGCGCTAATAACATTACGTGAACATGGCTGTACACAAATACTGCTCCTTCATTGTGTCAGTGGCTACCCAACTCCTCTTTCCGATATAAACCTCAAGCGCATTACTCGCTTGGCTGATACATTTTCAGTACCAGTAGGTTTATCCGACCATACCTTAGGTAATACTGCAGCGCAGCTCGCAATAGTTTTAGGTGCTGTCGCTATTGAAAAGCATCTAACTCTGGATCGCTCGGATGGTGGAACAGATGCAGCGTTTTCTTTAGAACCGCACGAGTTAAAAGAACTATGTAGTCAGACTAAACTATGCTGGCAAGCCTTGGGAACAGGGGATAGTGGTAGTAACCAAGCTGAGCAGGCAAATCTACGATTTCGTCGTTCTCTATATTTTGTCACTGACATTCCAGCTGGCACCATAATACAACCGCAACACATTCGACGGATCCGACCTGGCTATGGGTTGCCTCCAGAGGCTCTCCCCATAGTTATCGGGAAAATAACCAGAACAGATATCAGGCGAGGCAAAGCAGTCAGACTTGATGATTTCATTAGTAAATAGCGATGATACAACACTATTTACTAAGAGTGACTTAAAAAACTATCGAGATAGCTCAAGTTAAATACCCACTATTCATCAATCAATTGGAAATAAAAACAGGGATGCAAATGAGCGCAGAGATTGGACAGCAAATGCACAAATGGATGCATGACCTTTTTCCTATTCATCGTAGCCTCACTGGTAATGGTGTCCGTCAAACTCTTGGCTATATAAAAAAAGAGTTGTCAGAACTTAACATCCACACCATTGCATCTGGCTCATCCGTTTTTGACTGGACCGTTCCAGATGAATGGAATATTAGAGAGGCTTGGATCGCCAACAGCAAAAATGAAAAAATTATTGATATAAAAAACCATAATCTTCATGTGATGGGATACTCTATCCCTATCGATACATGGATGACCAAAGAACAATTACAACCAAATTTGTTTTCACTACCAAACCAACCTGATGCAATTCCCTATGTGACATCTTACTACAGAAAAAACTGGGGATTTTGTCTAACCCAAAATCAATACAATGAAATACCACCTAATGAACCGCTTCATGTAAAGATAGATAGTGAGTTAGAACCCGGTCAGTTAAATTATGCCGACCTTATTATTCCAGGTGAGACCGAAGAAGAGATTCTTTTATCTACTTATATCTGCCACCCGTCAATGGCTAACAATGAATTATCTGGTCCAGTTGTCGCTTTAGCATTAGCTAAATGGTTAAAGTCTTTACATCGTAGACGTTATACATATAGATTTGTCTTTGTACCAGAAACGATTGGAGCAATTGTATACCTAAGTAAACATATAGAACATTTAAAAAAGAAGGTTGTTGCAGGGTATGTATTGACATGTTTAGGTGATGAAGGCACATTTTCATTCTTACCATCCAGGAAAGGGAACTCGATTTCTGACAGGGCTGCATTATCAGTGCTCCGAGACGTTACACCTGACTTTATAAAGTATTCATACTTACAGCGAGGCAGTGACGAGCGTCAATACTGTAGTCCGGGTGTCGACTTGCCAATTGCATCTGTGATGAGAAGCAAATATGGCTGCTATCCAGAATATCATACTTCATTAGATGACCTTAACCTCGTGACTCCAACAGGACTTGCAGGAGGATTCGGTGTCCTGCAACAATGCCTCTTGGCAATAGAAGGCAATGATACATATAGAATGATTCAACCCTGTGAGCCCCAACTAGGCAAACGTGGCCTTTATCCACAAACAAGCACAGCAAACACCCAAAAAATCGTTGAGAACATGATGAATATTATTGGTTACTCTGATGGAGAGAATGATTGCATTTCAATTTCAGACATTACCGGAGTGCCATTACAAGAATGCATAGATTGGTGTCGTAAATTAACTACTCATGGCGTTATGGAGAAAATTTCATGACTACACCATATATTCCCAGCGCTACATTTTTAGGAAGTGCAAATTGGACTTTAGCTGCTGAATACTTAAAAAGAAGAACCTCTGAGCTTTATTGCTCTTCATGGAAGATAATTGACATTCCATTTGGGCAATATCGGATACAACTGACAGATGAAGAGTCATATTTAAGAAAAAGCAATCCCAATATATGCATTTTTTGTGAGCGCATTGAAGACTTTCTGCCGGAACCCAATAGTCAATATGATGAGACTCTGGAGACAGAAATATATCAACGCATAGAGGATTATATACTTTCTATTCGTGAGGCGAGATCTCACTTAGACGGAGTTTTTTTTATCTTTGACTTTTCGCCAGTAAAGGTGTTCGTTCAAAGCTTAACAGATACTGCATATAGGGATCACTCGTCTTTAGCAAAGCTAGTTTTTAATGCAAACCAAAAACTTGTACAGCTATCTAGTGAAATCGCTGATGGCCATCTTTTACCACTATCTGCTTGTTTGCATTTTAAAGGGAGTGAAAATGCTTGGTCCCTAAAATATTGGTCTCTTGGACGCTTCCCATATACTCCAGAGTTTTCCGACATGTTGATAGATTGCATGATTAGCGCTCATCAAGCACTGCTAGGGAAAACAGCTAGAGTACTAATTCTTGATTTAGATAACACTCTTTGGGGAGGAATCATTGGGGATGATGGAATTGTAGGTATCAAACTGGGTTCGGATTATCCTGGTAATGTATTTGTTGCAGTGCAGCATGTAATTAAAACATTAGCAAAGCGTGGGGTAATGTTGGCAATATGTAGTAAAAATACTGAAAATATAGCTTTGCAAGCCATAAATTGTCATCCTGATATGATTTTAAGGGAGGATGACTTTCTTATAAAGAAAATAAACTGGCAGTCTAAATCAGATAATATTCGTGAGATCGCACTGGAGATTGGGGTTGGTCTTTCTTCATTATGTTTCATTGATGATAGCCTTTATGAGCGTGAGGAAGTCCGCAGCTCATTACCTGAGGTCATCGTACCTGAGCTGCCCGATGACATTACAGAATATGCTGATTTTATTGCTTCTCTTCCCTGTTTTGCTAGCATATCCCTTACTGAGGAAGATAAAGTCAGAGGTACAAAATACAAGTCACGCCAACTAGCTATCTCAGACAAAAATAAATTCACCTCCAAGTTAGACTACTTAAAAAGTTTACAGATGAAGTTGTCTTTTTCCCCCATGTCAGATTCAAGTAAGCAAAGAACACTTCAATTAATAGCAAAGACAAACCAATTCAATACGACAACTAGACGACATAGTGAAGTAGAACTTGAGCGCCTGCAGTCGCATGGATCACATATAGCCACAATAAGTTTAAGTGATCGATATAGCAGTAATGAAATCATTGGCGTACTGATTCTGCAACCACAAGATAACGATGTACTAGACATTGAAACTTTCATTTTATCTTGCAGAGTTCTTGGTCGTGGCATTGAGACAGGAGCCCTTGTATGGGCAATGAACTATGCCAAAGCCAATGGTTTTAATGCTCTGCATGGTTTATTTATACCCACAGAGCGTAATAAACCAGCTGCAGATATCTACTCTAAGCATGGTTTCACTTTGTCTTGTAACAATGAATATTACTATAACTTGAAAACTAATGATGCCACCACACCAGAATGGCTAGAGGTTTCAAACAATGACTAATTGTCACAAAAAAAACAGCACATTATTGTCACATATAGGTGTTCTATATATTGATCATATTGCTGTAACAACAACCAATCTAGAAAAAACACTCGCAGATTATATTTCATTGCCCGGAGCTAGATTATGGAAAGGACCGAGTATAAATACGTCTCAAGATGTGAGGTATGCATTCGTTCAAGTCTCTGGAGGTGTAACTTTTGAGATCCTTGCCCCATTGAGCGAGAAGAGCCCTATTCGTGGCCATTTATCAAGAGGTGGTGGGGTATATCACATTTGTTATGCCGTAGATGATATGGATATAGCACTAGATATAGCCAAAAAAATGGGGGCAACATGCATGATTGCTCCAACCCCAGACCCTGCATTCGATGATCGCAGGATAGCATTTATCTTACACCAAGCTCATGGATTAATAGAGCTGGTAGAAGCTTATCCAAAAACATATAAGACATCATTTTCCAATGCCTTCGATGATTCAGATGATTCAGATGATTCAGATGATTCAGATGATTCAGATGATTCAGCAAAAAAATCTAATAATTCAAGCTCACTGGCCAATACAGAAAGACTTGAGCGTGTATTTCATCATCTAATGCCAATGCTTACACCTGATGAGATTTTTAATGCCACTATAGCAAGTACTCCCCAGTGGGATTCACTCATGCAAATAAGATTAATCATGGCATTAGAGTTAGAGTTAGACTGTAATATACCATCAACTATATTTGATAAACTAACATCTTTTAAGGAACTATCTAACTGGCTAAAAACGAAAATTGATAGACAAAATGCTAATTTTTATATTGAAAAAAACAGTCTATCAAATACAAAAATGCTAAAAAAAGATAAGAGTGATGCTCGGATATTACAGAATTTAATGAAATCCAGCTTGAGTAATTATGAGGGGAAACCGGCATTAGTTCATAGTGATATAGTATATACACAGCCTCTTATCTTAAAAACAGAAAAACAAGACGTACTTGGCGCTCATAGAGAGTTGCTTAATACATTGCCAATTAATTGCTTGATTCCAGCCTTTAACTATCAATTTCCAAAATTGAAAAAGCTAGACCTGCGAACAGCACCGATAGAGGTTGGTTCACTTAATCAGTATCTACATAAATGTAACTGGGCCGATTATAGATCATTTGATCCAATGTTTTCTGTTTTAGGCCGTGGGAGTGCTCCATTCCAGCCAACTAAAAACTTAAATGCGTTTGGGAGGGGATCTATATTCTCTTACTTGGAGAAAGAATCAGGTGTTATAGTAATGTATGGGGCAAAAATAAGTTCTCTAACATATTTACATTATATAGAAAGCAAGATTGGAGGCATTCCTTATCGCTATCAAAAGTCATTCTCCGGAGAACTCATTGATGATCACGGCATCCTCCATACAATAGAATGGACCACACATGTAAGGCCATGGGGATGTGACCTTGATTACGACTGGGAAAAGATAGAAAATACATTACGAAAAGCAGAAGCACTCCAACCACTTGTAAATGGATATCCTAAGCTGGGCTTTTATGTAGATGCAAAAACTTGTGTGGAAGTACTTAAAGCTGAATTACATAAAGACCCATTGATTTTTCTAGATTCAGCATCCCGAGCTTGGGTTGAACCTAAATTAAATGTGCTTGGCCGATCTTTTGTTCTCTCTGACTTTGAAAATGAGGAATAATATGTCTATAAAAAATGTTGGAACTACTGCCTGCCCCGTATGTTTATCAACCAGAGTACAGCCGTTTCTTTCAATACCTGCTTTTCCCATTTATTTGCATGCGGTAGGCGATGAAGTTGAACAAATGTATCGTGACCTATATTATTCTTGCTGCATGGAGTGTGGTCATGCATTTATACCTAATTATGATATAAATATTTTGAAAGATATATATCGGCATCACTATTGGGGCGCTGACTCCGTCAATATTGCATACTCACAACGAAATGACTTTGTTAATTTATATAGCAAAGTTAGAAGGCTAATCTATCGTAATAAGCTTGCTATCTTAGAAATAGGATGTTCCTCTGGGCAAATGCTGAAGGATTTACGAAATATTTTCCCTCAAGATTTATACTTTGGATGCGAACCAAACATTGAGAATTCAGCTATATGCATAAATCATGGCCTTAAAGTATTCAACGGTTTTTTTACTAATGAAAACACTAGAGATCTCTTGTCTCTAAGTGATAACAAGATGTTTGACATAATATATCATCGACATGTGATAGAACATATTTTTGATTTTAATGACTTCTTTAAAGGCATGTCTAACATTGCAAATCCTGAGTCTTACCTCTTAATTGAGACACCTTCTTTAGAAAATAATTTAGATGGTAACTCATTAGATCCTTTTCACCATGAACATGTTCATGTATTTTCTCTCTCTTCTTTACTTAAACTGGCATCCACATTTAACTGGAATTATCAACAGTCCATATCAACCGAGTTAGGAAATATGATTGTAGTTTTTGAGCGTACTATTAAAAATAGATATGTACTCAATAATAACATCACGAAAAATGTCATTTCTGTTCCAGATACTACAAGGTATTCACAGTGTATTACCGCATGGCAAGAGCAACTGTCACATCATGTCGATGGCAAAAACTTGATCTTTTGGGGAGCTGGCTCATATTGCACTCTAATCATGTCAGTATGCAAACTAGAGCCAAGCAGAATAATAGATGGGAACATGAGCAAGGTTGGAAGCCGAATGCCAGGCTCATCCATTACTATTGAGTATGCACCTGATGTCGTATCATCATTGATTGCTCAAAACAATTCAAACGCATTGATAGTAATAACATCTAGCTTTCATAAGGAAATTTCATCGGAGCTCATTGATTTAGGTTGGAAAGGCGAAACGCTAATTCCCTCTTTATTATTGGGGCAACAAAATCATCCTTTTTATGTAGATATGGATAAATCATGAATCAGAAAGATATATTTATAAAACAAGAGGGTAACTGTTGGTTTGAACGGAATAAACATGGTTATATACATAGAAAAATACAAGGTGACCTTGTTTTCAAAGCTCTTCAACAACTAAACTGCACCCCGAAAAGAATTCTAGAAATTGGGTGTGCTAATGGATGGAGAGTATCAGCTTTATCTGAACATTTTAATGCCAGCGGATATGGCATCGATCCATCACTCGCAGCAATAATGGATGGCTTGAAAACATATCCGAATTTGCATCTTACTCAAGGTACGGCCGATAATTTACCAGCAATAGAGCCTGTTGATTTAATTATATTTGGATTCTGTCTATATCTCTGTGAACCCAATGATCTATTCAAAATAGCAACCCAATGCCATGAATTACTTCAAGATAAAGGAATCGTTGCTATCGTGGACTTTCACCCACCTCATAGTTACTATAGGAAGAAATATAAGCATCAAAATGGAGTTTATAGTTATAAAATGAACTACAGTAAGATGTTTTGCTGGCACCCTGCATATCATCGTATTTTTGAGCTGGTTCAGCATCATGATGAACACTCTGAGGTTATGCCTGACTCACTCGTCTCAGTGCAAATTATCAAAAAAAATGAACAACTTCTTATAGCGAACAATCCATACGAACTATAAATAAATGCCGACATATCGTCGGCATTTATTTTTATTTTCTAAAGAAATTCATCCATTCATTATCAACTAAATCAACACTATCAATAGCCATAGGATACATATCCCGAGCCTTCTCTAAAAACTCTAACCATAAATTAATTGCTGGTTTCATCAGTGCGATAGTCTTTTCTTCACCTTCAAAGGAGTAAAGAATAGAACTTAAAATCGCGAATGCATAATTCATTGATCCTATCATAACTTGAGATATATGTTTTTGGCGAGTCGCAGCGATCTGTGAGAGATACCCAAAGTTACATAGCATTAGTTGATTCAGCTCATTTCTGGAAGAAAAGTTCTGCCTCCATTCACCCAACATTCTGTCAACAAACAACTCAAAATAATCAACCCCTAAATATGGCTTAAAATCCTTTTTAGACAATGGAATAGGTGCAGATAATTGTGCAATATGAGTGAGCAATTCTTTTTTATTTATTATTTCAAAAAGTTTAATTTCACCACAAGGTAATGGCCTTGCGTTGGTAATTTTTGCTCCATCACTACAGTTGAAACATCGAACATCGTCATTAGCAGCCAACACCTGCTCTACAATGACACGTGATGAATTAAACATTGCATCGGTCGTAACAAAACCACCAAAGTTACCCTCATGGTGCCATTGATTATCACCATACATCAGATCAGCAAGTACTTCCGCCCCCGCCTCACTATTATAATAGGCACTAAATTTTGAGTGATGATGCTCTTTATTTTTATAGCCATTATCAAGACCAAATAAATATATGTTTTTAAAGCCAAGGTGAATAGGTGCACGAACTCCAATATTACCAACCAAAGGATTTAAACCACCTAGAGCTGCATATTTTGGCAAGTTAGAAAAATTAGCATGATAAAGTGTTACACCTGGTTCATATAGCTTAAAAATTAACACTGATGTATCAAATAATGTAGAGCAATAAGGATGGATCACATCTGTGCTCAGAAAAAGAATGTCATGCAAATAATCATTTGCATTCAAATTCACTAAAAAATCATAAACTATTTTAGTTCGCTCAGTTTCAACATGGATGTCAGGTTTAATACCTAATTTATGCAAGGCTGAAATAGCACTTCCACAAGATATTAAGATTGCTTTATCTCTATTTTTTTCAATAAAGGAAATAGATGCATCTAAAGATGGACCATTTGCAATAACAAAAACTGGTGTTCTGGAATATCTTTCCGGTATTTTTTTGTCTTTGAGAAAAAATGGCACTCCCCGTTCTATATTATCAACGGTATGAGATAGTGCAATCAAGTTATCATCAAAAAAACCCCATCCCATAACCAGAAGGTAATATTCACGCTGAACTTTCTCAATTAACATATTTATTTTTTCGCTCTGATAGCCCCACATAATAAATGCATTGGCAATCAGAAAAGATCCTCGACTGTGAATAGCTGAAGCAAAATCATTAAATATTGTTTCTTCATCTTGGCCTAACAAAATATGAATGCCTAGATTTTCTTGGTGCAAATAATCGAGTAGTGGAGCCCAATCAAAACAATATAGTGATGCATAAAATAGATCCAAGTCTGGTTCAAAAAGGAATAACGTACCAATCTTACAGCGCTCATATAGATAACCAAGATGGTAACCCAGTCCAACCCCAAAAACGAGGGCGGTAGGTACTTCATTTGGTACTTTCTTTAACAATTTTTCTTGTAAAGATATCTCTTCTAAATATGCATTCAGTTTATTTAGATAATCTACATGCATAAATCCTAGAGGATTTGATTCTTGGCTAAATGAGAACTTTGAAAGCCCTCCTTTATCCATAAACTCCTTAACTAAAGTCTCACAAATAAGATATGGTTCGTCACCATAAACCGCAATATTATCATCCAGCCAAGCCATGTTTGGCTGACCATTATCGTTGCAAAAAAATCGGAATGGGCGAGCTGGCTGGAATGACTCAAACGTGTCGGCAATATGTGGAATATACTTACGAAATGCTGCAATATTCTGAGAAAAGCGGATCGGTAACGCTATTGACATAGCGGATTCCTGCTCTGCTTGTTTTTGAATCCGTAATGCATCTTTCTCTGCCTTTATTAAGGCATCATCAATCTTTACCGACATTAAAACTCCTTGCTGTTCAAGCGATACGCCAGCTTAACTTTTTCCCCACGTCCAATATTGAATAGCTTTCGGAAAATTATCTGATGATGCTGAGAAGCCAACGCTATCAGGTCCTCTTCCTGTTCATGTAGACCTGCAGATAATTTTTTAGCATCAGGTAATTGAGCTGGGTCATCCTCTACCAATTTTAATAAGCACTTTATCAATTCAAGACGGCGATCCATGCTAACCAACGCCTCATCATAGTTTGCGTTATGTAATAGGGAGGTAATCGAGTGATAACTATCCTCTAAGTCCTGCTGTAAAGAGAGCAGATAGCTCATTATAAATCACCTAACTGCTGTCTCATTTGGTAACCTTGTTGTTTTGCTTCCTCAGACAATTGATCCCAACCAGATTTAATAGTCACCATCAACGCCATAACTTCATCGATTGGTGTCGAATCCAAGGCCAAACTGGCATCCCATATTCGTTCATCCATATAAGAGTAAAGTCGATATAAATCTTCAGCCACTTCTCCTTGGCTCATATCAAGCACATCTTGCAACCCATGCAATAAACCCTGAGCTTTAGAAACCGCGACAGCTTTCGCCTCCATATCACGTCGTTCTATGGCACCCTTGGCTTGAGCCAATCTTTCGAGAAATCCTTGCATCATTAACTGAATGACTCGATGAGGATCGGCAACGGCCAAATCAGCGGTTATACTGGTCGTTTTATATGCCTTTAAATTACGTTGATACATCACATACAACCTCTAAAAAGATAATCATCAGTTACTATTGCTTTTAACTTGAAGCGACTTCAAAGCTGACGCAGAATTATTCATTTTTACCAGTAAAGCATCCAAACTACCATACTGCGCACGAAGTGATGCCTCATACTTAACAAGCTGAGCATTTGAAGTTGACTGCTTCTGGTTCAAACTACGCAAGTCGGCATTCAGTGTATCAGTACGCTCAGCAAGCATCCCTCCAGACTTGGTATACTCTTTTAGCCCTTTATTCAAAGTACCAGCAAGACCATCATCCCCACCAAATAATGCTACAACCTGATCAAAGTTTTTATCAACGGCTTGGCCAAACTTATCTTTATCAAGAGATAGCTTACCCTTATTATCCATTTTTATCCCAATTTCGAAGATGCTGGAGTACGTTGTACTTGTACCTGTTTTACCAGTAATTGTATTAGCCATAAAGCTACTGATTGTCCGAGTACTTGCATCACCAGCTAGAGCGCCACCATCATCCTGCCTGACCCCACCAACAATACTGTTACGCTTACCTAGCACATCCATTTTATCCTGCAGTGCGTTGTATCCATCAACAAACTGCTTAACCATATCCTGAATCGATGTTTTATCTGTCGTGATATCTACTTTATTAGATTTGAGATTACCATTGCTATCTTTATCGGAAACACGTAATATCGTAAGTTTCAGGTCTTGAATCGTATCATCAAAAACATTTGTATCACTTTTCAGCGCATTACCATCGACTATGATTTCGGCACTACTGGCAGCCTGTTTCTGACTCATAACGCTGCCAGGGGTCCCAATAGAAAACATCCCAAGCTCTGATGTGCTTCCAGTGATAGTCAAATCCTTGCCATCTCCTGAAATGCCGGAATCAATAATTAACTGAGCTTTACCATCAGCCGTATTAACAATATTGGCGCTTAGCCCAAAATTGTCCCCACTGCTATTAATGGTCTTACGAATATTTTGTAAGGTATCACCAGCTTTAACATCGACCTTAAACTCTTTGTCACCAGCCTTAAAGGTCAGTTGGCCGTCTTGAGTAATGAGTGGGGTTGTAGAACTGTCAAATATTCCTTCTTGGCGACTCGTCATAGCCAATTTATTGACAGTAATATTGTACTGACCATTAGACCCCCCACTCTTACTCTCAACTTTCATAACAGGATTATCTTTATCTTGTGTGATATTGATTGTCCGCTTGTTGAAGGCACCAGGTTTACTCAATGTATCGAGAATATCGGTGAAGGTAGTGAGGGATGACTTGAGCTGACCGATGCCAGAAAGCGCGATCTGGGTGCTGTTTTGTTTTTTGACGATCGGTTGTTGCAGTTGTGCCTTTTTAGCCGCCACACTAGCCGCAATCACACTTTCGAGATCGAGCCCTGAACCTGCACCGGCAGAGGTAATAGCCATGATATCTTCTCCTCATTTCTTCGATTTATATCTCGCGATCAAGCAATAAACCAAGTTTAGGGTTCGCCCCCGCCTCACCTTGACGCAACGCCTGAATCCGTTTGTGAATGGCGAGCAGCTCTTCGCTGGGGATTTGACGTATCACTGACCGAGTATCAGTATCCATCACCTTAATCACTACTTGGTCCACGTCTTGCTCCAAACTAAAATTAACAGTCCATCCTTGTAGCTGCCCAAACTCCTGCAAGCTTTGTACCTGTTTTTCAAGTTCTGCCTTGTTCTGCGTCTGCTGGATCTCATTATCATCCTTTAACTCCGGCTCTTTCTGCCCCGTGAGTTTCGCTTCTTCCATCGAACCTGAAAGCAGCTGAGCGGCCACTTGGCCGCTCTTGTCACGTAGCTGTAAGGAAGCGCCATTGGCAGATGACAGATTACCGAGTTCAGTTGTCATCTCATCTCTCCCATCTTAATCAGCCTGGTCTACTCACTACCCAAGCAGGGAAAGAGCGGACTGCGGTCTCTGGTTAGCCTGTGCCAGAATACTCGAAGCTGCCTGTTGCAGAATATTCTGCTTGGTCATATTGGCAGTCTCGGTCGCAAAGTCTGCATCACGAATCCGTGAACGCGCTGCACTGACGTTTTCCGAAATATTGGCTTGGTTGCGGATGGTGGAATCCAGTCGATTCTGAATAGCACCAAGCTCCGCACGCTTACCATCAACCACTTCCAACATAGAATCAACTGCGGATAACACATCTTGAGCATTGCTCTGACTGCTGATGCTGATGCCTCCCGCAGTTGAACCACTAATAAAGGTTGTAGCTTTCCCTGCAACAGCTGCAATACCGGAGATGCTAAATCCACCAGCCTGACTCAAGCTGAAACCGATAGTCTGGTTAGCATCCGCTCCGACTTGAAAGGTACCACCATAATTTCCATCAAGTAATTTAGTGCCTGCAAACGTAGTATCTTTTGAGATTCGGTTGACTTCAGCACCAAGCTGATCAACTTCCTTTTGCAGTGCTTCACGATCCTTGGCGGAGTTGGAGCCGTTGGCAGATTGCTGGGCCAAGGTACGCATGCGCTGCAGCATGCCGGTCACTTCATCCATCGCCCCTTCTGCGGTCTGCGCCAAAGAGATGCCGTCGTTTGCGTTACGGTTGCCCTGATCCAAGCCATTGATCTGGGAGGTCAGACGGTTGGATATCTGCAGACCGGCCGCATCATCTTTTGCACTGTTAATGCGCAAGCCAGATGCCAAGCGGGTATACGAAGTATCAAGTGATTTTGTGGTATTCATCAAATTACGCTGGGCGTTCAGTGATGAGGTATTGGTATTAATGAACATGGCCATAATAAATTCTCCCGAAGAACATGCGACTGCGGGTTGCGTCGTCCAACTTCACGACGGCCCACCGTTTGAAGAGCAGTTTGAACATGCCTGACTCTTCAGGCGGGTGCCTGTTTGAACTAGCAGGTCACCCGCAGTAGTGCAAACGTTGGATTCCGAACACCCCTCGATTGCTTCACTTTATTTAACGGCCGCGCAGAGACAAGCTTTAGGAAAATTGTTGCCCATAGCGGCAAGATTTCTCCGACAAGCGGCAACAATGCAAGGGCAGAGCCAGTCGAACAAGCCGCCAGCAACTGGCAATAGCTCATTTTGTGGAGTGAAGTGTATTGGCATGGTTCATGCTTTAAACTGACAGAGTGACGTCAAATTGACGACACAATAAAAAGAGGCCGGAAAACCGGCCTAAAGATGAGCATATGCTCAGGAGAATATGACCAAGCGTGACAGAACTGAACAGCTGGACAACACTTGGCATTACTAGTAGAGAATTATACTTCTCCCGATAGAACAAGGTGCAAACCCGAACACCCCTTTGTTCCATCTCTTGACCAGGGCGGCCTGAACAACCGCCCTGTTTTCTTTTGTTAGCCCTGCAGCAAAGAGAGTGCGGACTGCGGCCGCTGGTTGGCTTGTGACAGGATGCTGGAAGCAGCCTGTTGCAAAATATTCTGTTTGGTCATGTTTGCTGTTTCGATGGCAAAGTCTGCATCACGGATACGCGAACGAGCTGCGCTGACGTTTTCCGAGATGTTAGCCTGGTTACGGATGGTCGAATCCATTCGGTTTTGCACTGCACCAAGCTCGGCGCGCTTGCCATCAACCACTTCCAACATAGAATCGACAGCGGCTAACACATCCTGTGCATTGCTCTGGCTACTGATGCTGATTCCACCAGCAGTTGAACCACTAATAAAAGTTGTCGCTTTACCCGCGGCGGCTGCAATACCAGAGATGCTGAATCCACCAGCTTGACTCAAGCTGAAACCGATAGTCTGGTTGGCATCCGCACCAACCTGGAAAGTACCACCAAACGAACCATCAAGAAGCTTGGTTCCTGCAAAAGTCGTTGCATTAGAAATCCTGTTTACTTCAGCTCCAAGCTGATCCACCTCTTTTTGCAGCGCTTCACGATCCTTGGCGGAGTTGGAGCCGTTAGCTGACTGTTGTGCCAGAGTCCGCATACGCTGCAGCATGCCAGTCACTTCATCCATAGCCCCTTCGGCCGTTTGTGCCAGAGAGATACCATCGTTAGCATTACGGTTACCTTGGTCCAGACCATTAATCTGGGAGGTCAAACGATTGGAGATTTGCAGACCCGCGGCATCATCTTTGGCGCTGTTGATTCGCAAGCCAGATGCCAGTCGGGTGTAGGATGTATCCAGTGATTTGGTCGAATTCATCATATTACGCTGAGCGTTGAGTGATGAAACGTTAGTGTTGATAAAAAGGCCCATGACTATTCTCCTAAGCTATTAAAATTACTCTTCTATTTGCTCAGGCTTTATTATTTTCTGTGCCCGATGCGTCTTATTTAACGGCTCGTTTTTGGATGTCTTTAGCATTTTTTTCAACGCTTCATCGCATTAACGCCGCTTACCTTATGTATCGGCGGGTCAGGGGGAAACTTAAGGAAAAAAACGGGCCAAAACACGCGATAGCAGCAACGTCCTGAACCCCGCCAACGGCAGGGGCAAGCAGGCACACACGAGACTCTCCCGGTTCGGGCAGCGAGAAAAAATCACGGCCGACTCTCAATTTTGTCGAGCACAGTTGGCGATTGGGCTCGCCAGCCCCTAAAATCGCGGCCCCATCAACAATTTGACGTGAGTTGTTCTCCATGCAGACACTGGTTGAGCAGATTGTTTACATCAGCGACATGTTTGGTACTGCGGTATTCGCGTTTTCAGGGGTTTTGGTGGCTGGCCGACTCAGAATGGACGGGTTTGGCGTCATGGTTTTGGCGGCGGTCACCGCCATTGGCGGCGGCACCATCCGTGACATGATCCTGGGGGCAACCCCCGTGTTCTGGGTACGCGATCCGCTCTATATCTGGGTCGTCATCGCGACGGCGCTGATCGGCATGTGGATGGTCAAACTGCCCCGCAGGATGCCCTGGTATGTGCTGCCGGTGGCCGATGCCTTCGGACTGGCCCTCTTTACCGTGATTGGCGCCCAGAAGGCCCTCAACTTCGGCACCCCGGGGCTGATTGCCGTGATCATGGGCACCATGACTGGGGTAGCCGGCGGCATGATCCGCGATGTACTGGCGCGGGAAGTGCCCATGGTGCTGCAAAAAGAGATCTATGCCACCGCCTGTATTCTCGGCGGCATTCTCTATACCCTGGCGCTGGAGGCGAACATGGACAGGGTAACCGCCATGCTCATCTGCATGACGGCGGTGTTTGGCCTGCGGGTTGCGGCTATCTACTGGCATCTGTCACTGCCCACCTTCTCGCTGCAACGCAATTGAGAGCAGGCCCACAGCGCCATCATGTCGCAGTGGGCCTTGCGTTGAACCAAATCGGCTTTTCTGTTGTCATAGAAGCAGTCGTTGTTAGCCGGAACTTCTCATGCGCAAAATCGGTATGCTTACCACTCTCATCCTGGCGAACGTGACGGCAGCCCACGCCGAAGCACAAGCGGTATTTGGACGCCTGGCCTCAGCGCCGGTGCAGCAGTTCAACCAGCAGATACGTCAGGCAAGCCATCAACAGCAGCACTGGGTCAATGACTACCGTGAGGTAGCACTGCGATTCGTTGGCCATGGCGACATACCCAGTCGCATCCACGCCCAGCAGCTGGACAATGATCTGGTGCTCTCGGTCGCCCTCGATGGCAGCAAGAGCGACATGATCTACATCCTGACCCTCTATCGCAACGACAACCTGTGGCAGATGCGGGAGGCGGAAATGGGCTGGCGTTGCCAGGGGCAAGACTCCTTCACCCCGGTCCCCTGCCCCTGATGGTCATGGCTGACTCTGTGAAATAAAAAAATCCGGCACAGTGGCCTAATGCCAGTCAGTTA
>NZ_CDBR01000078.1 GCF_000819685.1 Aeromonas allosaccharophila | reverse complement strand
GAGGAAGATTGCTAAAGAATGAGAGCATCTGATCCCGCTTCAACTGTCGCTTGAGGACCGTCTTGCCATGTTGATCAACGCCATGTAATTGGAAGAGATGTTTTGCCAGATCGATGCCGATAGTCGTAGCCTTCATGGTGGTCGCCTCTCTCATCAGTGGGAACTTACATTCGCCACTTTGGCACTCTGATGCCATTTTGGGGAGGGGCGACCATCCCATTAACGCTTCGATAACTACATCATTCACAAAAGCAAACAGACCGAGCGATGGTTGAAGAAGAACCCCAAGTTCTGCTTGGTATTCCAGCCAGTTTACAGTCCTTGGGTTAATCACATAGAACGGCTGTGGCACAAGTTACATGAAACCATCACACGCAATCATCAATGCAGAGGAATGGCCCGCCTGCTGGCCCGAGTGAAACACTTCATGGATACCGTATTTCCTTTCCCGGGGAATGGCTATGGCACAGCGAAGGTGAAGCACTATTGGGAACAGTTATTTAGGGAACTGGGGGCGATTCAGGGGCGATTCAGGGGCGATTCAAAGCGCAATGCTGGGAAGACTATGCGCAAGCCCTCATCGAAGGGGTGACCGTTCACAAGGCAGCTCTGCGTTGCGGAGTCAGCAAAAACACCGTTTTCCTCTGGTGTAACCGTTTCTTGCGCGCGATGGCAACCAGTCAGGCCACCCGGGAAGAGGGCATCGTTGAGGTAGACGAGACCTTCTTCCTTGAATCGTTCAAGGGGCAACGGGGACTGCCGCGTCCGCCAAGGCATCGCAAGGGGCGACCCCTTGGAACCGGTCCGGATTACATCCCGGTGATGGTGGTGCAGGACCGTGCAGGCCACCATGCGGATTTTCAGTTGGAGAAGATAAATGCCGAGACGGTCATCGCTGTCTTGAAGCCGTTGGTGTCACCGGATGCGGTACTGTGTAGCGATGGTGCGGGAGTGTATGCCTGTTTCAGCAAAGAGCAGGGCGTAACCCATCAGGTGGTGCACAATCGCCAAGGCGAACGGGTGGTTGGTGCGTATCACATCCAGCACGTGAACGGGTATCACCGTCGGTTAAAAGAGTGGATGGAGCGATTCCATGGCGTGGCGACGCACTATCTGATGAACTACCTGGGTTGGCGCAGGATGCTGGAGCGTTACGGGAGGGGCGTGAATATCAAAGCGTGTTTGCATGAGGCGCTGGGGCACCCCATGCAACACGTAATTGGGACATAGCCATTATTTATACAGCGAGGGGATGCATGGGGACCATGCGAGTCAGGCCACGTTGGCAGAAAAATGAGAAATATCAACGGGTCTTGGTTAATTTGAGCCAGCTCACAGGCCATGTGGGTCAGTGCTGTAAAATTGCGCGCGGTCAAGGCGGTGCATGATTGACGGGACGAGGGATTGCGGTCGGAATAGTCATGCAATATAGTTGCCGCCTTTTTCATGGGGTCAGGATTTCTAGCCCCTCCCATATTGCGCGCAGTATGAATACGGACGCTCTGCCGCCGCCTAAATAAACAGGATTGAGATGGACAAGAAACTAGGGCTGGGCGCCCTCATTTCGCTGGTGATCGGCTCTATGGTCGGCGCCGGGGTCTTCAGTCTGCCACAAAACATTGCTGCTCATGCCAGTGCCGGGGCGGTCGCCCTGGGTTGGGCCATCACTGGCCTTGGCATGATCTGTCTCGCACTGGTTTACCAGAACCTCTCCATGCGCCGCCCTGATCTCGATGGCGGTATCTTCAGCTATGCCAAAGCCGGTTTCGGCGATTTCATCGGTTTCAACGCCGCCTGGGGTTACTGGCTCTGCCAGTTGCTGGCCAACGTCTCCTACGCCATCGTGGTGTTCAGTGCCCTGAGCTACTTCTTCGATACGCCGGACAACGTCATCTTCGGCGATGGCAATACCCCGGTCGCCATCACTCTCGCGTCCATCCTCATCTGGTCGGTGCATGCGCTGGTGCTGCGCGGGGTGCAGGTCGCTGCGCTGGTGAACATCGTCACCACCATCGCCAAGATGGTGCCGCTTATCGTTTTCTGCGTCGCGATCCTGCTGGCCTTCAACATGGAGACCTTCACCCTGGATATCTGGGGCCAGAACAACATGGAGCTGGGCTCCGTGATGGATCAGGTCAAGTCCACCATGAAGGTGACCCTCTGGGTCTTTATCGGGATTGAAGGGGCCGTGGTGGTCTCCGCCCGTGCCCGTCATCGCAAGGATGTGGGCCGCGCTACCGTGCTGGCGCTGCTCGGCGCCCTGACGCTCTATGTGATGGTGACCCTGTTCTCGCTGGGTGTCATGAGTCAGCCGCAACTGGCGGCGCTCAAGAACCCCTCTACCGCCATGATCCTCGAAGCCGTGGTCGGCCCCTGGGGCGCCTGGCTTATCAACATCGGTCTGGTAGTGTCGGTGATGGGCGCCTTGCTGAGCTGGACCGTGCTGGCCGCGGAAGTGCCCTACATCGCAGGCAAGACCGGCGTGTTCCCGGGCTGGTTTGCCAAGGAGAACAAGAACGGCTCGCCGCAGGTGTCGCTCTGGTGCTCCACCTGTCTGGTGCAGACCTTCCTCATCATCATCTACTTCCAGAACAGCACCTATCTGGCGCTGGTCAACATCGCTACCTCGGCGGCGCTGGTGCCTTACGTCTTCTCGGGCGCTTATGGCCTGAAGCTGGCACTGAAAGGGGAGACCTATGAGGGTCAACCCCATCAGCGCAAGCGTGACCTGCTGCTGGCCCTGCTGGCAACCGTCTACGGCTGTTGGCTGGTCTATGCTGCCGGTGCCGAGTACCTGCTGCTGGTGGCGCTGCTCTATAGCCCTGGCATCTTCATCTACTGGAAGGCGCGTCAGCATCACGGTCTGCGCGGCCTTAACCGGCTGGAGCAGGGGATGACGGCGGCCCTGCTCGGCTGCGCCGTGCTGGCCTTCTACAAGGTGATGGACGGTACCATTCCACTGCACTAACCGGCACAATGAAGAGATGGCCCTCGCGCCATCTCTTTTTTTCATGCTGATATTGATCTGTTATCTGGCCGGTGTGGCCATTTTCCGTTTAAGACAGGAATTTTTATGCTGTTTATGGGTTACCTCCTGCTGGGGGCATTCGCCGGGATGCTGGCGGGACTGTTCGGGATCGGCGGCGGTCTCATCATAGTGCCCGTGCTGGTCATGACCTTTCACGCCCAGGGCGTTGACCTGGACATCATCACCCATCTGGCTCTCGGCACCTCGCTGCCCACCATGATCTTCACCGGTTTCAGCTCGCTGCGAGCCCATCAGGAGGCGGGCGCCGTCGACTGGGTGATGATCCGCCGACTCGGCGCCGGCATGCTGATCGGCGGTTGGCTTGGCGGCATGACTGCCAATCTGCTCAGTACCAGCACCCTCAATATCATCATCGGCTGTTTCGCCTGGAGCATGGCGCTGCAGATGGGGCTCAACCTCAAGCCCAAAGCGGAACGCCATATGCCGGGGCCGCTCGGCACAGGTATCGCCGGTACCCTTATCGGCTGGATGTCGGCGCTGTTTGGCATTGGCGGTGGCTCGCTGACCGTCCCTTATCTGAGCTGGAACTCGGTGCCGATGCGCAATGCAGTGGCTGCCTCTGCGGCCTGCAGCATGCCCATCGCACTGGCGGGGAGCCTGAGCTACCTCTATGCCGGTTGGGATCATGCCGATCTGCCCGAGTGGAGTGTTGGCTACATCTATCTGCCCGCCCTGCTGGGCATTGTGCTGACCAGTACCCAGTTCGCCCGCATTGGCGCCAAGCTGGCACACCGCCTGTCACCAAAACGCCTCAAGCAGGCATTTGCCCTGCTGATGCTGCTGGTGGGTGCCAAATTTATGCTGTTTAGCTGATTCATTCGGCAGATTGTTGAAAAATAAGGCAAACGAACTATTGGAGGGTAGAAAGCCATTGCATTGAGAGGCCAGTTTGCCTATTCTCCTCGCCGGTGGTCCTATTGGTCCTCTCGCATTGATAACTCGTCAACCTGGTCAGGACCGGAAGGTAGCAGCCAAGGCGGGGGACTCGAGTGCCGGGATGTGGCTGGTAGGGCCACCACTTGTTTCTGCAATTCAATAAGTTAGCTTCCTAAAGCCCTTGGTCATCCACTTTGTGTGGACGACGAGGAGCTCATCGATGAATCTCTGGCTCAGTCCCCACGGCATCTGGTATTACCGGAAAGTCACCACGCTCCCCTGTGGTCGTCGTAAAGAGATCAAAAAATCCCTGCATACCCGAGAGAAGCTGACGGCCCGTGCAGCTGTTGCGAAGCTGCTTGCCTGTGTGCGTTCGAGACCGAAATCCGGCGTTGAGCCTGCTGAGGCATCAGAGACCCCACCAAATCAATCGAGCACCAAGCCGGTGGCTCGGGCGGCCAAACCACTTGCTCCGCTCCTGTCGGTCTTGAGTGACCGCTATCTGAAAGAGAAGGCCCTCTCCTGGGCACCGAAAGAGCTCAGCAACCAGAAGAACTACATCGGCTGCTTCATCAAGGCGCTGGGTGATAGACCGGCTGCTGACTATGCGAAAGCGGATGTGGTCAAGTTCAAGGAGGGCCTGCTGAACTCCGGCAAGAGTCCGACCACCATCAACAAGTATCTGCAGAAGCTCTCTCTGCTGTTTAACTGGCTGGCTAACCATCAGGAGGGGGTCATCAATCACTTCGCCGGATTGAAGCTACAGCGAGCCAAGGAGGTGAACTCACGAAGTGGGTACACAGCGGAAGAACGTCGCAAGTTTATCGGGTGGGCTAAGCAGCAAGAGCCCCACCGTAGGTGGATTGCTCTGCTGGGTCTGTTCACCGGAGCTCGTGCCAACGAAATCTGTCAGCTCTATGCCGATGATGTGCAACAGGTTGACGGTATATGGTGCCTGAATATTCGCAGTGGACGGCCAGACCAGAAACTCAAGACGGCCAACAGTGCTCGTCTCGTTCCTCTCCATAGATACCTCCTACAGAGCGGTTTCATCGAGTTTGTGAAGGAGAGGATAGGCGGACGCCTCTTCCCTGAACTGCCCCATCGACAGGATGGATACAGCCACCTGTGGGGGCAGTGGTTTAGTCGCCATCGCCCCGTCGACAAGGACTTCCACAGCCTGCGGCATACCGTGGGGACAACACTCAAAGGTCACGGAGTGCCATTGCAGTATGCGGCGGCGATCTTGGGCCACACCAACGGGGCGATCAGCTATGACCGATATGGAGGGGATGTCTCGCTGGAGAAGCTCAAAGAGGTGATAGAGGCGGCCCTTTCATCCTTTGCTGATGCCGGATAAAGGGAAAGATGGGTCTGCTGAGATGCTGAAATTTTGGCATTTTTAAGAACTTTTTCTACGATGTTTCATACAGAAAAAGTTCTATAAATAGCTGAAATTTCGGCAGATTGACTGCTTGGTTTGGACCCTTTTTCTTTGTTGGCGGGCAAAACGGGAAAGTCAAAAACGGCAGAGGGGCCTGCAGGCCCCCCATTCGTCATACTGTGTAGTTCGCTCCTGTTTCCGGCTGCTCTCGGTGGGTTGAGATCGTCATGTCCGCCATCTCGCTATCGAGCAGGGTCAACCCGATGACGGTTGCCTTGCTGTTGTAGCGGGGGACAGCAAAGCCCTTCTCAATCAGCTTCTTCTTGAGGGCCAACTGCTTCATGGCCCATTCACCGTTCTGCTGTGCCCAGCGGCTGTAGACTGCGTAGACCTCGCTCATGGGCACTTTGGCCTCTGCTCTGGCCTGGGTGCACTCTTCTAGGAAGCAGCCGACCATATCCGACTCGGCACGGTAGGTCTCGACATCCTGCTTGAGGCGAGCAGGAATCGATGCCTTGAGTCTCTGCTCTTGCCACATCTGGCAGCCCTGGATGGCCCAGTTCAGAATGCCGGGCATCTCGGCTTGCAGCTTCTCCATCAGCATGGGGTCCAGCTGTACCTTCGTGAAGGAGGCATTGAAGGGCAGCATCAGCATCCGACGCCACATGCCATTGCTGGTATCGCGGATCTCGGGCTTGTGGTTACCCACCATCACCAGAGAGAAGGATGGGCGGAACTCCATCTCCTTCTTGGCGTAGGGAGCACGAGCGACAATCACGTCATCCCCCGTCATGGCTTTCACCAAGTTCTCATCCATACGGGCCCCCTCTGGCAGCTCGTTGGCGACCACGAGGCGTGCATCCACCAGCTTGGTCAGGGACGGGTTCGGACCGGTATTGCCGTTGCGGTTGAACAGCAAGACGTTACTGCTGATCTGCCGACTGAACTCTCCCAGCAACTGCTGAATGACCGACATGAAGGTACTCTTGCCGTTGCAACCGCCTCCGTAGAGGAAGAACAGGAGTTGTTCATCGGTGCGGCCGGTGATCCAGTAGCCCACACAACGTTGCAGGAAGGCGGCATACTCGGCATCGTCACAGGTGATCTCGCTGATGAACTGCTCCCATCGCGGGCAGACAGCGGCTGGGTCATAGGCCACCGGGCTATGGTGGGTAATCATGAATGCCCGTCTTGGTGCCAACAGGCGACCCGACTTCAGGTCGATGACACCATTGGCCGTGCCCAACAGCATCGGATTGGCGTTCAGCTCGTACAGTCTTGCCGTCATCATCGGCTTGGCCAGTTCCAGCATGTTCTGAATGCCTGCCCGGTTAAGGCTGCTTGAGCCGTGTCTGAGCACTGCATAGGCCCAAGACAGCTCCTCTTTCTTGCACGCCTGCTTGATCAACATCTGTCCGATTTCCTGGATCTCTTTGCCCACGGTTTGAGCAAGGATCATGGGCGTCAAGTCATTCTGGGTCCAGTGCGTACCATCGAAGTAGATAAAGCCACCTAACTCAGGGACGAACTTCAGGTTATGCCCGTGCATCTGTACGAACCGTTCGGCGTTGGCCGAATCGTTGAGCTCGTTTTCAAAGATGGCTGTACGTGGCAGGACCTTGACGACTTCCGGATGCTGATCATCGTCCTGAACGGCTTCGGCTTCGGCTTCGGCTTCGGCTTCGGCTTCGGCTTCGGCTTCGGCTTCGGCCACAGGCTCAACCAGGGTGAATGCCGCCACCAGCTCGGTCAGAGGCAAGGGGTTGTCGCCATGCAGGTATTCGTCGATGTCCTTGACGCTATCCGGCAGCTTGACCTGGGTCAGCTTGAGACCGAGTTGGGCCACCTTTGAACGGTACTTGTCGCCCGCGTCATCAGTGTCGAAGAAGGTGACAACATCACTGTCAGCCAGCTCACGCCCCAGCCACTCTAACTAATGGGATGGTCGCCCCTCCCCAAGACGGCATCTGAGTGCCAAAGTGGCGAATGTAAGTTCCCACTGATGAGAGAGGCGACCACCATGAAGGCTACGACTATCGGCATTGATCTGGCAAAACATCTCTTCCAATT
>NZ_CDBR01000077.1 GCF_000819685.1 Aeromonas allosaccharophila | reverse complement strand
CATTCATGCTCTTACCCTGCTCCTGGACCCAAAGCTTTGCATTTTTTGCGTCAGCCTCGGTTAACTCTTTTATAAGGGAAAAATCAGAATTCACATCAACTGTACCTAGGTGAACATTTACAGCCCTATACCTACGAACACATTTACCTGAACTGAGCTCCAGCTCTTCCAGTACACTCACGGTTTTGCTAAATGATACTGTTCTAAGATTTGCATTCAACCTCATGTTAGCCATGTCACACCTCTCATTATTATTGTTATTTTATGTTTTTTTCTTTGGTTTGTTCGTGTGATATGGGATCCCCATACCAATCAGCAATCCATTCATTGTTAGTAAAAATTTCATTTTTTAGTTTGTCTCTGTCTAAGAAAAACATGTTTGGCTTATCAATAGTATCTTTTTCTGAGTTGATATCCTGGACATATCCATCAGGAATCAATGCGTTTGATCCTACATGAACGCTCTCCAGCCCTTTCCTAAAAATTGTAGCCAAAACGCCTTCCAACAGTGCTCGTGCATTTGATATAAAACTATCCGATGGTTCTTCGATTGATAGCAAAACAAAATCCAATCTTAGAAGCCGGAAAAAGAATGACGATGTACCATATGTTTTTTTATCCACAAATGACTGCACTGTTCTTTTAATCTTGGCATATTGTTTTTTAGTACAACGAATCAATGCAGTAAACGGTATCACTCTAAGAACGCTTAATTCATTTAATTCATTTGAAACACCCAAGTTCAGACTGTAATCATCTCGTCTAGGTGAATATTCAATACCTTGCTCGATCAGCTTAAACCAAGTAGCCCGTGACTTTTTAACTTTCGTCCCTGATATCCATCGCTGACCATCTATACTGTAACAGATCCCCTGTGGCTCACGATTATCAACTCTCCACGGCTTGACCATTACATTATGCTCACGCAACCCAGTGACAAATTCAGTCATGTTGTTCGGCTGTTTTTTAAAAACCACGTCCATTGCATCCCTGATAATACAAGCGGGATCATGCATAGCATGAAAGCTCCCTCTACCACGGCCATTTTTAATATTTACTATGCTATACTCATGACCGAAATTTTTTTCAGGGCTTTTACAGATCGACAATCCCAATTCCATTTCAATTTTTCGAGCAGCGTCAACTCCACGAGCGTAGTCATTACTATCATTAACTAAGGTTCTGTCTAGTTTTACTCTACATGCCACAACATGTACATGTAGAGACCTTGTATCGCGGTGTATAACAGATGTCCATCGAGTATCGCTACCATATCCCAATTCACTCATTAGCAGCCTAGCTGCAACTAGACATTGATATGGCGTTAATGATTCATCGGGGCTCAATGATAGTGAATAATGTGCACATAGTTGGTTTCCTGTGCCTGCATACAATGCAGCCTGCATATTCAACTCCATGAGTAGTGGCCCGATGTTATAATCAGAGACCTCACCTCTTTCATTCAATGTAATATTTGGTCTATTAATTACACCACCACCGAGATGATAAACCTGTGATGGCATGGATTTTCGTTTCCTACCAATATGTATAGCTCGGTAAATATAAGACAGTCTGTACTGGAAGTTTTGGCCGAACCTGTGTTTTTCAAAATTCATTTCAACTTTACTCCAATCAGAGCTTTTTCAATTCCTATAAACAGAGAATTTATAGATGAGAAAGCCTGCATCACTGGAGAGTTATCACTACTGTCAGTAATAAATTTATAAACGTCACTACCGACCTCAGCTTGTCTAATCAACAAAATGATTTGATTTAAATTCGATGATATATTGTATACCCCCTCGAGCAATCTCACACGATCATCATATGAAAAATCTGGTGAGATATTACTGTCTGGTTCCCGGAGAGCCAAAAACCGAATCAGGCTAGACTTTTTGGGAATACCATAGGTTTTACTATGCTTAGTTAAAACACGTTGCTCAGCTGCATTAAATGAGATTCGGAGCATTAAACTGCGTTTTTCATCAGCTGATTTTTTGGGTCTACCAGACCGTGGTTTTCTGTTCAATTGCGTGCACCTTTATAATAATTATTAGTAGTGTTATGCGTTTTATTTTTCAAACCAACCTATTTAATAGACATTAAAAAATAGCTGGTTTAGCGTTTTTTCAAAAAATATACAATAAATTTATACGAAGTCACATTCAGAAGTGAGCTAAATTATTCGGTGATATTTAATGCTCACTCTAATTATAGTATTGCAAACACTAAATATAATATCAACAATTTTTTGAGCTAAATTATTAATTTAACGACTAACGTTATCTATGGCATTGGCGAAAGTTAATATTTAAAATATGAAATTAACTAGACTTACATGGTGAATTTAATTTTCTTCCATGAAATTAAAACTATGACATTGGCTGATTAAAGTCATATAAAAAGGCATGCTCTCATCCTATGACAGACATACCTTTTCTAGATCTGGTCGAATCAATGATGTCATATAAGCTCAAGGCTATGAGATAAAAGCTTCCCAAATGCTTGATCGTCAACATAATCCGCATGATCATTTATACGCATATTTTTTATCTGACTCAGCACAGTAAAAAAGCACTCCTCACATAGATGTACCTCATATGCCGTACCATCATGTTTCGAACCATAACCCCATTTTGCAGTCAGGGCTCCAAACTGAGGATTATACAAATTTGGGTTCATATTTGGAGTTGTGCTTTTATGGCATACGTCACACTGAATATCAGCTATAACCTCAACCTCTTTTGTGGTCATTATTTTCATAGAACACTCGCTATACATGTAGAGTAATGGACAGATAGCATGAACAAAAATGTCTCATGCCACCCTAAACAAAATTTATTATAGTCGAATGAATAAAAAAAGCAGCCTTACGGCTCAGGGCAAGATCATGAACG
>NZ_CDBR01000076.1 GCF_000819685.1 Aeromonas allosaccharophila | reverse complement strand
ATAGCTGCGTGCTTGCCGGTTTCGGCCATCACAGCGCGCAGGTTGCTGATGCGGCTGCCGTGCTCGGCGTAGTCACCGTGGGAGAAGTTCAGGCGCATGACGTTCATGCCGGCGTCCAGCATTTTGGCCAGCATTTCTTTGGATTCGGTCTTCGGACCGATGGTGCAGACAATTTTGGTCTTTTTCATGTCAATCTTCATGGTTAAGGAATTTCCGCCGAGCAATATACACCAGTTTTTGGAATCTTTTTATGATCCAGAAACAACGTTTTGACCAGATAACGTTTTCTTTTCAGGGATAACGTTTTCCTGTGAGTCACATTTTAGAGCATACGGCCACAGGTTAGGGCTGAAGGGATACAAATGTTGCCATCTGTGGTTGTTTGGCCGGGTTGAGGTTCAGATGTTGTAAAATGACCACCCGTCCGCTGTCACCGTCTTGTCACCGGCTTGCGCAAAAATGTTAGTTCATTGGCGCACGGGTGAAGGAGGTCGGGATGAAAAACAGCCATGAAACCGGATGGACTCTGCTCTTGCTGGGCACCACTCTGCTGCTGGTTCAGGCACTGCCAGCCCGCGACTGGCCTGACAACGCTGGTCTGCTCGCACTCATTTTTCACCCGGTAAAAGAGGAGGCGGCTGCCGAGGGATTGGCGTGGCGAGAGTGGCAGGATCACAGTGCAGCGACCCGGATGATGCTTCGCGCTCCCCGACCGCTGCCGGATGCGCCGCAGCCTTGATATCTATTGTCACTTCTCGGTCGTGAAGGAGTGAAGGAGTGAAGGAGTGAAATTATCAACCATTGGTTGATAGTGCTTATCTATCTTGCTGGATTGTTCACCCTTAATGGCAGGGGGATAATCGATTCCAACAGCGATATCCCCTCCGGTATCGCCCCCTGATACCTTGTTGGAGTCCGCTTTATGTCCCTCGCCCCCGTCTGGTTTATCTCCCACGGCGCACCGGATCTGGTGCTGCGTGAGCAACCCGCCACCCGCTTTCTGCGAACCCTGCGTCTGGGTGAGCTCAAGGGGCTGGTGGTCATCTCCGCCCACTGGTTCAGCCGCGAGCTGCAGATCAACTTCGAGCCCAAACCGGCCTTGATGTACGACTTCTACGGCTTTCCCGAACCCCTCTACCGGATGCGCTGGCCTGCCAGCAGCCCCGAGTGGTTGCAGCAAGGGGTGAGCGACCAGCTGGCGCTGGCCGGACTGACCGCCACCCCGGTGCGGCGCGAGCTGGATCACGGGGTCTGGTCGCCGCTCTCCCTGATTGACCCCGAGAGCGAGATCCCGCTGGTGCAGATCTCCATCCCCGCGAGCTTCACCCTGGCCCAGTTGTGGCAACTGGGGGAGGTGCTGGGGGCGCTGCGCAGTCAGGGGATTGGCATCCTCGCCTCCGGCGCCATCACCCACAACCTGCGGGCGCTGGCACCGGAAGGCTCGCCGGTGCCGGAGTGGGCCAGCCAGTTTGTCGGTTGGCTGGAGCAGAAGATGGCCGATGAGGATCGACTGGCGCTACTCGACTATCGTCGGCTGGCTCCCGGAGCGGTGGAGTCCCATCCCCACGACGACCACCTGCGCCCGCTCTTTGTGGCGCTTGGGGCGGCCGATGGTGTGGCTCCCACCCGGCTGCACGAAAGCTGGGATGGCGGCAGCCTCTATATGGGCGCCTACCGCTTCGGCTGATAGCCTCTCAGCAAGACCCCGCCAATTGGCGGGGTCTTGCTGTTTATGGCGTGGTGATTGAGCCGATGGTGCTGCAGATTGACCCGATGGTACTCAGGGGACCACTACCCGGCTTTCGCCACCGCCGAGGGCTTCGACCTTGATCTGCACGCCAATCCGCTCCACCAGGGTCTGGACGTGTGAGATGACCCCGATCTGGCGACCGGCGGCCTGCAGGGAGTCGAGGCTGGCGAGCGCCAGATCCAGACTATCCGGATCCAGGGTGCCAAACCCCTCGTCGATAAACAGCGACTCGACCTGGGTCTGCCGTGACGAGAGGCTGGAGAGGGCCAGCGCCAGCGCCAGCGACACCAGAAAACTCTCACCGCCGGAGAGGGAGTCCACCGAGCGCACCTCGTCCCCCATGTCGAGATCCACCACCTGCAGCGCCAGATCGGTGCCGGGTACCCGCTCCAGCCGGTAGCGCGGCGACAGCTCGGCGAGCTGGGCGTTGGCCTCCAGCAACAGGCGCTCGAGGGTGAGGCTCTGGGCGAAGGTGCGGAACTTGGCACCGTTGGCCTGCCCGATCAGATCGCACAGCTGTTGCCAGTGGTCGGCCACCGCCTGCTGGGCGGCCAGCTCCTGTTGCAGGCTGCCCGCCTTGAGGGCGGCGGCTTCGGCCTGTGCCAGTTTGCTCTTGCACTCGAACAGCAGCTCTTCAAGGGCGCGGCAGCGGGCACCGAGCGCCGCCAATTGCTCGCTCAGCTCTGCATCCGGCAGGGCGGCCAGCTCGGGATGATGCTCCCGATAGCGATCCCGCTTGCTCTCCTCCAGTGCCAGCGCCCTTTGCCGCTCGGCAAGACGGGTACGCGCCTCGCCAAGGGCATCTTCCAGCCCTTGCAGGGCTGTGCGGCGAGCCTTGAGCTCATCGGTGCTGATGGCGAGCAGGCGGCGCAGGTCATACTCGGCGATGCCGAGGTTGCTGGCGTGGGCTGCCCAGCGTCCCAGCACTTCCCGCTTGCGGCGGCTGCTGGTCTGCTTTTCCTGCTCCACATGGGTGAGGCGGGTCTTGAGTTCGGTCTGCCGCTCCCGCAGAGCACGGGCGCCGTTTTGCATCAGTTCCAGTTCGCTGGCGAGCTGTTGCAGCCGCTGCTGCCAGCGGCTCTCGACAAGCGGGATCTCCTCGCCATTCAGACAGGCGGCTCGGCTGGTGAGCAGCCCCTGCCGTTGCTGTTCGTGCTCCTTGTAGTAGCGCTCCAGCTTGTGCAGCAGCTCGCGCTGGGTCTGCAGGCGCGCCTCCTGTGCGCTCAGGGCCGGGGTGAGGCTGGCGATCTCGCTGGCCAGCCGCTCCCACTCACTCTGGCCGTGCAGCCAGGCTTCGCAGGCTCGCTGCCACTCGTGCCACTGCTGGCTGCCGAGCCATTGGCGCCACGGTTGGCCGCCCATCTGCTCGTCGAGGCGTTGGGCACCCTGTTCGAGGCGCTGGCGCAGGGTCGCTTCCTGCTCGCCAATCCCCTTCACTTCCCCTTCCAGCGCGATGCGCTGGCGGTCGGCCTCCTGCCACTGCTGGTCAAACTGCTGGTGTTGGGCCGCCAGCTGGCTCAGTTGCTGACGTACCCCTTGCAACTGTTGCTGACCGAGCTGGGCCTGATGCAGTAGCTGCTGGCTCTGGGCCAACCCCAGCTCGAGCGCCTGGCCACGGCCGAGCAGGGTGTTCATCAGCTCGTTCCACTCGATTGGACTTTGGCGCAGCGGCAGCGGATGGCCGAGCAGGGTATCGCCCCCCAGCTGTTGCCAGCGCTGGGTCAGCTGCTCGGCGCGGGCTTCGAGCTCCGGCAGGTGCTGCTGGCACACCGCCAGCTGACGGGCCAGCTCCTGACGCTCGCTCTCGCACTGAATGTATTGATGGTTGAGCCGCTCCCACTCCAGCTCCAGACTGCGGGCACGCTCCGCCAGTTGACCGAGAATGCCCGCCACCTGCGGCTGGCTCTGGCTGTAGGGATGCTCCTCGGCACCGCACAGCGGGCAAGGTTCACCATCGCTCAGAATATGGCGATACTGCTCGAAGCTGGCGATGGCGCGGGACTGCTCCAGCGCGTGGCGCGCCTCATCCCGCTGCAGGGCGAGCCGCTCGCGGGCGGGGGCCAGCTCTTCGCCGAGGCTGGCCAGCTTGCTCAGCGCCTGCTCCAGCTGGGCAATCTCCTGCTGCAGGCGGCCATGCTGCTCGCCGTGGTTGCGGCCATAGTCGGCCAGCTCCAGCAGCTGGCGCAGTTGACCCAGTTGCTCGGTCTGCTGTTGCCATTGCTCCTGCGCCTTGGCGAGGCGGCTCTCCCACTGCTGCTCCTGCAACTCATTTTGTTGCTGTTGTAGCCGCGCCTGCTCCTGTTGCCAGTAGTCGCGCTCCTGCTGACCTTGCTCCAGCTTGCGTTGCAACTGTTGCAGGGCGCGCAGCTTGTGATCCCGCAGGGTGAGCAGCTGTTGCAGCTTGTCGGCATCGTCGGCCCAATCCTGCATGGCGGTGAGCAGCGGCTGCCACTGGCGGGCCACCGGGGCGAGCTCCTTGTGCTCTTCAAGCCAGAGCCCCCACTGCTGGTGCTGCTGCTTGAGCAGTTCCACCTGTCGGCTCTGCTCGCGCCAGCCCTGCTCGAGGGTGAGCTGGACTTCCCGTTCCTGCGCTCCCTCTTGCTGGATCTTCTGCAACTGCTGCACTTTTTCCCGGATGCGGGTATCGAGCTCCTGCGCCCGCTTGAGTTCGGGTTGCAGGGCCCCCCATTCGCGCTCGGCGGCGATCTTCTCAGCCAGCAGTTGCTGTTCGGTGAGGGCGCTCTGCTGGGTCTGCTCCTCGAGCTTGGCCAGCTCCGGTCCCAGCTCGGCGATCACCTTCTCCTGCTGCTGCACTTCCAGAGTGAGGCGGGCCAGCTCGTCGTGATCGGCGCGGGCCACTTGCGCCTGCTCGGCGCGGGCAAACTCCTCGCGCTCGGGGGCGGCGGCGCCGTGGGCCTGCAGGGCGGCATCGAGCGCCGCCTGCCCTTCGGCGCAGCCCTGCATCTGGGCAGCAATGCGGCTGTTGAGGTCGCGCAAGTCCTGCATCAGCTGCTGTTGCTGCTGTTCATGTTTGAGGGTGGTGGAGAGGCTTATCTGCTGGCTCACCCACTGTTCGCGGGTCGCCTCGTCCATCAGCGCCACGTCGCCGAGGCGTTGGGCAATGGTGGCCAGCTTCTGCTGCTCTTCCCGCGCCCGTTCATAGGTCTGGATGGAGATGGCGGAGTAGAGCTCGGTGCCGGTCATCCGTTCGAGCAGGGCGGAGCGCTCGTTGGCATCCGATTTGAGGAAGGCGGCAAACTCCCCCTGCGGCAGGATCACCGCGCGGCGGAACTGCTCCCAGGAGAGGCCCACCAGCTCATCGATGCGATCCTGCAGCTCCCGCTTGCTGCCGGAGAAAACCTGCCCAGACTCCACATCGGTCAGGGTGCGCTCCTGCGCCTGAAAACGCCCCTCCGAGCGGTTGCGGGCGCGACGCACCGCCCAGCGGGCCAGCCAGATACGGCCATCGCAGCCGCGAAACTGCACCTCGGCAAAGCCGCTGGCGTGGCCGCGACTGAGGATACCGCGCACATCGTTGGCCTTGAGCTTCTCTTCGTCATCCATGCGGCCCACTTCGGCCACATTCTTGCGATTGGCGATAAAGCGCGGCATCTCGTCGTAGAGGGCGAGACAAATGGCATCGAGCAGGGTGCTCTTGCCTGCACCGGTATTGCCGGTGATGGCAAACAGACCGGCGGCGCCGAGCGCCCCCCTGGTAAAGTCGATGGTGAAGGGGCCGGTCAGACTGGCCAAATTCTCACCTGACAGAGACAAGATTTTCATTGGTTAGACTCCTTCACCTGCCCCAGGATCTCTTCAAACGAGGCGACCAGTTGTGCTTCGGGCTCCCCTTCAAACTGGCGCTGATAGCAGAGGCGAAACACCTCGGTGGGGGAGAGCTCATCGAGCCTGCGTCGCTCGCGACCATCGGCCAGCCCTTCCCCCGAGCCCTGATACTGGGTGCTGATGCGGGCCAGACGCACCGGTTTGTCTGCGGTGGCCGCCAGAATGCGTTCGCGAATGCGGGCCTCGGGCTTGGGCAGCAGCAACCGCACTTCGAGGAAGGGCTGAGCCTCTTGTGGGCAAGCTGGCAGCTCGAGCGATGCGATGGCGTTCAGCGCCTCGTCGAGGGTGCTCTGGGGCAGGCGGATCATCTCCACCGCGCGGGGTACAGGGATCCGCTCCAGCCCGGCCAGTTTGCCCCCCGTAAAGGTCACTTCCAGCACCTGATGGTTGTAGTTCGCTTCGGCGAGCGACAGCGGCAGCGGTGAGCCGCTGTAGTGCACCCCGTCGGCCGGACTCTGGGCCAGATGGAGGTGACCGAGCGCCGTGTAGTCGGCACCGGCAAACAGTTCGGCAGGCAGGGCGTGCTGGTTGCCGCCGAGCACCCGCCGCTCCGATAGCTCCGAGAGCTGGCCTGCCGCCAGATAGGCGTGGCCCATGGCGATGAGCGGCAGCTCCTCCCCGCAGCGGGCGTGCCCCTCGGCCAGCACCTCGGCGTAGACCTGCCGCACCCCTTCGATCAGCCTGTCCTGCCCCTCTGCCAACTGCTCCACCCGCAAGTCGCTGCTGCGCAGGAACGGCACGGCAGCGCACCAGGCAGCAATCTTGCCTTCTTTGTCTTGCAGCGGTACCAGCAGGCGGTCGGTTTCGAGCTTGCCCTCACTGTCGCGGCTGATGCTGCCCACCAGATGCAGGTCAAAGGCCCGCAGCAGCTCGTGGGGAGCATCCAGCTTGGAGGGGGAGTCGTGGTTGCCGCCGATCAGCACCATGTTGAGGTGGGGCATCTCGGCGCGCAGTCTGGCCAGAAAGCGGTAGAGCTGTTGCCAGGCGCTGGCGGGCGGATTGGCGGTATCAAACAGATCGCCCGCCACCAGCAGGGCGTCGATCTCGCGCGCCTTGAGGGTGTCGCTCAGCCAGTCGAGAAAGGCATCGTGTTCAAAACGGCGGTCATGGCCATGCAGTTGATGGCCAAGGTGCCAGTCGGCGGTATGGAGGATTTTCATTGGAAAGCAGCCCGGTTGCAGGGATGGTGCCTGCGGCACCCGATGGAGACAAGATGAGGATGCCCCGTGCTTTTTTCAAGTAAAACAGGGGGCTGGCTTTGGATTCAGGCCGGTTCGCAGCACATCCGGTATTGGGGGTAGCCGGTGAGGGGATCGGACTCCTCGGCCTCGATGACAAAACCGTGGCGGCGATAGAAACGCACCGCCTGATCGTTCTCGACGAAGACCCGGGCGTGGAGCGACGCCCCCTGACGCTTCGCCTCCTGCAGCAGGGCGTGGCCGACGCCGCGGCCCTGACGGTCGGGGCGCACGAACAGGGCGGCGAGATAGTTATCCACCAGCGCCATAAAACCGAGCAGATCGCCGCGCTCCTCGAACACCCAGATGGCGGCGCGATCGAGATAGCGGGTACGCAGATCCTCCTGGGCCTGCCACCAGCAGGAGGCATCGACGAAATCGTGGGCCTGCAGGGAGGCCAGCAGCCAGATTTCAACGACCTCTTCCATGTCTTCCGGGCGACTTGGCCGTAACATAATTTCATCCTTGTTAACAACTAGCACTCTCGCAGTCTAGGGGAACTTGGCAAGGGCTCAGGTGTTATAAATGAGACCCTGTGAGGTCGATCGCCCTTTATTTAGCGAGAATGATTGGCTGATCACAAAGCGCCTCTCTAGTACAATGCCCGCCGGACAATCTAGAGACCGAGGACGCCATGTGGTTTAAAAACCTGCAGATTTATCGCTTTACCCGCCCCTTTGACCTGACCGTGGATCAGCTGGAAACCCAGCTGGAAGCCTGTGCCTTCACCCCTTGCGGCAGTCAGGACATCTCCCGTTTCGGGTGGGTCAAGCCCCTTGGCAAATTCGGCTCAACCCTGACCCACTCTGCCTCCGGCCACATCCTCATCTGCGCCCGCAAAGAGGAGAAGATGCTGCCCGGTACCGTGGTCAAGGAGATGCTGGCCGAGAAGGTAGAGGCGATCGAGTTCGAACAGGGACGCGCCCTCAAGAAGAAAGAGAAGGAAGCGCTGAAAGAGGAGATCCTCCACACCCTGCTGCCCCGTGCCTTTAGTCGTACCAGCCAGACCTTCGCCTGGATCAATCCGGCCGACAATTTAATGGTGGTGGACGCAGGTTCTGCCAAGAAGGCGGACGATCTGCTGGCGCTGCTGCGCAAATCCATCGGCTCCCTGCCGGTAGTGCCGGTGGCCCTCAAGAACCCGCCCGAGATCACCATGACCGAGTGGCTGAACGAGGGCAATCTGCCAGCCTCCTTCACTCTGGAAGACGAAGCCGAGCTGCGCAGTGCCATGGAGCACGGCGGCATCATCCGCTGCAAGCAGCAGGATCTGATGACGGATGAAATCAAGAACCACCTGGCCAACGACAAGCTGGTGACCAAGCTGGCCCTCAACTGGGGCGAGACCGTCAGCTTCGTGCTGGGGGATGATCTCTCCATCAAGCGCTTGAAGTTCAGTGAAGAGCTGCGCGAGCAGAACGACGACGTCACCAGCGAAGATCCGGCTGCCCGTCTGGATGCCGACTTCGCGCTGGTTACCTCCGAGCTGGCCCAGTTTATCCCGGCGCTGTTTGCCGCCCTGGGTGGCGAAGAGCAGTCCATCTAACCGGACTGGTGCCGGTTTGGCCTCTGCCATCCCATCGTAAAAACCGCCTTCGGGCGGTTTTTTTGTGGGCAACAGGTGGGTGAGGGGCCGTTATGCAGAAAGGGATGAGGGCAAGGAAGGCTGCAAAAAGAGAGGGCCGACAAGTGATTTGTCGGCCCTTTCTGGTTTAGTCAGGCTGTTTTGAAATGAGCCACGCGCTGTTACTGAATGCCCGGCAGCTCCACAGCAAAAATCAGCACGAAGGCTTAGTGGGACATTGCCACAGGGGCGTTCTGCGCGGTTACTGGATACCCAACAACTCTACGTCGAAGATCAGCACAGATCCCGGCGGGATTTTGCCCGCGGCACGGTCGCCGTAGGCGAGGTTGGCGGGGATGTAGAAACGGGTCTTCTCACCTTCCACCATCAGCTGTACCCCTTCGGTCCAGCCTGCGATCACCTGATTGAGACCAAACTCGATGGGCTCGCCACGGGCGACCGAGCTGTCAAAGACGGTACCGTCCAGCAGCTTGCCCTCGTAGTGCACCTTCACCTTGCTGGTGGCAGTGGGGTGAACGGTGCCGGTGCCCGGGGTCAGCACTTCGTACTGCAGGCCGGAGGCGGTGGTGGTCACCAGCGGTTTGTCCTTGTTGCTGGCGAGGAACTCGGCGCCAATCCGCACGTTGTCGGCCGCCAGCTTCTTGTTGTTGCTGCTGGAGTAGAAGTAGTAGGCCACACCGGCGATGAGCAGCGCGATCAGTATGAATTTCATCGGTTTTTCCTGTTCCATGAAATGTAAAAAGTGCAATGAGGGCGCCATCTTATCGCGCACCGCCCCTGATGGCGAGCCACAGGGCGGGAGGATGTGAGCGGGCAGGCAAAGCCCGGCGACGTAGACGCAAAAAGGGGCGAGTCGGTGACTCGCCCCTTGTCATGGCGGCGGCGCTTACTTGGCCGCCACCATCATCAGGGCGGGCAGGGCGAAGAAGAGACCCGCCACATAACCCAGTGCCAGCAGCTTGTTCTCGCTGCCGACCCGGGCCAGCCCCTCGGCGGCGCGCACCGGCAGGTCACGCAGCAAGGGGATGCCATAGATGAGCACCACGGCGAAGACGTTGAACAGCACGTGGACCAGCGCAATGGTCATGGCCAGCTGGGCACCGGCTCCGCTGATGGCGGTGGCAGCCAGCAGGGCGGTGATGGTGGTGCCGATATTGGCCCCCAGGGTGAAGGGGTAGAGCTGACGGGTGCTGAACACGCCGCCACCGGCCAGCGGGATCATCAGGCTGGTGGTGGTGGAGGAGGACTGCACCATGATGGTCACCAATGCACCCGAGGTGATGCCGGTCAGCGGGCCACGGCCCAGCGCCTTGTGCAGCAGCTCTTTGGCGCGGCCGACCAGTACCTGTTGCAGCACTTTGCCGAGCCAGGTGACGCAGGCGAGGATCAGCAGGATACCGATGACGATGGTGGCGATGGCGGCACCCTTGCCCGGCAGGAAGGCGACGGCGCTGTCGATCAGCTGCTGGGCCGGTGCGGTCAGCGGCTTCATGAAATCCATGCCCTTCATCGACATGTCGGCGGAGCCCACCAGCAGGTTGGCCAGCCACTCGGCGCTGTGTTGCAGCAGGCCGAACATCAGCTCCAGCGGCAGGAAGATAAACACCGCCAGCAGGTTGAAGAAGTCGTGCACGGTGGCGGCGGCGAAGGCGCGGCGGAACTCGGATCTGTCACGGATATGACCCATGGAGACGATGGTGTTGGTGATGGTGGTGCCGAGGTTGGCACCCATCACCATGGGGATGGCCATGCCGATGGGCAGGCCGCCCGCCACCAGACCGACGATCACCGAGGTGACGGTGCTGGAGGATTGCACCAGCGCGGTGGCCAGAATACCCAGCAGCAGGGCGACAAAGGGGTTGTTGGCAAAGGCGAAGATCCGGGCTGCCCCCTCGGCGCCGCCGGAGAAATCTTTGAAGCCGTGGGAGATGGCGCCCACGGCGACCAGGATCAGGTAGACCAGTACGATGACACTCATCCAGTTGAACAGGGCGCGGGTCGCGGGCGGCTGTGACAAGGAGTGATGGTGTTGCATAAAGCCTCTTGGGACGGTCGTTCCGTCTTGGGTAGTTGATGACCCGCGCATTTAATCAGTGGTAAATGACAGAAATATGACAAAGTGACACTTTTGTGATGGTTTGATGACTGCGTTTTTCCGGGGCCGGTTCGACAAGGGGTGACGGATCAGATCGATAATCCGGCGGCCAGGTGACTATCGACACAATAAGGCTTGTGATCCTGGGGCGGGACGCTATGCTGCGGCGTTTCTTTTGAGTCGTGGAGTAATAAGCGTGATGCGAGCATGGGTTCTCTCTCTTTCCCTCGGGTTGTTGTCAGTCGGTGTGCAGGCCAAGTCAGTGCTGCAGCCGGAGTGCAATCTGGACAAGGCGCTGAAGAACGAGGCGATGGGTGCCTCCGTCGGGGTCAAGGGGCGTTGTGACACCGAGATGCTGATGCGTCAGCAGAAAGAGAAGGCGAAGGACGAGCTGAAAAATGGCACCGCCGATCTGCGCGACAAGGCGAGCGACAGCGTGCAGGGCGTTCGCGATGATGTCAACGCGACCCAGCGCAAGGCCGACAAGGCTGAAGATCAGCTGAAAAAAGCCCACAAGGATGTCAAAGCGGTGGCCAATGATCCGCTCAAGGCGGCTGCGACCGCGGTGATCAATAACGGTTGATGAATCAGCCTTCCGGCCTGCTGCTGGGGGGCGGCGGCAAGAGCCGCCAGCCGGTCATCGACAATCGGCGATATAGCGCCGGTGAAATAGCAGAAGGGGAGCCATGGCTCCCCTTCTGTGTATCTGTTATCCGCAGAGGATCAGGCGTCAGCCGCTTCCTCGTACTGACGGAACGGGATACGGAACACCGCCAGACGCAGGAACAGATAGGTCACGCCGAGGCCAGCCCAGATCAGGCCCAGCTCCAGCGAGCTCTGCTCCAGGTTGATCCACAGGGCACCGATGGTGGCGGCGCCGAGCAGCGGCATCAACAGGTAGATGAGGTGATCCTTGAGGGTCTTGTTGCGCTTCTCGCGCACCCAGAACTGACCGATCACCGACAGGTTGACGAAGCTGAATGCCACCAGTGCGCCGAAGTTGACCAGCGCCAGCGCGGTATCCAGATCAAAGGAGACTGCGGAGAGGGCCAGACCGCCCACCATCAGCACGTTGATGGCCGGGGTGCGGTATTTCGGGTGGATGTAGCCAAATACCCGCTCCGGGATCATCCGGTCACGCCCCATCACGTAGAGGATGCGCGAGACACCGGCGTGAGCCGCCATGCCGGAGGCCAGTACCGCGACCGTGGTGCAGACCAGGACCACGGACTGGAAGAAGGTGCCGCCAACGTAGAGCGCGATCTCCGGCAGTACCGCATCCGGATGCTGGAAGCGGGAGAGGCTCGGAAAGTAGAGCTGCAGGCAGTAGGAGACCACCACGAAGATGACGCCACCGATGAGGGCCGTCAGCACGATCGCCTTGGGGATCACCTTGCCGGCGTTCGGGGTCTCTTCGGAGAGAGAGCTCAGACCGTCAAAGCCGAGGAACGAGAAGCAGAGGATGGTCGCACCGGTAAAGAGCGGCACCATCTGGGCAGAGTCGAAGTGGAACGGACGGCTGCTCATCAGGGTGCCCGCGCCTTCACCGTGGTAGATGCCCCACGCCATCAGGCCGATAAAGAGGGTGATGATGGCGAGCTGGATCACCACGATCAGACCGTTGAAGTTGGCCACCAGATTGATGCCGCGCAGGTTCAGGAAGGTCATCACGGTCACCAGACCGAAGATGAACACCCAGGGCTCGACGCCCGGGAACATGGCGGTCAGGTAGATCTTGGCCAGGAGGATGTTGATCATCGGCATGAACATGTAGTCGAGCAGGGATGACCAGCCGACCATGAAACCGACGTAGGGGTTGAACACCTTCTGGGCGTAGGTATAGGCGGAGCCCGCAGAGGGGAACTTGCGTACCAGATGACCGTAGCTGAAAGCGGTGAGCAGGATGCCACCCAGAGCCAGCAGATAGGCGGTGGCGACCCGGCCTTCGGTGATGTCACCGACGATGGCGAAGGTGTCGAAGACAGCCATGGGGGTCAGATAGGCCAGACCCATCACAATCACTTGTGTCAGGGTAAGGGTCTTGAGCAGCTTGGCGTTTTGCGATGCCATTACGCTTTCTCCTCAATCAGTGCCGCAGCACGTGCTTGCAACGAGCGCAGGGATACGATGGATTCGCAAGCCTGTACATCAAGGGCGCCGGGGAGGCGCATACCGGGCTGTACCGGCAGGAAAGCATTAAAACGCCCCATTGTTATCCTCTCAACGTCGGGAGATTGTTTGGCAATCTCGAATATCACTTCCGGAAACGTTCCGGCCTCTTGTGGTGGGTTTGTACTGCACTTCAAAATAGAAAAACCGATGTCGCAGTGAACATCGGTCCTTTATTGGCGGCGTATTGTGCATTCGGTCAGCCCCCTTGACAAGCAATAATGGCCGAAAAACCGCATTTTTTTGCATAACCGGGTGGCAGGTAAGTGGTCACTCGCCCCCTGCGGCTCATCCCGGGCCTCCCCCCCTTTTCCGGGGGGGTAAACGTCCCCTTCCGTTGCGTATGAAAAAACGGCAAATCTGCGCTGCAGGGTGCATGAAGCCTCAACATTGATCCTGATCATATTTGCCATGGTCTGCCCGTGAGCGGGTCATGCCATTTCATCGGCTGACGGGTGAGATGGAGGGGGGCGTAGAGGAAAATGTTGGCTGCATATCCATTCACTTTAATGACTATGCTCATGGCGCAGCTTGGCCACGGCCGTGGCATGGCGAACGGTGCGGGTGGGTAGTTATTTGAAATAAGTCACACTTCTCGCAAAAACTGCACTTCGGGAAACCAGTGCTGCCGGCAACCAGCGCACCACAGAAACAACAAGGAGCCCGCAGGCTCCTTGTCTTCTATCGGAAGAGGGCGCCAACGATTACTGGGCGATCTCCACCTTGTCAGCGGTATGCAGCGGGATGCGGAACACGGTGAGGCGCAGGAACAGGTAGATGGCCCCCAGCGCCGCCCAGATCAGCCCCAGCTCGAAGGAGGAGGGCTCGAGGTTGAGCCACAGTACCCCGATACAGGCGGCGCCACAGAGCGGCAGCAGCAGATACATCAGGTGATCCTTGAGACACTTGTTGCGACCGAGCTTCACATAGAAGTGGGCAATCACCGCCAGATTGACGAAGGTGAAGGCCACCAGGGCGCCGAAGTTGATCAGCGCCAGCGCCATCTCCAGATCCAGCGACACCGCAGAGAGGGCCAGCAGGCCGACCAGCAGCACGTTGAACGCCGGAGTCTGCCACTTCGGATGGATGTAACCGAAGAAGCGGGCGGGCAGGGCGCGATCACGACCCATCACGTAGAGCAGGCGCGATACACCGGCGTGGGAGGCCAGCCCGGAGGCCAGCACCGCCACAGTAGTGCAGACCAGTACCACCGCCTGGAACAGCTTGCCGCCGACATAGAGTGCGATCTCCGGCAGCACCGCATCCGGATGCTGGAAGCGAGAGATGTCCGGGAAGTAGAGCTGCAGGAAGTAGGAGGTGGTGACAAACAGCACGCCGCCGATCAGCGCCGTCAGCACGATGGCGCGGGGGATCACCCGATCCGCGTCCGGGGTCTCTTCCGACAGGGTGCTGATGGCGTCAAAGCCGAGGAACGACAGACAGAGGATGGAGGCCCCCATCAGTAGCGGCGACACCTGGATCTGCTCCGAGAAGAAGGGACGGCTGCTCGCCACGGTACCCAGCCCCTCACCGTTGTGAACGCCCCAGGCGATCAGGCCGATGAAGATGGCAATGATGCTGAACTGCATCACCACAATCAGGCTGTTGAAGTTGGCCACCAGCTTGATGCCGCGCAGGTTGAGAGCGGTCATCACCACCGCCAGACCGAAGATATAGGTCCAGGGCTCTACCTCAGGGAACAGGGCGCCCAGATAGATCTTGGCCAGCAGCATGTTGATCATCGGCATGAACATGTAGTCGAGCAGGGAGGTCCAGCCCACCATAAAGCCGACATAGGGGTGAAACACCTTCTGGGCATAGGTATAGGCGGAGCCGGCTGACGGGAACTTGCGCACCAGATGGCCGTAGCTCAGGGCAGTGAACAGCATGCCGATCAGGGCAAACAGGTAGGCGGTCGGCACATGGCCTTCGGTGATCTCGGTGACGATGCCGAAGGTGTCGAACACCGCCATGGGGGTGAGGTACGCCAGTCCCATAACCACGACTTGCCACAGCTTGAGGGTCTTTTTCAGACCAACCTGTTGGGCCGCCATTATGCATGTTCCTCATGCAGTGCCAGAGTGGCACGGTCCATCAACGAAACCGGGAGAGAGGCCCGGGAATCAAGGGCGCCAGGGCGGCGCACACCGGCCATGGCCGGTTGGAAAGCATTGAGATGCCCCATGTTGTTCCTCACTAGACTTGGTGTCGGGAGATTGCTGCCAATCTCGCTATCTTTTCCGGGGGTGATCCGGCCTCGTTTATGGGTTTGTTCACTGGTTAAAAAAGAACCGATGCCATTGTTTTACATCGGTTCTTTCAGTGGCGGCGCATTGTGCATTTGCAGGGCCCCCTTGACAAGAAAAAAAGGGGGCAAAATTGCATTTATTTGCACAGGTGAGCGGTCACTTTCCTGCTGGTCAGGCCAGCACGGCCTCCAGTGATTTTTCAAGGAGTTGCAGCCCCTCGTCAATCACTGCCGCAGGGGCAGTCAGGGGGGCGAGAAAACGGATGACATTTGCGCGCACCCCGCATGAGAGCAGGACCAGACCGCGCTTGCCCGCCTCGGCCACCAGTCGCTTGGTGAGGTCGGGATCGGGCTGGCTGGCATCGCGCTGTTTCACCAGCTCCATGGCCACCATGGCACCGGGGCCGCGAATTTGACCTATGCAGTCAAAACGCTCGGCTATGCGTTCCAGTCCCGCCTTGATCTGCTCGCCCTGATCCAGCGCTTTCTGGTTGAGTTTTTCCTCATCGATCACCTGCAATACCGCCAGTGCCGCGGCGCAGGCGATGGGGGAGCCCGCATAGGTGCCGCCCAGACCGCCCGGCTTGGCCGAGTTCATGATCTCTGCCTTGCCAACCACGGCAGACAGCGGGAAGCCGCCCGCCAGACTCTTGGCCAGGGTCATGATGTCGGGTTCAACCCCCGAATACTCGGTGGCGAAGGTCTTGCCGGTGCGGCAGAAACCGCTCTGGATCTCGTCGCAAATCAGCAGGATGCCGTGCTGGTCGCAGACGCTGCGCAGCTTCTGCATAAAGCTCGGGGAGGCGGGATAGAAGCCCCCTTCACCCTGAACCGGTTCGATGATGATGGCGGCCACGCGGGAGGGTTCGATATCGGCGCTGAAGCAGAGCTCGAGGGCGTGCAGGGCATCCTCTTCACTCACCCCGAGATAATCGGCGGGGAAGGGGATGTGATAGACCTCACCCGGGAAGGGGCCAAAGCCGGTCTTGTAGGGCACCACCTTGCCGGTGAGCGCCATCCCCATCATGGTGCGGCCATGAAAGCCCCCCTTGAAGGCGATGGTGCCGCTGCGGCCGGTGTGGGCGCGGGCAATCTTGATGGCGTTCTCGACCGCCTCGGCACCGGTGGAGAGAAACAGGGTGCGCTTCGGCGTCGGGCCGGGCACCAGGGCGTTGAGCTTTTCTGCCAGCTCGATATAGCCGGGGTAAGGGGTGACCTGAAAACAGGTGTGGCTGAACTTTTCAAGCTGATCGCGCACCGCCGCCACCACTTTGGGGTGGTTGTGGCCGGTGTTGAGCACGGCGATGCCGGAGGCAAAGTCGATGTAGCGGTTGCCCTCCACATCCCACAACTCGGCGTTTTGCGCACGGTCGATAAAGACCGGCAGCAGGGTACCGACGCCGTTGACCACGGCCGCTTCGCGGCGCGCTTGCCACGCCTTGTTTGATTCTGACTGACTCATCTTTCCTCCCTGAGGGGCCGTAGCCCCGATATTCCCTGAACATGTGGCGGGCGATCTGTCGCCCATCCCCGCCGATCGGTGCAGATCGGCGGCCTGTGGTTTGTTCTGCAGCAGCCCTCTTGCGGTGAACCGTGGGCCACATTTAGCCCCCTGCCGCCTAGGGTGAGCTGCTGCATCTATCTATTAACACGATGGATTAAGTGGCCAAGACATCTGTGAATGGGATGCCTTGGCCCTGCTGCCCTAGCGAATGGCGCCAAAGCAGAGGTATTTGGTCTCCAGATACTCCTCCAGCCCCTCGGCAGCCCCTTCCCGGCCCAGACCCGACTCCTTGATGCCGCCAAAGGGGGCCAATTCGGTTGAGATGATCCCCTCGTTGATGCCGACCATGCCGTATTCCAGCTGTTCGGCGACGCGCCACACCCGGGCGATGTCACGGCCATAGAAGTAGGCGGCGAGCCCGTAGGGGGTGTCGTTGGCAATGGCGATGGCCTCGGCTTCGGTCTCGAAGCACACCAGCGGGGCGACCGGGCCGAAGATCTCCTCCTGCAGGATGGGGTTGGTTTTAGCCACCTTGCCCAGAATGGTGGGTTGGTAGAAAAGGGGGCCGGCGGGGTGGGCTTCGCCCCCCAGCAGCAGCTCGGCACCGGCGGCGACCGATTGCTGCACCAGTTCGGCCACCTTGCTGGCGGCGGCGGGGTTAATGAGCGGGCCAATCTGGGTGCCCTCCGCCATGCCATCCCCTACCTTGAAGGCCTTGACTGCGGCGGTCAGTTTCTCGGCGAAGGCGTCGTAGACGCTGGCCTGCACCAGAATGCGGTTGGCGCAGACGCAGGTCTGCCCGGCGTTGCGGTATTTGGAGGCGAGCGCCCCGGCCACCGCGGCATCGAGGTCGGCGTCGTCAAAGACGATAAAGGGGGCGTTGCCGCCCAGCTCCAGCGACAGCTTCTTCATGGTGTCGGCGCACTGGCGCATTAGCAGTTTGCCGATGCGGGTGGAGCCGGTGAAGGAGAGTTTGCGCACCACCGGATTGCTGCACAGCTCGTTGCCTACTGCGCTCGCCTGATGGCTGGTGACGATATTGATGACACCGGCGGGGATGCCCGCCTGCTCGGCAAGCAGCGCCAGCGCCAGCGCGCAGAGCGGGGTCTCGGCGGCGGGCTTGATGACGATGGTGCAACCGGCGGCCAGCGCCGGGCCCGCCTTGCGGGTGATCATGGCAATCGGGAAGTTCCACGGGGTGATGGCGGCGACCACCCCCACCGGCTGCTTGATGGTGGCCAACCGGCGATCGCCGCTAAAGCCCGGGATGGTGCGGCCATAGGCACGCTTGCCCTCCTCGGCGAACCACTGGATAAAGCTGGCGCCGTAGGCCACCTCGCCCTTGGCTTCCGCCAGCGGCTTGCCCTGCTCGCAGGTCATGATGCGCGCCAGCTCGTCGCTGTGGGCGGTGATGGCAGCAAACCAGGCGTAGAGCTTGTTGCTGCGCTCCTTGGCGGTCAGCGCCGCCCAGGCGGGTTGCGCCGCGTGGGCGGCCGCGATGGCGCGGCGGGTATCCTCGGCATCCATGTCGGGCACCTGGGTAATGACGGCGCCGCTGGCGGGGTTGGTGACCTCGAAGGTGCGGCCGCTGGCGGCATGGCACCACTGCCCATCTATATAGGCGCGGGATGTGATCAAGCTGGAGTGAGATGTTGTTCCTGACATGAGAAGCCTCGAGTGTGGGTCAGAGCAGCTGGTTGCCGGAGTAAGCCGACCCTTCCTGCGCCGCTGCCGTATAAAATAATAAGCACAGGAAGACCATAATTTGAGCTGAAATGTTTTTCAAGTGTTAAATATATTTGAATTGCTGGGGGGCGTCATGCTAGAAAATGGGCTGTGTAGCGCGTTTTTCCCCGTTCGCTTGCTGGCTGCAAGTGGGCAAGCGACCGGGAGATGGTAAATCAGGTGTGCAAAATAATGAACGGTTGCGCTGTGTAACATAGTGAACGGCAAGGGAAAGCTGGTCGGCTATTTTAACCAGTAGGGTAAACAGGCCACGCGTGACCCGATGCGATCACGCGCGAGCAGGGGAGGCTGATGATGCAAGGATGCAGAGATAGCGCAGCAAGAGGGGGCTTGCCATGAGCGGGCCACAGAGCAGGGAGAGCGTGGCCCGTGGGCTGGGTGCGGCAGACGCAGGGGCGCACACCATGGGGGAACGATTGGCGGCGGTGCGCCATCAGCTGGGGCTCTCCCAGCGACGGGCGGCCGAGCTGAGCGGCCTGACCCACGGCGCCATCTGCATGATCGAGCAGGACAAGGTGAGCCCGTCGGTTGCCTCCCTGCAAAAGCTGCTCACCGTCTATGGCCTGCCGCTGTCGCGCTTCTTCGCCGAGGAGGAGAGCCGCACTCCGGAGGTGGTGATCAAGGCTGATCAGCTTATCGAGCTGGGCAGTCAGGGGGTCTCCCTCAAGCTGGTGCACAACGGCAACAACCGCCGCCAGCTCGGCTTTATGCTGGAGACCTATCCCCCCGGCACCGACACCGGCGGTCAGGTGACCCATCAGGGGGAGGAGGTCGGCACCGTGCTGGAGGGATCTGTGGTCCTGACGGTGGCGGGCCAGAGTTATCCGCTGGAGGCGGGCGACAGCTATGTGATCGACACCGGCGAGCCCCACAGCTTCAGCAATCCGTCGGGGCAGACTTGTCGCATCGTCAGCGCCCACACCCCGGCCAGTTTTTAATCTAGGCAGTAGTTTGGCAACCGAACCGGTAAGGAAACAGGGATCATGACCGAACATGTAAACAGTTACTACGCAGCCAGCGCCAATAAACACGCGCCCTACCCGACATTGACCGAGCAGCTGGAGTGCGACGTCTGTGTCATCGGGGCGGGCTATACCGGCCTCTCCAGCGCCCTGCATCTGGTGGAGAAGGGCTACAAGGTGGTGGTGCTGGAGGCGGCCCGGGTCGGTTTTGGCGCTAGCGGCCGCAACGGCGGCCAGATCGTTAACTCCTACAGCCGCGACATCGACACCATAGAAGCGAACTGCCCGCCGGATCAGGCCAGGCTGCTCGGTTCCATGCTGTTTGAGGGGGGCCAGATCATCCGCGAGCGGATCAAGCGCTACAACATCCAGTGCGATCTGCAGCAGGGGGGCGTCTTTGCCGCCGAGACCGAGAAGCAGCTGCATGAGCTCAAATCCCAGTATGCCCGCTGGCAGAAGTGGGGCAACGACCAGCTGGAGCTGCTCGATGCCAAAGGCGTGCGCGAAGTGGTGGCGAGTGATCGCTACGTCGGCGCCCTGCTCGACAAGAGCGGCGGCCATATCCACCCGCTCAATCTGGCGTTGGGGGAGGCCGAAGCGATCCGCATGCAGGGGGGGCAAATCTTCGAGCAGTCTGCCGTCACCAGCATCACCCCGGGGCAGCCGGCACTGGTCAAGACCGCCAAGGGGGCGGTGAAGGCGCGCTTTGTGGTGGTGGCGGGCAACGCCTACCTCGGCAATCTGGTGCCCGAGCTGGCTGGCAAGAGCATGCCCTGCGGCACCCAGGTGATCGCCACCGAAGTGCTGGGGGAGGAGCGGGCCCGCTCCCTGTTGCCACAAAATTACTGCCTGGAGGATTGCAACTACCTGCTCGATTACTACCGCACCTCCAGCGATCACCGGCTGCTCTATGGCGGCGGCGTGGTCTATGGCGCGCGGGATCCGGCGGATATCGAGCGGCTGATCATCCCCAAGATGCTCAAAACTTTCCCGCAACTGGCGGGGGTCAAGGTGGAGTACACCTGGACCGGCAACTTCCTGCTCACCCTGTCACGGCTGCCGCAATTTGGTCGCATCGGCCCCAACATCTACTACATGCAGGGCTACAGTGGCCACGGCGTCACCTGCACCCATCTGGCGGGCAAGCTGCTCTCCGAGGTGCTGAGCGGTCAGGCGGAGCGCTTCGATGCCTTTGCCAAACTGCCGCACTACCCCTTCCCCGGTGGTCGGCTGTTCCGTATCCCCTTCACCGCCGCGGGCGCCGCCTGGTATACCCTGCGCGACCGGTTGGGGGTATAAGGGCCGTACAGCAAGAAATGCGGGCTGGTGCTTGCCGCTCTGCGAGCGTAGATGTCAGCACCAATACTGGAAACAACGAGGCCACCGCGAGGGTGGCCTTGTTGTTTATCAAACTGCAGCGCGCTGTTTAGCTGTAGAAGGCTTCAACGGTGCCCTTGAGCTTGATCAGGATGGGCTGACCACGGCGATCCAGCGCCTTGGGGGAGGGGATCTTCACCCAACCTTCGCTGATGCAGTACTCCTCGACATCGGTGCGCTCTTTACCGTTCAGGCGAATACCGATCGGGTGCTCGAAGCAGGCGGCCACATAGTGAGGGCTGCGGGGATTGCAGGAGAGGTGATCCGGCAGAGCCGGTTTGGTACTGGTATCGCTCATCGATATAACCCGAAATGAATAAAAAGTGGGTCATTGTAGAGAATGCCGCCATGGCATTCAAGGCAGCCAAAAAACAGGCAAGGCGTGCTCGCCATCGCTATGAGCGCCCCGCTTATCCCCGCTGCCAATGCATCACTAGCTCGGGGCGGCCGCTATGCTCGCACAACTGCTGCTCACCCTCTTTGAAACCGTTGCGGCAATAGAAGCGCCGCGCCCGCTCATTTTCGGCGTAGACCGTCAACTCGAGCCGGTCATAATGTGCCTTGAGGTGATTGAGCAGTCGTCGACCCAGCCCGTGTGACTGATAGCCAGGGGAGATAAACAGTGCGGCGACAGACCCCTGATACCAGGAGATAAAGCCCACCAGCTGACCATCCTCCTCATAGACCCAGCTCTTGCTGGCGGGCAGGTAACTATCGCGCATCGCTGTCCGTTGCTCACGCCAAAAGGCGGCGGGAATAAAGTCGTGGGCCTGCACCGATGCCTGATACCAGAGCTCAACAGCAGCATCCAGATCAGTGGCGGATAATGGACGGATCATAGTGGCCTTAGTAACAAAGAGTGGAAGTAACTCGGGTTCGGTGAGCGCAGCGTAATCGGAATTCGTGGTCGCGAGGAGGAGGGCGAGTTCTGCGCCACTCCCGGTTCGCTACCTTGCCTAAAACGGCAAGGCTGTCATTTATATAATCCCTGTCGCTGTCATGCCTGTTACCGTACTTTCTGTCACTGTATAAAAGCGCTCGACATTGACGGTTATTTCCCCCCAGCGAGAGGATTTGACTCTGGCCTGATGCGCTTGAAAAGCCGCCTCATCAACAAACTCTTCATAGACATCGAATCGGCAGGGATTGAGAGGATCTTGGTTCACCTTAAAGGTCAGGCAGCCTGTTTCCGCACGAGTTAAACAGAGATGGGCATCAAGCTCACTCTTGACTATCGTAAGCTCGGAGAGAGGCACAATAATAAAGCCTTTTAAAATTATATTTTTCATTTAACTGCCTTTAATTATTGTTCTTTGTCTTAGTTGACTGGGTATTTTTAATGATTACATTAAATGTTTTTATTATTTTCAATCCAAATGTCTTTTTTTACAACAACACCAAGTTTATTAATGTCACTATTTATTCGCATGTTGGGCTTGTCGAATGCCTCCTCTGGAGGCAGCCCATTTCTAAGTCGAGTACAAATGGCAGAGTAAGTTATTGCAGGGTTGATTCTGGCATAAGCACTTCTTATTGATGGATAGTGAACTTTATGCACAGTAACTGATTTGGAGCCACTGAAGCCATCACCGTGACCTTCTAGCGTTTTCTTTGTTATTATACGAAAGCCTTTTTTTTGTTCCCACTTAAAATCAATTATATTAAATTTACGTATACCAATGGAGTCTTTCCCCCAAACAATATAATATGGTTCTATTTCATCATGTAGTATGATGGTTTGAAGTTTTTTCCCTGCTGCCATCCCACTCGCGGACCACAAATCCCATCCATAAGTACTAGAATAAGAGTACATCGAGCTTGCAGAGCTTTCCTCAACAGAGGAAACTTTTCCTGATATTATTTCTTGCTTATTTCTAATTGTAGGGTGTGGGTAGTTTGAAAATTGTTTTTCAAGCCAATCAGAGATTGCATTATCGATCAGTTTATTTGTAAGTATCGATATTTCAATGATGTTTGACTCAAGCCAAGTTGGTTCAATCCCATTCTCTATAAGAACTAACTGCAGTTTTGGAAAAAAATCGGTGTTTTTTAATTTTCCATACTGTTCGATTACTATCAATGCATAAGGTCTTAAAAGCTCAATAAAATTATTATTCATTAATAGATACCGCCTTAATATATAAGCATTGTATGCTGGCGTTCGCTGTAATCAGTACCAAGCGAAAAATTGATAAAATCAACGCTACCGCCTCCAAGTTACAGCTCCCGGTGTGCTGCTTTTAACCCATATTCTGCGGATAACACCCTTATGAAAACGAATGCTCATGGTGTGGCTCCGGGAGAGGCTTGTTGCCGCGTAACCATGATACCGATTGAAGCCGGTGGTGGAAGGGCCGGGGGGCGATAATCTGTGCCGGATCAATAAATTGAATTGCTCGAGGGGCTGCAACGACAAGGCCCCCGAGGTCGGGGGCCTTGTGATAGGGCCATCACTGGCGAGGCTGCACTGGGCAATGCCGATCAGGGCAAGTCCAGGGTAAAGCGGGCGCCGCCGAGGGGGGATTCATCGACCCGGATCTGGCCGCCATAGCTGTGGACGATTTCGGTGACCACCGCCAGACCGATGCCCTGACCCGGCGAGCTGTCGGCCCGCACGCCGCGCTGGAAGATCTGCTCCGATTTGGCCGGGTCGATACCCGGTCCATCATCTTCCACTTCGATACGCAGCCGCTCGAGATGGCGGCGTACCGTCACCTTCACTTCGCTGATGGCAAACTTGCAGGCGTTGTCGAGCAGGTTGCCCATCAGCTCCATCAGGTCGCCCTGTTCGCCGTGAAAGAGGGCGTCATCATCGAACTTGAAGTGGGTTTGCAGCTTCTTGTGGCGATAAACCTTGGTCAGGCTGGCCAGCAGTTTCTCAATCAGCGGCACCGGCTCGGTGCCCTTGCTGGCAAGGCGCTGGCGGCCGGTAACTGCGCGTCTGAGCTGGTACTGGATCATCTGATCCATGGTGAGGATCTGTTCGTTGATGTTGTCGTGGATCTCCCGCCCCAGTTGCACTTCGCGGGTGGTGATCTGGATCAGCGCCAGCCGGGTTTTCAGGCTGTGGGCGAGATCGTTGAGGGCGTGCTGGTAGCGCTGGGTCTGCTGGCGTTCGTTTTCCAGCAGCTGGTTGACCGAGTCGGTCAGCGGGGCCAGTTCCCGTTCGAATTCGTTTGACAGCGCATCGCCCTTGCCAGCCCGGATATCGTCGATCTGGCGGGCGATGGTGCGCAGGGAGCTGAGGCTCCAGAAGGTGGTGAGTAGCAGCAGTCCGGCCAGCAGCAGGTAGGCGAGCAGCGCCTGACGGGCGGTCTGGTAGAGATAGGTGCGCGACTCTTCGTGATAGCGTTTGGCCGAGTCGATCATCACTACGTAGTAGGCGGTGGTGCCACTGCCGGGATTGCGGATAAAACGCAAGCTGTAGACGTAGTAGCTCTCGCCGTTCTTGATGGTGTGTTTCTTGAAGAAGTAGTCGAGATCCATCCCCCCCAGATACTTCATCAGATCGCGGCAAATGGTATGTTTGGCCTTGATCACCTCAGGCATATGGAGGCTCGACCAGACCAGCTCGCCATCGGCGCGGCAGATCAGGGTGTCGAGGTTGCTGTCACTGGCATCGCGAGACATCCGCCCCAGCTCGACGGTGGGGCCTTTGTCGTCCGGCTCGGTGGAGGAGAAGAGCTTGGCCAGGTTCTCCTGCATCCGGGCACTGGCCTTCTGGCTCTGCTCCTCGATATGGCCGAGGTAGAGGGCGTAGACGGCAAACCCCATGATCAGCGCGATGACCAGCAGCGAGCTGAGCAGCAGTTTGATGTGCAGGGAGCTGCGGATCATCTTGATGGGGCGTGGCAGATGAAACTGCATCAGTTACACGACAGGTTGAAGATGTAGCCCTGGCGCCGGATGGTGGAGATGGGTTGAATCGTCCCTTCCGGATCCAGCTTCTTGCGCAGGCGGCTAACCATCACCTCGATGGTGTTGGGGTCCCCTTCGCCGTCGCCGTAGAGCTGGTCGAGCAGTTGCTGCTTGGAGACCACCTGACGGGCGTTGCGCATCAGGTACTCCAGAATGAGGTATTCAAAGCTGGTGAGCACCGCCACTTCACCGGCGATGGTCAGCTCCTTGCGGGAGAGATCCAGCTCGTAATCACCGGCCTTCACCTTGGGCGAGATAAAACCGGCACTGCGGCGCACCAGCGCATTGAGGCGGGCCAGCAGCTCATCTTTCTGGAACGGTTTGACCAGATAGTCATCAGCACCGGCTTCCAGTCCTTCGACCTTGTCCTGCCAGTTGCCACGGGCGGTCAGCACAATGATGGGGAAGGGGATCTGCCGTTCACGCAGTCGCCGGATCAGTTGCAGGCCATCCATATCGGGCAGACCGAGGTCGATGATCGCCACATCAATGGGGTAGTCAACGGCATAGTGCAGAGCAATCTCGGCCTTGTCGGTGCTGTAGACCTGATTGTCGGCTTCGGTCAGCAGGGAGGAGAGGTGGTGATTGAGCAGCTTGTCGTCTTCGACCAACAGAATTTTCATGATGTGAACGGTCATAGGGATCCAGGCTGTCAATTAGAAAGTGAATGTCGCTTCGAGTCAATTCGAATCCTATCTTGCCACTCCTGTATCGGGACTGAATCAGGGGGCTTCAGCCGCCTATCAAGACTCATCAGAGGCAAGCTATGGTGGCAATGATGATAGTGCTATCCCATGGAGTGATAGAAATATAGAAATGGAGAGGGGGCCACGATGGCCCCCTCTCTGTTTCCCCGTTACCCGTTACCCGTTAGCTGCGGCGCGGCGGCAGCATATTGGTGAGGGTGTTGTCTTTGAGAATATGGTGGTGATAGAGGGCCGCCACCGTGTGCAGGCCGATCAGCGCGTAACCGATATTACCCAGGGTCTCGTGCACCTCCTTGATCAGCCCCTTGAGGTCCGGGCTGGGGGAGATCAGGGCAGGCAACTCAAGCCCGAAGAAGGGGATGGGCTTGCCCGCGGCGCTCAGTAACAGCCAGCCAAACAGCGGAGTGAGCATCAGAAAGCCGTAGAGGGCGAGGTGGGCCAGTTTTGCCAGCTTGTGCATGACCGGGGAAAGCTCGGGCACGATGCGGGGTGTCGGGCTCATCCAGCGCAGCGCCAGTCTGACAAATACCAGAGCGAAAATGAGCAGCCCCAGCATAAAGTGCCACTCCTTCATCAGATCCCGGCCTGGGTCACCTTTGGGAAAAATATCGCGAAATTCGATCAGGGCGTAGACGGCGATCATGGCCCACAGGGTCAGCCAGTGCAGCCCGATATTCAGGGTGCCGTAACGTTGTTCACTGTTCATCAGCATAGGTTTGTTCCTTCAGATTGGTTGTCACATCCGTGTGGCATCCCCGCTGAACTGCATATCGAAGCGAGGCCGGATCCCTTGGCGGTAACTGCCGTGCTGCCACGACTTGGCAGTGGCCAGCAGCCTGAAACGGGCGGCAGTCGGAGAGAAAATTCCCTCTACTTTCCGCATGGTATCACTGGCAACCGGGTGGATAGTCTGATCAATGCCACACAATTCACAGGCTTATTAAGCCCCTTGTGACGTGAAGAAGGCGTGAAATAAAGGTGTGAAATTGCGTCAGTGGGGCCAATGACGCCTTCACGCCCGGGATCAGGCGGGCTCGATGGCCAGCACCATGCAATCCGGTTCATTGATGCGAAAACGGACGTTGCAGTCAAACAGCCGTACCCCGTACTCCTTCTCATCCGGCTTGCCCTTCTTGTAGGCGGGGCGCGGATCTTGCGCCAGCACTTCGCTCACCAGCTGGCGCAGCTCGGGATGGCCCTTGAGCCAGGGTTGCAACTGCTGCTCGGCCTCGGCACTGAAACTCACCGCCAGCGGCGGGGTGGGCGCATCGGGGGCAAAGCCGCCACGGGCATCCGGCAGGCTGTCGGCATAGGGAATGTAGGGTTTGATATCGACGATGGGGGTGCCATCGAGCAGATCCACCGCCCCCAGCTCCAGCCACAGCTTGCCTCGCTCGCGGCCGACCCCGTGCAGTTCGACCACCGAGAGGCCGAGCGGATTGGGGCGGAAGGTGGAGCGAGTGGCAAAGACACCGACCCGCTCGTTGCCGCCAAGGCGCGGCGGGCGCACTGTCGGGTGCCAGCCCTGCGCCATGGTCTGGTGAAAGACGAAGCTGAGCCACAGATGGGAGAACTGCTCGATGCCGCGCAGCACATCCGGCTGATCGTAAGGGGGGAGCAGCTCGAGGCGGGCGCGAGCCGATTTGACCAGACCGGGCTGGCGGGGGATGGCGAACTTCTCCTTGTAGGGAGAGCGGATGATCCCGAGGGTGTCGATTTCGAACTTCATGGCGGATCCTGACTGAAAACCCCGGCAATTTAGCACAGGCAGCCCCAAAACGCAGGCTTGGCCTCATTACGCCCATTTCTGCTGCGCTGCCGTGATCCCTGTCCCATCCCGGCCAGTCGGAGGCTGTGCCAGCGCGCCAAGTTGCGTAGGGTGGAGGCAACGGGCGCATCAGGATGAAATGTGCGCACTCGCGCCGAAGGGGAGGGAGAGGGATGAAACTGCTGATTATCGGTGGCACCGGCTTTTTGGGGCGCCACCTCACCGCGCTGGCGCTGGATTGGGGCCATGAAGTGACCCTGTTCAACCGCGGCCTGCACCAGCATCCGGACTGGCGCGATCTGGTGCAGCTCACCGGCGACAGGGACAAGAGCCTGAGCGCCCTGCAAGGGGCCGGGTTGCAGTGGGATCTCGCCATCGACACCTGCTGCTATCGCCCCGAGCAGGCGGCGAGCCTCTCGGCAGCCTTGCTCGGGCGCTGCGAGCGGCTGATCTTTATCTCCACCATCAGCGTTTATCGCGATTTCTCAATGCCCGGAATGGATGAGTCGGCGCCGCTGCATGCTATCCCCGCAGGCGAAATGCCCACTGACTATGGCCCGCTCAAGGTGTTGTGCGAGGCGCAGTACCGTGCCCGCTGGGGCGAGCGGCTCTGCATCCTGCGCCCGGGCGTGCTGTGCGGCCCCCATGATCCCACCGGTCGGATGGCGTGGTGGATTAAGCGGGTGCAGCAGGGCGGGCCCTGGTTGTTGCCGGGCAGTGGCGAGGATCGCTTGCAGTATCTCGATGTGCGCGACTGCGCCGAGTTTGTGCTGCGCGCGGCCGAGCAGCAGTTGTCGGGCATCTTCAACCTGCTCAAACCCGGCATTACCCTGAGTGACTGGCTGGAGCGGCTGAGCGCCCGGTTGCCACCAGCAAGTCCCATCCAGCCCGAGTGGCTGCCCTGGCCGCCCCTGATGGCGGCCGGTATCGAGCCCTGGCAGAGCTATCCCACCTTGCTGCCCTGCGCGCAGGCGGAATTTGCCGGTTACGGCTTTATCAGTGCCGAGGCGGCCATCGTCAAGGGGTTGAACTTCCGGCCGCTGGAGGAGACCGCCGCCGATCTTGCCCACTGGCTGGCCATCGAACCCGTCGCCGGAGTGGCGGCGGATGCCATGACTCTGGCCCGGGAGGCTTCGCTGCGTCAGCAGTTGCTGGCACCCACTCTGCAATAGGAAAGAGTGGCGGGATCATAGTGTTGCTGCCGAGAATGCAGCGGCGCGAACATAACGAGAGAGGGCATCCCGCGGGATGCCCTCTCTGTCTATCCATGCCTGATGGCTGCCGAATACCGGCTGACGCGATTTCCCATCGTGCCGCCCTTGCTCGCCGTTTTAGCGAATAGCGGCACCAGCGGCTACCAGCAATTCGCGCAACATGGCGCGATGGCAGTGGGACTCCTGCTCGCAGTAGCAACCCACCGACAGATTGGTGGTGTGGGAGAGGGCGGCCAGCAGTGCCAGATCGTGCCTGGCGGCAGGTTGCGCCATCTCGGCCTTGTACTGCTTGCCAAACGCCGCCCACTGGGCGGGCGTCTCGGCGGCCTGACCCAGCTTCATGGTCTCGCTGCTGGGGGCGAGGTTGGGGAACCAGACATCGTACCAATGCTGGCTGGCAAATTCGCTCTTGGGTACGCCGCGGGGCGGGCGGCGCACCGTGCCGATCCGCAGCCCCTCATCGGGCAGGCGCGGGCTGCCAAGGCGAACGATGGCGAGGGCCATGGCTGCGGCTTACTTCTCTTCGGCCACTTTCAGCGCCTGCCCGTAGCAGATCACCTGTTTCAGGCAGCCCGGGGTGTCGCTGAATTCGGCACACTTGTCGATGGTGACGCCATTGCCACCCATGTCGGCGGCGCGGCGGCGCGCCAGGGTGCGTGCGTCACCGGCGTTGGGCACCGGCTGGTTGGCATCAGCCTGGCAGGATTCACCCTCGATGGTGCCGAGGTAGAGGTAGTTGAGGTCAGCCAGCTCATCCTGTTCGTAGATGCGCACGCTACCGGGTTTGAAATATTCGTCGAAGTTCTCTTTATCCAGATTGCTGTTGAAGGCGTAGTTGGCACAGCCGGAGGCAATCAGGGGCATCATCAGGATCAGGCGTTTCATCGTCTCGTATCTTGTGTCGGTGATGAGGACAGTAGAAATGCGCAGGCGCTCCATGTCGGCATCTTGTTGAATAATGAGGGGGACATTATAGGGGCCAGCCACCTGCGGCGACCAGCCCCGTTTTGCGCCCGGGTGTCAGGGTGTGACCCCCATCAGCCTGATATCAGGCTGATATCAAACCGGAGCAAGCCGTTGGTAAAGGCTGCGGTAGTAATCATCCGCCAGCAGCTCGTCATGAGGGGCGCAGAGGCGGATCTGTCCCTCTTCCATCAGGGCAATCCGGTCCATCTGTTCCATCCCCAGCAAGCGGTGGGAGATGAGTAGCAGGGTGCGATCTGTCCCGAGCCGGAACAGCAGATCCATGATCTCCCGCTCGGTCTGACTGTCGAGCCCTTCGGTCGGCTCGTCCAGCAACCAGAGCGGCGCATCGTGCAGCAGGGCGCGGGCGATGCCGATACGACGACGCTCACCACCGGAGAGGGGGCGGCCGCCGTCACCGAGCCAGGCGTTGAGGCCCGCTTCGTCTTCCAGCAGATTGGCCAGCCCGACCTGGGTCAGCACCGCAATCAGCTGCGCGTCAGTGGCGGTCGGGGCGGCCAGCTTGAGGTTATCGCGCAGAGTCGCGGCAAACAGATGCACCCGCTGGCTTACTACCGAGATGGAGGCGCGCAGCGCCCCCTCGCTATAGTCGGTGAGCGGCTTGCCACCCAGCAGGATCTTGCCAGCCTGCGGGCTCCACTCCCGGGTCAGCAGCCCCATCAGGGTCGATTTGCCGCAGCCGGTCTGGCCCAGTAGCGCCAGCTTCTCACCGGCGTGCAGTTGCAGGGTGCAGCCACGCAGCACCGGCTGGGGGTTGCCGGGGTAGCCAAAATAGAGGTCATTGATCTGCAGCGCGCCAGCAGTGGCGTGGGTCTGCTCGTCGCCCCACACGGGGGCTTTTGCCTCTTGCAGGATCTCGTTCAAACGACGGGCCGAGGTGAGGCTGGTGGAGAGGTGCTGGAAAGCCCCCGCCAGTGGCATCAGTGCCTCGAAGCTTGCAAGGGTGGCAAAGACCATCAGCGCGGTGATGGGGTCGGGCGCAGCACCCGCCACCCCATGACCGGCCAGCCAGAGCATCAGGGTCAGGGTCCAGCCGCTCAGCAGTTGCACCGAAAAGTTGGCCAGCCCGCTCACCTTGGCCATGCGGGCCTGCGCGGTGAGCAGCGCCTGTTCGGCCTGTTGCAGCTCCACCAGTGCCTTGGGGGCGGCGGCAAACATCTGCAGTTCGGCCTGACCATCCAGATAGTCCACCATCCGGGTGCGCAGGGTCGATTTTTCGGCAATCAGCGCCTGACCGGGGCGACGGCCAAGGAAGTAGAACACCAGCGGCAGGGCGATCATGCCACACAGCAGAATGGCACCTAGGGTGAGGGCGAGGTGGCTGTCGAAAAACGACAGGAAGAAGACCAGTCCGGCGGTGCTGAGCAGGGCCGCGCCGATGGGGGTGATCAGCCGCAGATAGACGTGGTCCATCGCATCGATGTCGGCCACCAGCCGGTTGAGCAGATCCGCCTGACGGAAACCGGCCAGGGTACCGGTTGAGAGCGGCGAGAGTTTTTGCCAGAACCAGACCCGCAACCGGGTCAGTACCCGGAAAGTGGCATCGTGGCTTACTACCCGCTCACCCCAGCGACCGGCGGTGCGGATGATGGAGAAGAAGCGCACGCCACCCGCGGGGGTCATGTAGTTAAAGGCATGGGTCGTCGCAACGGTCATCCCCGCCACGGCGGCGGCGGAGAGGAACCAGCCGGAGAGGGAGAGCAGCCCCATGCCCGCGGCCAGGGTCACCAGCGCCAGCAGCAAGCCAATGGTGAGGCTGAGCCAGTGTTGGCGATAGAGGCGCAGAAACGGCAACAGATCACTCATCGAGAGAACCTCCGGAACGTTGGGAGAGCAGGCGGGCAAAAGGCCCCTGCCCAGAACTAAGTTGCTGGAAGCTGCCTTGCTCCACCAGCTGGCCGCGCGCCAGCACCAGGATCTTGTCCATCTTGGTGAGCTGGTCGAGGCGGTGGGTGATCATCAGCAGGGTCTGGCCAGCCATTGCCTGCTCAAGGGTGGTCATGATGGCGCGTTCGGAGTGGCGATCCAGACTGGCGGTCGGTTCATCGAGCACCATCAGCTGGGTTGATTTGAGCAGGGTTCGCGCCAGTGCGAGGCGCTGGGCCTGACCGACCGAGAGGCCGCCTGCCTGATCGCCGACCGGATAGTCGAGCCCCTTCTCCATGGCAAACTCCCACGCCTGCGCCCGTTTCAGGGCATCTTCCAGCTCGGCGTCGCTGGCCGTCGGTTTGGCCAGCAGCAGGTTGTCGCGCAAGGAGGCGTGGAACAGCTGCGGGTTCTGCGAGAGCCAGCCCAGCTGCAGGCGCCACTGGCTCATGTCGAGGGTGGCGAGCTTCTGTCCGTTTACCTTGAGCTCACCGCGATAGGGGGCAAAGCCGAGCAGGGAGTTGACCAGCGAGCTCTTGCCTGCACCGCTGACGCCGATGAGGGCAGTGCGCGAACCGGCTTCCAGAGTGAAGTCGATGGGGCCGACCAGCACCTTGCCCTCGGCGCTCAGCACTTCAAGCCCTTTGGCTTCTACCTTGACCGGGCTGTCGGCATGGAACGGCGCCGTGCCTGCGGCCGGTTCGCTCACCTCGGCTTCGAGGAACTCCAGCAACTGCTCGGCAGCGCCAATGGCCTGCGCCTTGGCGTGGTAGTGGGCACCCAGTTCCCGCAGCGGGGCGTAGAACTCGGGGGCGAGAAACAGTACGAACAGGCCGGTAAAGAGGGTGACCTTGACCCCATAGCTACCAAAGTTCAGATGGTCGATATAAGAGAAGCCGAAGTAGACGGCGACCAGTGCCACTGAAATGGCGGCGAAGAACTCCAGCACGGCGGTGCTCAAAAACGCCAGGCGCAGCACCTCCATGGTGCGCTCACGAAAATCTTCCGAGGCATCGCGAATGGCGTAACCTTCCGCCTGGGTTCGCATAAAGAGTTGCAGCGTGCGCAGCCCCTTCAGGCGATCGAGGAAGTGGCCGGATAGACGGGCCAGCGCCTGAAAATTGCGGCGGTTGGCATCGGCGGCGCCCACACCCACCAGGATCATAAAGATGGGAATGAGGGGGGCAGTGCCGAGCAGGATCAGACCCGCAGCCCAGTTGACCGGGAACACGGCCACCAGAATGACCACCGGAATAAAGACGGCGATGGCCATCTGCGGCAGATAGCGGGAGAAGAAATCCTGCATGTTTTCAATCTGTTCCAGCAACAGGCTGGCCCAGCTACCGGCCGGGCGGCGCTGGATATAAGCGGGGCCGAGACGGCTCAAGCGAGTGAGCACCAGCTGGCGGATGGTCTGGCGCACCGCGCTGCCCGCCTTGAAACTGGCCACTTCGCGGCCGTAGGCCAGCGCCGCTTTGCCAAGCGTCACCAGCAGCAGGGTAATAAAGAGCGTGATGGATTGCTCAGGCGTTGAGCCTTCGATGATAAAGCCGTGCAGCAGGGTCGCCAGCAGCCAGGCTTGCGCCACCATCAGCATGCCCTGGCCAAGGCCAAAAGCGATGGATATCGTGATCCAGCGGCGACCGTGACTCGATTGCTTGCGCAACCAGCCATAGAGACGTTTTTGCGTTTTTTTATCCATTACCACCATCCTCGCGTCGAGTGGCGCAAGACTATCCTTGCCGTTTGGCCTTGGCAACCTTGTAAATTATCTGTGTTGAAAATGTTTGATTGAAAAAGCAACCGTCTGCTCAATCCTTGTCCGAACAGATTGATTTATTGAAAAAAGTGGCAAAGGCGCCATTGCGCTCGGCGGCAAAATGCATATAGTAGGAGGCCTGACGCGGGTGTAGTTCAATGGTAGAACGGTAGCTTCCCAAGCTGCATACGTGGGTTCGATTCCCATCACCCGCTCCAAATTTCAGATGCCAGGCGGGCATCGTATAATGGCTATTACCTCAGCCTTCCAAGCTGATGATGCGGGTTCGATTCCCGCTGCCCGCTCCAGCTTCAAAAAAAAAGCCCACTCCTGCGAGTGGGCTTTTTGTTTTTCATCTTGCTCAGCGTGTGACGCAACGATCACCGTGTTTTGCATTATCTCTGCATTAAGGTAAACCGCAGAGACAGAAAAGGCGCCCGAGGCGCCTTTTCAGATCAGCAGCGTAGCGAGAGCTTATTCCTGCTCCAGCTCGCCACAGAAACGGTAGCCTTCGCCGTGGATGGTGGCGATGATCTCCGGGGTATCGTTGACACTTTCGAAGTGCTTGCGAATACGACGGATGGTCACATCGACGGTACGGTCGTGGGGTTTGAGCTCACGGCCGGTCATCTTCTTCAGCAGCTCGGCGCGGGTCTGGATCTGGCCCGGGTTTTCGCAGAAGTGCAGCATGGCGCGGAACTCGGAGCGCGGCAGCTTGAACATGTCGCCAGTCGGGCTGACCAGTGCGCGGCTGTTGATATCCAGCGCCCAGCCGTTGAACAGGTAGCGCTCAACCAGCTTCTTCTCTTCGCCACCGGCAGCCACGTTCATGGTGCGGCTCAGCAGGTTGCGGGCACGGATGGTCAGTTCGCGCGGGTTGAACGGCTTGGTGATGTAATCATCGGCGCCGATCTCCAGACCCAGGATCTTGTCCACTTCGTTGTCACGACCGGTCAGGAACATCAGGGCGATGTTGTCGTTCTCACGCAGTTCACGGGCCAGCAGCAGGCCGTTTTTGCCCGGCAGGTTGATGTCCATGATCACCAGATTGATGGTGTGGGAAGTGAGGGCTTGATGCATTTCGTCGCCGTTGTTGGCTTCGAGCACGATGTAGCCTTCCGCTTCAAAAATGCTTTTCAGGGTATTGCGTGTGACCAGCTCGTCTTCGACGATCAGAATGTGTGGTGTTTGCATGAGTATTCCCAGATTCTTATCAGTTAATTATCTTAAATTTAACACTCTTTGGCGTTACAAACCGATTTCCTGACTGATCCTGAAAATTTATTACGTCATCCTGGGTATGAGAGTCAGGTCGGAATATCGCGAATTAGGCATCAGTACCGGCAAGTATCCCTGTGCCACTTATAGGTTCCCGACAAGTCTGGTCGAGCAGAGCCTGGAAAGGTCGTCCATTACGAAAGTTGCCGCATTTTATCAGTTAACAGGAGCATAACAACACTCTTTGCCGTCAGATAGCAACTTTTTAACTCTGTTTTGATATAGGTCAAACCCTGGCACAGCTGCATCATACTTGGCCTTAACCGGGTTTTCGCCCCTATAAAATGTAATGGAATGTAACATGTGATTGACATGATTTTGTGGGAAAACTACAAGAAAATCTGCTTTATCGCGCCATTTGAGCCACCTGATTGGTCTGCCTTTGCCATCATTACCGCCTGGAACCCGGCCAGCCAGTGGGTCGGCGAACGGCGCAATCGGCGGCGGGAGCGGGCATTGTGGCGCCATCTGACTGGGGATTTGCAGGTGCCCGTGGTGGGGCCGTTTTGGGGATCTGACCCCAACGAGCGCTGGCAGGAGTCATCGCTGGCGGTGGCGCTCTCCCTGCCGCAAGCCTGTCAGCTGGCCGCTCGTTTTGGCCAGAATGCCCTCTACTGGGTGGCGGATGGCCAGCTCTGGCTGGTGTCGGTATTGACTGATAAATCAGCAGTTTGTCTGGGCAATATTGAATCCTTCTGGATTGCCAGAAGCCTCGCCTGATGAAAGAATGAACACCTTCATGTATCTGAAAGGAATCAAATCATGCTGGATCTCCTGCCCGACCTCTGCGATCAACATGGCGACTTGCTGCAAGTGGCCGACCCGGTGTTTCAGGATTTTGGCGGCAAGCCCCTCTTTTATGGTCGCGCCGTGACGCTCTCCTGTTACGAAGACAACAGTCTGGTGCGGGATTTGGTGACCCGTCCCGGCCACGGCAAAGTGATGGTGATCGACGGTGGAGGTTCGCTGCGCCGCGCGCTGCTGGGTGATCAGCTGGCGGTCAAGGCGGTGGAGCAGGGGTGGGAGGGGATCCTGATCCACGGCGCGGCGCGGGATGTGGGCACCCTGGCGACACTGGCGCTCGGGGTCAAGGCGCTGGCGGCCTGTCCGGTCAAGACCGAGAAGCGGGGATTGGGTGAGCTGGGGGCGGTGGTCAGCTTTGCCGGCGTGACCATCCACGAAGGGGATTACGTCTATGCGGATCGCAACGGCGTGGTGGTGAGCGCCACGCCGCTGCTGTGATCATCAGAAGTTGAAGCCGACGCCCAGACTCAGCGCCTGATCGGCGGTGATGGCGCTGACGCCGTAGTTGGCGGTAAGGGAGAGTCTGGGGGTCAGCAGCAGGCTGGAGTTGAGCTCCAGCAGGGTGCTGGCCTTGTTGAGATCGAGATGCTTGATCTGGCTGCCGATATGGAATGCCGGAGAGAGCTGGTAGCGTACCCCCGAACTCATATTGAAACCGGATGTACGATTCTGATCCGCCACCGCCGGTCCCGCTTCCATAAAGAGGGTCACATCATCCACCACCGGATATTGATAGCCGCTATTGACCAGCCAGAGATCAAAACTGTCGCTGTGATGGCTATGGCCATTGAGCAGCACACCCGAGTAACTTTTGACATAGAGAGACGGGTTGGATTGCGGCTGAACAACTGCCCAGTCGGCGGCCTGTACGGCCATGTTGGCGCAGGATGCAAGCAGTGTGATGAGAAACGCCTTGGTCATTCTTTTCCCCTCCCTGGGTCCGGAACTGAGCTTAAGCATGGCACAAGCATGGCACATGCCAGCTGGTAGTAAAGTGAAGCGAGATCACAATAAATTCCTTTGGCATGGGCGCCAGCCATGATAAACAGGCTGCCGTATTGATGGCTCTAATCATTAAGAGGTGAATCCATGAACAAGAAACTGACTCTGCTGGCCGCGCTGGCACTGGGAGGCTGCGCAATGGCAACAGGTTCCAGCATGGCTCAACTGCAAGCATCCAGCTGGCAGCTGCAAGGCGCCACCGGCGATACCTTTACCCTGCAAGTGGTTGACGGCAAGGTGGCGGGCAAGGGCGGCTGCAATCGCTATTTTGGCGGTATCACCAAGCAGGGTGACGGTGTCTTGACGCTGGGCGCCATGGGCTCCACTCGCATGATGTGCATCGGCGACGCCATGAACAAAGAGACCGAGTTCCTGCAAAAGCTGGAGAAGGTGGCAACCTACTCCATCAACGGCAACCAGCTGACCCTGAGCGATGCCAACAAGGCGGCCCTGCTCACCTTCAACGCCGTGCCTGCCGCCAAATAAGGCACGCCGTTCGTCTGACAACCCAGTCAGCGCTGACTGCGCTGGCGGGTCAACCGCTCTGATACGCCCTCCCTGTGGAGGCTAATGCCAGTCAGTTAAGACTGACTGGCATTGTTTTTATTGGCTTTTTTCACACTATACCTCTGTGGTCTTGGCTTCACGCTGCGGGGGAACTTCGCTCCCTTCGTTCCGGTAATACAAATTGTCCCGCCTGTTTCTCCAGCTCAGCTACCCGCTTCGGGACAGTCCCCGGTGACAGGTACGGCATGCAGCTCAGTTTCATGGATAAGATAGACCGACGCCATGTGAAAACTCAGCTGACTCGTCGTGTATCCCTTCAGGCTCGCCGCCATCTTCACCATCTGGTTACGCAGCAGGTTGTACGCCAGCAACACGCCCCACAGCTCTTGCCGTATCCCCGCCTCCTTCTTGCGGAGCTGGGTCAATCGGTGTTGTTGCAGGCTGTGCTTCATTTCCCAATAACCCAGTTCGATTTCCCAACGATGGTTGTAGAGCTCGACGATGTCTGCCCCTGGGAAGCGCATCGGGTCGACCATCGAGGTCAACACTTGGCGCTCCTTGCCGTTGGTAGTGCGAGTCAGCAAGCGGGCTTCCACCGTGTCCGGCAGTTGCGGCTACTTCTTGCGTGCTTGTGGACTGGTCGTCAGACGCACCCGCACATCCTGACGCCCCAGTTTGCGCACCACCTCGTATTGCGTGTCCTTTTTGAGCGGCAGCAGCCAGTGGCGCTCGCAGCCGGTGGTTTGCCAGGCATGGAGCAAGCCAAGCGAATAGACCCCCTTGTCGAACAGGGGCAGCGAGTGGTCTGGCGTGCGCGCGATAAGCTGCTCGGCCAGCACCATCTCGTTGACGGCGCAGCTCTCCATGACCGCTTGAACAAGCTAGTGACTGATGAGCGCCATTTGGCAGAGCATGCGCACCTGCGGATAAGCGGTCTCGCTATGCTGGGTGCCGGGCTTGGCAAA